>QHYH01000016.1 GCA_003223215.1 Acidobacteriota bacterium
AAGGCCCGCGTCCACCGCAATCGCCAGCGGCCACGTGCTAACGGCTTTACCGGACGCGCGCAGAACTCTCCGCCTGCGTTCACTCCTCAGGGACAACGCGCATCCGATAAAGCACTAACGTTATCCGGGAAGTTTCTGCCTGAGGAATTTGACAAAACTTCGGCGGAGGCGTCACGTCTAACGGGGAAAGCCACCAGGAGGGTGCTCCGATGAGACAACTGCGTATCGTTTTGTGGTTGGCAGTGATTTTTGCCGGGACCGCGTTCGGACAAGGCGCAAAGACTGTCCCCGCCGCAAGTGCGCCGCAAGCACAAGCGTCGACGCAGACGACGGTGGCTGCGATGGTTGACCGGGATATCAGCGCGGTCGAGAAGCAAGTCGTGGAGGCCACCGAGGCCATGCCGGAGGAGAAATTCAACTTCACTCCCGAGACCTTGAATATTCCCGGAGACGATTACAAAGGGGTTCGTTCGTTTGCGGTGCAGGTGAAGCACATTGCTTCGTCGAATTATTTTATTTGGTCGCCAATTACCGGCGATCCGGTGCCTGCAAACATTAAGGATGGGAACGGTCCAGTGGAGTTGAAGAGCAGGGCCGAGATTTTGAAATTTTTGAAAGATTCGTTTGCGCTGGGGCACAAGGCAGCCGCGACTCTCACCGCGCAGAATATGTTGGAGCCGGCCGCGAATGGGAAGTCGCAGCGGCTGCACCTGGCGGAGTTTGGGGTGGCGCATGCGTACAATCATTACGGGCAGATGGTGGAGTATCTGCGGATGAACGGAATTATTCCGCCCGCAAGCCGGGGTAAGTCGGATTGAGGACATGGTTCAGGCGCCCCTACGGGACGCGGTTGGCAATTCGGCGCGTGGCCAACCGGTCGGTACCAAAAGACAGAGCGAGGCCGATTCAGTCATCGTTTGCGCCAACGCGCCTACTGGTTGCGTCGGATCTGCGTGACGGATCATGGTTGCCCACCGATCACGAGACCGCGCTCTGTATCTTCTCGGTGAAGTGAGCGAGGTTGACGGCGACAGCAATCTGAGAGGGTCATTTGCATTTCATCCCTTCAACATTGTGATGGCGCTTATTCCGTTTGTTATCGCAGCACTGGTTTGGACGTGGGGAAGCAGAACAGTGTGGGAGATGATTTTCATCGCGGCCATTTTTGCCGCAGAACTGATAGTAGTTCTATCCGTTAGGCGTGCCCGGGCCAGAGAAGAACATGAGATTGTCGATTTCATACTAGGCTTGTTTCCAAATGCCCGCCAACATCGTCGTAGGTTTTTGGCCCACAGGTGTCCATCCGTATGCAACCTATTGATTCTGTGGTGCTTGGAAAATCGCAGGGAAACTATAATCGCAGCTCAAGACCGTACCCATCGGCAAGACGTGCTGAGCACAGCACGCGAAGCGTCTGCCGCATATCCACCTCTCCGATTAGGCCTACAAGTTGCCGCTGGCCCTGGCTGTACAGCTGCCAATTTGCGCTATACTTCTAAGCGACCGTTTGTTGCCGGGTGTCCATATGAAAAAGTCTCTAACTTTCTTCGCCGCCCTTTTACTAAGTACAGCGGCCGTCTTCGCCGGGCCCAAACCGCAGCCCGGCACTATTGTTTCCCACACCTCTGTCCAGTGTGGCACAAAGAAATCCAAGAAGCAGGACATCGATCTCCTTTGTCAGCAGTATGTCGTCCGCTCCGGCAGCACTGACTACACCATTCGTCAGCCGAAGCCATCCGATCAGACCCTCATTCCGTTAAATACAGCGGTCCAATTCACGCTCGACAAGAATAAAATAAAGTTCAAGGTCGACGGAAAATCGTTCGAATTCTTGGTAGTCTCGCAGGCCGCTGCGTCTTCTACCGAACCTAATCACCAGTAGCCAGGGTTAAAGATTCTGATTGCCAAGTCTGCTCAGGACCACCCAGACGTGGTCGCGTTCCACGACGCCATCTTTAATCAAGGATGAATCGGACTCCTCGCGAAGGCGTTGCAGGACGACGCTAGTTATTGCGGAGGCGCACTCACTGGTGCTGTTGCCTTCGGTCAGAAGCAGTTTTTGGAGTCACAGGCAAGAGTTGTATCCGCACACTACCGCGTGCTTCTGCTGTGCCAGCTGTGCCAGTGTCGGAATGATAGTCCACTTCATCAGCCCGCAAGACAAAGGAATGGGTCGCCATCTCGACATCTCCCCGACAGCGGAGCAGAGACCCTTCTGTTTGTTGGCTCAGTGCCTCGAAGCTAACGCGTCCAACCTCGACATTTCCACCATTCTGTGCGACAGCGGGGGTAACTAGGCTGGCTAAAAGGAAAAGCAACAGAGCACGCTTCATAGAGGGACGCTTCATTATCCGGCGATTTTGCACCTGATTTCCGTAGTTGGCAACTGGCAAGGTGAAGTGACGTCGCAACTGTGCTCATCGCAAATTCGCCGCTATCGTGATTTAATTGTTCCGTCAAACAGCTGAAGGCCCTGCTATAAAACGGGTTTTTCGGCCTCGTCCCCTAATGCTTGGCGCAACTTCTTGACCGCGTTGTTCAGGCTGTGGTCGAAATCGTATCCGCCGGCCAGATTCTGTTCTACAGTTCTTCACGGGTGACCACGTCACCGGCATGTTCGAGCAAAATCTGGAGCACTTGGAAGGGTTGACCTTGCAGCTTTATCCGAATGCCGCGCTTCCGCAATTCGCCGGAACGCGGGTCAATGTCGAACTCTCCGAAACGAACGTTCACTTGCGCGGAACTGAGCGGCGCCACCCCGCACCTGCCTAGATCCCGCAATCGATTCCCTCAGTATCTGCGATTCTGTGCGGCTATTCTGTCCGAACGGGCTTATCAAATCAAGCACTTAGCAGGTTATCGCCAGAAGAGAAAAAAAAGAAGACTTGCCGGAGATTGACGGCGTGCCTTCCAAATGCAAATCCTTACGCTCAACGGAGGAAGACCACACCCTTTGCAACACTGCGGGAGGACCCTCATGAAGCGAACGATTGTACGAACGGCACTCGCGATTATTTTCTTGGCCACCTTGCATCTTTGCCTCGCACCAGCAATGCGCGCTCAAGATGACGGTGGATGCTCAAACGCCACCGTGGCAGGCAAATGGGGTTACACGTGTGTCGGCACGATCATTCTTCCAACCGCCACGGGCACTGTGACCGTCCCTGTCGCGGCAGTGGGCCGATTCACTTTGGACAGAGACGGAAATCTCTCCGGGACGCAGACTCGGAGCAATGGCGGCGTGTCCGCGCAGGAAACGATCACCGCCAAGATCATCGTGGATGCTGACTGTACGGCCACCGGCAACGTCTACGTCTAGGTCTACGTCTACGACTCGGGGCAGCTGGTGCGCACCGCCACGCTAACTCTCGTGTTCGACGATGACTCGAGGGAAGCACGCACGATGTTTGAATCCTTGACGCTAGCCAATGGCCACACTCTTCCCGTAGTTATAACGGTCGAGTCAAGAAAAATCACCTCCGCTGCGGCGACGGACACATAGCGGCCTTCGACAGGCCGGGCTGACGACTGTTGAATTGAACGGGACCGAGAGTCCTTCGATTTCGATCAGGAGGTCCGTGATGAGATCAAAGAATCGCGTAACGCTCGTCGGAATCTTGGCCGCTGTAGCTCTCGCCGCTAACACCATCGGCTGTGGCGGCGGCTCAGCAAGCGCGCCACCACCAATTTTCGTTAACATCTCCCCATCAGCGCAAACCGTCGATGAAAACAGGTCAGCGAGCCTCACCGCTATCGCTGTCAATGATCCTGCGCAGAAGGGAGTGACTTGGAGCCTTGCAGCTAGTGGGTGCGCGGCGGCCGCGTGCGGCGCCCTCTCCAATCAGACTGTCACTTCCGTTACCTACACAGCGCCCAATCCGGTCACCGCTGGCCTTTCTGTCAGCGTTGTCGCCACATCTGTTGCTGACAATACAAAATCGGAGGCCGCTTCGCTAACCGTGGTCCCTCCCCCTTCAATTAGCACAACTTCTCCGCCAGCCGGTGTCGGTGGCAGCGCGTACACAGCTATGCCGCAAGAATCGGGCGGCGTACCTCCTTTTTCTTGGAGTGTCGCTTCCGGCTCCTTGCCCACGGGGTTTACTCTCGGGACTGATGGAACAATTGAGGGGGCCCCATGCACTGCAGGGACCTCGAATTTCGCCGTTCGGCTGGCTGATTCGGGAAACCCGCCCCTGACGGCTTCTGCCAACTTAAGCATCACCGTGACCGTTCTTCCGCTATCGATCGGGACCACATCGTTGCCAAGTGGTGTGGCAGACACAATCTGCATCCAAGCGGTTCAGGTTGCAGGAGGAATCTCCCCGTACACTTGGACCGTGGCGAGCGGTTCGCTTCCTTCGTGGGCCACGCTGAATTCGTCCACCGGAAGAATCACAGCCATACCCGGAACCTCTGGAACTACCAATTTCACCCTGCAAGTAGCTGATTCGGAGTGCTCCGCCCTTACGTCGACACAAGCACTCTCCCTCACTGTTGTCTCCGACACAACAGCAAGCGAACAGCAAGCGATTCCGAGTTGAACGGTCGCTACGCATTTCTGTTCAGTGGCTTCGATGACGCCACGGGATCCCAAGTGGCGATCGCGGGTAGCTTCACTGCCGACGGAAAGGGAAATATCACTGAGGGTATCGAAGACGAGAACGGCCCCACTGGTTCCACATTGACTGTGCCATTGACCGGAACCTACAACGTAGGTTCGGACAACCGTGGAGCTTTTACCATCACAACCGCGAGCGGCTCAAAGACCTATGCCTTGGTGCTCGACTCCATCAGCAGCGATGTTGCGCACAAGGCCCGGTTCGTCGAATTCGACGACACCAGTGGAACCAAGGGTCAGCGTGGTTCTGGTCTGCTGCGCCTTCAAGACCCTTCAGCTTTTACCTTGGGCAGTATCACAGGTCCCTATGCCTTTGGGTTTTCAGGCCAGGACGCCGCCGGAAACCGCGAAGCGATCGTTGGGGCGTTCAATGCAAGCGGTTCGGGCACCATCTCCACCGGTATCGCAGACCAAAATGTGGCCGGCACCGCAACGAATCCCACCTTGACCGGCACATACACCGCCCCGACAACCGGCGATGGTCGCACGTCGATCACTCTGAACCCTTCCGGGACGTCCGCTATGGATCTGGCTGCCTACGTGGTTTCCGCCGGCGAGTTCCTCGCTATGAGGACCGACACATTTTCTTCTGACGGTCTGCTCAGCGGCACGATTCTGTCTCAGGCTTCCACGCCCTTCGACAACACCGCTCTCAATTCGCCTGCCGTTTACTACCTATCTGGCGTGGTCTCCGGCTCATCTTCTGAATCGTACGCGGAAATTGGATTGATGATGCCAGACGGGAACGGAACACTCACGTTCGACACGGACATTAGCTCTGGCAACGCTATTGGGCCGAATAGGACGTTTGGAACTACCTATTCCGTGCTCAATGCTGGGCGAGTCACAGTCATGCCCGCTGGGGCCATCACTGCCAGGATTCAGTATCTTGTCGACAAAAACCAGGCATTCATCCTAGACACAAGCCCCAACGTGGGATTCGGGTTTGTCGAGCGGCAGGGGCCAGCGCCAAGCGGAGGATTCACGAACTCTTCGTTTTCGGGGACGTTTTCCGCAGGTACAGTCGCTCCGTCGATCACGGCGAATGTAGGCGCAACGGGTCTGGCAATGTTGGACGGAGCAGGCAATTTCTCTGAATCCGCGAGCGCGAGTACTTTGTCTGGCCTCTTTGTGAATCAAACGACTACCGGCACCTATTCCGTCGGTGGGAACGGCAGGGGAGCTGTAACAAGTCTTGTGATTACGACAGCAGGCGTCGGCGGTTCCGTGGTTACTCTGCTTTTGCTGCTGTCGTTGCTCCTCAGCCGTCTCATCTCACGCCGCAACCCCTCGCGACGGACTCTGGCAATGTTATGCGTCGCCGTCCTGATTGCCCCCATGCTTGCCGGTTGCCCGCCGCCGCGTACAAACCAATTCGTCTTCTACATGGTTTCGCCGACGAAAGCCGTCATGATTCACGAGTCATCAACCGACGCAACGCCCGGGATCACGATCCTCGAGCAGTAATAAGGTTGGAGGGAGCTACCGGGGACGGCGCAACACTATTTTTTCCGTTGTAATACAGACATCAAGATGAGCCAACTCTGTGGTGGGGCACCTGGGGCACCAGCGGAGCACAAGATCGCAGTTATTCGGCTTCGCTCGGTCACCACCAACAAGAATCCCGGCTTGATTTTTAACAATTCGAGCTATTCGAGCGCATTGGTGGAACGCAATCCATCACGGTTGACGTGCGAATCATCGCGGCCACGAATCGCGACTTGAAGGCTGCCGTCGCGGCAGGCACATTCCGAAGCGACTTGCTTTGCCGCACGAATGTCTTCTCGATTGCTGTGCCGCCCCTTGGCGATCGGAGAGACGACATACCGTTGCTGGTCGAATATCTTACGGAACGCTATGCAAGCAAGGCCGGGAAGAAGATCAAGAACATCCACAAACGAACGCTCGAACTCTTTCAATCTTACGATTGGCCGGGCAACATTCGCGAATTGCAAAACGTGATCGAGCGAGCCGTGATTTTGTGCGATGGCCAGACTTTCTCGGTAGACGAATCACGGTTGCAGCCCGAATCGCCTCGAACGGCCGCTGCGGGCAATGGTTTGGCTCGTCTTGGAGCTCAGAGGCGAACGAGAACTAAGCGAACCGGCCTTGGCAGACAGTCGAGGTCGGATTGCGGGTCCGAACGGCGCGGCTGCGAGGCTGGGGATTACCGAAGTCCACGCTCGAAACGAAAATCCGAAAGCTGGGAATCAAGAAGCACCAGTTCCATTCCGCCTGAAATACTCTCAATCATTTACCTAACCTTCTTTGAGGCAAGAACCGTTTGCCGAAATCCACCAATTGTCGGAACCCGCCATGCCAGATGACAGAAAAGCCCTGTAGGCTCAACGTCTTGCGGTTGGCATCTCCATTGCAGCCCTCCGTTTGCGCGAATTAGGAGCGCGGTCAGATGACTTGAGAATTGAGCAAGTCTCAGACGGACACGTCGTCATTTTGCGCTTGAGTGGCCGGCTTCAATCGGAGCACCTGGAAGAGTTAAAGGCTCATATTGAAGGGATCACACAGAAGCACGGGCCGCCGCTGCGCGGCGGTTGTGTGACCCTGAAACTCTACTAGAGACTAGAGCCCGGAGCCTCGGATCGGACTTGCCCAATTTAATTTAGAATCTCCATTGCGACCTGGCTCGGCAGCTAAGGCCGCATTTTCTCTGGAGCGTTCCTGCCCGAACAGAAGCATGGCTCCGGTAGTAGCGATTATGTAGATGGTGGCGGGCGTTGTCCTGAAAAGGAGAATGGCCCGGACCCCGATGAGGAGATTGAGTAATTTTCGCCAACCGGGCCGGGCCAAGTCGAATTCGAACGTAGGAAGGTTAGCATGAAAGCCAAACCACAGGAGAAAAACAAAAGAGCAACCAACCATCCAACACAGCACCATTGGCACGAGATGAACCGCAAGCAACGGCGGGAGACCATGCGGAAGATCCAGAGCGAAGACCTCAGCCTGGAAGTGATCCATCCCGATGCCGCAGGCATTGATATCGGCAACGAATCCCACTATGCGGCGGTACCGCCGAGCCGAGACAGCCAACCGGTACGATGCTTCGGGTGCACCACCGCGGAGCTGAAGGCGATGGCCGCTTGGCTGCAGCAGTGCCGGATCCGCACCGTCGCGATGCAATCCACGGGCGTGTACTGGGTCGGCGTATACGACATTCTCGAACAAGCAGGTTTGGAAGTGTACTTGGTGAATGCCCGGGACACGAAGAATCTGCCCGGACACAAGAGCGACGTGCAGGAGAGTCAATGGTTGATGAAGCTACACACCTACGGACTGTTGCGAAATTCCTTTCGGCCATCGCAGAAGATCCGCACGATGCGGACTTACTGGCGCCAGCGCAATGATCTGGTGCAGAGTGCCAGCCGGCATATTCTGCGGGTACAGAAGGCGCTGACGCAGATGAATGTGCAGTTGGCGAACGTGTTGAGCGATATCAGCGGAGTTACCGGGCAGGCCATCATCAAGGCCATTCTCGCAGGCGAACGGAATCCGCATAAGCTGGCTGAGTTTCGGGATCCTCGGGTGCAGGCGAGCGAGGAGGAGATCGCGCACTATCTGGAGGGCAACTGGCAACCAGATCTGCTGTTTGTACTGAAGCAGGAGCAGGATGGCTATGAGTTCTGCCAGCAGCAGATGGCCGAGTGCGATCGGCAGCTCGCGCAGTATCTCCAGCAGCGAGAGGACCGGAGTCAGGGTGCCCCTCTGCCGGAAGAAAAGCGCAAGGGGCGACTCAAGAAAAAGAGTGGGAATAAGCCGCAGTTCGACTTGCGAACAGGGTTGTTTCGCATGAGCGGTACGGACCTAACCCGGATCGACGGCATCGATGTCATGACCGCGACGACGGTCATCAGCG
>QHYH01000017.1 GCA_003223215.1 Acidobacteriota bacterium
TTCGCGTCTGCCACGCAATTCTCTAGCTTCAATCGCCGGACATCGTCGTCATTGGTGCTCTTGGTGCGTTCCGCTCCAAGTTGACGCGTGCGGTCTTCCAGTTGTTTCACGCGTTGTTTGAGATTCGTTACTCGTTTGTCTTCACATCCCGCCTCGCTCAAGGACAAAAGCGCGAAGCCGACAGCGACAACGAGGAGCGAGCGGGTTCTCTGTCTCATAGATGACTTGCGCCTGTGGCGAATTCTAGCCCGAGTTTACCGCGCTCGCCTGATTTGATGTAATTCCCGCAACAGGCCTAAGTGCTTCCGCGCCCGATTTGGAGCGGTTCGCAGACCCAACTCGCTTCAGCTCACGCAGCCAGTTTGTGTATGACCTAATCCTATTAAAAGTATCGCTTCCGGCATGAAGCGGAATTGTGCCTGATGTACAACTAATGTGCAACCATTACACCAGTATTTGCGGATATTTTGCCATTGACATACAAGCAGTAGTGTGTAGTATGACCTAACAGAATGCCAAGCCTCACCAAGAAGATCATTCGCGGCAAACCCTACTACTACTTGCGCGAATGCCAGCGGGTCGAGGGCAAGCCAAAGATTGTTTCCACCATTTACCTAGGCCCCCCGCAAAGCATCCTGGATCGCCTGATGCGCCCCGAACCGGCCCAGCTGGCCATCTATGAATTCGGCGCCTCCGCAGCCGTGTGGGATACGGCTCAGGCCATCGATCTGCGCGCCACCATTGATCGGCACGTGCCCAAACGAGCTTCCCAGGGGCCCTCGGTCGGTCAGTACATGCTGATGGCAGCTTTCAACCGCTGCATGGCCCCCCGCAGCAAGGCCCAGATTGCCGCTTGGTACCAGAAAACGGCGCTGCGGCGCCTACTGCCGCTGTCTTCCGGGCAACTCACCAGTCAGCGGTTTTGGGACAACATGGCGCGCATCGGCGACAAACACATCACCGCCATAGAACAGGACATCGCCAGCACGGTGGTTTCGCGTTTCGGTTTGGACCTTCATTGCCTGCTGTTTGACGCCACGAACTTCTTCACCTTCTTGGACAGCTTCAACGCACGAGCGAAGCTGCCGCAGAGAGGCCATAGCAAGGAGGGTCGGGACAACCTGCGGATTCTGGGCCTGGCCCTGTTGGTTACTTCCGATGGCCAGGTTCCCCTGTTTCATCATACCTATGCGGGGAATCAGCACGATTCGGTGACCTTCCACAGCGTCTCCGAAGAACTTTTCCAACGGTGCCGTTCTCTGGCCCGCGGCGCTTGTGACATAACCCTGGTTTTCGACAAAGGCAACAACTCCGAAGAGAACCTGGAGCGCGTCGCGGACAGCCCCTTTCATTTCGTGGGCTCTTTAGTTCCCACCCAGCACCAGGATCTCCTGAGCATCTCGCGGAAAGCGATGCGCCAGCTCGATCCCGCGCAGCTGCCCGCGGTGCGCTCCTACCGCACCCGCAAAGTGGTCTTCGGAATCGAGCGCACCGTCCTGTGCACCTTCAACCAAGAGCTCTTCGATTCCCAGACACAGACCCTTTCCCGCGAGATCGCCAAGCGCCAACGGAAATTACAGGAACTCCGGACACACCTGGAAAATCGCCGCCCCGATTCCCCAGGGAAAGCGCCTACCCTGGAGGGAGTTCAGAAGAAGGTGAAGGGGATTCTGCGAGGCCGCCACATGGCGGATCTGTTTGCCGTGCAGGTACGCAAGAATCGCGCTGGCCTCCCGCGACTCTCTTTCCGCTTTCGCGATAAGGCCTATCAGCATCTCCGCGCGACCCTGCTGGGCAAGACCCTGCTGTTCACCGACCGAAGCGACTGGACCGATGAGCAGATCGTTCTTGCCTATCGCGCCCAACACCACGTGGAAGCCGACTTTCGACGTTTGAAGGATCCGCACTATCTGACCTTCCGTCCCGCTTTCCACTGGACGGACCAGAAGCTCAAGGTTCACGCTTTTTACTGCGTGCTCGCCCTGCTGCTGCTGAACCTGTTACGGCGCAAGCTCGCACAGGCCGGCATCCCGCTCAGCATTGCGAAGATGATGGACTTGCTTACCGATATTCGCGAGGCGACGCTCCTCTACCCCGGAGCATCTGCCTCCCAGAAGCCTTTTGCGCGAACCGTCCTGGCGGACATGGACCCGACCCAGCGCGAACTCGTCAAGATTCTCGGTCTCGAGCGTTATCGCAGCCCGTAGGTCATACAACCCAGCATAAGCTGCGACCGCTCCAGTAGCGGCTTAGAGTCGTATTCCCTCTCTGAGGGCGGTAAACTCGGGCTAGGAAAGAGTCCGCCGCCTACAATGGTGGCGCGGGTTATTGGCTGCAACTGCGGGAGCAGCGCTCGAAAAGCTCGGCGATGCCGTTGGAGGACGAAGCGCTGTAAGGTGCGGGACCGCAGCACTAGACGCTCTAAAACCTCGAGCGGGGGCACATCGAGCCAGCGGAGAAGTGCGGGCCAGCGGCTGGTGGCTGCGCTTGGGCCGACGAGTTGTGGTAGATCCCGCCAGGGAATTGCGGGATTGGCGTGGTGCTCGGCGTGGTAGCCGTCGTTCAAACACAAAAAATTATAGATCATTCCGTAGTGGCTGATAGGTCTTCCTGCCGCGTGTTCCCACTGGCCTTGCATGGCGCATAGCCCCAGACCGGCGAAGTAACCAGGCACGTAGGCTTCCACGAAGAAGCGTGGGTATAACACTGCGAATGTGAACCACAGGCACAGGACGAGTGCGGTCTCAATCACAAGTTGGCGCGAAACGCGAAGCCGCCAGGACACTTCGGCGTGATGAGCCAGATGCCGTTCGCGCCACAGTGTCTGCGGGATTCCCAGCAGAACACTGAGGGCGGCGGAGAACAGTCGATTGATGGTCGCCGATCTAAAAAATGGGCGATGGATGAAATTGTGCGCGATGGTGTTCGAGTTCCACCACACTCCCAAGCCGATGACCGGCGCTATCGGCCAGGCCACCAGCACTGCAGCATGGAGAGCCGTTAGAGACACCAAGACGGAATCTCTGCGGGAGAATCGCAACACGCTGTTCCGTCGTTTGTCAAATAAGACAGATACCATGTCAGTTCAGCGGCCTTTATAGTCCAATAGTGCTTTCGCGTGTGGCTCATCGGCGTTCAATTTTTTTACGCCGAAGTTCAGCGTATATAGGTCCGGATCGTTCCCCGCCTCGGCGGAGGACTTTCGGACCCGCACCTTAGCCATCCAACCCCTTCCGAACGCCACCACTTGACGCGTACCGGCGACAGACTTTAGATCGGACCACTCCCGAAGGGCCAGTTCCGAGTTTTGCGTAGGCAATGTGAAGCAGAGATACCCGCGCTGCGGTTCCGAATACGTATTCCCGGCAGTACTGAAGACACCGTAAATAACGATGCGCTGCGGGCGGTCGTCGTTGGGTTCGAGTGTAACCTTGTCGATTAGCGCGTATACGGCTGTTGGCCCACTAGCGCTTACGACCTCTACAAAGAAGGTGAAAGCAAGAAGAAAACAGGCCAACGCTACTAAGCGGGATATCGGTTTCATTTTGTTTATCCTTCCGCAAGTTTAAGTACCTGAGATTTTCGAATCGGGGTTTTGTGAAGGAACGCGAAAGCTTGTAGGTTGGGCACTGGGAACGCCGATCTCGGAATCGACGCACAAACATTCCGGCTCGCTTAGTTCCGCGCCAAGCCTCTAAGCTTAACCGCACAGTGAGACGCATATCCTGTGCCATCGGTTGCTTTCGCACAAACCGGAAATGGCAGTGCTCCGCGAGCGTTACGCGTCACTCACCCGCGGGCGATCCCGTGATGTACTTTGCTGTGCCGCTTCTGCTCGCAGCCGTTACCCTCTTGGCGTGCTACATCCCGGCGCGAAGGGCAACAAAGATACATCCAATGGTGGCGCTGAGGTACGAATGACTAATAGTCTTGCGGTTTCTGGGCGGCTGACGGGCAAGCCCGAACTCAGCGCTTCTGGATGACGGACGCTTCCCTCAGTTTCAAAGGCCATTGCCTCGCAGCCCAAATGAGTTCTGCTGAACGACCTCCTCTTGTGGCCCTTAGGCGTACACTACAGTGCAAGGTTCGTACCTATGCAGCTGACTCTCTTTCTCGTCGGATTGCTTGCTTGGCCAGCTCAGCTTCGAGTGGAAATCCGTGACTCTGAAGTTTGGGTCGTCCGTGATGGACGTGAGTATCAGCTCACGCACGACGGAAAATCTAAGTTGCAGTCGGAATTGTCGCCAGCGGAAAACCGAATTGCTTACTATGAGCAGTGTATAGAAGCAGAACACTGCACGCCTACAGTGATAGTCCTTGACCTCGAAGGCCATCGAATCACCCGGATCACCTCCTTCCAACCGACGCACCAGGCCTTTCCCCCAGCAGAGCGTTGCTCCAGCATTCTTTCCATTGCTTGGGTTGGGGACAACGCGGTTTCGGCCGTCTGCCATGGCAATCCTTCTATGAGCGAATAGGTCGAGATTGATCTATCAACTGGGCAAACTGTCCGCGACCTGGTGGGATATAACTTCACAGTTTCACCCAACGGGAAAGAGGTCGCCCATGTGGGATGGATTCCTCACTTTGCGCCACCTTATGCCAAGAGCGAATACCTCCAAATTGACCACACGACGATCTATCCTCTTCCAAAAGGGATGAGCCCTGTGGAGCAAGAAGGGCTGCGAGAGCCGCCGGAAGTCGTAATTCAAAAGGGCCTACTCTATCAAGGCATCCACGAATTGATGCCCAAAATGTATTGGTCGTCTGACTCCCAATGGATTGCCCTAGTTGATTGCGTCTATGACTGGAAGGCAAACAGCACCGAATCGCAGTCTGAGGGAGATGGGGAAGAGTCTAACCGCCGATGCTCACTCGTAGTTGTTTCGAGAAGTGGGGAGGCTGTGCTTTTCGCTCTGAGTGGCTTGTCTCAAGAAGACTTTCGAGCGTTTTCTGTGACGTGGGTGAATCTCCACCAACTCTCGCTTACGACGGGTAGACTGGTCAAGAGCCTCACCGTACCGTAGCGGCGCCACCCACTCCTTTTGTGTGTGGCAGCAGAGCTGGATACTTAGCAGCAAGCGGAACTAGATATGAACGCGATTCAAGCACGCCGAATACTCACATTGGCCTTCTTGGCAATAGCCGCGCTCTCTTCGGCTCACGCGCAGATGTCCGATGTTCAGAAGTTCCAGATTCATATGACGGATCCGACCTACACGGGGCTGCCGATCTGGATCTATGCTGAATCAAGCTTTCCACTAGAAATTCATTATCCCTACGGCGAAGACCCGGAAGACTTTGGTCCAAACAGGCTTGAGGTAAAGCGCGAAAACCAGCTGCTTGAGAAGGTGCCGTTCAAGCCTTGGGTTGGAAGAGGTGGGATTGTAGATGGATGGATCGCGCCTCCCAGCTCGCCTAAGAATCGCCTTCCTCTTCACTTGCAGTACTCACTGGACAGGCCGGGCATGTACTCCGTCCGCTGGACCATGTTGAGGCACAACTTTCAGAACGGGCAGATGATCGAAACGGTTGTGGCGCAGTCAGACTGGCTCGATTTTCAAGTACTGCAGTCAACCCCAGACCAAAGGAAGGACTGGTTTGAGGAACACCGTAAAAACGTACCTAGCGATCCGGGAGAGTTCGTAGGTGATTTTCTCCCCTCATTGCTCGCAAATGCTCCCAACCCCCTAGCGCTCCAAGTGGTTCTTGGGCAGATGTATGCAACCAAGCCGCTCATCTCTAGCTGTGCTCTTGGCAGTTTGCGCTTTTTCCGCGAAGAGGACGTCCGTTCTCAGGTCCTAGGTATGCTTCACTCTCGGGGCCCCAATGATGGGTTAGCTTATGTCGTTTCGTGGCATGAACCTTGGTTCCGAGACCAAAAGGAGGACATAGTTCGTACAGCCATGCCGTACTTGCATTCTCGGGAGGATTGGCAGGTTGCGGCGACCTTGAAGATGCTTGGCTTTCTGGTTCACACCGGGAACTTCCACTGGCCTTCAGACTCGGAGATTCGAGCAAGATCAGACATGGCCGTCCTAGCGGCAGCACCAGAGCTGATGGAGAGAAGTCCTGATGTCTCTCAGCTCCTGGCCGAATATCTCGGCGGTATCAAAAGTCATAATGCGCATGATTTACTTTGGCAAGTTGTTGAGCGCCCAGAGCCAGCGCACGAACAGGCCCTCATCGCATTGACATGGATTGGGGAGGCACAGGACCTTCCTCGGCTTTCTGAATTGCTCATTAAACCTGGTGATGCCGATAAGTATGGCCGCGACCTCGCAAGTCTGCCCTACCATCTTGTTCGTGCCTACGGTGACCGCGCCATTCCATACCTAGAAAAGGCAGTTTCTGAGTCACCTTACGCATTTGTGAGGACCCAGTCCGCTGAGGAACTAGCACTGCGTGGGCGCCCCATTGCCTTCCGCTTTTTTCTAGACGCAGTCGAAGGGAATAGATTCTACAAGCAGGAACTTGTCGTCTGGCTCAAAACACACTTCGCTAACGAATTACCAAGCTCCGCAGACGATGCAACCGTTATCGCCTTTCTTGAAGCACGTTTACGTTAGTGAGGTTGATGTTCGTAAAATTCGCTCATCACCATAAGGACCCATTGGGGTCGTGATGTTTGGACGCTATTCGGACGCCTACCCGCTACAGTGGGCTGAGCGGCTTCAACCGAGTGAAGGTCTTTATCCCAATTTATCCCAATAAGCTGCCAACCGTGCCCAAACTCCTTGACCTGCCCGGTGAACTCGTCATCAAACACATCGGAGAGCCGCTTGAAGAAAATCAGAGGGAGGATGAAGTCCTTGAACTTTGGCGCGTCCGTGGCTCCGCGAATCGCGCATGCCGCATCCCACAACCATGTCTCCAACATCGAGATATCAAGGTGCTCGCCGTCCAACGCAGGCATATCGCGTAACAGCCGTGTTGCCTTCCTCCAATCAGGAGAGAGTCGGCGTCCTGGTTTTGTGTTTTTCGAAGTTCAATAGCCCGGCCCGGGATTACGTATTAGCACACATCCAACAGCTATCGAACACTTCAAAAACGTGAATGCCACGTTCAGCTCGGACACTGACGCGCTAGACGTTTAGAGCCCCGCTTTGAACTTTGTCAGATCTCCCAAGCCCAACTTGAGGCGAAATATCCTCATTTTGTTCATCGCTGTCCATGTGCGCTCTTCCCACATGAGACTTCTTGGATTGCCCGGCGTGGGCGTCAGGACGCCTGATCGCGCCGTTCCTGCTTGTTCCAAAATACTGCCAAGGGATTTTGCAATGCACGCAGGGTGAGGCGTCCAGGCTGTGGCAGCGGGGGCTGCTGTTACCTGAACGC
>QHYH01000018.1 GCA_003223215.1 Acidobacteriota bacterium
GACGCCTCCGGTGGCAGGCGGCGTGCAGTTTTACGCCATCGCCAAGGGAACACTGACGCCAGTCGATTCAACGGGCGCCACTTGCGCCACGTCCTGTCCGGTCACAAGTCAGTCGTTTTCGAATGTTTCGATTAGTACGCCGACCGGTGTGTCGGTAAATCGCACTCTTCACACGGCCGCGATCGTCAACTATGGCAACCAATCCGTCACCGTTCTACCCATTCCTGTTCCCGGAGCTTCCCAAAATCCCGCCCCGGGCACGCCGTTCACCATCGATATCTCCGGTGCGTTACAAAACTCTGTGAATCCGGCGCCGGTTCCTTATTCGATCGCCGTGGATCCCGATGCAAACCTGGCGCTGGTGGCGTACTCCTCAACCGTGGTTTCCACGGCCGCCAATCTTGGATTCGTTGTCAACCTAAACCCAGATTCCGCAACAAACCCCAATCCTTATGGTTGTACTCTGGACCATGCCGTCAATCCGTCTTCGACCAAGGTCGGGCAGTGCCTCGCTTCGCAGGTCACGCTGAACACTGGCCAATATCCGCAAATCGCCACCGCACCTCATGGACATCTGGCGGTGGTGACGCCCGGTGGGGGGCCCGTGGCAGGCGGCGTGGTCAGAGGGGTCGATGTCACTAAACCCTCCGCAGCGAATGTGATCCTTTCCTCCACGCTTACCGCGGGCCTGGTCACCGTGACCATTGACGCGAGCCACTGTCCGCCCCCGTTGGCCGACCCCAGTGCCACGCCACCGACAAACCCTTGTCCTTTCACCATGGTCCCCGGCAACTCCGGTACCGCGCTCATTACCGGCTTGAAGCCGGGAAATTCCGCGAACGACGCCTTTTTCAATGGCAATTTCCCCGTGAACGTGACCAGCGGCAACAGCTTCACCTACACGGTGAATACGACAGCCAGCGATAGTGCTCAGGGAGGGTGCCAGAGCAGTGCGACCGGAAAAACGTGCGCCACGGTCTTTTATGGCCTTCCTAATCAGACCATCCAGATCACACCGACGCTGCAAGGAGTGGCCATCAACCCCATCACTCAGACGGCGGCCATGGCCGATGCCAATTCGACCAGTTTTCAAATTAACCTGCTTAATGCGCTCGACCAATCCACCAGCTCGATCGGTTTTTCCGCCACTTGTACCGCTTTCAACACCCCCTGTGCTGGCGCACCAGAGTTACTTGGGACCACCAGCGTGGCCTGGCAGCCTTATACGAATGCGCTGGTCTCGTACAATCCCAAGCTCAATCAGGTATCTATTTCAGATCCCGTAAGCCGCGAGCGCTACGCTTTCGCCTGTGAACTGAACAATGCCACCAAAACAAATGCAGGAACGGTGTGTATCACAAATCCAAACAACGCCCCCGCAACTGTGTGCCCTTCGGTTTCCGCCTGTCAGCAAATGTTCCTGAACCAAATCACTTTGCAAGGCACCGGTACGGCCACTTTGACGGGCTCTCTCACTTTGTTTGGGGGCATCGCTGTCGATCCGGCCACCAATCAAGCTTTGGTGCTTATGTCGGGCAGCGGCACGATCGACATCATCGATTTGGGCGGGCCGGGGACAACGACTCCCCTGAAGCCGACACATATTTCAGGCGTGGTTGTTCCCAGTCCTACGCCGGGCGTCGGTGTCATCGGCGGCGTTCCCAACGCTTTGGTCCCGCAAGCCACACTGACCTGCGTTCCACCACCCGGTTCTCCGGCAGGTACGTGTAATTTGTCAGGTGTGAAGATCTTTGGGGCCGGTTTCGTTTCCGGTTTGCAGGTGCGCCTTGACGGCGTGGACATCGCCACACAGGGCGGTACCCTCGACAATATTGCTGCGAGCGGCCGCGAGGTGGACGTCACCATCCCGGCTTCCTTTCTTGCCCTGCCGCATCACTACGCACTGGATGTCCTGAGCAACAGCGCGCCATCGAACGTCGTGGACTTCCTCGTCATCCAGTCCGTGGACCTGTCCAAAGTTTGCACCGACTCAAGCGGCAACCCAGTCAACACCCAGCCAAGTTCGGTAGCCATCGCTGATCAAATTGCCAACGGGCCTTTTTCTCCCTTCGGTCTGATAAGCGTCTCCGGTTGCAACAGCATTGTGAAACTCGACCTGAACCCCGCCAGTCCGACGTTTGGCCAATTGCTTGGCAGTCCCGTTTCCGTGGGAACGACGCCCGAGGGCCTCGCGATCAGCCAGAAACTCGGCCTTGCCGTGGTCGCGAACCACGGCACCAACACCGCCTCCATCCTGGACTTGACGCAGAGCGCTGTGGTTCAAAAGGTTCCTGACGTGACCACGGGCGCGAATCCCACTGGGGTGGGCATTGACGACGTGATTGGGGTAGCGGTCGTTGCGAACACGCGCGACAATAGCGTTAGTGTCATCAATTTGGCCTCGTTGTTCCCCCCGGCCGGCACGACTCCTCCTACGACGCCGACCGTTACGAGCGTCGGCGGTATTCAACAGCCCATTGCCGTCGCCATCGATCCCGACCGCGGTGCGAACAACCAAGGCGTTGCGGTGGTCAGTGCCGTACAGTTAAGCAGCGGCATTGGGCCGTCTGGTTCGCTTGCCGTGGTCGAGATCGGTTTCGCCACGCCGATTCTTTGTCAAAATACAACAAGTACGACCTGTGCCTCCGGTCTTGTCTCGAGCCCCCCCACGGGCGTCGTTTTCGACCCAACGGTGTTTACGGGCACGGCGAACCACGGCGTCTTTTACGCCAACTCCAGCGGGACAAATACCATCGTGCAATTCAACCCGGACACCGGCGGCGGCAGCTCGGTTAATGTTGGCATCAATCCGACTTCTCTCGCCATTAATCCCCAGACCGGCGCAATTCTCACCTCCAACTCCGCAAGCAACACGATTTCTATCGTGGACAGCATCTCGAATCCTTTTAAAACGCAGCAGACCCTGGGTCTTCCCGGCTCGCCCACGTTTGGCGTGGCCATCGATCAGTTCACGAATTTGGCGGTCATTGTGGACCAGGCGAACATGCGTGTTTTGCTCTTCCCCATGCCGAACTGAGGGTCGAAGACCGCTTGCACGCCGCTTTCAAGGGCCGCGTTCGAGGCGCTGGCCGTTTGCGATTGCAGAGAGGGAAGCGCGTCGGCTATACTTCGACGTTTCGAGTGCCTTCGTTTTACCCGCTGGGGGAGCGGGGAAAAGTTTAGGTTTGGCTGGCGGGGCCTTGCCTTGCTCCAGCTTTTCGAATCGTCTCAAAGAATAAGGAGAATAAAGTGAATTCCAGGATGAAATTGCATACGGTTGCCCTCGCTGCGGCCGGCCTTCTGATTGTTGCGGTGGTCCGGGCGCAGTCACCTGCCCCAAGCCCGGCGCCGGGCAAGGTCGGCGTGATTAATATTCGGGGGGCCATCGGCAGCACCGCCGAAGGGAAGCAGGCCCAGGCCGAACTGCAATCGCAGTTCGCGCCGCGCCAGACCGAGATTGAAAACATGAACAAGCAGATTAACGATCTTCGGCAGCGCCTGGCCGCGTGCGAGGGCAAGTGCAGTCAGGACGAAATTCAGCGGTTGACTGCGCAAGGCCAGCGCCTCACGACACAGTTCGACCGCAAGAACAATGAATTGCAAGAAGACTCCAATGCCGCGCTGGGCGAGGTCATCGACCGCATCGGCCGCAAGATGGTCGACGTACTCGACCGCTACGCGCGCGAGAACGGCTACACCGTGGTCCTGGATTCTTCCACCCCGAACACTCCCATTCTTTTCTCCTCGCCCCAGATTGACGTCACCCAGGACATCGTCCGCCTCTACGACCAGGCCTATCCGGTGAAGGGCGGTGCCCCTGCGCAGCAGAAGCCGCCGGCCGCCAAGCCCGCACCCAATACAACTCCGACCAAGCCGTAGCACGAATTTTTTGACCTGAATTTGACTTTTTTCTGCTTTCCCGAAACGCCCCGGCCCGCTCGGGGCGTTTTCCTTTCTGGAAGTCTTTGTAGCCCCTCCGGTATTCCTCTTCCCAACGGCTTCTTGCTGGTGCAAAATTCTTGCTGCCGCCCTCGACCCTTTTACCTGGGAGGTTCCCATGCCGCAACCATCATCGTCCGCTGCCCAACCGGCGCACAGTCACTTTATGGAGCGTGTTCCGCGCCCGCCCGTCTTTTCGACCGCCGCCGAAGAGCGCCGCCACCGCAAGGAGCGCCTCGCTGGCGCTTTTCGCCTCTTCGCCGAATTCGGTTTTGACGAAGGCGTCGCCGGCCACATCACCGCACGCGACCCCGAGCGCCTCGATCATTTCTGGGTGAATCCTTTTGGCCTGCACTTCGGCCGGATTCGCGCCTCCGACTTGATTCTGGTGGATCACTCCGGCAAAGTCGTCGAAGGCCATGCTGAAGTCAATCTCGCCGCTTTTGCGATTCATTCGCGCATCCACGCCGCTCGGCCGGACGTGATTGCCGCTGCCCACGCCCATTCGCTTTATGGCAAATCGTGGTCTTCGCTTGGCCGCCGGCTCGACGCGCTCACCCAGGATGCCTGCGCGTTTTACGAAGATCACGTGGTGTTCGACGATTACAGCGGCGTCGTCGAAGAAACTGCGGAGGGCGACCGCATCGCCCATGCTCTTGGCGCGAAGAAAGCTGCCATTCTCCGCAATCACGGCCTGCTTACCGTTGGCCACACAGTCGATGAAGCCGCTTGGTGGTTCATCACCATGGACCGCTCTTGCCAGGCGCAATTGCTCGCGGAAGCCGCGGGCCAGCCGCACCGCATTCCCCACGAAACCGCGAAGAACACGTACGCGCTCGTGGGCTCGCATCTTGCCGGCTGGTTCCAGTTCCAGCCGCTCTGGCAGCGCATCTCCCGCGCCCAGCCCGATCTGTTCGAATGATGGAGTGGTTTCAGCGGGCCAAAACCAGGAGGCTGTAACCGCCCAGGATGCGCACCGCCAGGTCTTCGTGAAGGTTGAAGAACAGCCAGCGAGGCAGCTTGAGCAGCCGCTGCCCTGGCGCCGCCCCAAGATTATTCGCTCGCGGCGTGTAAAAGCAGTCCAGAATCTCGTACCTGGTTTCGCGGGAGCGTTTCGCGGGCGGTCTCCTTCGTGAAATAGTGCAAATGCCCGTACATGTCGCGGCGTTTGAGCAGCGCGTGTTTGCGCCCTACTGTTTGCACCGGAAGATCCAGGGGAATGTGAAAAATCTTGTGGCGGCCCTTCTCCTTCAAGTCGCACAGGAATCCGAAATAATCCTGAAGATGCTCGATCACATCCAGAACGAGAATCAGCTCAAAGTAAGCATTCTTGACGTCGCTGAAATCCCCAAGGCGGGAGTGCAGCCTTTCATTGGCCCGGTTCTTGGCTAACTCGATCGCTTGAGGCGAGATGTCGTATCCCCAGAGAATAGCTTCCGGCGAGCTGCGGTTGAATCTGCTTCAGGACTTCTCCTGCTCCGCATCCGACTTCACAAACATTCGACGGTGAAATGCGGTTCCGGCGCAACATGCGAAGGATCTGTAGGGCTTTCCACGCTGACTCTTCGGCGTGCCACGTGGGATTCTTGATCAGGTATCGGCCATCCAGGTAGAGAGAGCGGGTGGTCATGCACGACGGCGCTGCTGGTTGATCAAAAGATTCCGGGAATCGCAATCTCGGTGAGCCGTTTGAGAACACTCCAGTTCGCTCGAAAAAGGCCGTGTGGGCAGGTCTACGCGGCGCCGCAACATTTCCTTGGCCGTTTGGCTCGAGCGGCTTCGCTCACACTCAATTCTCAATAAAATGTCGCATGTTTTTCCGCTGCCGGAGCTTCGCCCGCGACAAAGGTGCGCAATTCTCCGGGGCACGCGCCTGACGCTCGCCGCACCGCGCGCGCGAAGGAACTGGGCGATTTGAAGCCCAGGTCGATCGACAGCACTTTGATCGCCGCACCGGGCTGCATCGCGAAGAAGCCCTTTACCCGTTCCATCAGGACTTCTTCCCGGTAGTGCCTGAAATTTCCTCCAGTTAACGACCGCACGGTTTTCTTGATGGTTCTCTTGCTCACACGCAGGCTTTGCGCCAGCTCTTCCAGCGTCTTGCGGGGGTTCTCGTTCAAACACACCGATATCTGCTCGAAGAGTAGTTTCGGATCGTAGGACATGGTCGATCCTCCCATTTGCTTTTCTTACTTCCTGGTTCTTGCTTCAGGTTGGCAGGTCACGCTCTTTCGAGTCGGAGCCGGGTTGCTCTCCAGCACGGCGAGGATCAGAAGGCCGCAGTTCGCCGCTCCGGTGACCAGCGCTATCAATCTAAGCGGAGCTTGCTTTCAGGCAATCGGGTGATCACCCGATTGCTGCCTCGGCGCAACCCCGGAGAATGCCGAGCAACCGGGGGCTCGTCTGCTCGTTCGACAAGAATCAAGCCTGGCTTGCTGCCGCGATCTGCCTCGAGCTCCCTTGGCCATCACGGTTGGCGCAGGCGTGCGGCAAGCTCAATGCGTCAATTTCATGTACCCGCTCACCCGATACGCTGTTCGCGGCGGTGGTGAGAACGTACTCTCTTGAGTAGCGCCTCCTTGGCGCACGCGCCCATCTTGGTCGCAGGATGCAACAGAACTTCCTTCGCCGCGCCGTCTTTGTCGAGTTTCATGAGTATCCAAAAGTCTTCCAGATCGTTTCCCGCGCGCTGCTTCGACTGCTTCATCGTGCCGAGATGTTTCCCCATGAACTCTTTTCCCAGCTTTTCGCGTCTTGCCTTCCCGCGTTTTTAGGTCCGCCTCCACCGCCGTCCGCGCCTCCGCCAGGCTCGTCGCCCGCTCGTCCGCAAGGGTCGTTGCTACCAGCAGAGCCGTAGAGACCCTGCCCTTGAGGCATGGAGATATGGAGATATAAGGCTCCGTTGACAAGGCAAAAGCGCGCGTCGTGCACTTTGCCCTGGCCGAGGGACGCTCGGCATCTGCCTGTGGAGGCACGATAAGACCTAAGCGCAAGCTTAGGCGCGCGCCCGTGAAGCAGCAACCATCGTTGGAGACGAGCAAGCAATTGCTTGTAACTCCAAGGAATCCCCGCCGTGTAGGCGCGGGGAGTCTCAATAGGAACGCAAGAGCTAACCAACCAGCCAGCAAAGAAATTCTATCATTGTTTACCGTATTGAGGACCGCGAAAACAGGCACTTCTGCGGTATGCCTACCTGAAAGCCTAACCATTCGGTTCCGACATTGAAATTCGTGCTGGCCAAATCCTGCGCAATTTGTTAGCGTAAGTTGCGGAAATAGGATTC
>QHYH01000098.1 GCA_003223215.1 Acidobacteriota bacterium
GAGCATGTCTTGTTTGGGGCGTTGATAGACCGTTATATGCGCGAAAAGCTCCCGAGGCGTCATTCCACCGCGAGCAAGTATCGTTCATGGATCACGCATCACGTTAAGCCGAAGTGGGGGGCCATTCCTATAAGAAGGGTGAAACCTCTCCTTGTCGAGGAATGGCTTATGAGTCTCGACCTTGCACCGAAGAGCAAGGGCCATGTCCGCAGCATCATGCATATCTTGTTCAATTGGGCGATGAAATGGGAGTTCATCGAAATTGGTAGGATGAATCCGATGAGTCTCGTCCGAGTAGAAGGTTCTTCGAAGCGTCTTAGACAACCCAGGATCCTGTCTGTTAAGGAGTTCCGGGTGTTGTTGGACGAATTGCGAGAACCGATTCGAACGATGTGTATTGTGGCGGCGTGTCTCGGCTTGAGGGCAAGCGAACTCGTGGGCTTGCAGTGGGGCGATTTCGATTGGAAGGCTTGCGAGGTCCATATTCAACGCGGAGTTGTCATCGGTCGAGTCGATGAGGTGAAGACGACGAACTCAAACAGGAGACTGCCAGTTCAGCCGAATTTGGCAGATCTTCTGGTTGCGTACAAGACCGAGACGGCTCCAGGAGCAGGGAACTGTGATTGGTTGTTCCCAAGTCCGTATGGGACGGGGCGTCCACGATGGCCGTGGACGATTCAACGCGATCACTTGCTTCCTGCCGGAATCCGCGCCGGAGTTGGTCCTATCGGCTGGCACAGTTTCCGGCATTCGTACTCCACACTGCTTCGTTCGTTGCAAGTGGACTTGAAGGTTCAGCAAGAACTTCTGCGGCATTCGGACATTCGCACAACAATGAACATTTACACACAAGCGGTGCCCGATGCGATGCGGGAGGCCAACAGTCGAGTCGTTGAAATGGTTCTTCCGAAGAGAAAAGTGGGATGAAGAAAACGAGGCGGCAAAAAGCCGGCATTAAGAATACCGAAGGATGGTAAGTCCTTCCAATTCAGTCCAAGGCCTTCCTCGTAAGTACTTGGAGAATCAGCTCCAAGTAAATTCGACTCCCACACGCTTCCGCCAAGTCCTTTCTTTACGCTGTTTTAACTGCTGAAGGTGACTCCAATTCGAGGTCTGACTCCAATTGAGTGATGTTTTGCCTGATCCGCTGAGAGAACTTCTCAGCCGCAACCCGCTCGGCATCGCCAACGATGTGCGCGTAGTGCTCCAGGGTGACGTTTGAGTCCGCATGGCGCATAAGCCGGGTGACGACGTGAATCGGTGTTCCGGATTCGAGCAACTCTGAAGTTACACCGTGCCGGAAGCAGAAAGCGGGATTGCCATCTTGTGATCTATAGGTTACACTTGAAAACGTGATTGAGATTCGTCACTACGTCAACCGCGCCGGAAAAGATGTCTTCGACGATTGGTTGCACTGGCGGATGCCCGCGCACAGGCGAAGATTGCGACCCGAATCCAACCGACTGGCCGCCGGAAATTTTGGTGACTGCAAATCTCTGCGCCAGGGATTGTACGAGCTGCGGGTCGATTGGGGACCGGGCTACCGTGTCTATTACACGACGATCGGGAGGGAATGTATATTGCTTCTCTGCGGCGGCGACAAGCGAAAGCAGTCCGCAGACATCGAGCGGGCGCTGGAATTCCTCAAGGATCACAGGGAAAGGAGCGGAACCTCATGAAACGTAAAGCTAGTGTTTCGCATGATGAGGCCATCATTCGACGACTCCGCAAGGACCCGGATTTTGCTGCCGAATACCTCAAGGCTGCCTTGGAAGATGAAGACGAGCCCCGCGTGCTGCTAATTGCGCTGCGCCATCTCGCGCAGGCCCAGGGAATTGCCAAGGTCGCCAAGGCTGCCGGCATCGAGCGCGAGAGCCTTTATCGAGCTTTGTCCGTGCATGGCAACCCTCGTTTGTCCACCCTAGTCGCCGTCACCAAGGCAATCGGTCTGAGGCTCACCGTCGAAGCCGCGCAGTAGGTGTTTCCAGATGGAAGTATGCACCGAGCTAGGGTTAAGCTGCCTACCTCTGAAAAATAAGCTGACTCCAATTGACTCCAATTGGAGCTTGGCGGAAGCTGCAACGTCATCATTCGCCGCGAGTTGGGAGTCGAATGTTTGAGTTCGACTCCCACACGCTTCCGCCAACTTCTTTCACTATCAATGAGTTGCAGAAAACTTAGCTCCGTTTTAGCGGGTTAGCTCCAAAACGCGGCCAGCAAGTGATTCCACCGCTCGCCGCTGTGCGTCACCAATGACGTGCGCGTACTTTTGCAAAGTGATACGCGAATCGCTGTGCCGCATCTGGCGCTGCACCACAGATGGTGCTGCACCGCTCTCAATCAGTTCGCTCGCTGTCGCGTGTCGGCTATGTCTTCGGAAACATAGTCGTCATACCATGGCGATGGACCTTCTCCAAGAGGGCGTCGACCGCTCTGTGATTGCGTTGCGGCTCGGGCATGAGGCGATAGAGACGACGCAGATTTACTTGGAGGCAACTCTGGCGATAAAGGAGAAAGCCCTGGCCAAGACAACACCGCCCAATGGCAAAGCAACCCGTTATCACCCGGGCGATCAACTCCTCAGGTTCCTTAACAACCTGTAGGGTCGAGAAGACTATGTTGGGCGATACGCTCACCGCATCCGCGTTTTGATCTGAATATTCCGACTTGAACAGGTTGCTGCCCGATATCGCTCGACATAGTCAGGAAGGGTAGATAGTGTCGGAACGCATGAACGCATGAAACGCCGCCTTCTCAACGCCCAACGCTTTAAGGGTGTCTTGCAGCTTGTACGCAACCTTGTCTCGCTGCATAGGCTTCCCCTTGGAGTTGGAGAAAAGCAGGTCTTCTTCATTCTCGCGCCAGTGTGACGCTAGGAATATGCGCAGCCACTTGGCTAGGGCTTCTGGCATCGGCAAATCAGCCGAGTTAGACCTAGACTTTGGCGAATGGGTTTTCCGCGTGGCGTGGTCAAGAGTACGCCGGATGCGGATTACCTTCTTATCAAAATCCAGATCACCGCGTTTCAATGCCAGTGCTTCACCCGCACGGCAACCAGTTAGACTGAGAACAGCCTACAAGGTTGAGTAAGGCTCTTCGCTTGCATTGATGATTCGCTTCACCTGCTCAGCAGTGAAGAAGCGTTCTTCTTGCTTCTCACCTTCGCGGGGCAGAGAAAGAGCAGACCTGTCGAACACAGCTGGAACATAACCCCACGCTTTTGCCGTTTTGAGCAAACCAGAAAGAGTCTGCAACACGTTGTTACAGGTTTTTCTAGTCAGCCCTTTGGTCGCTAGCGCAGAGATGAATGCCTGAACATCTCCCGGCAGCTGGCTGGCACAGTCCGCAACGCGCACGCGGCATTGCTGAGCGAGGCGAATCATTGCGGAGGCACAGCCAATTGTCGGGGCCGTGCGGCTAGTGTAACTTCTTCAACTCGCCGCACTTTAGCAATCCCAACAGTAGTTGCAGCATAACCGTTAGTGCGACTGACCCTACGTGTGCGAATGGCGGCGACTTCCTTTCGATCAGCAGTGCCAAGAACGACGAGCGGCAATTCCGTTGTGGTTTACGCGTGGCGTTGTAATTTCGCAACCTTCCGCCCGGGGCACGCCAAGGCGTGCCCCGGCATTTTCAAGTGCTCTTCTCCGGTTCTCAGTGTGATAGTGTTCTTCTTCTGATAGGTTCTAAAATCCAGAGCCATTCGGGGGCGGAGGTTTGCCGTGAAGAGATGTGGTGGCATTCTCGTAGCCGTGTTGCTTCTCGCGATTCGCGAGGCTCAAGCTCCTCGGGAAGGCGGCTGGGTTCCTCTCTTCAATGGAAAAGATCTCAGTGGTTGGAAGAAGAATGGCGATGAAAAGTGGGTCGTGGAGCAGGGAACCATCTTCTGCGAAAGCACCGCCAACAAATACGGCTACTTAACCACAGAAAAGACGTATCGGGATTTCATTTTGCGCCTCAAGTTCAAAGGCGAGGCGGCCGGTAACAGCGGCGTGTTTCTCCACTCGCGAATTCTGGGCATCGATCCGCAACATGGGCCGGACATCGAAGGCATGCAAGTGGAGGTCGACCCCAATGTGGGCAAGCATACCGGCGGCCTCTACGAAAGCGGCGGCCGCGGTTGGGTGGCGATGCCGACGGCGGAGGGTGAACAGGCCCTGAAGCCCGGTGAGTGGAATGAGCTTGAAGTGTCCGTGCACGGAGCGCACATCGTGAGGCAGCTCAATGGCACGAAGATTGTGGATTTTACGGACCCTGCGCCCAAAGTCACGGATGGCGTGATTGGTTTGCAGATTCATACTGGTGGTGGCGTGAAGATGCGGTGGAAAGACATTTATCTCAAGCCGCAATAGAATGCGGTAATGGGTTTCGGGCCGATGACATAGAACTTGACGTGACCGTGAGTATGAATAGACAAAATCGTCGCATTTTCTTGCAAACTTCCGCAGCGGCGGCGCTGGCCGCTCCTTTTAGCAAAGTGGCTGGAGCAAAAAGCCAGCCCGCTTTCAATGCTCCACTTGCAGAGACCCTTCGTGCTGGTCAAAGCGCGCCTTATGTAGCCACCAATCAAGGGAAAAAGCCGCTGCGCCTTGGCCTGATTATTGGCATCGGGAGGGATCCCGATGCTGCGATGGCCAAGGTGCGCGAGCTCGGCTTGCCGACCAGCCAGGTGTTTGCGGATGAATTTGAGATGGATCTTGTCGGCCGGCTGCGTCAAGCCCTGGAGAAGCGCCAGATTGAGGCGACCTCGCTGGTCGTCGGAGGGCCAGGGAAGGAAGTTTGGGACTTTTATCAAGGGCCGCTCACGATTGGCCTTGTTCCGCGCGAGACGCGTGCGGCGCGGATCGCGCACATCAAGAAAGCGTCGGACTTTGCCAAACAGTGCGGAATTCCGGCCGTGCAGACGCATTGCGGATTCATTCCCGAAAATCCGAACGATCCGGTGTACAAAGAAACCGTCGCAGCGATGCGGGAAGTGGCCTCTTACTGCAAGAACAACGGTCAGAATTTCCGCTACGAGACCGGCCAGGAGACTCCCATCACGCTGGTGCGCGCCATCCAGGACGTGGGCTTGGACAATCAGGGCGTGAACTTTGATCTCGCAAACCTGATTCTTTACGGCAAAGCCAATCCGGTGGACGCGATTGAGCTGCTCGGCCCCTACGTGCAGGGAATCCACGCCAAGGACGGATTGTTTCCCACAAATTCGAAAGAACTCGGGAAGGAAGTTCCCATTGGGAAAGGCAAAGTGGATTTTCCGCGAATCATTGAACGTCTGAAGCAGCTCAACTATCGCGGCGCGGTCACCATCGAGCGCGAGATTTCCGGCCCGCAACAAGTTGCGGATGTTCGGGAAGCAAAGGCTTACTTGGAAAAACTGATTGGATAGTTCCCAGAGACAGGAGGAAGCATGGCAGGCGATGTCAAGCGACGAAATTTCTCAAATGAACTGGACCGCCGGAAGTTTATCGGCGTGGCGGCGGCTACGGCGGGGGCGATGCTGATTAAGCCGGAGTTGGTGCGCGGCACGGCTGCGAATTCCGCGGTTCGCGTGGGATTGCTCGGATGTGGCGGACGCGGCACAGAAGATGCGTCGAACCTTGTGGATACGGGCAACGCTCGAGTCGCGGCGCTGGCCGACATGTTCCAGGATCAATTGGAGAACGCCAAAAAGCATTTCGACGAGATGCAACAAGGCAAGGGATACCAAGCAATTGACGCTTCGCAGATTTTCGTTGGCCCGAAAGCCTATCAGCAGATGGCAGCCTCCAAAGAAGTAGACGCCGTGGTGATTGCCACGCCGCCCTATTATCATCCTCAGCATTTGGAAGCCATCGTTGCTGGCGGAAAGCACGTCTACCTCGAGAAACCCGTGGCCGTTGACGTGCCCGGCGCCTTGAAGGTGATCGAGATCGGGAAAGGCGCCGAGGGAAAACTCAGTTTGGACGTGGGTTTCCAGATTCGAGATTGTCCCCCGTTTGTGGAACTGGTGAAGCGCATCCACAACGGAGCGATTGGCAACATTGTCTGCGGCGAAGCGCACTATTTGGCTGGCTACATCGACCGGCCGGCCTGGCCGAACGCATCCCCTGTTGAAAAACGTCTGCGCAACTGGGTTTACGACCGCGTTCTTTCCGGTGACATCATCGTCGAACAGAACATTCACGTCATTGATATCTGCAACTGGGTTCTCAAGAACCATCCGTTGAAGGCGTCTGCGACCGGCGGGCGGTTGGGCCGTCCGGCCAACGACGGGGACGTCTACGGAAACTACAACGTGATCTTCCACTATCCCGATCATGTGGACGTCGCCTTCAGCTCGACGCAGTTCGCCAAAGGCTGGTGGGATGTGACGGAACGCTTCTTCGGGACAAAAGGAACTTCGCAGTCGCCTTACACCGGGCCGCTGGGCGTTTGGGGTGATGAACCTTGGCAAGCGCCTTTGACACAGAAGCCTGGCACTGAGCAACAGGCCTTCTCCGTTACGGGAAATTTCACCTCCAACCTGGAATTTGCCGACCGCGAAAAGAAGAAGGCCTTCGTGGAAAGCATCACCAGCGGGAATTTTCATAACCAGGCCGCGAAAGGTAGCGAGTCCGCGCTCTCCTGCATGATGGCGCGCACCGCAGCTTACACAGGACGCGAAGTGACCTGGGATGAAACCATGAAATCCAAGGAGGTATGGGATTCGAAAATCGACTTGAATAAACCGCGTTGAGGTTGCCCATGCGTCCTCCCACACGCGAGTTTTTCAATTCTTCGGTTACCGCCGCATGCGCAGCTAGCCTCGGCGGCGGAGCTCTGGCGGACTCTCTCGTAGCGGGTGCGACTTCCAAGACTTCGGCATCTCCTCCAACGCTCTCCCTCAAAAAGGGTGTGTGGTACGAAATGCTGCCCGCGAAGCTGAGCACCGCGGACCGCTTCAAAATGGTGACGGACGCAGGCGCCGACAGAGTCTGACGAGCGCAAGGCCGCGCGTCGTTGAGCATCGGCTTGGCATTCTTTTTCTGCTCGCTCAAGCGCAGATACCTCGACCAAGATGCCCTGGCGCTCGTAGCGGCCACGCGACCGGCTAAAGCGAACAACGACCGCCGAAAGACCGCTGTACTTTTTGGCACGACGTGTAAGGGCGGCATCCCCTCTGGGGAGGTACTCCAGATGATCGAAGTCAGCACAGCTCAGGCATAGTGCTCGTTCCCCATCCAGAAAGAGGAGCTCACCCTTGCAAATTACCTGGCCGCAACCCGTACACTTAGAATCACGGAGGATCTCGAAAATAACCAGGTCTTTGGACCTTAGTGAGGATTCGGTCTCGCTCTGTGCTGCCTTCATGGCTCGACGACCTACTCCCCAGTGTTCGGCACGCCCGACGCAGCCGCTCTGGGGTCCTTTAAGTGAGTCTCAATGCATGCAAATCTCCGGCATCTCTACTAAGACTTTCCCCTCGTCTGTCATCCGGCGATGCTTACGGTATCCGGCCCACTCCTTTTCCAGCACGCGAGCTTTATCTCTAGTGGCGATTTCGAATCGGCCAAACGCCAGGATCAAAGTGCGCGTGCTTCGCGTGCTAACATGAGGCGGCGCTGCTCGAGCTGTCATCCCACATTTGCGGCAAATAATCAGCGGTGTCCGGATGTTTCGACTGGTTCGGATGCATTGAAGCATTCTCATCAAGCTCGTCTCGAAGGCTGATCAGTGCGGGCATCGATGTTCCCTCGTGCCAGTTCGACCGTAACCGCGCGATCATTTTCTGGAAACCGCGTTCTCTGGGAATCGCCCGAGGGCATTTTTGAACTCTCCAACTAGGTCTGTATTGTTTCTGCCGTTGGCATTTTATTCTCGGAGCCGCTCGCCCGTGAACACAAAAGTTTCCCGAGTCAATACGAATGGCATCTGCCGCGCCGGAGTAAGGATCTTTTTCTAATTGCCGGATTTATTGGCACGACGAAATCCGGTGCAATGATTCCTTCTTGCTGGGTCAGCGATGAGGGTCAGTCCAACTAGTGAACCAATTCCGATATCATTTGACAATGGATCAACTTGAATTGCGTTTGAGAGATTTTCTCTGCCACAACCACTCCGTCATCGCAAAGCAATCGAACGCGGTCGCCAATACTCAACACCTCGATAAATTCCTCGAGGTTCATGCGCCGCTGGCAAAAATCTATCTGTAAGGGAGGGCTGACGTTCGCCGGTCGCGCTACTTCAAATTGATCGTGTCGAAGACGAGCCGCGATTGACCAAACGATGCCGCTAGCAAAACGCCAATATCTGCGCGCAGTCTTTTTGCACTTGTCCAGCGCCGCTGAGAAGGGCAAGCCGATGCTCCGGATTCCGTGCCTTTTCGACACCTTCCGTCCATTACCGCAGTTACTTTCCCCGCATCAAACGAATCTCTTGGATAGTAAGAGGATGCAACACCAGGCGAGCGCTGTCGTTGCTCGGGAGCAGGGAACAATACCAGCCTGATTAACGCGCAAAGGGCGGCCCCACATTCCCGATTTGCCGGCGCTAGATAAAATGGCGCCCCTTTTGAAATAGGGTTGCGTCTCAACCGATCGGAAAAAAAAACTTGCCGGGTGGGATGAGAAGGCCGGTCTCCGCGGGATGCCATACGCTCCCACTGATCGACGTGCTCGAAGCACAAAGAAGAGGAGACCGGCAATCGAGAAGGTCGGCACCATACGGACGACGGCAGACAGGCGTTTAAGTAAAAGGGGACAAGCTCACCAATGGTTTGCATTTGGGAGATCGCTCGAGTTCGTACCGCATCTTGAATGAAGCAGGAGAGATAGTTTTGGAGCACAAACTGGCAACTACGCCGGAAGCCATGAAGGAGATATTCGCCTCGGATGCCGCGAAGCCGGATGGCCCTGGCGCTCCGCCGAGCTGAATACATCAGTTCGCAGTGGTAGGCGCGCGGCATCTGAGAGGTCGGACCTGTTTCGCTCCAGAGACTGTGTACTGCGAGATTTGCTCGGCAGACCGTTCGCGAAGGCAGTGGCAGGCTCACACAAATCCGATAAAACGTCCAGCGGCAATAATTCCAGTCCATAGCAGAATCGAAACAAAACCCGAAACCTTCGCCTTCATGGGCAAGAGTGCGCCCTCATCCCAGTTTGCCACATCTCGATAGACGATCCAGTGGAAGATGAGCGCGTGCATGCCAGCCAGAAAAATCAATAGCATCTTCAGGCGAAACGCGGGATTGCTATAGACCTTGACCGCTTCCGATGAAAATAGCAGCACCCCGGTAACCACTTGCACTGCAAATCCTGCCCAAGCCCAAGGAAGCAGCCTTCCGGCCAGAGCCGAAACGCGCTCCCGCCGCATGGCCCATCCCAAGAGGCGCAAATCGAGAACGGCCACAGTCCCTACGAGCGCCGCCATCCCAAGCAGATGCACGGTTTCAATCGTTGGAAACAGCCACAGCGACTCCCGAACGGCGGCGCCCATCGCACTCTGATCCAGCCGCTCGCAAAGTGCCAGCAGGTCGGGCATGTCTATGGCGCCGCCGACAGTATTTTGCCGTTGGAAAGCTGGACGGTAGTCAAAGACATATAAGCCGAGCCGTCTTTGGCGCGAAAGCCTTCGACCGTGATCTGGGCTCCGCGCCTCACAGTGTCTGGCGCCCATCCGCCGAACCGCGTCAGCATTCCGAGACTCCCTAGCTCGAGCTTCCAGTTTGTGACCTTACCTTGCTCGTCTTTCACGTCCGCATAGATATATGCATGCGGGTTGATCCATCGAAAATCCGTAACGATGCCTTCGAGCTTCACCGGATGCTTCGTGTCAAACCTTGCGAGGCCGTGATGGCCGCGCAGGGAAGGTACGCCCAACAACAAAACACCTGTCAGTAGCAGGGCTGCTCTCAATCTGGGATTCATCGCCATCCTCAGTGCGTGGCGACACGCGCATCGCCTTAACGTCATGATCGTGTATCCCTTTCTGGTCCGGGTGCTTTCCCTTGAAATGATAGCGCACTGCCGACAGCGATTGGTCAGTGTTATCTCGAAGCGTACTGAACAACCAAGGAGCAGCTTGGGCGCTGCGCGTTGTCTTTTCCGAACTGCAATTCTTCAGAAATTGAGAGCTCGTCATGTAAGGATAATGTAACGGCCATGTAAGGCCTTGTAAATTCTGCGCTCATTTTCGTTTTACGTTGCTCTCGGTCAAGGATGACTAGCGATTGCGACGCACTATCAACGCAGGGGGACTGAATGCCGATGAAGTGCTGGCTCAGGAGCTGAAGGTCGCTTTCGGCCCTCCTTCGTCAGGTGGCACTGTGATTTCACCCGAGTCTCAGGAAAGTCGAATATCGGAACGAACTGGCCAAGTTCATGTGGCACTGTTCGTTTGTCTTCTCGCTCTCCTCGGCCCGCTCATTGGTGGCGCAAATACACGCGCCAATGATTCGCAAGGGTTCGCCGCCGGGCATGGGCTACTTGCCGCGAATGACAGGTTCGCGATTGATGATTTTGACGGAGATCTCGCCCCAGACATTGCGATCGTCCAACCGGTGTCCAGCAATTCTTCGGGTACCAAGTACATCGTTCAACTGCAGTTCGGTTCCGGTCAGAGACGATCCATATGCCTGGCCGCACACTGGCGCGATGTGCGAATTGTTGCACGCGATGTGAACGGCGATCGTATTCCGAACCTAATCCTAAGTTCCGCGTGGAGCGAAGAGCCGTATGCCGTCCTGACCAACGAAGGAAACAGTGCTTTTCACCGGTTGATCCATCTTCAGTTAAAGCACTCTCTCGGGAATCTAAGCAGAGTCTCAATTGGCCCCCAACCACGGCCCGTCGGAAACAGCTGCGACATCTCCATCGTATGGAGAACGGGACTGCGCGAAAACGAAATGTATTGGGGACACCTGCTCGACGAAGCGTTTTGTTTATCGACCCAATTCGATCTTAGTCCGCTGTCCTTTGCTTGCGTCCCTGCCTGGGCACGCCCCACCGAGACCCGCTCTGGTCCGAGGCTCATCCGCGTCTCACAAAACTGGCCGATGCCAACTTCATTCGGCGTGATCGTTCTCCTAACCGAGTTGCTCCAGGCCCAAATTCAAATTGAGGTCTACCATGTTTCAGAAGGGTCAAAAGCGTTCGATAACGAAGATCTTGGAGTTGTTTTCGGAGATTCCTGAACCTATCTCTGCAAGCGTCCTTTCTATGGGCCGTTTCAGAAACTTCCCGAGTGGCGAGATACTGTTTTGTCTTGGGGATCCGGCGAAGGAAGTATTCTTGTTGATTGAAGGCTGCGTAAAAACAACGCAGGTCACCAAGAACGGTGAGGAAGTCATACTGCGGCTTGAGTCGCCCACCGATTTATTCGGCTCACTTGGGATGGATTTACAGGGCAGGCACAATTCAACCGCACAAGCAATCGAAGAAAGCAAAGCGCTGGTCTGGGATACCAATATGTTTAAAGCTGCTCTGAGTCGCTTTCCGATCCTGGAGCGAAACACGCAAGGCATCCTGGAGCGGCGCATTCGCGAATTGGAACAAAGATTCTGTGAGGTAGCCACCGAGAAGGCGTCTGCCCGTCTCGCAGGCGAGCTCCTTCGGCTGCAGAAACAAATTGGTCGAAAGAGAAACGGCCAAAGAGAAATTAAGATTCGCCACGAGTGGGTGGCGGAGATGGCGGCGATGAGTGAGTTCACTGTGAGCCGGTTTCTGGCGGAATGGGAAAGGCAAGGTGTGGTAAGCGTGAGGCACGGGACAATCGCCATTCAAGATTATAAGAGTCTGAAAAGTTTGTGCCGAGAGCCGAGAACCCCGAGCGGTTTAATTTGACGACCATCAAAAGGAACGGTTTTTTCTGAATCTCCTGCAGCTAGCGCATCGGACTCTTGACAGTCCGAAGGTCTTGTGTTGGTTCGGCAAGCCGGCTCTCCCTTTAGCGGTGACAAATTGTCTCGCGACAAGAAGTAATGGAATGCAACCATTTCCGCATGCCGAAAGGGCCAGTAAGCCCAGGAAGAAAATGGGGCGGCTGGCTCCGTATAACGGTCGCTGACTTTAACGCCGAATTTCGAAATGACGATATATGCCTAGAATATATCAGGGAACAACGCTGGCCAACGGCCGTCACAGATTGCGTTGAAGGCGTGAAGAAAGTGGAAAGCCGCGATGCCTACAAACTGAAGCTCACCATGAAGAGTGGCCAGGTACGGCATCTCTGGGTCGATGCGGAGTCGTTCGCGGACGTCAAAGTCGAAGGCACGCCCAAACGTATGGATGGCAAGATGCGCCCCGTGGAAGTCTATTATCGCGATTACCGGAGCGTGAACGGCCTCATGGTTCCCTATGTTCTTTTCTTGAAACTACGGTGCAAAGGGTCAAGAAATCGCATAAGATGATCGTTGAGAGCGTTGTGGTGAAGCCTAAGATCGACGACTCTCTGTTGACGCAACTGAAGCCCTAATAAGCATTGAGTAGACGCGCGAAATAATTCACCGAGTGATGGTGACCTAACCTACATGCTTCGCGCACGAAAGGGGCGCCATGAAAATGAACCGAATGGCGAAACAACTGGCGGCGGGGGCCGGCCTGTTATTTGTATGTGCGATGCCAGTACGGACTCGAGCACAAAGCGCTCCGCCGGCTCCGGTTCCGACTCCGCCCAAAGCCATACGCCCGACGCGAATGACGAAAGAAACTGGCCCGATGGACGATTTTGCCGGCCTGAACTTCACAGATGACCAGAAGGAAAGAATTAACAAGATCCATGAGGATTTCAAGGCGCGCCTGGACGCCGTGATTAAAGACGACAAGCTAAACACGGACCAGAAAGGGGCTATGCTCCAGGGCTTCCAGCGTATGGAGCGCGGTGAGGTTTACAAGGTGCTGACGCGGGAGCAGCAAGCAGAAGTTCGCAAACGGATCCTCGCCCGGCGCGCGGCAGCCCAGAAGGAACAGCAAGAGAGAAATACGCAACCCACTCCCACGCCGCATGCTCCCACGCAGCAGCCCGCGCGGCCCGTAGAGTCCTCGAAACCGCCGCAGCCCCCGCTGGCGTGATCATAGAACGATAAAGCACTGCTTCTCCGGACCCTCGACAAAAAGGTGGCAGCACGTTCCGCGCAACGAACGGCCGCAACTGGCTGACTACGCCTGCCTGCAAGCGAACACGCAGCTCAATCGGCTTGAAGTCCTTCGCTTGCGCTTGCTCAAATAGCTTGTTCAGATCCAACCCTGCCATGGCAACGAGTTTCTTGGCCGCTTCGAACTGTATCCACGATGCCGCTTGTAATCTCGGTATGGCATCATTCTTCAGGTAGGCTGCTTCCCCAGGAATTCCGCACGACTTCCCAACCGTGATTCGCTAGGTCTGTGCGGTGAATCATTAGCGTCGCTATCGCCCGGCGCCGGGCTGTTTCTTCGAATTTGTACGTCCATGTCCCGTAATACGTCAGTGCCTTCCCTTTGAAAAACTTTGGGTCATCGGATGCCGGCTGGTTCACAAATAAAAGCGCGACCTTGCCCTTCAGATTGGTTCCCTTGTAGTCGTCCCAATCGTACTCCGGCGCCATGATCCCGTATCCAACGAATACGATCGGCAATGACCGTTCCCGCGAGAACACCGCGCACCGATTGCGCCGCTAGAACTCCTGCAGACACAACTACGCTTAGCCAAAATACGGGTCGATAAACTGGTCGCATTTTCCACCCCGCGACGGGATGTAGAGGCCCTCAGGTTTCTTTTAGCTAACGTGCGGAACAACCCCTGAACGCTTGCGGTTACGCATACGCTGGCACCCTAGCCTAGGGGACCGTGACACGGATGCAGAGCGATATTGAAAGCCCATCACAGCCGGGTCAGTCAGGTGATTACCCAGTAACGCGAGTAGCGATGAATTTTGGATGAATTTTGCCAGGGAAAAAGACCTTCGCAGGGGTGCCGGTATCTTCGACGGAAGCCACGCACCAAACTGGAACGTGGACGGCCAGTCTAGTTCTTCTGGTGCAGTTCAATGACCGTCACACTCTCATGCCGAAAAGTACATTCCAGTTCCGCGCCTTCCAATTTGAGCGATCTCTCTCTCGGAATCACGGCTTCAGGATGAGCCTCGTCGTTCTTGTCATAAAGGCTGGCGGCAAACAGTGTTTGCACCGATCCTTCCGGTGCCGGGGCGAATCCGGCGAGGGAAATTCGAGCGGCGATGTCCTGCGTCAAGTGGCGATTCACGCAAAAAAGCGACAGCTTGTCGCCCGCGTCGTTGCGCGCTGCTACCACGTCAAGGTACGGAACGTCCGGAATGCTCGGCAGGCGGACCGACCCTTGCTGTATGTCATATTTCTCGACTTGTGTTCGCGCTTCCACGACTTGGCTAACATTCGCGTTCGAATACATTCGAAAGGCCCAATACGATGGCGCGCCGAACACGTCGCCGCGCTTCTTCCAGATGCCGCCAAACTCCATAATTCCCGTCATATCCGCGATCGGCACGATATCCGCCACGCGCATGAGCGTATTCAGGAACCCTGCGGTGCAAATTGCGCCTCCCATATTGTCGTAGCGCGGCGCGTCCCCCTGGCGCGCCCAAAACAGCCACTCCGTGAACGCCGTCTTCACCCTGTCGCGTGCCTGCGGGTTTTCCTGGATCTCGTCGTGCATTTCGCGCAGTTTTCGTTCCAACCCAACCGGCAGCGCAAAATCCGCCTGTGCGATGAAATCAGCCGTGGGATTTTGCCGTTCGACCCTGTCGTCTGTAACCACGAAATGCGTCGAAAGATAATCAAAGGCCTCCGCATTCGTGAGTTGCGTTTCATTCCAGTCGCGGTAGGAATCCTCATCCCCTCCCGTCGCAATCCATTTCGCCTTCGGATCCATCTTGCGTACGGCATCGCTGAACGCTTTGGTTCGCTCAGCCACACGCTGCCTCGTCGGATACCCTACCTGGAATGTCCCCCACAACTCGTTCCCGAGTTCCCACAGAACTCCGCCCGTGTGTTCGTCCCAATGTTCGTTGACGTACTTCACCCATCCCGCCGCTTCCTCGGTTGTTCCGCTTCCCAGGTTGAGCGCGATCTGCGGCCGCGCTCCGATCAGTTCACAAAAGCGCAGGAACTCGTCCGTCCCGAACGTATTGTATTCCGGCATGCCCCAGGCGATATTCAGCATGCTCACGCGTTTGTCGCGCGGCCCGATGCCGTCGCGCCAGTGATATGCCGACGTAAAGTTCCCGCCAAAACGAAGAAGCGGCGTCTTCATCGCCTTGGCCATCTCGACGATCTCCGGATCCATCCCGTCCACGTTGTCCGCCGGCATCAGCGAGGCTTGATCCACCAGCACGCGGCCTTTGTTTCCGACCGCGATCACAAAATCAGCCGGTTCGAGCGGCGTGATCTTTCCCGCCTCTAGATCAAGACGAAACTCATAGCGTTTCCAATCATCTCCGGCAAGCCGAATCTTGCTACCCGCAAACACCTCTTCCGGGTGATCGCGCCTCCGGATGGAAACCTCGATTTCCCGGGGCCCGCTTTCGTACTTCGCGTACAAGCTCCCGACATATTTCAGCATTCGATGAACCGGAAGAAAAACTTTTTGCCGCACACCCACTGGCCTTTCCGGCAAGCCCATCAAGAAAAGCGAGCGGTAAGAATTGGCGGCATCATTCCACCGCGGCTCGTAACGGTTCCCCTGCTTGGCATCGAGCGGCTCCCATGGAAGCGGTAGGCCGAGCTCTGAAGCCCGTGCCAGTTGCGGCTCGTCGCTGAGCATCTTTTGGATCGCCCCGGCATTCCACAGATTGTCTTCGAAGCTCGGATTCTGCAAAAGTTCCGCCCACAACCCGCCGTAAATCGCATTGCCAATCGGCTCCAAGAACGTTCCAAAAATCGTGCGCGGAATTTTGTAGCTCGCAGGCCTGGAAGCATCAATCGTAACGGTCGCCTCTAACGTTCGATCCCTCGCTGGCCTTTGTGACCCGGCGGCCAAAACCAGTGAGACGCCGGCGCAGGAGAGAAAAACACCCGAAACGAGTATTCTCCTCATCGCTACAACCTCCGGCCCCGTGGCGATGCAAAAAACTGCTGCAACAATCGTCACTCATGTTGAAAAGCAGGCCTCTTTGTCTTACAACAAATCACCGAAGGCAGGAATCAAATTCAGGGCTCAATTCGAACGCCGGTCTCCCCGCCTTCGCAATTTGTCTCGCGTACTACTTTCCAATTAACAAAAACCAGGTATAATGCGCCATATATGGCCCCTCCTACCGAAGTGAAAGCGCCGGGGATGGTCCCGGACGAACTGAAGCAGGAGCCGCGTTCAAAAGGCATTGCCACCCCGCGCAAGAAAAAGCCCAAAGAACTAGCCGTCATCACCGAATGCTGCACCGGTTGCGCCGGCTCTCCCGCCTGCGTTGAATACTGCCCTGTCGAAGATTGCATGTTTTGGGTTCCCGACGAGGACCATCCGCCATTCGGACGCATTCAGATCGATCCGATTCTCTGCATAGGCTGCAAGAAGTGCCTTAGCAAGGGCCCGGACGGTTGCTTCCTCGATGGCTGCCCCTGGGACGCCATCGTCATGGTGGATACGACCACAGTGGAAAAAGAAGTCGGCCCCATGTCCTACTGAAGCCGCATGAGGGCGCGCCAGCGCCCAGGTGAGTTGCAGCAGCCCCATCCCACAGCGCATCGAACCATTATTCGAGGCTTTGCCAATCTCCCTGCGGGCCTGATTCTATTAGAGCGCTAGCCAGCCAAGAAGCAGGGTCATCGTGCTGCAAATAAGGAACGCCATCGCGATGATCCCATCGGCGGCAACTCTCCTCTTGCTTCCGCTTGCTGTGTCGGCTTTCGCTGGAGTGTGGGTCGGTAGGGCAGCCATTCCTTCCGGTTCTGGATGGGCGAAACAGGCTGCGCTAGTGCAGTGCGTCATAAATAGCATGACTTATGTCCATCTTGCGTATATCCTGCGGCCATGAGCCGAATAGCTGCACCCATCTTGCTTTCCGACCAGGAGCGAACCACCTTGCAAACGTGGGCCAGGGCCAGAAGCCAGGCGCAGCGCGTGGTTCAGCGGGCGCAGATCATTCTGCTGGCCGCCGATGGCGTCGAGAGTCAGGTGATCGCACCAGCGGCTTCGCGTCTCGCGGCCCACCGTGCAACTGTGGCGCGAACGTTTTTTGGCCTTGCGCACGGAAGGATTGCAGAAAGACGCGCCTCGTCCGGGTCGCCTTCCTGCGATTCCCGACCATAAGGTCGCCGCGATTGTGGAGGCGACGCTGCACCGTCAACCACCGAACGCCACGCACTGGAGCACACGACTGATGGCCAAGACGCAAGGCGTCAGCGAAGCAACGGTGCGACGCATTTGGAAGCGGGCATGGTTTGAAGCCACACCGCATCTCGACGTTTAAAGTCAGTCGCGACCCGCAGTTCGTTCAGAAACTCATCGACGTAGTCGGCCTGTACCTGAACCCACCCGACAAAGCGCTGGTGTTCTGTATGGATGAAAAGAGCCAGATTCAAGCGCTCGACCGCACGCAACCTGGTTTGCCGCTGAAACCCGGCCGCTGCGGCACGCATGACTACAAACGCCATGGCACGACCACCTTGTTCGCCGCACTGAACACGCTCGACGGCAAGGTCATTGGCGACTGCATGCTGCAACACCGGCATCAAGTATTCATCCGCTTCCTGAAGCACATCGATCAAGAGACACCGAGAGAATTTGAGCTGCACCTGATCATGGATAACTATGCCACCCGCAAGCACGCGAGCGTCAAACGCTGGTTGCGCCGCAATTCGCGTTTTCACCTGCACTTTACGCCCACTTCTTCGTCTTGGCTGAACTTGGTCGAACGTTGGTTTCGAGATCTGACACAGCAACGGCTGCGCCGTGGGTCCTTTCATCACGTAACGGAACTGATTCGTGCGATCAGCGACTACATCGACAACAACAACCAGAATCCGCGAGTCTTGGTCTGGAGCGCCTCAGTCGAACAGATCCTTACAAAGATCGCCAAATGTAAAGAAGCGTTAGACGCACTACACTAGCTGTTGGCTTCCCTTTTGCAACCATAACGGCATTTCCCATGCGAAACGCCTCACGGTTTTTGCGGCGGGTCGGGCCTCGGCAGGCCGGGAAGCTCCTCCTGCCGGATCTGAGGTTTTGGCGGAGCGTCCATCTGGGTGGCGGCTTCCGTGCCTGGGGCGGGTGAGGCTGGTGCATTCTCCACGAGGCGCGTCAGGTAAAACATGAACGGGGTGATCTGGAACGGGGTATTCTCCCCTTCGGCCACGGTCCCCACCGGTTTGGACTTCAGCATGCGTAACTGATCGTTCCACGGATCAACCTTAACGCGTCCGCCGAGCGGGAGCGCCACGATCGCGTTGGCCGCTGGCTTTTCCTCGGGCGGAGTCGCCGGCTTATCGCTCGCAGAAGATTTGTCCGCCGGCGCCGGCCGAGCGGACGCCGCCGTCCAGCCGGCCGAAACGCTGTCCCCTAGGTGCGGACTGATCAGGTTCGGAATTTCCTTCGCGCGACTCCGGGCCGCGTCCAAAAACAGTTGCGCGCTCGCAGCCTTGTCCTTGTAAGGCGAATTCTTCAGCAGCTCCATCCCTTTTTGGCGTGCCGCTTCTTCCTCATCCGGAGTGCGCGCAAAATCAAAATGCTTGAACGTGTCCTTATCGTCGAACCGCAGCCGGCTGAAGAACGCATACTGCGAGTCGATGCGGTGTCCCAGGACGATGTGGCCCAGTTCGTGCGCCAGTATGGCCGCGAGACTGGCTTCGTCCGGCAGCACGTCAATCAACCCGCGGCTCAGCACGATGCTGTGCCCGAGCGTGAACGACTCGAGCGTCGAGGTCATCAACACGCGGCAGCGCACTTCGGGCTGGATGTCGAGATCATTCGTGACCTCCAGGTTGTTGACCACCGTCTCGAGCACTTTGTCCACTTCGCCGTAGGGCGCCAGCAGGCCCAGCCGCTCGAGCCGGTCCGTCACATTGTCTTCTGCCTGATGGTCCCAGGAACGCTCCGCCTGTAGCGGCGAATAATCATTCTGATTTTCCGACTGGTCGCGGACTCCCGCCGAAGACTCGATGAGCACCTTGCTCAACTCTTGTTGCTGCCGGGCGTGCCCCAGGTTGTAGCCCCAAAGCCGCGTCTGCGCGCGAAATGCCTTGTATCCGATGTTCACGGACCGCTTGTCGCGCACGCTGCCTTCTTCGCTGTAAATGAACGAAGGGAGCCAGAGGTTTTTCCCGACGTTGGCGCGCCAACTGTCGAAATTGAAGTAGTTGCTGGTCAGCGACGACCCGCCATACGCGCCGTCGAAACGCACGATGTGAAAATCCTGATCCTCCACCCAGATGCGTCCGACGAAGCGTCCTTTATCCTTCCTGCTTACCGGATCGACGTCAAAAACCAGGCAGCGCACCTCGCCCAAAAACTCGCGCCGCACATACTCCAACCGGTAATGCGAGCGGTCGAAGCTGTTAACGTCCAGGTAAATCATCTGCAGGAAGCCGCGCGGGAGAAACTCCGAGTTGAAGAACTCTCCCCAGCTTCCGATCAGCTTGTGCTTTATGCCCTGGTCGCGGTCGAGCGGCTCCAGTTCGACGCCCTTCGAGAGTTCGGCGCGGCCGAGATAATATTTGTCGCCGGCGGGAGCTGCCCCGAGCTGCTTATCCGGCCGGAGATACTGGATGTAGGTCTCGACCAGCGGCGAGTACTGGCGAAGCAGACCGACTTCGGTCCGCTCCTGCGCCATAATCTTTTCGACCACCTCTTCGGAGGTTAATGGCCGCTGCGTTGCGAAGGCCGGAAGCGAGGGTTGCGCGCCGGCCGCCTGCGGCAAGGGCTGGTCCGCGGGGGCTGGGGGCGCTTGCTGAGGGGTTGGAGCCGGCGGGGATTGCTGCGCGCCTGCTCCGGAGGGCAACTGGGCACTTGCCGTCGGCGGCCAAAGCAGAAGAGCCAGCGCCAGCAGCGCAAGCAAAGCCGCCGCGGGTGGCGCAAAATTGGCCAAAACCGGCCGCGGGCGGGATGTTGAGGCAAGCAAAATCCTGGGGCTGCGCATGACGCCTCCCAGACGGGACCTAATGAATGGGCTGTAATTCGCAGCGTAACCCCAAGGACAGCCGGTGCCACCTGTCCTTAAGGGCAGTTTCCGGCCAGCCGTTCGCGCGGAGGGCGAACATTAATCGTAAGTTGTGGACGGTAAGTCGCGACTGGCGATATGGCAACCGCGGTTGGACTCGAGCGCCTTACCGGCCGTGCGAATTCGTGTCAAGGCGGAGACGCTCGGAGAAGAACTGGTCATCCACAACTCTGGCCATGGGGAGCCGACATTACGCTCGCCTGGGATAACCTCGCAAACCTGGCACCAGCGTTTGCTTCCGGGCGAGCTGGGGCGGTGCCCGGATACAGAGCTAACTGCACAACTAAACGCCAGAGGCGGGGTCGCGGCAGGCTAGCCCAAGGCTAGCCCGGCCAAATCAAGAGGGAGTGCCAGCGAACATGCGGCTTCAGAATCCCATTCTGATTCTTCCGGCTGCGGCTTGCCTGCTTGCCGCCGGATTGCTCGTGAACTCCGGCGGATGTGGGGGAAGCGGAACAACGGTTACGCCGCCACCCCCTCCGTCGCCCTTTGGGCAGAAAATTCAGCACGTGGTGGTGATCTTTCAAGAGAATCGCACGCCGGATAATCTTTTCCACGGGCTGCCCAATGCGGATATCGCCGCGAGCGGCGTGAACTCGCTCGGGCAAACTATCACTTTGCAACCGATCACCCTGGCGAATAACTACGACCTGAGCCACGCGCATACGGCTTTCGTAAAGATGTATGACGGCGGGAAAATGGATGGAGCCGATCTTGTGGGCTTGGGCTGCCAGGCGGGGGCCGTGGGCTGTCCGCCGCCGAACCCGCAGTTCATGTACGTCAATCCATCGGAAGTGGCGCCGTATTTCCAATTGGCAGAGACGTACACGTTTGGCGACCGCATGTTCCAGACGAATCAGGGGCCGAGCTTCCCGGCGCACCAATTCATTATTTCCGGCACTTCCGTGCCGACGGCGACGAGCAATCTGTTTGCGTCGGAGAATCCGCACGTGCCCACGGCGGGCGCAGTCGTGGGCTGCACGGCTCCTGCGGGTGAGTTTGTGCTGCTGATCGATCCTACGGGGGCGGAGAATTCATCGCAGTATCCATGCTTCGAGCATCCGACGCTCGTGGATGAGCTGGACGCAAAATCCGTTGCCTGGAAATACTACACGCCGACGCCGGGCTCGATCTGGACGGGGCCGAACGCCATCGAGCATCTGCGCATGGGCCCGGACTGGACCAGCAGCGTAATCACACCGTCGACGCAGATTTTGACGGACATCACGAACGGGCAACTGGCGCAGGTGAGCTGGGTCATACCCACTGCGGCGGCTTCCGATCATGCGTCTTCGAACGACGGCTCCGGTCCGTCGTGGGTGGCTTCGATTGTAAACGCTGTAGGGAATAGCCAATTCTGGTCGAGCACGGCGATCATTATTACCTGGGACGACTGGGGCGGGTGGTATGACCACGTGGCGCCGAAAATCACGAATTCCTATGAATACGGTTTCCGCGTCCCGCTGATCGTGGTGTCACCATTCGCGAAGCCCGCCTACGTGTCGCATGTGACGCACGATTTTGGGAGCATCCTGAAGTTTATTGAGGAGGTCTTTCAGGTGCCCACCCTTGGGTACGCGGATACGCCGGCCGACGACCTTTCTGATTGCTTTGACCTCACGCGAACTCCGGGGCCTTTTCAATTCATCGCTGCACCGCGGGACGCAACGTTCTTTCTGAACGACAAGCGCCCTGCAGAAGGCCCGGATAACGACGATTTGTGAAGGTACTACTACCTACCTTGCGGCCGAGACGAATACCACGAGGTACTAGGGTATTCACTGGATTGCTATTCCAGCGGATGACATCTACTTTGGGTCACGGCCCGAAATCCTCGAAGAGAGCAAGAAGAACAAAAATAACAACTGAAGCTAAGGTTCCGCAGCCAAACCAGCTACCGAGAGCCAAGCACCCAGCCCGACCTTCCGTGCACCAGCCCTGTTCGTGCAGGTTACCAGCTCAAGTTCCTTGAAAAGGGGCGCATAGGGGATGAATCTGGATAGCCGCCTCACCGGCAGAGAAGAAAAAAGGCTCCCAATTATGATGGAAGTGAAACTCGCGCCCGTCGCGGGTGCGACGAGCGGGCCGCCTGAAAGGACCATCACCGATAATATGAGTCCGCATGGCATCCGCGTGCGCTCGACATGCGAGTGGCGGCTTGGCGAGCAGGCAGAGATTGTTCCCACGAAGGGGGGAACGCCCATGAGGGGCGAGGTGGTCTACTGCCAAAAAGTTGAAGGTGGGCGCTTCTTTGTGGGTCTAAGGTTTGCGAGCAGCCGCGTCCCGTGGTCTATCCTGCAGCGGTTTAACGGCCTGCTTCTCGGGGATATCTTTTGCGCCATGCGATGGAAAGCTTAGGGCTCGCTGGAGGCCCGGGAACGGATGGCTTGATCGGCGAGGAGAGCTTGCTCGCGGATGCGGTCGGGGATGTCGCGGGATTCGCGTTCGTAGGGGCGAATCGCCGGTAAGTCCTCGGCGCGGCCGATGATGTACAGCGCGCGCAGGGCTTCCCAGACTTGTTCGTCGCCGGGATCGACGACGGCGATTTCCTCACCGGCGGCGACGCTGGCTCCCGCGGCGGCAGAGAGCGAGTGGATGCGGCCGCTGATCGGCGAGCGCAGATCCGTCCTCTTTTCGGAGCCGTAGCTGAGTTTGGCGATGATGCCGCCTTGATGGATGGCGGTGCCTGGTCTGTCTGCGTCGATGATATGACCGCCGAATGGGGCGACGATGTGAACAGGCTCGAGCAGCGCCACGATTTGCGCGCGGCCCGATGCGTCGCGGAAGCGCACCAGCGAGAGTGCCGCGTTGCCCCGCACTATGGGCGAAGAATCCTGCAACATCTTTAATAGGGCTTCGTGGAACCCTGCCCCGGAAGGGTCTTGCCCCATGACCCACGCGTCGGTGTTGCGCACTTCCTCGACGGGATAGGTCGAGAGGCGGACGAGTACGGGATACCAGCGCGCGGCCGAATCTTGGCGTGTGATGCGCTCGCCGACTTGCACCAGAGCCTGCTGGATGTGGCGGGGGTGCTTGTCGTCGGTCAGATATTCCGTGATCTGCCGGTCGGAGAGGCGGCGGCCAAACCAGCTGTTCCACCAGAACAGAAAGGGAAGCAGCACGATGAGCCACGCGGCGAGATAGAAGAGAAGACGCGTGCGCGTGGACATGCCGTCGGCAGATTGGCCGGACGCCGCGCCAGTTTGCGGCGCGGAAGCTTCTTTCAGGAGTGCTTCCACATCACCGTTTGACGAAGAGCGTGAGGGGGTGTCCATGCTGGTGGATGAGTTTGTCAAAAAGAAGGCCGAGAAGCAAAAGGCTCGGGCCTCTCGAGTCCTGGCCGCGGCAGATTCCAACCCCTCCCAGCCCAGGCGCCCTTCGACCGTGCTGCGAGTAAACAAGCTCCGCCGCTCGAATTAACCTTCGTCGGAGGGCGAGCCGGGCTTGGACGGGCCAGCCGGCTTGTTTTTGCCGCGAAGCTCCCAGAAAGCATTGAGAAAGAAGACGGCAGAGAGGCTGAGCATGATGAGAATCTCGAACAGCCCGTCGACCGTGGTCATCGTGCCACTGACGACGATCCAGGCAATGCCAGCAAGCGGAATCAGCCCAAGCACGATGGAGATCAAGAGCATCACGGCAAGCAAGTCGCCTCCTCACATTTCGCGTAAGCTCAGTATCAAGCGATAAGCACGTTCCTCGTCTGCAGCGTTTGCCTGCGGCAGGCGCCGCGGAATGGAAATGGCCATGGAAAATCGTTTCGTCACGCCCACTACGGTTTGAACGTCTCGTCGACCGTCTTATTGTCTTTGGCCGCGAGCGTGACTTTCTCGTCTTTTTCGCCAAGCTTTTCGTGGACGAAAGCCAGGGTATAGTCGCCTGGCGGCAAGCCCTTGATCTCAAACTTCCCGTCGGCGTCCGTGACCGCGTAGAAGGGACTCTTCACCACGTTGATGTACATCTTCATCCACGGATGCTGGTTACACTTGACGGGAAGAAGAATTTCTTCGCGCGCAAAACTCTTGTCAAGGGGGGCGGACTGCGGTGGTTGCGATTCGTTCCATTCGCGGTTGTCTTTTGGCTGGGGGTGAATGTTGTGCGTGGTGGGGTCGCTGTTGACGATCTTGACCTCCTGGCCGATCATCACGCCGAGCATGTGCGGATGGTATTTGCAGCCGCTCTGGTCGAGAGTGACGGGTTGTTTCGGCACATCGAAAGTGCGACTGCCAAGGCCGTCCTTGACATAGACGAACACGTTGGCGAGGTGGCCGCCGCTGGCGAGGAGGGCTTCCGCGGTGTTCGTGCCCTTGCAGGCGGGGTCCTGGCTCATGTCGATTTTCGCGCCCGCGGGCGCTGTGCCCTCAAATTTGACAGTGCCGGCGACGGTGGCAACCGTGGCGGGATCGACAGGCGCGGCGGTCGGGGCCGCCGCGGGAGCAGCCGCGGGCTGCTCGGCAGTTTCCTCCTTCTTGCCGCCACATCCGGCGAGGAGGACGAATCCACATGCCACGGGCATACCGAGAATTGTCACCCAGGTTTTCGTTTTCATTTTGTGCCCTCTTCCTGAGAATGGGAATCTCACAGAAAATCCTATTTGCTGACGCCGCGGCCGCCGCTGCCGGCCGCAACGGGAGGACCAGGAGTTACTGCGGCGCGTGAGCGCCCCATCCCAGAAGCGACGCGGCGCTGTTCTTCGGCCGTGAGCTGCAAAATGTAGTCCACGAGGAGCTTCGTATGGTCCTTGTCATACCCTTGGAAGGAAGGCGGCGTCGGCCCGGAAAAGACCCAATGGCCGTCCTGGCGCTTGAACAAACCTGAAGGCATTGAAGTGCCAGGACTAATGGCTTGCGGATCGAGCATCCACTGCTCCATCCAATCGGGCTTTAGGCGGCCGCGAGCCTGGAGAAAATTCGGCGCGGTGGCAGTGCGGTCGTGCACAGGATCGCCAGTGGCATGACACTTGAGGCACGGCGCGGCAGTGCTGCTAAAGAGACTGCGCGCCATTTCGGTTTCCTTGGCGGTGAGCACGGGGACTTCTTCGGGGATGTACGGGAACGGCTGGCGCGAAAGCGCCTGAAAGAACCGCACCAGTTTGCCAAGCTCGTTTTCGGAGAACGAGAACGTTGGCATGCGCACCTGCAGGTAGCTGCGAATGCCGTTGCGATTCGTGTCGTTGTCGTTGAGCGCAGGATTTTTCAGGAAGCGCAGCAACCATTGGGGATCGACGCGCGCGCCCTCGGTGAGCAGCTTCGGAGGCAACTGTTCCTGCGCGTCTTGATAACGCGCCAACCCCATGAGGATGGTTTTTTGGCCGGGAATGAGCTGGTGACAGCCCATGCAGTTGTACTTCTTGACCACCCACCAGCCTTCCTGAATGTCTTTGCGATAGTCGAGCGGCTTGTATTGATAGCTGGGGGGAAGCGGGTTTTCCTGGCTGCCGAGAAGGAACGTGGTGAGCGCGCGAATCTGCTCCTTCGTGAGATGCAAGTTCGGCATGCGCAGCTTTTCGGTTTCGTCGTTGAAGATTTTCCCCTGGTCCCAGATGTTGGGTTCGGCCAGCTTGTGTTCAAAGAAGCCCTGGTGGTCGTACCAGGGCTCCTTGGCCGGGCCTTCGGGCAGACGCGCGAGGTCCTCGGGGTCCTTGATGGGCTCATTGCCGCCGCGCTCGGCGACTTCCGTAAGCAGCGCGAAATCGAGGCGCTCGACCGGCTTGCTGCCCTCGGCCGTCAGTTCCGTACCGATGCGGCCCTCGTCCTCGAGCCCGGAAAGCTCATGGCAGCCAAAGCACCCAAAGAAGCGAACCCACTTCTTGCCTTGCTCCTTGAGCTGCGGGTCGTCCATGAACGAGGCGTCCGCGTAGTCGGAGGGACTCTTTTTCCTGAGCGTGATGAGATAGCTGGCGATATCCTCGGCGTCGGTTTCGGAGAGGCGGAGGCTCGGCATTACCGTCATGTTCTGGACTTGGAGTTCATGGCCGTCGTTCGGGCACTTGCTGTGATCGAGATCGAAGACGAAAGGCACCCCTTTCTTTTTGTAGTCCTCGGGGCCGATGTCTTTTTTCTCGTACGGACAATAGGGGCGCGTGCGTTCGCGAGCATTGTGGACCCAGCGAACCAGATAATCATAATTCGCTTTTTCGCCGACGCGTGTGAGATTTGCCGCAAACGTGCCGCCCTCGATCTGATCGCCTTCGCCGATGGAATGGCAGGCGAGGCAGCCGCGCGTTTCGAACAATTCCTTGCCATGAGCGGCGTTGCCGGGTTTGTGCTTGGGCGGGGGATCGGTAAGGCCGGATTGCCAGACGAATGCGGAAATGGCCCGAATCTGTTCGTCGGTCAAGCGAAAGTTGGGCATCTTGGTGGTGGGGCGGAAGTCCGTGGGCTTCTTCAGCCAAACGGGAATCCAGTTCTTGTTCAGCTTCAGACGCACATCCTTGAGGTTGGGCCCGACTTTCTTCATGTCTTGCAGCAGGCTTTTGGTGGTGCGGTCGAGCTGCATGATGCGGAGGTCGACTTTGCTGTTCTCGACTTTCAGGGCCACGGCGCGATCGTTCAGGTGGTTGGCTTCCTCGTTTGTAGCGGCTTTGTCGGCCTGCGCCATGAAGTCGTCGGCTTGCTTCAGATGGTCTTTCTTCTGCTGTTCGAGAAGCTTGATTTCCTGAGCGATGGAGAGAAGGTCTTCGGGCTCTTTGTCGTAGCCTTCGTAGCGGTGGCAGCCGACGCACCCGCGCTGGCGGAAAAGATCCTTGCCTTCACCGATCACCCAGCCGACGTCGTTGTTCACCAGAACCATGTCCGCGGAGTGGCAAATCTGGCAACCGGCTTCGTAATTTCCGGCTCGGAAGATAGGCCACAGCCAATGTTCGTAAGTGCCGTGAGCTTTTTCGACGCTGGTGGTGGCGCGGCCATTGCCTTGGTGGCACGGCGAACAGCCGAATCTCTCGGAATCATGAATTCGCAGCAGGTCGCGGTTGGGATGGCTGGTAAAAGCGCGCGCGTACTCATCCGGTTTCTTGCCGGGCAAAGACATGGCAGCCGCGGTGAGGTTGACCGGTTCGCGAATGCCGAGGTGGCAGGACTCACAGCGGTCGACAATCTGGGCGCTGTCTTCGCGCTCGAGGTTGGCGGCGTGCTCGTTCACATTGATCTGGCGAATCGCGGGAGTCAACGATTCCACGCTGTTTTGCAGGTTGAGCAATTGAGAAGAAGTGAGGCTCACCATGTGATCGGCGAGGTAGGAATCCATCAATTCCTTCTTTTCGGTTACGGGTTTCAGTAGTTCGCCGAGTTCCGCGCTCAATTGCGTGCGCTCATTTTTCAGGTCGTTGTAGACCTCTTCGAGCTCGCCGAAGTTCTTGAAGGTTTGCACCTTGCCGTCGGGCATTTCGACAGTGCTGGGTTCCGCCTTGTACGCATCGAGGTCCCTTTGCTTGCCCTGTTTTGCGGAAGAACTGGCGGTGGTTTCGATGTCGTAAGTGACGGCGGTGACGTAGGCGCGCCGGTCGGTGAAATGACCGGGGCCATCCTGGACCGCCAGAATCTTCGCACCTACTTCCCGGAGCCTTTCTCTAAGTTCGTTGATGCGCGACTCCGCGCTCTTGCTGGCAGCCTCGTAATCCTGCTTCAGTTTTTGATAATCCGGACTGTTCTCGATTTCCTTTTGGGATTGCGCCGATTGCGTGCGGGCGGTCTTCAGAAAAGCGGAGTAGCGGCTTTTCCATTCGTGCTGGAAAGTCTTCCACGGGCGCTGGCCGAAATCTTCATCCCAAAGGGCCCAGAAGAGCGTGGCCATCAGGACGACCATGCATATAACGTAATGCGGCGCGAGGGATTTGGTTACAATCGGATCGTTTTCGGGGATGGGCTTATCCGGCACCAGGTCCTCCTAGATATTGAACCAGGGCGTGATCCAAAGGTATTTGATGTGAAAGAGCAGACGGATCAGGATCTTAATCGGAAGAGCCACCATGATCAGGAAAAATGTCATCATGATGGAATACTGCAGCAGACTCATGCGCTTATAATCCTTGGGATTGTAGCGGCGGAACAATCCGTTCACGATGAGCCCGCCGATGACGAAGTATCCGCCAACGACGATCGCTCCAAAGATGCCCTTCCACAAATTCGAAGTGATCCCGAGAAGGTCGGGCAAGTCGCGGTTCACTTCATAAATGAGGCGGTTGTGGTCCCAGGTCTGCCCCGGCCAGAACCACTGCCAACCCGGCCCGCGAATGAAGGTGCCGATGAAAATCATGGACACCCACAAGATGACAAAGCCGAACAGAAAAGTGCTGATGGCAAACTTGCGCTGCTTCCAGGTGTAGTAGCCAGAGCCCAGCGGATTGGTATCAATATAAGGAATCACCATCAAACCGATGATGATCAGCGTGGGCATAACCACGCCGGCGATCCAGGGATCGAAATAGACCAGCATTTCCTGGAGGCCGAGGAAGTACCAGGGCGCTTTCGCCGGGTTCATGGTCAGGTTGGGGTTGGCGGGTTCTTCGAGCGGCGCGTTCAACGTGATGGACCAGACCATCAGAATGATGGTGACGATGATTGCCGCCAGAAATTCCACGCGCAACAAAAACGGCCAAACGTGGACTTCCTTCTGCCATCCCGGTCGGAAAGGCCAGGTCCTGCGGTGATGCGTTTTCGCCAGCGCCGGATTGGCGCTCAGATCCGCGATGAGTTTGTCGTTGGCAAACGCCTGCCTCCCGGCAAGATAAATGTAGAAGGCCAGCAGCGGGATCATGGCGATGATCGGAACGTTGTCCGCGGCGGAGAGGATCTGCCAGAGTTGCTTCCAATCCATGGCTATTTTTTCGCCTCCTTGACCTCGGAGTCGAGAACCACTTGAGCCGGCCCGGATATCCCGCCATCCTTTCGCACGCGCCAGAAGTGCAAGATCATGAAGACGGAAGCAATGATGGGAATGCCGATGCAGTGCCAGATGTAAGAGCGCAGGAGCGCGTTGGCGTCCACAATCGATCCGCCAAGCAGTCCGAAGCGCACATCATTGTAAGGAGTCATCCCAAACTGTGGGCCAAACGGGCCTTCGTGGCCTAATAAAGGTGTGGCGCGCGCCATGTTGGTGCCGACGGTGACGGCCCAGAAGCCGAGCTGATCGTCGGGCAGGAGGTAGCCGGTGAAGGAGAGGAGCAGAGTCAGGACCAGGAGGATGACGCCGACGGTCCAGTTGAATTCGCGCGGCTTTTTATAGGAACCGGTGAGAAAGACGCGGAACATGTGCAGCTCGACGGCGATGACCATCAAGTGCGCGGCCCAGCGGTGCATGTTGCGCAGGAGCTTTCCGTAAGGGACGTCGTGTTCGAGATAAAGAACGTCGCGGAACGCCTGAACTTTGCTGGGGTGGTAATAGAACATGAGCAAGACGCCGGTGAGCGTGAGGACAAAGAACAAATAAAAAGTGATGCCGCCCATGCCCCAGGTGTAGCTGTAGCGCACCGCGTCGCGATTGACTTTCGCCGGATGCAGATGCAGAAAGACGTTGGAAAGCACTCCGAGCGCGCGGTTGCGGGGCGTGTCGTCGTGCTTGTGTCGGAAGATGGAAGTGTAGAGCTGCGTCTTGGTGGGCTTACTCAGAATTTCGATCTGTTCTTTGGCCTTCGCTGGCAGATCGGTCTTTAGGGCCTCCACGTCTTCTTTGACGCCCGCCGTGACTCGCGTAAGCAGCCCGCCCGGTTTGCCGTTGTTCCCGTTTCCCTTGTTTTCGTCAGCCATCGTGACGCCCCCGTTCTCTTCCGCTCGAGAATTCTTTCCTTTTAGCCTCGTCAACAGGCGGGACAAGCCCCGAGCTCCGCCGCTCCAAGTCCATCGACATTGCTACACGGGCAAATATGAGCCGGGGTCATTGAAACGGCTCGGTTGTCCCTTGGGCCAGGAAAACAGGCGCGAAGTGTCCACAATGATCTGTCCGTCCGGCGCCAGTTGGACATTGGCGCGGTCCATCGGGCGGGGCGCTGGACCTTCGAAGTTGATCCCTTCGCTGTCGTAACCGCTGCCGTGGCAGGGGCACTTGAATTTGTTTTCGCTGGCCTTCCAATCCGGGGTGCAGCCGAGATGCGTGCAGCGCGCATAAATAACAAAGATGCGATCGGGAGTGCGGTCCACCCAGATGCGGTATCTTTGCTGAAACTTGCTGTCTACGCCAAGCGCGTAATCGGACGGATACCCGATCTTGAAAATCGTGGGAGGCTCGAAAAGCGTGCGCGAGAGGAAAAAGCGAAGGAAAGCAATCACCCAGGCGCCCAGAAATGCGGTGACGCTGCACCAAACCAGCCGGCGACGTCGTTCGTTGGCGGCGCTGGGCTCCGGCCCAACGGTACCGAGACCGCCTGCGGCGGCCGCTTTGGACGTGCCAACGGCAGGAGTGCCGACATACTTGGTCGCATCCGCTTTGTTTGCGTTTCCACCGTCGGCAGCGGTAGATTTCGTCGCCTCCGGTTTTGGTTTGACCGTTTCCGATTCCGGCGCCGCCATGCAGATCCTCCTCAACTATGCACTGCTCTGAATTCGTGCGCGGCAGCCGAGTCGGCCGCCGCTGTTTCTCTTCCCAGCCAGGCCCGTCGTTTTCGCGCCCTCGTGATTTGAGCCCGTAACGTCCTTCATAACCTGGCAGCTCTGAAATCGCCGTCCTGGGTTACCCCGCAAAACGAGCGGAGCTCTGCGCACACCCAAGCCGGCAAGCGGCGCTCTCGCGGGAACTGCAAAACATTTTTGGGTGGAGTGGAGAAATGACACGCGAAAAGCAAATCAGCTCCGAGCGCCGGTGGCCCATCGAATTGAAAAGGCATTTTTCTCGACCATCGCGAGGCCCCTAACATTTCACCGGCCCCCCAGGGTTCGACCCGGATATTACTCAAATCAAAAAAATTCGTCAATCGTATTGCGCAAATAAACCGCACCATCGAAGAAGCCAAAGATGGGTGCCGCGGGAGCTTACAAGCCCGCGCGGGGAACGAAATTCGAACCGGCGTGCGCATTTCGCCAGCCCGCCGGTCAACAATCCCCGCAATTCCAGTCCGAAGAACTTGCTTTGCTTCGCGAAAAACTGTGATATATTCGCCCCGTTTTGGACTTTCCGCTCTGGCGAGTGGCAGGAATTTCGGCGCGCTGCGGGGAAAGCCCAAAGACAAAACTGGGGGAGGTTCACGTCCCATGGGCCTCGCGCTGCTGCTGGTCATCTGGCTGATTACTCTGATCGGCTCGTATTTCATCATCGCCAAAACCTGGTGGCTGCCGGTCGGAGCCTCCGCGGCCGCCGCGGGAATCGATCACCACTTCACCACCACGTTCATTCTCATGGGAGCCGTATTCATTGCCGCGCAGTTGGCCCTGGGATGGTTCTCGTGGAAGTACCGCGACCGCGGCGCTGGTTCCGGGCCGGCGCAGTATTCGCACGGCAGCACTAAGCTTGAGATGGTGTGGACCATCCTTACCATGATTTTGTTTATCGGTCTGAACCTGGCGAGCGAATCCATCTGGGCGACGGAGCGCTTCGAAACGGCGAAACCTGGTGCCGTGCAAGTGGAAGTCACGGGAATGCAGTTTGCCTGGTATTTCCGCTATCCGGGGCCGGACGGAAAGTTCGGGGCGACCAAGCCGGAGCTGGAGGACGCGTCGTTAGGCGGCGCGGGCGCTTTGGGGTTGGACCCGACCGATCCCGCTGCGAAAGACGACGTGATCACGGGAACCATGGTCGTGCCGGTGAATCGCGAGATTGAGGTGATCCTGCGGTCGCACGACGTGATTCACAGCTTCTTCGTGCCGGCAATGCGCTTCAAACAAGATGCCGTGCCGGGGTTGGCGATTCACATGCACTTTACGCCGATTGAGACCGGGGAGTTCGAGATTGCCTGTGCGGAGCTTTGCGGGCTCGGCCATTACAAGATGCACGGAATTGTAAAGGTCGTCAGCGATGAGGAATTTAGCCAATGGCTGGCGGCACGGGAGGCGGAGAAGCAATAACATGGTTAGCCACGATTCCCACGCGCACGCAGCCCCGCAAGGCTTCATTCGCAAATACATCTTCAGCCTGGATCACAAAGTCATCGGCTTGCAGTATTTTTTCCTGGCGCTGGTGGCGGTGTTCGCCGGCATTTTCCTCTCGCTGCTGATGCGCATCCATTTGGTCTGGCCCACCGCGTCACTTCCGTTCTTTGGGGAGATCAAGCCGGAGACCTATCTGAGTTTGCTGACCATGCACGGCACGATCATGGTGTTTTTCGTCCTGACCACCGCGCCGCAGGGGGGCTTCGGGAACTATTTCCTGCCGATTCAACTTGGCGCGCCGGACATGGCGTTTCCGGTCCTCAACATGCTTTCGTTCTGGACTACCTTCCTTGGGTTTCTCGTACTGGTGGCCGCTTTCTTTGTGACCGGAGGAGCGCCGCTGCATGGCTGGACCGGATATGCGCCGCTCAGCGCGCTGCCATCGGCAGGACCCGGCGAAGGGCTAGGGGCGGACCTCTGGATCATCAGCATCGCGATTTTCTGCATTGGCGCGTTGATGGGCGCGCTGAACTTCATTACCACCACCCTGGACATGCGCGCGAAGGGTATGACCCTGATGCGCATGCCTCTGACGTGCTGGGCGTGGTTTGTGACCGCGATTCTGGGATTGCTGGCTTTTGGCGTGCTGCTGTCGGCGGGAATTCTGCTGCTGATGGATCGCAATCTCGGCACCAGCTTCTTTGTGCCGCTGGTCACGGTGAATGGAGTTCTCACGGGACATAAAGGCGGCTCGCCGCTTTTGTGGCAGCACTTGTTCTGGTTCTTCGGGCATCCCGAGGTTTACATCGCAATCTTGCCGGCCATGGGGCTTTGCTCGCAGTTGCTCTCCGTGTTTTCACGCAAGCCTATCTTTGGCTACCGAGCCATGGTGTATGCCATTCTGGCGATCGGCTTCCTTGGGTTCATGGTGTGGGGCCACCACATGTTCATGAGCGGGATGAGCCCGTACACCGCGTTTGCGTTTTCCATCATGACCATGGGCATCGGCGTCCCGTCAGCCATCAAGACCTTTAACTGGCTCGGGACGCTGTGGGGAGGGAAGATCCGTTTCTCGTCGCCGATGTTGTTTGCAATCGGATTCGTTTCGCTGTTTGTTGTCGGCGGAATCAGCGGCCCGTTCCTGGCGCAGCCCGTGCTGGACATTTACTTGCACGAGACGTACTTCGTCATCGCGCACTTCCATTTGATCATGGGCGTGGCGTCGATCTTCGGCATTTTTGCCGCAACCTATTATTGGTTCCCGAAAATGTTCGGGCGCATGATGAATGAACCTCTGGCGAAGACCCACTTCTGGCTTACGTTTGTGGGTGCGTACGCCATCTTCATGCCCATGCATTATTACGGGATGGCCGGCGGCCTGCGCCGCTATTCGCAGGGCACCGAAGTAGGCTGGATTCATAAGTTGGCTCCCATCCAGCAGTTCATCACCTTCGCGGCTTTCATTACCATCGCCAGTCAGTTCATCTTCGTGTTCAACCTTTTCTGGAGCATGAAGAAAGGTGAGAAGGCCGCCGACAATCCGTGGGAGGCGACGACTCTCGAATGGACTACGGCAACGCCCCCGCCGCACGATAATTTCGGCGGAATCACGCCGGTGGTGCACAACGGTCCGTATGAGTACAGCGTGCCCGGGGCGCCGCGCGATTTCGTGATGCAGACCGATGCGCCCGTCGCCGCGAGACACTAGTCCGGTCATGGCCAGCTTCAGCACAACCGCAACCTTAGACGAGCCCCAGGTTTCCCGCGGCAACGAGGGAGGCGCGCCGCCGATTTTCGGCGGTGGTGATGACGGTCGTGCGGGGCGTGGATTGCCCAATTACCCGACGCGATTGCGCCGTGCTCGATTGGGATTGCTCGTTGCGTTGACGCCGGTGCTGATGCTTTTTGTTTCCTTCACGAGCGCCTACGTGATGCGCCAGGGGTTGCCGACTTGGGATACGCGGACCAATCAGTTGGTGCACGATTGGATTCCGGTGAAGCTGCCGGCGCTGCTTTGGGTCAACACGCTGGTTTTGCTGGTGAGCAGCGTGGGAATGGAGTTGGCGCGGCGCCAAACGAAGGTTCGAGCCGCAGCCGTGAGCACGCAGCCGGCGGGGCCGGCTCCAGCCGGCGCGGAAGGGAAGATGCCTTGGCTCACGATGACCATCGCTCTCGGACTTCTGTTCTTGTTGGGGCAGTGGATGGCGTGGAAGCGACTGGCGGCGAGCGGCTTTTATGTGGCGACGACGCCGAGCAGCTCGTTTGTTTATTTGCTGACGGGGGCCCACGCAGTCCACTTGATGGGCGGCGTCGTGGCGCTGCTGGTGGCCGGACTTTTTGTATTGCTGCGGCGGCCGGTGACGACGCGGAGCATCGTCGTAGACGTCGCGGGGTGGTACTGGCATTTCATGGCGGCGTTGTGGGTGTACATTTTGTGCCTGCTGGAGTTTGCGAGATAAGCAGGGGTAGGGAGGAGGCCTCGGGCATGGCTGATACCGTGGTTGCGCGGGAGATCCCGTCGGTGTACGAGCCGTCGCTGTTTGGGACGTACTCGAAGAAGATCGGGATGTGGCTGTTCCTGATGTCGGACTCGCTGACGTTCGGGGCGCTCCTGTACGCGTACAGTTACGGGCGCATCTCGACGGCGGGTTGGCCGACGCCGTTCCACTCCGAGAGCATCGTCAACGCCACGGTTATGACCGCGTTCTTGCTCACCAGTTCGCTGACCATGGTGATGGCCGTTCGCGCTTCGGTCGAGCGCAACGCGAAAGCCCAGACGCTATGGCTGCTGGCCACGATCGCATGCGGAGCAGGGTTTGTGATTCTCCATGGAATGGAGTGGAGCAAGCTGATCGCCGAGGGTCTGACGCTGCCGATGTTTCCTGCGGTTCCTGGGCATGAGGTGAGCGCGGAATTCTCGAGCGTGGCAAAGAGCGTGCCGCAATTTCCTTCGACCTTCTTTACTTTGACCGGCATGCACATGCTGCACGTGACACTGGGAATCGTGTATCTGGGCGTCGTAGCGCTGCGCCGGAAGTTCATCCCTATCCTTCTGGCGCTGTGGCTGATCGCCTGGCTTGCAACGCCATCTTATAGCCCATTCCACTACGGTGTGCACGTGCTGCTGGTGGCGGCGATTGTGATCAGCATTATTTTGTGGCTGAAGCCGAAAGTGTACGACTCGTCGGATGTCGAGGTGGCAGGACTGTACTGGCACTTCGTCGACCTGGTGTGGATGTTCATTTTCCCCCTGGTGTATTTGATGTCCGCAAGGATTCTCTAGGAGCCTGAAGAAAATGGACGCAACTCAAATCGCGATTGCGGAACGCGTTGCCGAAGAGCAACGCCATCACAAGAAGGCGCAATTTCTGTGGGTCTGGGCGGCGCTGCTGGTGATGACCGGGATCGAAGTGTATCTGACCTATCAGAATATGGCGCCGGCGAAGATGCTGACGATTCTGATGGGCTTGTCGCTGATCAAGGCGGCGCTGATCATCGGGTTCTTCATGCACTTGCGGTACGAGATTTCGCGCATGAAATGGATCACCATGTGCTCCGTGGTGGCCTGCCTGATTCTGATGACCATCTTTTTCTTCCCCGACGCGCATCGTATTATTACGTTGGGAGTGAAGTGAGGCTGTCAAGGCAAGAGGGATTCCTCTCTCCGATCGGAATGACGGGGAGAAGGTTGCAACAAGATGCAGGAACAACATGAGAGTGCGCAGCGCAGTTTTGGCGACGTTTCTATTCCTGAGTTTGCTGTGTATCGCGCCGCCCTCGTTCAGCCAGGGCTGCGCGATGTGTTCGAGCTACGTTGCGGCGAGCTCGAAGGCCGGGCAGAAAGCCGTCAATAAGGGCGTGCTTTTGCTGCTGCTGCCCGCCGCCGGGTTCATGAGCGTGGGTGTAGCGATGGCCTATCGCTACAGCCGGAAACGCGACCTGGAACAAAGCTGACAATAGAAATTCGAAATACGAAAGCCGGAAAGACAAGTCTTCCTTTTGCAACCCCGGGACGGAGACCCTAAGATCGAAAAGGCGCGAGATCTCTTTCTCCGTTTTTTTCAAGGCTGCGGATTCCCAGAGTAAACGCTGGCAACCACGCACGCCGAGACACTTCTCGTGTGGGCGACGGGCCGAGCGGCGCTGCGCCCCGGCGAAGGGCCGCAAAAGAACGCGCTGGCGCGCGCCCTTACACCTCGCAGATCGTCAGCGGATGCGCGTGCAGGGGAAGCGCACTCCGATTTTCCTGTGGTAGTACTCTTCCTTAGCTGGCGATTGCATCAGCTCGTCGTAGACGCCGGAAGGAACATTGTAATAGTGGCAAACTTCACCGCGGGAGAACTGGATTTCCAGGGTCTCGGAATCTTCCTGGTAACCAATTTGGGTAATATCGACCGAGGTAACGGGGATCCGACGCATGGAAAAGAGGCCCCTTTCTCAAGGACGCCGTTGCCGGGGAAGACTGCCCACTTCGAAGTAGTGATGGCAGGCTTTACGTCGTCAGGCGCGTGGTCAAGCTCCTTAGCTTTTAGCCAAACGCGCGGGCCGCGCTCTCCGGTCGTCGCCCTTGGTAATGCTTATGAGGCGGATTCTATCGCGACAACAGCCGCCCGTCATTGCTTATGAACAAATTGTCGTGCCCTCTCGAGCGAGATTGCGGTGACCTGCAGGACGGTCATGCGAGCCGGGTCAACCGAGGGGTGTTTTGGGGAGGTAGCGGGCGAACAGAAAGAAGCGTTCCTCGAGGGGACGGCGTCCTTAGGGAATGCCTTTACCGAGTGCCGGGTGACTCAGGAGTTGGCAGCCGCCCGTTCTCGCTCCAGACGATGGATGGTGGCTCTTAGCCAATTGCCAAGGGCTTCTTCGATTTCAAGCTGCGTGGCGGATTCATATAACGAAGCGAGCGTTTCGCCGTCGCTGTTTAGCGGGATGTGCCGACAGGGGATTTGTTCGGTAGCGCGGCCGGGCGGAACGAACTTCATGAGGAGGCACGCGCTGTAGGGAGTGCGGTCCTGACTGTTGAAGTTCATGCAGGTGAGAGAGTCTTCAAAGATGAGGGATGCCCGGCGCGCTGCGTGCGGCGATTGTCCATAGCCGCCGTCTTCGAGAAAGCGAAGCTCGAATTGGAGCATTTCCAACAGGTCGCGATCGTCTTTTTGGGGCTTAGCCATGGCTTCCTCCCTCGATGAACAAATTGTCGTGCCCTCTCGAGTGAGCTCGCGGTGACCTCCGGCACGGCGGTAGGTGACCCGGGTCACGGACACTTGTTTGGGGGGAAGTACTAGGCCCAGTTGGAGAACACTTGAGCTACCTGCTGAAACGGTTTGCACCTGTCGAAACGTCTAACTATTGCGCGTAAGTTGGCTGTGCGCATAAGCCGGGGCGAAGATCCCCAAACCCTCGTCCCGTGTCATCCCGGAAAATTCAGAAGCTGTGGACAGTGCCGATGGCGTTCTCTGATTTGAAGCTCATAAAGATCTTTCTGCCGCTCACCCTGTTTGTGGTCGCCGGCGTGGCGATGACCACGCCTCTGCGAGCGGCCGCGCTCGGCGCACGCTCGGCGAGCGCTCAAGCTCCCAACCCGGCGCGCCCGGTGGGAACGATTAAGTCGGTTTCCGGGAACAACATCATATTGGCAACGGATGCGGGAGGGGATGTAACGGTCGTGGTGCAAGAAGGGGCGAGGCTGCTTCGCGTGGAGCCCGGGCAAAAAGATTTGAAGGAGGCAGCACCCATTTCCTTGCAAGAATTACTCCCCGGAGACCGCATTCTGGTGCGCGGACAGCTTGCCCAGGACGGGAAAACTGTTCTTGGGAGCACCCTTATCGCAATGAAGAAAGCCAGCATTGCGGAAAAGCAGACCCATGAGCGCGAGGAATGGCGGAGGCAAGGAGTCGGAGGGTTGGTAAGCAGCATTGATCCAGCGGCAAACTCCATTGTGATCACCCAGCAGGGGATGGGCGAGAAGAAAACAGTGACCATCCATTTTGCCAAAGACACCATCGTTCGCAGGTACGCGCCCGATTCGATCAAGTTTGACGATGCAAAGCCAGCTCGGCTCGAGGAAATCAAGCCTGGTGACCAGCTTCGCGCGCGGGGCACGCGCAGCGCCGACGGAAGCGAGCTCGCCGCGGCTGAAATCGTGTGCGGCACTTTCCGGAACATCGCCGGGACGATTTCTTCGATCGACGCTTCCGCCAATACCATCACGGTAGAGGACTTAGCGACCAAGAAAACCGTCACGCTGCGAATCACGGGAGATTCGCAGATCCGCAAGCTGCCCTTACAGATGGCTCAGGGCATCGCCATGCGCCTGAGGAGAATGGGGCAGAACTCCGCCGCGGCAGGAGGCGCGACAGCAGCGCAAGGAGGGAGATCCGGTGAGATGCAAACGAGCAGCGCGTCAGGCGGTCCCGGAGGGGCGGGCAGAAACGGCGGCGGTGGTGGAGACTTCCAGCAAGCCCTCAATCGCATGCCGCCGGCGACGCTCGCGGAATTACAGAAGGGCGACGCGGTAATGATGGTTGCTACGGAGGGAGGGCCCAACGGGGAGCCGTCGGTGATTACGCTGCTCGGGGGAGTAGAGCCTATCCTCCAGGCTTCGCCGAATAGCAACGCTTCTACGATCCTCTCGCCCTGGAGCCTGAGCGAAGCGCCCGGCGGGGAAGCAGGGAACCCGTGATGGCGCGCACTTCAAGCGCAATCCCACAGAATTAGGAGAATGGATGAGCTTTCGGCTGGTTCGAACTACCTGTGCATTTTTCTTATGTTTCTTTCTGCTCCCCCTCTTCACGCAGCGTGTGTGCGCGCAGGCACCGGCAGGCGGGGCCACGGGGCAAGCAGCCGCCCCAGCGGCAGGCGCTACTGGAGGATTGACCGGATTTGTGACCGACCCTTCGGGCGCAGGGATTCCCAAGGCGTCCGTGCGTTTAACGAGCGCAAGCGGCACTTCCTATGACGGCGCCACCAATAAAGAGGGAATCTATGAGTTGAAGGATCTCCCGCCGGGAGCTTACACGCTCAAGGCGGCGGCGAAGGGCTTTGCCCTGTTTACGAAAGAGAATGTCCAGATCATCGCGAAGCAACAAGTACAGGTGAACATCAGCCTGAGCATCCAGATTGAAGAGCAAAAAGTCGAGGTAACCGACGAAACGACGAAAGTCGACGTCAACCCATCAAACAATGCCGGCACGGTGGTTATGAAGGGGAAAGACCTCGAAGCGCTCTCGGACGATCCGGACGAACTGCAATCGGAGTTAGAGGCGTTGGCGGGGCCGTCGGCAGGGCCGAACGGGGGACAGATCTATATTGATGGATTCACCGCAGGGCAGCTTCCGCCGAAAGCCTCGATTCGCGAGATTCGCATCAATCAGAATCCGTTCTCTTCGGAATACGACAAACTGGGGTACGGCCGCATAGAAATCCTGACCAAGCCGGGAACGGACCGACTGCACGGACAGGTCATGGTCATGGGCAATGCCTCGGCCTTCAACTCGCGAAACCCGTTCGCGGGTAGTGCAGCACCTCCGAGCTACGATTCGGAGCACTACGAGGGAAATCTCGGGGGATCGCTGAGCAAGAGGATTTCCTTTTTCACCAACATCGAGAGACGGAATCTCAACGATCTTTCCGTGGTGAACACGCCGGTTGTGGATCCCGCCACGCTTCAAGTCTCGCAGTTCGCCGGCGCGTTTCCCAATCCGCACACACGCACTGAGGTGAGCCAGCGCTTCGATTTTCAACTTACGCCGAACAACACGCTGATCACGCGCTACCAGTATTGGCGCAACAACGAGGTCGGGGACGGTATCGGATCGTTCAGCCTGCCGGACGTGGCGTACAACGCCCTCAGCACCGAGCATACCTTTCAGATGACGGATACGGAGGTGCTTGGTCCTCGTGCCATCAACGAAATACGGTTTCAGTACATCCACCAGGAACGGGACCAGAATCCGCTCAACACGACTCCCACGATTTCAATTCAAGGGGCATTTACGACCGGGGGCAGCAGCAGCGGAACGAACCTTGATACGCAGAACCGCTATGAACTGCAGAACATCACTTATTTCAATGTGGGCAAGCATGCCCTCAAGTACGGAGGACGGTTGCGCGCAACAACGGATGATTATTTGTCGAGCGCGCAATTTAACGGCGTGTACGATTTTGGATCGCGGCCGCTCCCGGGCTGCAGTCCGAGGCCGGCGACGAGCTGCCAGCTCACTGGCCTGGAGGCCTATCAAATCACGCTTATGAACCAAAAGAATGGCAGTCCGGCCACGGCGAACGGGGGAGGCGCGAGTAATTATTCGGTGAATTCAAGCGCGACCGGGAATGCCGCTGCCGACGTCACTTGGTTTGACGGCGCGCTCTTTCTCCAGGACGACTGGCGGATCCGTCCAAACTTGACGCTGAGCACGGGGTTGCGTTATGAAATGCAAAACAATCTGGGAGATCACAGCGATTTCGCGCCGCGGGTCGACATTGCCTGGGGTTTGGATGGAAACGGGAAGAACAAATCCCCTAAGACCGTGCTGCGTGCGGGTTACGGCATTTTCTATGATCGCTTTACCTACGACCTGGTCTTGCAGCAGGAATTGCAGAACGGATCCGTTCAGCAGCAATTCCTCGTTCAGAACCCGCCGTTCTTTAATCCCAGTGGGCTTGTGCAGCCGACGGGCACCGAGCCTCAGGTCGTTTACCATGTCAACTCCGCTCTTCGCAGTCCTTACATCATGCAAACCGGTGTCACCGTCGAGCGGCAATTGGGCAAGTACGCGAATCTTTCCGTCACCTATCTCAATTCACGCGGGGTGCATCAGTTCTATACGAATTATGTCGATCCGAGTTTTTTGGTCCCGCCGCCCGCCACTCCGCAAATTCCCTATGCGTACGCGTCAGGCGGAACCTTCAAGCAAAATCAGCTCATCGTAAATAACAGGGTACAGATGGGAGCCAACCTCACGTTGTTGGGTTCTTACACTCTGAACTACGCGAACAGCAACACCTCTGGCGCTGGCTACATCCCATCGATCCCCTGCGCAACATCGACCCTGCCGGCGTGCGGTATACCGGAAGACTATGGACGGGCATCGTTCGATGTGCGGCATCGCGCGTTTGTTGGCGGCACCGTGAGCCTGCCCTGGGGCTTTCGCGTGAGCCCGTTTCTGATCGCTCAGTCCGGGCCACCCTTCAACATCACCACCGGTCAGGATTTGTACGGAATCAATAGCTTCAACGCGCGACCGACTGTGGGCACCTGTGGCAGTTCGGGCGTGATATCCACAGTGTATGGTTGCTTTAATGAAGTGGCACAACCCGGGCAAATTGGCATTCCGATCAATCAGGAGACCGGGCCGGGGCGATTCGCGTTGAATCTGCGATTGAGCAAAACCTTTGGCTTTGGCGAAAAGAAAGAGACAGCCGCGAGAGGCGGAGGGATGAGCGCTGGCACGTTTGGGCGCGGGTCGGGGCCACACGGCGATCGTCAAGGAGGCATGTGGGGTGGTCCTTCGCAAAACCACTACAATCTCACCTTCACCGTCAACGCACGAAACGTCTTCAACAACGTGAACGTATCCAACCCCATTGGCAATCTCAGTTCGCCACTGTTTGGTCAGTCCAACGGCCTAGCCCCCGGACCATTCTCCAACTCCACGGCCAACCGCCTGATCTATTTGCAATGCCTTTTCAATTTCTAGCGGGCTAACGCTGTCAACGATGATGGCCGCAGTTCGGTGACCGCCAGCAGGCCTGACTCCGCACGATGCTTCCTTCCGCAACCTGGTTGCGTTAACCTCTCGTTACCATGAAGCGGAGGAAGAAGAGAACGATCGACGTAGGCAAAGAGGCGCGGCGCGTGGCGCGAAAGTCCGGTTTAGCCCCCGCGGTAACGCGGGTGATTCCGGATAAGAGAAAAAAGCCCGAGAAGCACAAGAAGCGTTGGCCGGAAATCGCGCTGAACTAACGCTAAATGACTCCGGGAATGGGTGTTTTATTTAAGCCACGGACGCGTCTTCCTAGATCCCACCCAAAAACCAAAACATAGGCTGCACTCAGGCCCGGACCGGACCTAGTTCTTGGAACTTCATCCCGGTTTGTTGGCGGGGACGACTTCGTCCGGGCGAAACAGGGGAGTGAGAGCGATCTTGCGGCGCTCGGCCAATTCGTTGGCGATGGTCTCCAAATCCTTCTTGTCAAAACCGGTGGAGCTGACCTTCACCTTGCCGCCGGACTCAATCAGAAAAATCGTCGGGACAGTGGTCAGCCCATAAGCATTGGAGAGTGGATAAGCGTCGGAATCCAGAACCAACGGGAACGTGACGCCGTATTCGGAGGCGAAGCTTTTGGTTGCGCGAGCGTCGTCCTGCGAGACACCGAGGACGGTTACACCGCTGGAGCCGTAATACTGGTGGAGGCGTTCCAAAAAGGGGAAAGTAAACTGGCAAACGGGACAGGAAATTTTGAAGAAAGCTGCGACGACGGGGCCTCGCTCGAGTAGCGCACCGAGCGAGTACTCCTTCTGGTCGAGCGATTTGAGAGAGAATTCGGGAGCCGGGTTTCCTGCTGCGAGGTGAGTCATATTGTCCTGAATCCTATCCAGCGTGAAAGCCGCCGCAAAATACCCACCGTCAAATTGTAACGCAAAAAAGAAGAGTGGACATCCCGAGCGCGACCTGACGCGTGATCCCCCGCGGTAGTTCGGGGGGCGGCATTGCATGCGGGAAAGGTGGTAGAAGGCTTTTCGCGATTCAATGAGAAAATGGCAATACAGAAGCTTCCCGAAACTGTTGTGGGTTGCGAATTCTTAGGGACTGCCCCTGAACGCTCCCTTGTCAGGCAGTCCCGCAAAGAGAATTAGTGAGAATAGGCCGTCGTTTCATCACTTTTTGCTTTTATGTACTTTCACTCGAGTACCCACAGGCGCTTTGCTCTTCAATTTGATCTGATTGTAGTCAACGGCAGCACGGACGAGATTTTTTAGAGCACGGGCATTAATTTTATCGCCCTCGAAAAGATCGATCGCTCGCCACACGTTGCCTTCGAGGCTCGCGTTGAAGAGCTTGTCAGGATCTGGGAGCCTCGCCCCGTGGGCAAAGGTAAGCTTTACCTTATCTTTGTGGGCGTTGCCGACCGCGATGATCCCGTCGCGAGACCACACTGGGCTGCCCATCCACTTCCATTCCTCGATGATCTCCCGGTCGGCCTCCAGGATGCTCTTGCGGATGCTGGCGAGCGTTTTGCCACGCCAGTCTGTGAGTCCTGCGACGAGCTGGTCAATACGTTCCGATGGATTCATTGGATCTCGATGCCTCGAATTCTTGTCCCGTTTTCATGCGAGTAGTTTCGCCGCAGCGTCTTGTTTGGCCGGTCTTCTCGAAGTAAGTCGTCGAAGGAGATGGCCTTTCCACATCCACAATCCCGAAAGGACCATTATGGGAACAAAGACAAACCGAGTCGCGGGGGCATAGTTTGGAATTTTGTCAAACGGACTATAAATATAACCGAGTATCGGAATACTAAAGACGATGTGAATCCAGCGAAGGATTAAACGTATGGTGCCTTGGTTCATGATGTTGCGATCCACCTCCGATTCACGAATTTTGAGCCGCCTTAGGCGGCCATTTGGGCGTTTCAATACCGAACTGCCTGGCGTACTCGGCGTTCAATCGCTGCCAGCCGCCGAACTTCATGACCTCGGCGCCGACGATGCGTCCAATCGGCTGACCCGCGAGGAAGCGCTCAAGGACGTCGAAGGAGATGTGCCAGCCCGCGGCGCCCCACGAGATGAAGCGGCGATCGATGCTGTGCCACAGCGTCAGGCGCGTGCCGCCACCAGAGGCTTCGAGTTCCCACCGGGTATCGTTGTACTCCAGTACCTTGGGAGCGTCGGCTCGCGTCACTTTAGTTTCGATCGCTGTGGGCGTTCCCACCCAGGTGAGCCTCACCGTTCCAACCGTACCCAGGCTCCCATCGACCTCAAATGGCGCCCACTCGCGCAGATGCGCCGGGTCGGTAAGCGCCTGCCAGACTTTTTCCGGCGGGTGGCGCAGTTCTCTGACGAGAACGAGCGTTCACTTCTCTCCGTCCTTTCGTACCTGCGCCCCGCTGGCCGGACCCGGTGTGTACTGCTCGCGATCGGTCATCGCGCCGCCTGTGATTTGCGTGCCAGTTGGACAAGCTGGATGAGGTTGCCGCAGGTGTCGTTCAGCATCGCAATGATGGAGGCGGTCACGTCGGTGGGCGGCATCGTGAACTGGGCGCCGCGGGCCTTGATCCGCTCGTAGTCGCCCTTCACGTCGTCGGTGTAGAACATGGCCGTCGGCTGGCCTTGTTGAAACATCGCCTGCTGATACGCTTTGGCCGCGGGGTTGTTGTTCAGCGCCAGCTGCAGCTCAGTGCCGTCCGGCTCCTCGGGCGAGGCCACCGTCAGCCATCGAAATGGGCCCTGACTGAAATCGGTCTTCTTGGCAAAGCCCAGTACCTCCGTATAGAAGCGCAGGGCCTTGTCCTGGTCATCCACGTATACGCTGGTCACTTTGATTTTCATTTTGCTTCTCCTTTGTCAGGTTCGCGGTTTGCGCCGCGTCCTTTTCTCCTTGTCTTCCTTTTCGTTGGTGTTGCCCTTTTCGTTGCTGCAGCTTGATCTATGCGGTCGAGGTGGCGTTCGAGAGCATCCACGTGATCGGACCAGAACCGGCGGAACTGATCCAGCCAGGCATCCACCTCTTGAAATGGTTCAGGTTTCAGCCGGTAGAGACGGCGCTGTGCGTCCACCGTGGATTCCACGAACCCGGCCTCGCGCAGCACTCGCAGGTGCTTTGACACGGTCGGCTGCGACATGCGAAGCTGACGCTCGATCTCTCCAACCGACTGTTGCGACGAGACCAGCAGGCTCAATATCGCGCGGCGGTTCGGCTCCGCAATGATTTCGAACACAGATTCCATGCTCTTGGTATACTCCACTGAGCATATACGTGTCAAGGCATATGTAAGCGGGGTCACCAGGCAAGCGAGAAGGTCTACCCGCTTCCGCGCGATTCTCCAGAAATATGGGGTTCTTGTCGGGGGCGTGTGGGTGATAGGTGGGAATCACTACCGGCTCGAACCACGCTTTCACCGGGCCGGTCTGCTGGGGCGGGTACGTTGGGGAATTCAAATTTCATCGGGCTTTCTTCCCTGGCGGTAGCCTATAAGCGTAGAGCTTGCAGGAGCGGCCGGCATATAGAGCAGCAACATTCCCCATGAGAGATGGGGGCGCAAATAAAGCAAATAAATAAATAATGATGTTCAGCGACCGTTAGGAGAAATAGCCAAATTTGTGCAGTTGTTTGACCTTAATCCTGCGCGCGTTCCCTAAAGGGCCGGACGCAGCTTCGCTTGATTAGCGGTAATCACGACCGCCGAGCCGTCGAGTCCCGCCGAGGAAGCTTCGACCCGGATGCTTCCAGGCTGCTTAAGTGCTTGAACAAGTGCCATGCAGAGCCCGTTGAATGCGCTGCGTCTCGCCTCCGTAAACGAGGAGGGCTTGTCCGATAGCGCTCACCAAGGTTGATCCTCACCTCTGCTCAGATGATTGGCCCAGCAACCGTTTCACTGCAAACGTTTTGAGCGCAGTTTGCCTGTGTTTCTCTCCAAGCTGGGGGAGGCGGGTCGGTTGTAATGGCGACGTGAATCGGTAGCGCGAGGTATTGCGCGAAAGAAAATCCTTGCCTACCCTCTCGACACCGACATGTCGATCGGGTAGGACAAGGATGCTTTGTTTAAACGGATCTCCATCTTAAGCCAAAACCTGGGTTTTTAGTGCTCAAAATCCAGGAGCAGTTTCAGGGCGTCCCGGATTGGTATCGCCGCAGCGGCGTCCGCGCTCTGGTCAGGCAGTATTACGTCGAGTTGCGCTCGGTCCTCTGTACCCACCCTCATCTGCGGTCCTGTCTGTGCCGACCGTTCTGAGATCCTCGACAAAAGGGAAAGGGGTGGCCCTAAATGGACCGCTAAAATGGCCCAGTCGCTCACCGCCTCTGACACGGACGAGCGTTGTCAGTGGTAGAACAGACGCTTCCTAAGCTTAGGCGGCTATCACAGACCTGGTGCGATGGATCTCGAGGAAGTCCGCTTACGCCAAAACCGTAGAGAATTCGCAAGCGATACACGAAAAGGGATCAGCGAATCTAGGGCGCGGTATTCCCAAATCGCGCTGAGATCAACACTCGGCCGCCCAGGCCCAGGGTTGATGTTATCTAAGGACATGAAACGATTGGCGGCGTTTTGGACCGAAGCGAAATACGGCAAAATGAGCATCGAGGGACGCGACCCGATCAATACCCAGACGCCGCATTACAGCGAAGCTGGTGCGATCCACGATGGAAAATTCCTGGTCACGCCAGGAAACGCCCATATCCCAAGCAACCTCCAGGTCCGCCAAAGTAACCGTCTCGATTACCGCTATCCCACTCCGCAAGCCTTCCCAAAAGCGCTCCGCAGCTTTGCGGTCAAGCTTGTGGTGAAGCAACGTCCATGTTTCGACCAAAACGTGATCCGAGGTCACCAGCGTTTCACCGGACTTGAGAATCGCTTTTGAGCGAGCGTTGCTGCGGTCGGAAGAGTCCGCGGCGGCATACCACATGGAAGTGTCGACAAATAGGCTCATATCGCGAGAGCAGCTAGCGACGCCGGAGTTTCCTGTGCGCAAATTGGAAAGCCTCGGCGATCATGGAATCCTTCTGGCTCGCAATATCCGAGCCGCCCGAGCTTCCGAGATCGAAAATACGGTCTACGTGAGCTGCTGTCTCAGGGCGAGCAAGATCGCGTGCCACCAGACGGCGAAAATACTCTGCGAGAGACACCCCGAGATCACTGGCGCGTTGGCGCGCACGGCGCTGCATCTCAGTTTCAAGTGAGATCTGGGTCTTAGCCATCATTATGGCTCCATCATACCATATTAACCGCTTCCGCAGACGTCCGACGTCCGAGCGCTCACGCGTTGCAACTGCAGCTCCCAATCGCCGTAGTGCAATGCCAGGAAGTGTCCATGGTCGAGTCCTACATCCGAAGCCCCGCGAGCTTCTAATCTTGACCGCGACCAGGGAGCGAATCTGCGAAGAATCCCTCTAAGTTGCTGGTTATAGAAGGCTTACGAAATTCGCCCGAATCGCAGAAACTGACGTTTCTCGCGAGAAAAGGACGGTTTTGCATGGTTTTGGAAAATATGGAAAATGGGCGCGGCGTGCACGGTCGCTTAGTCGTGTATGAATCAGCAAGATCGAGAGAGGGTGGGCGTAGTTCAATGGCAGAATAGAAGCGTCCCAAGCTTCCTCTAGCAAACTCTAAGTTGCTGGAACAGCGGCACTTATCCACGATAGCGCGGCTGTCAAATGGACAATAAAGCTCGGGTTCCATCGGAAGTACTGTGAAACACGGATCAGTGCGCGGATTGAGCCGCCGCCGGGACGCTTGCGGCGACCGCGTTGAGCGGGGCGATTGCATCCGAAGGGAGTTCTAGCGCCGCAGCTGCGAGATTCTCTCGAAGGTGGCTTGTCGAAGATGTGCCGGGAATCGGCAGAATGTTGGGAGAACGCTGAAGAAGCCAGGCAAGGGCGACCTGCATGGGGGAAGCGTGCATGGATGCCGCTACACGGTCGACCACCGACGATTGTAATGGGGTGAATCCTCCCAGCGGGAAGAACGGGACATAAGCTATCCCTTGCTGCGCGAGAGCATCGATGAAGGTATCGTCGCTGCGCCGTGCCACGTTGTAGAAGTTTTGGACACAAACTATCTCCGTGATTTTCTGACCCTCCTGGAGTTGCCGAGGAGCACCGGCCACCGCTTTGCGGTGGTTGTATGAGCCTGAAACTCTTTTCGAGAGCTCGCCAGTTATGGTGTGGCCCAAGTAAAATCCGAGGCACAACCTGGCTCGGCAGCTAAGGCCGCATTTTCCCTGGAGCGTTCCTGCCCGACGAGGAGCATGGCTCCGGTTCTGGCGATTGTGTAGATGGCGGCGGGCGTTGTCCTGAAAAAGGAGAACGGCCCGACCCCGCTGGCGAGATTGTGTAGTTTCCGCCAACCGGGCCGAGCCAAGTTGAATTCAGTACAGGAAGGTTAGCATGAAATCTAAGCCAGAGGAGCAAAACAAAAGAGCCACCAACCATCCAACGCAGCACCAATGGCACGAGATGAACCGCAAGCAACGACGCGAGATAACGCGCCAGATCCAGAGCGAAGACCTCAGCCTAGAAGTGATCCATCCCGACGCTGGTGGCATTGATATTGGCAACGAATCCCACTACGTGGCAGTACCGCCAGGCCGAGATAACCAATCGGTACGGCGGTTCGGATGCACCACCGCCCAGCTAAAGGCGATGGCCGCCTGGCTAAAGCAATGCAGAATTCGAACAGTCGCGATGCAATCCACCGGAGTTTATTGGGTTGCGGTATACGACATTCTGGAACAAGCGGGTTTGGAGGTGTACCTGGTGAATGCCCGGGACACGAAGAATCTGCCCGGGCGGAAGAGCGACGTGCAGGAGAGTCAATGGTTGATGAAGCTGCACACCTATGGACTGTTGCGAAATTCGTTCCGGCCATCACAGGAGATTCGCGAGATGCGGACCTACTGGCGGCAGCGCAACGATCTCGTGCAGAGTGCGGGTCGGCATATTCTGCGGATGCAGAAGGCGCTGACACAGATGAACATTCAATTGGCCAATGTGTTGACCGATATCAGCGGAACAACCGGACAGGCCATTATCAAGGCCATTCTGGCAGGCGAACGCAATCCGCATAAGCTGGCTGAGTTTCGGGATCCTCGCGTCAAGGCGAGTGAGGAACAGATTGCGCAGAGTCTGGAAGGCAACTGGCAAGAGGATTTGCTGTTCGTGTTGAAGCAAGAGCATAAGGGCTACGAGTTCTGCCAGAAGCAGATGGCGGAGTGCGATCGACAGCTCAAGCAGTATCTCCAGCAGCGAGAGGATCGCAGCCACGGTGCTCCTCTGCCGGAAGAGAAGCGCAAGGGACGGCTCAAGAAGAAGAAGGGAAATGCGCCGCAGTTCGACTTGCGCGAAGGCTTGTTCCGCATGACCGGCACGGACCTAACCCGGATCGACGGCATCGATGTCATGACCGCCACGACCATCATTAGCGAAGCAGGATGGGATATGAGCAAATGGAAAACCGAGGACCATTTTGTTTCCTGGCTGCGGCTGTGTCCGGACAATCGCATCAGCGGGAACAAGGTCATTGGCAAAGGCCGGCTGCCCACCAATAATCCCATCACTATCGCGTTGAAGATGGCGGCTACCACCTTGCGGTTAAGCAAAACCTATCTGGGAGCGCAGTTCCGTCGATTGCGAACCAGGTTGGAGGCTCCCATCGCGATCAAGGCCATGGCCGCCAAGCTGGCCCGCTTGGTCTACCGCATGCTGCGCTACGGCATGAAATACGTGGACCAAGGAGCAGCCGTCTACGAGCTTCGACACCGAGAGTTACAGATCAAGCGCCTCAAGGCCAAAGCCCAAAAGCTCGGATACCGAGTCACCCCAATACCGGCGGCGGCCTAACAAGTAGGAGTTTCTGGCGAGTGACGTTGCTGAGGCCGATGTGACCAATCAATTCCTGGCGCTTCAGTTCGGCGAGCACAGTAAGTGGTTCTTCGATAGAGCCCTCCGATGGCTCCAGGACTGCACCAACCCTGAGGTTGACGACATCGAGCCGATCGACACCGAGATTTCGAAGATTGTCATGAACGCCGTCAATCAACGCCTTACGTGAAAGTGCTGGAATCCAAGATTTGTCTTCACCGCGACGGGCGCCCAGCTTGGTTACGATTACCAGGCTGTCCGGATAGGGATGAAGCGCCTTCTTGATAATCTGATTGGTTACATGAGGGCCGTAGTAGTCGCTGGTGTCGATATGGTTTACGCCGGCGGCGATCACCGCTCGGAGAACAGCAACCGCGGCGTTGACGTCCGGTGGAGGTCCCCAAACTTCAGGGCCGGCAAGTTGGATCGCGCCGTAGCCCATCCGGTACAGGCTGATTGAGGTGCTAGGAAGCGTGAAGGTGCCACCGAGCTTCGTTTGTTTCGTCATTGTGTTTCCCTCCGATTTGCAGTTCTGAACTCTACGCTTCAACAAGGAGTGCCTTAAGTCCGCGGAAACTGAAGTTGGGAAGCCACTCCGGCTCTGCTGAAACTGAACGCATCTCCGGGAACTCTTGGAGGATTCTCAACACTGCCACCTGACCCTCAAGCCGAGCAAGCTGATTTCCGATGCAGAAATGAGCACCGGCACCAAATGCGAGGTGTGGATTTTTCGCACGTTTCAGGTCCAGACGGTCGGGATCCTCGAACTGACTCCCATCGCGATTGGCCGCCCCCAGCATGAAAATAATCTCCTGACCGCGGCGTGCCGGGACGCCGCAGAACTCAAAGTCCTGCAGGACCATGCGGCCCGTATACTGAACAGGGCTTTCATAGCGCAGTAACTCCTCGACGGCGCTCCGGATCAGCTCGGGATTGTTGCGAAGCTCGGCAGCCTGTTCAGGGTGACGAAGCAGCGTATACAGACCGTTCCCGATAAGATTGCGTGTGGTTTCGTGCCCGCCGAAGAGCAACATCACACACTGCGCATACAATTCTTCCTCGGTAAGAACGTCTCCATCTTCTTCGATCTCCAGGAGCAAGCTGATTAGATCGTTTCCCTTTTGCCTGCGGCGCACGGCAACGGCTTCGCGAAAGTAACTCGTGAGGCCATGGATGGCCTGCTGTGCCGCAACGAGATCATCCACGGTCCGATAGGGATTGCCGAAGACGGTAGCGACGGCATTTGACCAGCGGATAAACTTTTCGTGCAGCGAGTCCGGAACACTGAGCAACTCGGCGATCACGTATGTAGGAAGCGGGTGAGCGAACTGCGGAAGAATATCCATCCGGTGGTTATTGCGGAGCGGCATGAGTAGCCGATGGACGATTTTCTCGATCTGCGGCCTGAGAGATTCGATTGCCACTGGAGAGAAGCCTTTGTTCATGAGCTTGCGAAGGCGCGTGTGTTCGGGGGCGTCAAAGAAAAGCATCCAAAGACTGAGGGTACGGGCGAGTTCGGCAAATTCCTTTTGCTTTTCGGTAGGAAACTCGTCAATCAGAGTGCCAGTGCGCTTGGCAGAAAGTCTGGGATCCCGAAGAAATGTCGAGCAATCTGCATGCTTGAAAGCGGCCCACACTCCTCCATGAATAGTGAGGAACTGAAGCCCGGGCCCGTCAAGGTACCGACGATAGATAGGATACGGATCTCTCAGCAATTCCGGCGTAAAGAATTCCTGTGCTGATAAGGGTGGAGGAACATTCGCCATTGCATTAACTCGTTCAGCCATGAAGGCCCCACAGGCCCCCTGAAATTGAGAGAGGGCGAAACAAAAAACCCTAGCACAAGGCTAACACAGTACAAACAACGCTTTTGGTGCGGTGGGTGCCGTCGGCTCTTAGATGTCGTCACTGTGCTCGACGAGTATGTCTCTGGCAGCGGATGACAAGCTTGGGGCAAGCCAGCGGAAGAGGAAGGTTGCACCAACGGCTCCAAGGATTTGCGCGAGGATGAACACCGGCGCATCGATGGGGCGAATCCCGGCAAAAGTATCGCTTAAGGACCTCGCTATGGTCACAGCGGGATTGGCGAAAGACGTTGATGCCGTGAACCAGTACGCCGCCGTAATGTAGGCTCCCACAACGAAGGGCACAAACTCTTCGCAGGCACGCGAGCATCCCCAAATGACCGAAACAAGGCGAAATAACGTGGCGATGAACTCAAACATCATGCGATAAAAGATCTCACGCGTAGTTGCTGTGCCTAGCGGAAGGGCTTTGCAACTTCCGGGTCGTTGGATCGCTCACAACAGGCAGCTCATTTCATCGAGATTCGCTGCGGTACTCCTCAGCTCAGCGTTGCAACTCCATTACCACCCCATTTTTCGTGTGCGTGTTGCCGTGGTTGACCACGTCGATTCTCAGCTCCTACGAGCTATAATAGTTAGGCAAAATGCAGTCCGCGAGACGACAGGTCGTGAGAAGGAGGGACTGCCTTCACATCGACACATCGACACCTTCGGTCGAAGTACGGTCGTTCGTGACACCGCGATCGGTATCTCAGAGCAGGCGATCAATGTGATTGCTGAAGACGCGATTTTTGATTCCTTTCACGGAGCAAACAGCCAGTACCTTACCAGTGCCCACACGAGTGGGACGCCTGACAAGACGGCGAATGCCAAGGTCGAGAGGAGGTGAGAGATGGAGATATTGACTTCACGGGTCTTATCGCTACGTTCCGAAAAGAGAGGCATCAGATCCTGACCTCATGTACACAATCAAGATGGGTAGTCACCTGCCAGCCTCGCTCTGTGAACTACCGAACTTCGAGCGGCCGTCTCGAATTGGCCCCACCGTGTTGTCCGGTTTTGCGTGCCGGGCCGAATTGATCGTACTGGCGCATGAGAGCAGTCACTTGCATGCGAGCGCGAAAGAACCGAGCTTTTAGAGTGCCTTCTGGAACACCAAGAGCTGTGGCTGCTTCGGACGTCGTCAATCCTTCAAACACGCGGAGGCGAAAAGCGACGCGAAGTCGAACGGGCAGGTTTTCCACTACTCGCTCCAGGTTCTCACGCGTTTGCGTTTCACGAAGAGTTTCTTGAGTGTCCGGGCAGAATCCTGAAGCCGCTCAGGCCAAATGGGCACTCCTTCTTTGCTTTGCTCGTCGAGTGAAACGAGAGCGTGGTTTATCCGGCGTCGAAGTTGCATGCTGGCGGCGTTCAGAACAATGCTGCCGAGCCAAGTTGAAAACTGAGCGTCGCCTCTTAACTGGTGCACGTGTTTGAAGGCCGAGGCGTTTTCCAAGGGGAAATTGGAAAATATGGATGTTAACGCCAGTGAAAAACGGAGCCATTATGGCCGGTGTTGGGCGGGGCCACTGATCCACCAGAGCCCGCTGGTAAGGACGCAGTAAGAACTCTAAATTAGTTTCTAAATCTTGCACACCGCCGCGCTTCGATTTAAATTCTCGTCAGGAGTTTAACTAGTTTCCGTTTTTGGCTTTCAATGTTCAACTCCAGCGCCAAACTCTCTCTTGCTCTCGCGGAAGGAATGCCGGAGCTGTGTAGTGTTCCTCATGCAAGACCACTCCAGCCGCCGAGTCTACGCCTGCCTAGCTTTCCCATATCCCAACAAATCACGCCAGACTACTACTGCTGCGTGTCGGGAAGGATCAGCGGGCAGAAAAATTGCGCTCGGTCATCGAGTCGGTCAAGATGGCACACCGAACACAACCGACATTCTACGAATCACGATCCTGCTGACGGCGCGGGAGGAACGCCAGTGAGCTGACAGCGTGATCTGGCGGGAAATAAACTCGAAACTGAGACTGCTCGCTTCATGCACAGTCAGCGTGTGGGCGTGCCCCAAGGCAGCCCTTCAGACAAATGGCTCAGCGCAAAACGGCGAAAGTGGATCCCTTTTAAACCGGCGCTAACAAATATGGAAAATGGCCGATCTGTACGTGCAGTCGCTTAGTCGTATATAATCAGCAAGCTAGAGAAGCGAGCGGGCGTCGTACAATGGCAGTATAGAAGCTTCCCAAGCTTCGGACGTGGGTTCGATTCCCATCGCCCGCTCCAGATTCTAAAGAACTTGCACCGCTACCTCATTTTCCATTTTTTCCAAAATATCAATTTTGTTGCCAAACTTTGTGGAAAATTCGATGCGGATTTGTTCGAGAGGAATCTCTCCCGTGTACCGTGCCGTCATCGCAGAGGACGTGTGCCCCATTTGCTGACGGATCACTGCAGGGTTGATACCGGCGAGTTCCCATCGGCGGTTGCAGCCACGTCGAAAGGCATGCAAACCGGCCTTCTTTAGTCCCAGAGCCGTCACGGCCGGATGTAGACATTGATTCAGCACATAGGTTTCGCGGAGTGGACCGCCACGCTTCGAGCGGAAGACCAAGGCATGGGAGCTAACGGAGGTTCCGAGGAACCCCTTCAGTCTCTGCATTGCCCTTCGACCCTCAGGGTCCCGAAGGAGAACCGTTCGATAGGCCGTTACGTTCTTACAGGGTCCAATCTTCCCGGCGCTTCGTTGATCTGAGGATTCTTCTACCCGAACTGTGCCCGCACCGAAGTCAAGGTCATTCGCCCTCAGTGCGAGGAGCTCACTTGTTCGCAAGCCTGACGCTGCTGCCAGAAGGAACAGCGTGGCGTACTGTTCTCGACGGGCCTTGCCAAGCCGGTCCATCTTGCCGACGTATTCGGCAATCTGTTGCGCTTGGGCCCAAGAGAACGACACCTTTCGGCGGCTGTCTATCTTCATCTGCAGCTTGTCACGCTCAGAAATTGCGAGCCCGCTTTGGGAGAAAGGAGGCTTTTTGTCCTTCGAGGATGCCGAGAGAACTCGCTGCATCGTGCGCAGGATGTTCTTTATCGTCACCCAGGAGAGTCTCTGCTCCCGCTTCTTCCATATCCACTCATTCACTGAATCGATGTTGATATGCTCTACCGGAATGTTTTTCCAGTCCGCCTCGAGGTGGGCCTTGAGGTGCCCATCTGCAACCGAAAAAGTGGACGCTCGAAGCATTCGTGGGGCAAACACTTCCCGGTAGTACGAGACAGCATCGGCGAAGGTCCTGGAGGAAGGAATGTGATAGTCACTCGAATTGAGTTCCAGCCTCGAGATGAATTCCAGTTTCTTCCGCGCGGCTTCGCTTTTCGTCATCTGGCTTGTCGGTCCGATAACTTCTGTCTGACGCTTTCTTTCTTCTTGTCCCGGAAGATCAATCCAGTACTGAAAAAAGAAGAACTTCTGGCCGTCGGCACGTTTTCCTACGCGCACCTTCGGATTCTGCCCTTTCCTGCGACTCATGCGTTTTCCTCGCTTTCGAGTCGCTTGAACTGGCGGCACGTCAATGTTATCAGTACGCGAAGCGCGGTCAACGGGCATCTGGCGCTCGATGGGCGAAGCGGTGGAAGACTGAGAAATGAAATTGCTGGATATTGAAACAGCCGTCATTTTGTTGAAGCTATTCCTTAACGAGTCCGCCGATGCGCCGGTCGAGGTCTTCGGCGCGATAGGCCAAAATCTGCTCGGCGAAAGGGCGCATGCAGCTGCCGTTTTTCCCGAGCCCACCGCACCCACAATGGCGGTGCCCGTGAAAAGGCCTCGTTCCGGGATGACCAGCCAGCGCGGTGCTTCCGAGGGCCTTTGCTTGCGGGGGTGATGTACCTCGCCTACTACGAGAGGAAGTTCTGTCCTCTTCCGGAGGACAGGATAAGGAGGCAGTTTGCCCGCCCGAATCTGGCGGCCTGCCTTGAGGGCGAACATGTAGATGCCGGAAGCAGGATCGAATAGGCGATGTAAGGTGTTGTATAGAGGAAGAGGGCGTAGGAGTAGTTGAAAAAGAGAGGCCGAGGCTGAGCGGATGGCCATGACCCGTAGGAAGTAGAGCGCTATTCGCGTGGCCGCCGAGAGAAGACAGGCGAGGAAGTGCCTCGAGTGGAGAATTCGTTGAATCATGCCCGCGCCACGTTTGGCGCGGTGTGGCTAACCTTCCTCTCAGTCTGCGTCTGCTGTTGCTTGCGCCAGCGGCCGAGATCCACATCTCTCCAAACATGATTTCTCCTTTCCTTAGCTCTTCTTGGCATTACAGGACGCGGGCAAAACACCCGGTGAACAGAGAATCATCCTGTTCACTGGGCTGGAGCGACCGCCACGGTTCCCGTGGCAACGAAGTGGGGTCGCTCCAGCCCATTCCGGTGTTTTGCCCGCGCCCAAATTGATCGTCGCGCCATGCGCAACCGCTATGCTCCCAACAACTTCGCGGCACCCCGGGGGTGACGCGAACGGTGACGGGAAGAGTTACGTGTGTCTTTCACGCACCCGTCACCGCGACGATTGATCTCCGCCACTGGTGAACCGTGTTCCTGCACCAGGAGGGTCCCGAAAAATACGGGCCGGTCGGGCTTGAGTTGCGAAAACCCCAACCGTAAGTCACGCTCCGTGATCGTCCCCGTGCTCCATGCCTGATAGAGGCTTTCGAAGCGGGCACCATGGAATCGCCGGCGGGCATCTCTTTCAGATTTCTGGTGACGAGCATTCCCCGTCCCTAGCTCCTGTTAAACAGCGATTGCGGACAGGTGAAATCCGTTGCGGAATCGGGCCAGCCACTTCTACGAGTACGCCACTAACCAGGAGTCAATGCCGCTTCACAGCGCAAATTGCTTCCGAAGCGCCCCGGCGAAATCGTTCGGACCCCACCCCAGTCGCTGTTCGTTCTCACCGAGGAATGTCTCCGCCGCTTCCCTCAGTCGGTCGGATATTTCGCGTTGATTCAACTCGGCAATCAATGCTGGTACCGCCCGAGATTCTTTTCGATTGGCTAAGGCGACGAGTGCTTCTTCGCGTACATCGCAATTGGGGTCGCTCATTCGTTCCAGTAGTACTTCACGTATCTCAGGCGAATCCTTATCTCCAAGTACACCGAGGCCAAACGTTGCCCAATCCCGCACGTCGTCGTCAACATCGTGCATCAGTGTCATTAATACTGGCGCGGCACGCGGGTCATCTGCAAAGTTGCCTAATGCACAGGCCACAGCAAATCTGACATCCGGGTTCTCGTGCTCGCAATTTGCAATCACCAAAGGCACCGCGAGGGGATTTCCTACATGTCCGAGCGCGTGAATTGCTGAGAGCAATGGCAACGGGTCCCGTTCTCGTTCCGCTAACGCCGACAGAATCAAATAAGATTCGTCGGGGAAATTGTTAGTGGGGTGTTCGCCCGTCCGCCCAATTTGCGCGAGCACATCTGCTCCGCGAGCACGTTTCAGCGGGTCCTCTGAACCACACCACTCCGCGGCCCGCTCGAAAACGGCGCGACTGCCTATCTTTCGCAATGCCTGGACGGCTTCCCACGGCAAATCATCGTCGTAGTCACCAACCAAGGTTTGAGCGAAAATGCCGTCGAATTGTTCCAAAATCATAGCAAAAGCATACCACTCGGATGGCTAGGTCCCGAGTAACAGCGTTCGCGTCCATGTGGAATACGCCAAAACCGGGAGTTAGTGGCGTTGTCTCTCGGACAGCCTCTAACAAAGCAAACGAATGCGGAGAGTTCAAGCCGTTGGAATGAGCGGTTCGTGTCCGGTTCAGCACAACGACTCGTCCGCCGCCGGGCGGCTACGTCCTAACGCCGTCATCGGTAAAGAGGTTTCCTACCTGTGAGCGTTCCAGACGAAAACGAGCACAACGAAACAAACGACCGCACCCCATGCAATAAGGAAAGCCACCAGCACCTTTTTCGTCGGCTTTCGCCATATTTCCCTTTGTGGCCCAAGCCCAGATAGAAGCGCATAGAACAACAGCGGCAAGCCGAGGAGTATTTTGACCGCTAGCCACAAGTTGTCTTTCTCTTTCGTCATACGAGAGAATGTACTTAAATTTCGGTCCAAGTCCTCGGAAGCGTGGTAATCGGAAATCGGCGCGTAGCGTCCGACTTGGGTTTGGATACCAAGCCCGCGAATTAGGCGCCAGCCAGCTTCGCTTCAACGCGGCTGGCTGAGCTGCTTCAGCTTCTGCTCCGCGCTGTCGCGGATTCCCTTGCGCCGATCTTCCAACAGCTCCGTCACACCAACACGCTGCTCTCCAATGCCCTGCTACTGACTCGCGCCACCGGGATCCGTGCCCAAGAATGCATCGATCTCCGCTTGGATTGCCTGCAGCAGGTGGGGGAACAAGAAGCCGCACTACATGTGCCATTGGGCAAGCTCCATTCCGAACGCTGGGTACCCGTCGATCAGGAAACGCAACACATCTTGGCGCGTATTGTGGAGCTGCGCGCTCTTTCTCCAGCTACCTGGTTGGCGAAGTCTGACAACTTCTTGCTCCCTCGCTGCCGCGGAGGACGTCATCCCGTCCACGACATGCTCTGTCATGCCTTAGCCCAAGCCGCCCTGCGCGCTGGTTGTACCAGCAAGGTGACCCTGCATCGTCTTCGTCACACCTACGCTACAGAAATGATCCGTCTCGGCGTCAGCCTGCCTGCACTCATGCAAATGCTAGGGCATAAAGACATCAACATGACCTTGCGCTACTATCTGCAGAAAGTAGATATGTGTAGTTGGTGTCCCAAGTCACGTGTTGTCAACGTGCGCGCGTGGCTGGACTCAGCATAATATCCTCGGTTGATTGGCGGAGCCCGGGTCGGGGTTGTCATGTGACGCGTGTCCTTAGGGAGGGTTACAAGGAATGGAGCCAGTCAAGAAGGTCTTTGTTCTGCTGCCAGCATGGGATCGTCTGGACTGACGGAGGCTCGCTGATTTTTTCAAGGGCCTTTCGTTTCATCTCCAGATTTGCCCTCGCGTAAATCTGAGTCGTTTTAGCATCCACGTGGCCGAGGAAGTCGCGGATCATGTCCAGCGAGACCCCGCTCTGCAACAGGTGCATACCCTTCGTGTGCCTCAGCGTGTGCGGACTTACGGTGCGGTTCAAACTCGGGCGCCTGCTTTGTGCCAGGACCACGTATTTGTGAAGGATGTACCGGATTCCCGAACGCGTCAGTCGTTCGTGGTGCGCATTCTGGAAAAGAGGCTTGTCGAACTGTTCGGGACGATCAAGGTGGTTTTCCTGCATGTGCTTGCGCAGAAGCTGAACTGTGTTTCCCATCAAAGGCACAGCGCGCATCTTGCGCCCCTTGCCCAGAAGGCGCAGCTGCGCGGGTGGATCCAAACGCACGTCTCCGACGGAAAGATCGACCAGCTCCTGAACACGCGCTCCCGCGTCGTAGAGGACGCTCAACAAAACCGCATCTCTCCGACCCTCTGGTGTTTGGAGGTCTGGCTGCGCCAGGATCTCCGCCAACTCTTCTTTGGAAAGGTAGTTGACGGTTGGCCGAGCATGTTTCCGCAGCGGGATCGCGAGGACTTTTTGACACTGATGCATACGGGCCGGCTCTTCCGCTTGAACATATCGGAAGAATGCGTGCAAGGCCGCAAGGCGTTGATTGCGCGTGCGGGGTGAAGACTTTCTTTCTCGCTCCAAGTAGTCCAGGAATGCTTCGACGAGCGAAACATCAATCTGTTCAAGACGCAGCCTTTCCGGAGCGATTCCCCGCACATCGCGGCAGAATCGTAGAAGCAGAGTGAATACGTCGCGGTAGGCCTTGATGGTGTTCGGGCTGAGATTCCGCTGGGCCGCCAGATAATGTGTCAAAAAGTTCGTGACGTGAACGGAGAGATCGGTCGGTTTCATGGTTCGACCCTCCGCGGAATGACATCGCCAAAGGCCGCGTCCGCTCGCGCCGTAATCTCGGGAAAAAGTTCGGCGGTCAGATGAAGGTAACGCTGAGTTCCGGAAAGATCCTGATGGCCAAGGTAAGTAGCCAGAAGAGGAAGTTTGGCATCCAGATCCTCACCGTCTTGATACCAGCGTCGTAAGACACGGACGGCGAACAGGTGCCGAGCGTCGTGGATCCTGGGTCCCTTGCCTCGCCCGGCGTGAGGAATTCCGCACTGCAGCAGCAGTTGTCGGAACACCGTATAAACCGTGCGTAGGCTCACGGGCCCTCCATTTGGTCCCGGGAAGAAGATTGCATCGGGCGGGCGTTTTTCGAAATGGGCAGCATACTTTTGCAAGCGGTTCACGAGAGGCAAGGAGGGGGGAACCAAGCGGTCTTTGCGGAATTTCCCCTGGCGAACCGTGATGATGCCTTGATTCAGATCGACGTCTCGAACTCGCAGTTTTAGTACTTCTCCGACCCGAAACCCGCAGCTGTACAGGAGCCGAAAGATTTCGGGCATAACGAGATGCCGCTGAGGTGAACGCGCCGTTGGCTGCAAGGCGTCCACGGCCTGAAAGAACCTTCCAAGCTCTTCGTCGGTTAGCAACCTTGGCACAAAAGTCGATGGGTTTCGAGTACCGAAAGTGGAATCAGGCACGTAAGCGGAATAACCTACCCGCAACAAAAACCTTGAGAATTGGCGAGTGACGACGATCCGTTGCTGGTGCGTTCCTGCACTTTCGTGTGCTTTCTTTGCTAACCATTTCCGGGTGATGGAGACAGGTAACTCATACCTCGCCAATCCCTCCTGCACCAAAAAGTCGTCGAGGCGCTGCAAGATTCGAGTCTGCTCCCTATAGGCGTACCCACAGGCATGCTTTTCCTGAAGAAAATTCTCCATGTAGGCAGACAGAACGCTTTGGAACCGGTTGGATGGATCAGCGGGCATGATTCACCTCCTCTGGGTCCAACGCCACACCTCGTAAGGCTTCTACATCCACCTTCGCGTAGATACGTGTTGATTCCAAGCTGGTGTGTCCCAAGATTTCCGAAATGGTTGGAAGCGGCGTGCCTTTTTCTAGAAGCCGACTTGCTAGAGTATGGCGCAGCGAATGGAGGCCCCGCTTTTGTGGGCTCCGAAAGGTGATCCTCGCCAGCCAGCGCCAATAGTTGACAATGTCGTACAAATGGTTGTTTTCCTTGAAAGGATCAAACGGTGGCTTCACTTTTAGGAATACCTCTCGGTGTGTCGTTTTGGGACGACCCGACTTCAAGTAGTCAATCAGAGCCTCACCGACCTCGTTGGTCAAAGGCAAAATCAACGCCGCGTCCGTCTTCGCTTGCGTGATTTCTATGGTCGACTCCGCCCAACGAAGGTTGTCCAGTTTCAGTGTGCGAATATCCCCAGCGCGCATTCCCAATCGGTATGCCAGTAAGAGGATGGCGTAATCTCGTTTCCCTTTCGCGGAACTGCGATCGACCGCACCAAGAAGTCGGACGAGGAGTTCCTGATCCCACACCGAAGGGATGGTTGCATCCCTGGGAACACGGATTTTCGGCAGTTCCGCACTGAGATCTTTCTCTAGAATCCCACGCATGGTGAGGAACCGGAGAAAACACCGCACATCGGATACGATTCGCGCGACCGTCTTCGGCTGTAAGTGATCTCGACTTGACACGAACTCGGATAGATCCGCCGACTGAATTTGTCCCAGTGTCCGCTCTTTCTTTGAATGGAGAAAATCCAAAAAGATCGTCAGTCCTGTGGTACGCAGAACAAGGGTCGATGGTCGCAGATGAATCCGATCCTTACAGTACTGCTCGTAATCATGCAGTGTGTTCTGCATGGCGGGGGGAAGATGGATAGCCTGCACAAGTGTGCGAGGTCGTTCAATGCGCCCGTTCTCAGCGAAATCGGCGAGCACCTTTAGTTCGAACGCCACATGCCGACGCCAGCCATCGCTCGGCCCATCCGGCTGCTCGTCCCTGACGCGACACTCCTCGAGAAAGCGCGCCGCCAAATCTGCGGAAAACTCATCTCCTAGTTCCTCCCGACGGGAAAATTCGATGAGGTGTTCCCAGGTTGTTCGATACCGATACCGTGATTTCCTGCTATAGCCCAACCGTTCGATCTTGCCCAGCGCGCCAGCGACCAGTCGTTCCAGTTGCAAGTTTTCCGAATGGCTTTGTTCCATGACGACCCTCCTCTGAGATGTGGCTTCGATGGCCACCGAGGGGTCCATCATGAAATTTTATGTGCTGTGATCCAACAGGAATGAACTGATCGGCAAGCACTTACAGCAGCAACTCTACATAACGCCCCACCGCAGATAGTACTTCTGTGTGGTCGCGAGCGACTTGTGCCCTAGCATCACCTGAATGTCACGCATTGACACGCTAGCGTGGAGCCAACGAGTCGCGCACGTCTTGCGAAACCTGTGCAGGATGTAATGCTCGCACACGGGATGCGTCTTGCAGGAGACTTCGACGCGCTTCTTGCCGTTGTACTCACCGACCGTGATTGTCGTCTTGCACTGACCGCAATTCTTGCCCGCACGCAGAGCAATCTTTTTCAGTTTGCGCAAGAAGTGATTGTCAGGCTTGCCCTGCTTCGATAGGAAGATGAAGCGGTCATGTGGGTGCTTCTCGCGGCGTTCCTTCAGTTCGCGAATGAGGCTCGCGGGAAGTTCGATTGTGCGGGACTCATGACTCTTCGGCTTGAATCCGACATCTTCCTTTTTGCGGACGTGGTAAGTCCGTGCTTTGAAGTCGATGTCTGACCACGCAGCAAAAGTCACTTCGCGGTCACGGCATCCTGAACCGAGAAAGAAGCGATAGCGGATTCGCTCTTCGTCGTCCATAGCACCGAAGAGCCCGTCGCCACCACGGTTTCCAGTGGCGCTGTATCTCACTCTTCAGCTTCGCCTCAATTTCTAGCTCAGACTTGGTCGCAATGGCGAGACTTTCCGCTGTAGCACACAGCAGGTCCCGCACGCGCTTGCGCTGATCTTCTGGGAACTCATCTTCGTCAAAGATCGTGTGCAGCACCAGCTTTAGCTCGTAGCGCCGCACGAACTCGGTTTCAAGACTCTTCTTGGACATACGGTTCCGCAAGTCAAGGAATGGAGGAAACTCGGCGTTGTAAAAGAGCCGGACCCTTCCCTGAAGCGGGCGAATGGAAAACCCAACCCTCTGCGGATCGTGAGGCCAGCCGAGGGTAGCCCAGGCCGCATCCGTGGTCTTCACCGGAATCGGCGTCACGACCGGGATCTCCACCTCAGTGAAGTCCTTCTTCCGAACCTTAACCTTAATGACCTTCTTCGAGTCTTCGTCTTCCTGTTCAGTGGGCGTTTCCGGCTTTGGCTTGGGCTTCGGTGCGGGTTTCGCCACCACCTCGACCGGCAGCATGGCGGTCATTGCCGACCCTGTGGCGAATTCCAGCTGTGCTTGGATAAAACCCTTGGTCGTGACAGACACCATCTCATCGGCTCCCGTATACCGAATCGCATGAGCCGTTACTTTGATCTTCGATAGTGAGGGCTCGGCCGGGTTCCAATACGACGGCGAGGCATCTGTTTCGAAGACGAAGCTGTACCGCTGTCCAGGGTGCATCTTGACGACCGTGCCGGCAAAGCGCCACCGGATAAAGGTGGGGGCCCTACGGCCTCAATCGGCGGCGGCTCCGGCTTCCCTTTCCCGGGGCTGTTCTTCTTCGACAATGTTCCATTTCTCGACCTTCCGGACCAGTTTCCTCTCCCGGTCTTGATTCCTCCCGTCGGGGCTAAGATGTCCTTGTCAACGGAACCCGTCACAAAACTGACTCATCCACTTTCATTGCGCGACCTTCTCAAATTGTCGAAAAACGGGCAGAATCCATGGGTGCAGCTAAGCACGAGTAACGGCTAGACAATTCGGGATGAGAATCAATCCGCAGAGCTTCTTTAATTTTTGCGCCAATCACGCGCCACTGTTGAGCACGCTGGCGGCGCGCGGCGGGGACTTTTCCGAGGCGGAAGCCATGCGGTTGATTCGCGCCAATCCTGGCATTGGCGAGGAGTTGCCCGAAACAGCGTGGCGGCGACTGCGCGAGCTGCAGATTCTCATTCCCACCGAACCCGGCAGTGAAGTCTTCTTCATGGCCGAACCAGTGGCGAGACTGCTTAACTATTTGTTCAATGAAGCGAACCCTGCTACGCCAGAAATAATTTGCGGTTACGTCGCGTCACTCGAAACCGTCAATAAGCAACTCGCCGGCGCATTGGATGACGAGGATGTACAACGCATCAGTTCAGCTTTCGAGGAAATCAGCCAGACATTGCGACGAATCCATGCCGACCTGAATGAGACGCAGAGTGCGATTCTAGCTGAGGTCACGCGTTACAAAACCGAACGCCCCCGTGTTTCGGTGCGGGAAAAGTATAGGCGCATCGTTTATTGGATGGGCCGTTATGTTGAGCCCATGATTGAAATCGTCCGCGTCGACGGGCCGCTGCGCACCGCATTTGACGAAACCGAACGGCTGCTTCATCGCGCCCGCGAAGAGGCGTTGTTCAACGACCACCCAGCACTCGCACGCAACCTGCGCTTCCTCCGGTTGGTGGGCGCACACGCGCTCCGCGTCTTCACGCAATGCCGGAAGGAGATTCAGCCGCTGTACGAATCGCTTCGCCGTTCGAGCTTTATCGCCCAAGGCGCGGCTCGGGCGCTAGAACAGTTACAGGCGGTCGGCCTGTCCAGATGGGGCAACGAGCACCTCATCGGAGTCGCTGCGTGGCGCTATCAGAACGTGCCGAGCGACGCGGCGATTCTGGTGACCTTACGGCGTGTCATCGAATTTCCGCCCGAACTTCCGCCCGTGCTGGAATTGACGGCAGAAGAGGAAGCGCCGGATGGCCTGGTTCGTCTGCTGTGGCTGGAGTCACTGCCAACCCGTGTGAGTGAAAATCTACCTGTTCAAGATTTGGTGGACTGGCTCGCGGAGAATTGTTCAGGGCGGGGCATTTCAGATGTGCTCGCCGCTTTCAGCGTTTTGGTGTTTTACCCCGACTTCCACGCTACGTTCACTGATCGAGAGCCGCGCACTTACGACATCGCCGGTGGTGAAATTACGGCTTCGCCCGTGACCCTAACTTCCACATGAATACGCTTCCGCATTTGACGACCATCTTCGACCGCCTAAGGCGGGGCTACCATCTCGGCCCGGACGATGAGCCTGAGTTTTCCCGCTTGTGCGAGCGGTTTGACGAATATGCCGCCTACTTCGCGGCGCTCGGCATTACTCTGGTCCGCCACGAACGCGAGTTTTTCTATTTCAACGCGGAGAGCCCAGAAACCGTGCCGGATACACTGCCGCGTATCGCGGTCTTTTCCTACATTATGATTGACCATGCCGCTAACCAGGGCCGTCCGATTGATGACTTCATCTTCGGCCAAAACTTCCTCGTGACGGCGCTACCGCATTTCACGCTCGACCGCTACACGGCGTTACTAAGACAGGTGGAAGTGCATGACATGAGCGATCTAGAAAACGTGCTAAATCACATGGAGCGAATCGGTTGGGTCAAATGGTTGTCCAATGACGAATTCCGGTTTCTCCGTCCGTTCCACCGCGTGTTTGGCAAGTGTATCGAACTGACGCAGACTGCCCACGCTCCATCGGCTGACGAATCTGATTCGGCAAGCACGACTGAGGAAAATCCCGTAAATCGTGAGTGATAGGTGCCCATGCCCACTGGTCCACAGCGACTCATCCTCATCCGCTCCGGTTGCTACGAATACGCCGAGATCGAACTGACCGGCGCGCTTCAAATTGTTGGCCCGAATAATACCGGAAAAACCGCGCTGATCAATACGCTTCAATTTCTCTACCTGGACGACCGCCGCCACATGGATTTCGGTTCATACACTGCGGAGCAGACACGCGAGTTCTACTTCCTAAATCAATACAGCTATGTTCTATTCGAGTGTCTTGGGGCGACTGGTAAATGTGTTATCGGATGGCGCGGCCAGAGCAAGACGAGTGGTGGCGAGCCAGAACGATTCTTCCACGTCGGCCCCTTCGATCGCTCTGATTTTCTTGACGGAAGGAATCAAGTCCGCGAGGCACGTGAGGTGAGCGCCAGGCTTGCGTTAAAGCAGTTTCGCGCCATCAAAAGTGCGCAAGAACACAGGGAATTGTTGTTGCCCGCCGCCAACGGCGACGGACAGGGCCTTGGCGTAGTGGCGTTGCATGATATTGATAAATATCATCACTTCCGCGAGACACTAAAAACCTTGCTCGCCTTGAGCGCAATCTCGCAGGAGCAGATGCGCGATCGTCTACTAATGCTGGCCGACATCCCGCCCGACCGCACGGCATTCGACGCGCGCGAATTGTTCGGTGACGATTACGACCTCATCCGCAACCGGCGCGAGCAGTTACTGAAATTCAAGAAGAACCAGGAACTGGTGGAAAACCTCGTAGCCAGATTCGCCGAGCGGGAAACGGTTCGTGGCGAATTGGTGTGGCGCTGGACTGACTTGCGAACGAAGTGCCAGAGGTTCGAGAAAGACAATAAGGATACGCTCTTGAACCTTCGGGAAGCGCAGACCGAGCAGGAAACGAGAATGCAGGATCTCGAAGCGGAAGCGGCTGAGCGGCACAGGAACGTGACCACATTGTCGGAACAAAAAGGCCAATTACTTGCGCCACTCAAAAGCATCGAGGCCCAAGACACCGAATTCAAAGGGTTTCCGGAGGAATTGGAACGCGCCGCACTCAGCAATCTCAAGCAGGAGGTTCGGGAGCTCGAACTGCAGCTTGCCAGCGCGGAAGGTGAATCCCGTGAGAAAGCCAAGCGCAATTTCGACGCTCTCGCCGACCGAGTTAAACAGAAGGAACACGCCATTGCTCGTTTTGACCATCTTGCGGTCACGGCCCTCCGCAAGCATTTTACGGATGAAGAACTGAACACCATTTTCCGGTTACTCAATCGCGATCTGTTGGAGATACCGGTGGGAAAGGGTGGTGTCACGACTTCGCGGCAGGATGAATTGCTTGAGAGGTTGCGTAACTTGCTGGCATGGGTTCGGAACGGAGTCTATCGGGACGCCATCGTCTCTTTTCCTTTGCCCAAAGCCGGAGAGCCCCTGGCGGGACTGGAAAACCCGGACACTGCTCGCGATCAACTGGTTGAATACCAGGCCGACCTCAAAAGATGGGGGAAAATCCTCGCCGCTATTGAACAGCGTGAGAACCTTGGGTTTCAATTTAAAGCCAAGCTCGCGGAGGTCGAGGCGTGCGAAAAACGGCTCTTTCGATTCGAGGAATACCAGAAAGCTAAAGCAGGCGAAGCACGCCTGCGCGCCGAGCTCACGAAGGTTGAAGCCAACATCACGGCGGCCAATGAAAGCATTGGCAAGCTTGCCTCACAACGCAAAATCGCCGAGCAAACTAAATCCGATGTGGAAGCCGCCATTAGGAAACACGAAGACGTTTTCGGCAACGTCATGGATAATTTCCGGCGATGCATCTTTCCTGAATTCTCGGCTAAGCCGCAGATAGCCGAGGGTATCCCTGATGATTTTAATGCTGCCATTGCGCTGTTCCTCAAGCAGCAGGAGAAGCAAGTCAAGCTGACCGACGAAGTTGCGAGCCTTCTCATGAAGACCGAGCTATGCTTCGGCGACGTGTTTCGCGGCAGTGACGAATACGAAACGACCGCCGCTTTGCAGGCGGAACTGGAAGCTCTGGCCGAAAAAGAAGAAGCTCTGGCGCGCGACTGGAACGCTCACATCCACGGGCTGAAAGCGACGTTTGACATTGTTCTGAGAAACCTCGAGGACGTCCGCAGCGCCGCCACAAAAATCAATCGCGCTTTCGCTAGGATTCAAGTCTCAAACCTCAAAGCCGTGAAGCTCGAAGTCGTCGAGGAGAGTGACTTGGTGAGCTGGATAAAACGTCTCGCCGCGTTCGAGCCGGGCGGGTTATTTGATGCCGACCCGCAGCAGGAGTCCGCCATTGCCAACTTCCGTCGCAAGATTCAGGACAATCCGGTGATTCGTTTCACGAACCTGTTCATACTTAGTTTCACAGTGATAGGCGCGGACAACCAGCGGCACACTTATCACGATTTCCGGCAAATCGAGTCGCATGGCACGACTATCACCCTCAAAGTGCTGTTCAATCTGCTTCTGTTGAAAGACCAGTTGCGGCGCGATGACTGCGCCGTGCCGTTTTTCCTGGACGAAATTCAAACGCTCGATCCGGCCAATCGGCATGCAATTCTCCGCACCGCACGGCAGCTCGGTTTTATCGCCATCACCGCCGCTCCCGAAGCCGTCAGCGAGGTAGACACGCTCTACTTCGTACAACCGCAAAACGGTCGGATTGTCCTGCGCAACAAACATCGGGTGACTGTCAAGAGGGCTCTTGCCGCCGAAAACCGATGAAGCTTCAAGCCCAAACTCAAATCAAACTGCGTGACTTGGCTGAAATTGGATCGTTGCCGGAGAGTCAATGCGGTCGCGCGTTTCTGAAACTCCTTGTGCCGCTGCTCGACAGCGGAGTCGTGTGCTGGCAGCGATGTGGCGTGGGGCGCCGATTGGTCGTGAATGACGCCGATACGTTGAGAGACTTTTACCGGCAGCGCTTTCCCAACGCAGCCTTGCCGAGCGGCGCGGGAAGCCGCGTTGCCAGCGTGGGCCGTTTCCGCGACACAAAAGCACTAACAAACAGCGAAGGCGAAATTATTTCCCTTCGTGTCTGGCAGAACGAAGCCTTGTTGAAAAATGGCAAACCCTTCGACGCAGCACCACTTACCGTCGCACACGGCGTTTTCTCATTTCTGTTCACGCGGAATTGCCCCTACGCATTGGTCGGCAGGTGCGCGTTGACAGAAAACCCAGCGGTGTTTGTGGCTGCCGAGCAACTCAATCTTGGCGTGGACGCGGTGATTTACGGGCACGGACGGATTTCCAGCCGCGCATTGGATTGGCTGGCTTGTACAGCGGATTCCAAGTTCAGTCTGCTGCATCTGCCGGACTACGACCCCTCTGGCCTGTCCGAATTTCAGCGGCTGCACGCACGCCTGGGAAAACGAGTCGCCCTCTATTTGCCGAGCGACATGGAAGCGCGATTCGCTCGGTTCTCAAACCCAGAATTGGTCACAAGAGCCAACAGCCAAGCCATGCTTGCGCAACTGCGTTGCTCGGAATTGACGGCGATTCGCCCTGTCGTCGAACTGATTGACCGCTACAATGCCGGACTCGAACAGGAAGCCTTGTTGATTCCCTCCTGACTGTAACTCCGACCTAACATTCCCAAGCTGTCATCGGTTCGAGGCTCCATGGCGTCAGTCACACTCGGAAAATGGCAGGACTTTGTTGCGGACACGGTGCCGCTTGTTTCCAGTATAAGCGCCTGATATAAATTGTAGTTATGGCGATGGTTGGAGAAGACAAAGTGCCGGACATTTCAGCGGACTTCGCGGTGGCAAAGGATCGCGGGGAATCCCCTGCCGAAATGGAGCCCTTGCTCATCGGGGAAACGTCCCGGTTTCGTGGCTCCTTGACCGATTTTGCGGTCGAACTGGCACAAAAGGCTGCAGGGATTCGTCGGAGTTTGCCTGAGAGTCTTCTGAAGTCTCTGGCTGATCTTGTTCGCTCGATGAACTGCTACTACAGCAATCTAATCGAGGGACACTACACGCACCCTATTGACATCGAACGAGCCCTGAAGAACGACTACAGCAAGGACGCAAGCAAACGCGACTTGCAGCTCGAAGCGAAGGCCCACGTTGCTGTCCAAAAAAGGATTGATGAAGGCGGGCTGAAAGGACGCGCCGTCACAACCGAAGGCATTTGCGAGATTCATCGTCGGTTTTGCGCGGAGCTACCGGAAGCATTGCTCTGGGTGGAAGACCCCGAGAACATGGAACGAGTTCGCGTCGTCCCCGGAGAATTGCGTAAGCGGGACGTGAAAGTCGGCGGCCATGTCGCGATCAGCGCTGGTGCTGTGCCGCGATTCCTGAAACGCTTCGAGCACGTGTACAACCATCTCGGCAAAACGGACTCTATTCTGGCCGCTGCTCCCGCGCATCACCGGCTCTTGTGGATTCATCCTTTTTTGGACGGCAACGGCCGTGTCGCTCGGCTCATGTCGCATGCGTCCCTGCTTGAGACTCTGGACACTGGTGCTGTTTGGTCAGTGGCACGCGGCCTAGCTCGCAACGTCGAGGAGTACAAGAGGCACCTTGCCGCTTGTGATGGACCTCGGCGTAACGACCTGGATGGCCGCGGGAATCTGAGCGAGGAGGCGCTTGCGGCGTTCACGGAATTCTTTCTGAAGACTTGCATCGACCAGGTGAGCTTCATGGAGAGCCTGATGCAGCCGGATCGCCTCCGTGCGCGCATACTCCTCTGGGCAGAAGAAGAGATCAAGCTCAAGAATCTTCCTCGGCGCTCTGGGCGTGTGCTCGAAGCGTTGCTCTACCGGGGAGAACTGCCGCGTGCCGACGTGTCCAGTGCCGCTGGCGTGGTTGAGCGCCATGCCCGACGCGTTGTGTCTGCGTTGATGGCTCGCGGCGTACTCGCTTCAGACGGCCCGCGTGCGCCCTTGCGCCTCGTCTTCCCTGCGGCACTTGCTTCTCGCTGGATGCCTGGGCTATTTCCTGAGCGTCCCTAATTCGACCAGGAGAAAACGGCTGGGATGGCCGCCTGGTTCTCCAAGCGCTACCCATTCTGACCGCCTAGAACCAAAAGTGCGGCTGCGCAAACCCGAGGTCGCAAGCCGTGTGGGACAGCAACGCGAAAGAGCTGTACTCATACAGCTAGCGAGTGCATTCAAGGAACTAGGCTGAACGCGCGGCTTTCGGTTCGCAGATGTCCATAGAGTTTGGCTTCGACCTCGTAGTCGGTCAAGGTGGCCTGGTAACCCGGCTTGGAGAGAGCTACTTCGTATCCAATCCCGTCCCGGTCAACTACGAGAAAACAACGGGATTTGCCGAAGTACGCGAGCGCGCCTTGCATGAGCGGCCCGAAGCGCGAAAGCAGTTCAGGACGGTCTACTCTCTTGGAAGAACCGAAAATGTACACCCATTCGGGTTGCGAATCGAGGCGCATCGCTCACTAGACAAAGCCCTGTGATTCGCTCCGCAGCTTCTCCGTCGTGTACTCAAAGGCGCGTCCCAATTCAGCACGCTCGCGGAGTCTCAGGTTGGCAAGAACGCTCTGAATCCTGATGGTAATTCTGCTTTTGTTCGACGGGGTCGAACGCGGCCAGCAGGCCAGGGGGGAGTCCCGCAGCATAGTGGGGAAGCCGGGTCGCCAATTCGTTCGCAACATGCTCGAGTAGCCCACTGAAACGGTCAGACTCAAGTTTCCGCCGAAGCCTTTCCTCAAAGCGATTTTTCTGTGCGGCCACTGCAATCTTAGCGTCGGTAATTCCCAGGCAGCCAGCGAAGGAACCCTCGTTGAGAAGGTAGAAAGCAAAGAGCGACCGTTCTTCAGCGATCGTGCGAAGGTCGGCGACAGGCAAGGCGCGTCGGCGATCAATGTACTCAACAATTTCCGGCACTGTACGCAACTGGACACAGAGATTAAGGAAATCGTTGAGCGAAAAATAGCTGATGGGAATGCCGTTGAATACCAACGGAAGCTCATCCGATTCTTGCCGCAGGGTGACCGGATCAATGACCTCGATGAGGACGATGCCGTGTGCAACTGCTGGAAGACCGGTATAGAAGTCCACCCTCCCTCGCCGGCGATGCTCACACCACATCGGTCGGCTCGCACCGGTGCGCAGTGCTCCTATTAGCTGTGAAGCCGCCTTCTTCGCCCGCTTACAGGCCCACGCCTGCAGCTTTCTTGCAGTACGGACAGTTGGGTCTTCCTGGCACTTTTGGGAAATCAAAATTCCGGGCGCGTCGCAGGTGACGAGAAAATCGGCCACTTCGCGCTGACTTCCATCCACCGTCTGTGGACTGCGGAAAACGAACTCCGACACGAGCGGCAGCGAAAGGAATTCCTCGACTTGTCGCTCCGCCCAAAGTGTGCGCGATTGCAAATGTGCCGCCATCCATCTGCTCCAGAACCAGCATTGCTATTTTGCCACCACTGTGCCAATTCCGCTTGCATGGCGAAATAAGGACTCTGACCATGAAACAGTGCCCGCAACCTAGAAGCCCCGCCTCAAGTCTTGGATCGACTTTGCCCCGACCGTGTTCGGATCACGCGGCGCTTCTGCGGCCCATCCTTTTCCGGCCAAATGCGGTCGTGCCACTCAACGCAGTAAGCGACATCCTCGTAATGAAGATGAAGATTAGCCCAGTCGAGCTTAGGATGGACCGCTTCAGCAGGCGAGAGCTGACGCCTTGTCCGAATCCGATTGAGACTTCGCTTCAGTTGACTCAGGTCGCGCGGGCGGAACGCTCTTAGGTCCCAGATTCTCGCACAGAGAGTGCGAGTCTTATCCTCAAAGGCCACAATGGAGTGCAGGTTGTAGCGGCTGTCGTCCTTTAGGACCAGTTCCACGCAGAACGGAGGGATAGGGTCGCCCCTTGCACATTGCTTTCAACCAACCAAGAACCCAGTTCGTGCCCGCCGTTGGACTCTTTTCTGGCGCGTTTCCGCCGAAGTCCTGCGGCTGGAGACATGGGTTGCCAGTGAATCTGCCTTTATTTTCCTCGGCAAGCAGCGGCGCAATCCACGCATGCAACTGTGCCAACGACTTGAACCTGGGGACCGGGTTTTCTTGCCACGGGTCATTTTGGAGAGTAGCCATAGCCAGCGCCTCGCAACTGCGCCGCGGGTGCCGAAGGAGCCAAGTTGTTCCCAGGTTTGCAGTCGTGCCGTAATGCGTTCGGCACAGGAAACGCTCCCATGTTTTTCTCAACTCTTCCTCAGGTTTGATATCGACGATATTGACCTGGGCCAGCTCGAAAGTTGGGTTATCGCCCCATCCGCGCAATAGCAGGTCAACTGCCTCCACATCCGTTGCTGGGGCAGCATACCCGAAGATCGTGAGCATGTATCCCTGTTGAAGGGATGCCTCCAATTCCTTCCACTCGGCAAATATGAATGGGTCAGATTTGTAATTTTTCCGGCGCACGGGGTACAGCAAATTGGTGGGCTGGAGAGGCGCTCCACAATTTGAGCAAGTGTCTCCGCTGAATCCCTTGACGCGATCCTTAATACAGACGGCTATCGCAACATTTCCATGTAAAAAAAGGATTTTGGGAAGCGGCGCAAATTCCCTATTGCGAAGAAATGCCTTGGCAAGGAACGGATCCCAATTGAATGTGGCGATGCAGTCCTTCGGCCGCATCGACAACAAAAGACAGTCATAGAGCGTCGGGGCGTCAGGCAACTGCAACCGGTCGAAGTAAGACCACACTTTGGCTTCGATTTCTTCCCGGAGTGACCTGTGCATTCCAGTTGTGGCAAGTTCATCGTAAAGCGCTTCAAAGTCGACAGTTTTCTGGAATCCCGCGGCTTGGAAGGCCTGACCGAGTCCAAGGCAACCGACCAAATCAACCATGAGGGGAAGGCGCGATCCGTTTGCATCGCCGTTCGGGAATGCTGCCCTACTGGCACCAGCGCCGAGAATCACAACGTGCGGCGACTCATTAACGTTCGTGAGTGGATTAAATGCAGGGAGCTGTGGCATTTCGGACCTCGGCGGCCCGGTCGGGCCGCGTGGTACCTGTACATTATCCGCCATGCCGACGCGAGAATAAGCCGCCGTAGCGGTCCCTTCCGCAAGCGGGGTTGGGGATTCTCATCCGGCGTTGACAGTCGCACTTGCGCGAGGAATCTTTCGGCAGTTTTGCGCAGGCGGAATTGCGCTTAGCTGCGCCCAAATCCGAGCAACTTTTGGGTGCCGATCCCATCACCCAAGATTTTGGGCGATGGGTAAATTTGGGCGCAACTTGGGCGCAAAATCATTTTCCATTTTTTCCAAAACCACTCAAATCCGTGCCTTTTTTTCGAGAAACGTCGGTCGCGCCTTTCCGGTCGAATCTCGTAAGCGATGCAAACAAGCGAGTTACGCAGATCCTTCGAAGCTTCGATCCCGGGTCGTCGTCAAGATCGGAAGCCCGCGAGGCTTCAGATGTTGGATTCGATCATTGAATACCTCTTGCATTGCACCAGGAGGTCGCCGATTCAAGTCCACGCTTCGTACTGAAGCGGCCGGCAGCGGGCAGTCGGGATAGTTGCCCGACGACCTACTAGGCGGTTCCAAGCCCCGCTTTGATATTATGCTCTTCTGCGCTTTTCTGGTGTCCGTTTAGTGCCCACAATTCTTGCACGCCACCGTCTGAACTGTTCCACGAGCCGTCAGACCTCCCGACACTCGTGTTGGGGGGCCAATAGGCCGGTTATCCAAATCCATTCGCCCGGAGCGCCGCAGAATCACTGGCTCGTGCGAGAGAAAGTCGTCGAAAACCTCTTGGCGGAAAACCACGAGGTCAGGAGTCACCTCTTGGCATCGCCCTGGTGGTTTCCAACAGCCCAGGTTCGCATTCGCTGATAGGTCAGATGTATAGGTTCGGCGAGGCAAGGATGCGGCTGCGCTCTGTGCGAGCCTTTCGTGTTTCCGCATGCTGATCGAGATCGCGATCCGCCATAAATCGCGGGCTGGCAAAGGTGGCCGTATCGTCGTAAGCGCAGTAAGCGCAGCCTAATTTTCTCCGCCATTCCGTGGATGGCAGCACCGATCCCGCGAAGGCCGGGCCTTGCGGTGAGAACTGATCCGCCCCAGTCCGCACAGCGCAGGCCTTGAGGGGTAGTTCGGACGCGGGTTATAATTGACGCGGACCTTGGCTGGCACGGTGCGGCCATGAACTATTACGAAGTGCTGTGTGTTCCCGATAATTCGGACGACGGAACGATTCGGTCTGCCTTCCGCAGACTTGCCCGCCGCTATCATCCTGATGTAGGCACCGGATCATCGCCCGAAAAGTTTCGCGAGCTTGCTGAAGCCTACGAAACCTTAATCGATCGCGCTTCGCAGGGCCAAGTACGACCGAACTCTCACGAATTTCAGCAGGCCAGTACCCAGTCGGATCGGGCCACTCCGCGCAGCTCCAGTGACTTACTCCACGAGAAACTATGCGACGAGCCGCGGGCCATTCTGGCGCTCTCCATTGGAAACCTTCCAGTTCATCGAAGAAATGTTGCGAGCGCTGGAAGATGATTTCTTCTTCGGTTGGCCGCGTAGCCGCTAGCGCCGAGACAGTTTGCGGCAGCAACAGATAATTGCGAAGAATCGTATGCGTTCCTCGTACAACTTCGGTTTGCAAGTTACCAAACTCATGCTATAATGCTGATAATAGGACGCTTAAAGAGCAGCTTGACAGGAGGAATAAAACCTGCTATGAAGCAACTCAGGTTGCTCGGGAGGCGTCAAAGCAGACCGAGCCATAACATGCTCCCTCCTCCGAGGGGCTAGAAATTTGGATTAGGAGGTATGTCATGACCAACCTTGTTCCTCGCGATAGTTTCTTTCAGGATCTGTTCGATTTCCGGCGGGATTTTGATCAGATCTTTAATCGCATGATGAGCGGATGGCCGTTCGGTGGCGAACGAACCGCGAACACGTCGACCACATTCGCTCCTGCAGTCGAGTCGTTCGTTGATAATGACGGTAAGAAGTATCACTGTCGTGTCGCGCTTCCTGGCATCGACCCCAAGGAAGTGCAAATCCAGGCGCTGGGGAACACGCTCACAATTAGCGGCGAGCGCAAAGTGAGCCATAGCTCGAAGGAGGTGGATTTCTTGCACGAGGAGATTTCGTACGGGAAGTTCGAGCGCACCTTCACGTTGCCCGAAGGCGTGGACACCGACAAGCTCACTGCCGAGTATCAAAACGGCGTGCTGGAAATCACCGCGCCCGTTGCCGCTGCAGCATTGCCGCGGCGAATTGAAATTCGAACCACACCGCTGTCGAAGCAAATCGCTGCATAAGCGAATAAGAGCGAATGAGTGCGACAGTAAGGATGGGTTCGCAACGAGGGCCGGCCCGGAGCCAAGCTGGCTCATGGCTCCGGGCCGGCCCAAACGGCTTGAGTGGCGGTATTTGTTATCTTAAAGCGCGTGTCGTTTGACCGCGATCCAAACCTAAATAACGCTGGCTGTCGCTGAGCCATGCTGCGGAGCGTCTGCGATCATTGACGCGACGCACGCGGGCGGCTTGTGAGCTACCGGAGGACTCTTGGAGAAGAACGCTTGGGCGGAGGTTAAAAGCCATGAGAATCGATCTTCGAGAATTCAGTGGAGTCGCGCGGCGGAATCGATGGGAATTTGCTGTTTTGCTGTCAGTGACGCTTCTCTGTGGCCTGCTTATCGGGACTGTGCTTCCCGGGCGCGGAGCGGTCGCAGCCAAAATCGACAAAGATTCGGCCACACCGCTGGCTATTCCTGATCCCATTCATCTTTCGAGTGCCTTTGCGTCCATCGTACAAAGCGTGGAACCCGCCGTTGTGAATATTTCTACGACGCAAGTTCACAAAACGAGCCGCAGGCCACGACGGCCGCGTGGCTTTGACGATTCGTTTGACGATTTCTGGAATCGTTTTTTTGATTTTCCCGAGAGCGGACCCACCGCTGAGCGAAGCTTGGGATCAGGGGTTGTCGTTGACAAAAAGGGCTACATTCTGACGAACAATCACGTCGTGGACGGAGCCACGAAGATTCAAGTCCAGCTCAATGGAGACACGGCGCACTATACCGCCAAGGTTGTTGGCACCGATGAAGAAACCGACCTAGCCGTACTCAAGATCGATGCGAATCGGGATCTTTCCGTGGCGAAACTCGGGAATTCAGACGGTGTCAAAGTCGGTGACTGGGTTCTCGCGATTGGTAGCCCATTCGGGCTGAAGGCGACGGTGACTGCCGGTATCGTCAGCGCCAAGGACCGTGGCGGCGTCGGCGGACAGTTCCAACACTTCCTGCAAACGGACGCCGCCATCAATCCCGGTAATTCGGGCGGGCCGCTGGTGGACATGGCCGGGCAAGTCATCGGAATCAATACGGCCATTGTGACGCAAAGCACGGGATATCAAGGCGTTGGGTTTGCCCTGCCATCGAACACGGCCGTGAATGTGTACAACGATTTAATTGAACATGGCAAAGTGACGCGTGGCTCAATCGGCGTGAGCTTCCAGGAGGAACAGAGTACAAATCCGATCGTGTTAAAGCAATTGGGTGCTCCCTACGGAATTGTCATCGAAGGAGTGGAACCGGGAAGTCCGGCGTCGAGAGCGGGGCTGAAGCCGGGCGACGTGATTACAGAAGTGGACGGGAATCCCGTGAGAACGGGGAACGACCTGGTGGACCGAATTACACACGCGAAGGTTGGAAGCATGGTGCGAATCAATTACATGCGGGACCGCAAGGAAATGGGGACCAATGTCATGGTCGAACCGCGCGATCGTGTTTTTTCAGGAACTGCGAACGAAAAGGAAGAGCCCTCCGATGAGAACTCTCCCGCGAAGTTTGGCCTCCATGCGGAAACTTTGAGTTCGGAACGAGCGCAGCATCTCGGAATGCAGGGTCAGCGCGGCGTACTTGTCTCGGAGGTGGAGCCCGGCAGTTTCGCTGAGGATATCGGCTTCGCGGCCGGCGACGTCATCGTGGAGGTCAATCACAACAGCGTGGACACGTTCAACGGGTTGCATCGGGCCTTGGCCGATCTTCGCAAGGGGCAAGAGGTGGTGTTCAAGGTTCTTCGGCAGGATGAGAATCGGGGCCTGCTCACGGTGTTCCTTGCGGGCAAGGTGCCAGCCTAGGCGGACGATGGATCGAGCTGCGAGGAGGAGAAGCGAAAGGCGAACGAGGAGGTCATGTGCGCCATGAAAGGGAGCGGTGCTTGGAAATGGATGCTCGGGCTGGCCGCGGCGGTTCTCGCGGCCAAAACAAGCGTTATTGAGGCCGTGTTCTCGGTCCTTCTGTTGCTTGCGCTGGCATCTGCGATTCTGTTTTCGTTAGCGCTTTTTTCCATGGATTTCGTGGAGGCAACGGCCTGGGGGCTGGAATTCCTCGAAGGCCGCGTTCGCCACGCCGCTGATCGCACCCGCAACATTCTCTCCCATTGTCTTCATCATGTGTCGGCCTGCGCGGATCCGCGGCAAGGTCTTTTCCTTCTGCTGTCGATGATGGCGAGGCCGATAGGAAGCGGTATCCACAGGTTGCTGCAGCCTCACGGGAAGCGTCGCACGAAGTTCGTTCAAGGTGCAAGGAAAGGGGAGCGCCAAGAATTCCGTGTTTCGAGAGAATGCAGATGAGCGCGATCCCCGCTAATCTGGATTCTGGAGGCCTGGCCTACAAGCGTACAGCGCGGTTTCGAGCACGGCCATTTGATCCGCACCCGCTGCTCCGGAATCCTCATCTTGCGACCGTCGCGGCGGCCTACTGGCCGCGCGATTTCGCAAGCTTGCCGCCGGCCACGAACCGTCTGTTTGAGGTCGAGCCGGGAACGCGACTTCTCGCGAAATGCCACTGGCAAGAGAGGCGGCGCGGCCATGGCACCTTGGTGCTCGTGCACGGCCTGGAGGGTTCGAGCGAGTCGCCGTACATGCTGGGAATTGCCGAGCGGGCGTACCAGGCCGGATTCAACGTTCTGCGGATGAATCAGAGAAATTGCGGCGGGACGGAACATCTGACGCCAACGCTCTGCCATTCGGGCCTTTCGGGAGACTTCCGGGCGGTCCTTAACGAACTGATCGAACGCGACAACCTGCCCGAAATCTTCTTTTCGGGTTATTCCACGGGCGGCAATCTCGTCCTCAAAATGGCGGGCGAACTTGCGGAGCGGGCGCCGCGAGAGCTGCGCGGAATCTGTGCGGTCTGTCCTTGTCTCGACCTTGCGTCCTGCGCGGACGGCAGCGGCCAGCCGCGAAACCTTGTCTATGAATCGTACTTCCTTCGCAGCATGAGGAACACGATGCAGCGGAAAGCAGAGTTGTTTCCAGAACGATACCGCACGGATCGGTTCTTCCGGCCGCGGACCTTGCGGGAATGGGACGACGCGATAACGGCACCGGAATGGGGTTACCGCGACGCCTCCGATTATTATCATCGAGGGAGTGCGTTACCCGTGACAGGGCAAATCCACGTGCCGACGCTGATCCTCGCGGCCCAGGACGATCCGCTCGTGCCCATTGCTTCGTTCCGCAATTCGGGAATTGAGGAGAATCCTTTTATTGCGCTGGTCGCACCCAAGTATGGCGGGCACTGCGCCTTCATTTCGAGCGAAGGCGGGAATGAGCGTTTCTGGGCCGAGGAGTGCGTGGTTGAGTTTTGCACGAGCCAGTCGTTGTCGTAGTCTGCGAAGGCCGTCAGGAAAACGGCGATACGTATGTTGAGAGACGACGAAAGAGAAGCTTGGCGTGGTTTTCTCGCCGCCGCTCCTGAATTTGTGGGCGACGCCATCGGCAGTGCGGTCGATGGACCTGATCCGCCTGACATATTGTGCGTGACCAGGTCAGGCAAGAAGATCGGCGTGGAACTCACGAAATGGGTGGAGCATGGGCAGGTCGCCTCCGGCAAAGCGCGAGAGTCGTTTGAAGACAGCTATCTTGACATCATCGCGAGCGCCAATCATGCAAGGCCCGGTCGAATCGGATGGGTCTGGCTGCATCCGAAGTCACGGCGAGTGAAACCCGAAGATGTGCCGCAGTTTCGCGAGGAGTTGTACGAGTTCCTCGCGCGGGAGAACGGCTTAAGCGATCCCGAATGGGAACATCCGCAGGGAGCGCCAGTTCAGGACTTCATCGGATTTCCGGTCCTCGCTTCCTATCTGGAGAGCCTGTGGCTTTTTCCGCGCCGCAGATTGGAATTCCTGCTGGTGGGAGAGAACTGGATTGGGTTCGAAGGTGCCAGCGGAGCCTACACTCCATCGTGGATGGTACAAGCGGCGGTGGACCGGATCTTGGCAAAGGTGGAGCGTTACGAAGACCAGAATCTGCACGTGCTGCATGCGCTCGACGAACTCCATCTCGTTTGTCACTACTGCGACGAAGCACTCTTGTACAACACGCCTGCGCGAACTCCGGGATTTGAGTTCGCTGCCGTCGCATCGAGAGTGGCCGACGTGCTTGCCGATGACCACGGAGTCTTCAATCGCATATTCCTTTTCAATCCGTACGACGCTCGAAAGGTTCTGCAGGTCTATCCGGTTCGAGTTGGGAAACAGGCTTCACTGCAAAAGCGGGGCACTGGAGTCAGCTGATGCAAAAAGAGAAGTTGTCTGCGAATTGCTGCGTCCGCAAGAACTCTCTCTTCCGCTGGCGGTATTGCTGAATACTCGAATTTGCATCGCAAATTTGGGGCCTTTTGCAAGCAATCTAAGGCACTTATATTCAATAGTTTACGATGGCCCTCCAAACGTCAAAGACTTGACAAGAAAAGCGTTTTGGGTAGAATTGGCACTCGCTAAGGGAGAGTGCTAACCGTAGCCTTAGCGCCCTCCTTTGGCAATTCAACAATCTTCTTTGATGCAGAGGTTAAGAGCGATGTTTACAAGAAATCGTCCTTTCCGCATTCGTTTGGTCGCCAATGCAAACAACAGATGTGCATTTCGGCGGAGTGCGCGGAGGCGCATGGGTCAGGGGATGCCCCTGACGCATCAAGCCGAACGTGCGAACGTCGAATCTCACGCATTCGGAAATGCGTCGCCACGTGAGAACAATGCTCTCGCTGTTTTCGCGGGCAGATTATACGCCGCAGTGGCAACGTGAACTTGCGTTTGCATGAGGCGGACAGTCTTGATCCTAATCAAGGATATAGAACAAAAGGAGGTTCGAGAGAAATGGCAATTGCACTGAAACCGCTCCACGATCGACTCGTGGTCAAGCGTATCGAGGAGAAGGAGACCGTGAAGGGTGGCATCATCGTGCCCGATACGGCTAAAGAAAAACCGCAGGAGGGGGAGGTCGTAGCCGTTGGCGCAGGCAAACTGCAGGAAGGCAAGCGAATTCCCATGGATGTGGAAGTCGGTGATCGCATCCTCTTCGGGAAGTTCAGCGGCACCGAAATCAAGATTGAAGATGAAGAGTACTTGATTCTTCGCGAAGATGAGGTTCTCGGAAAGATGCAGCGGGCCGCCAAAGCGGCTTCCGGGAAACGATAACTCTTTCCTCTCTCTGGCGAGCGAAAGCCGCCGGGGGAGTCTGAAAAAATACTAGAAAAATCATGAGGAGGAACAATAGTCATGGCAGCAAAGCAGATTGTGACGGGCGAACATTCCCGCCAGTCCATTTTGCGGGGCGTCAATCTCCTGGCGGACGCCGTCAAGATCACGCTCGGCCCGAAGGGCCGCAACGCAGTGATTGAGAAGAAGTTCGGCGCGCCGGTCATCACCAAGGATGGCGTCACCGTTGCAAAGGAAATCGAATTGAAGGACTCGCTCGAAAATATGGGCGCGCAGATGGTGCGCGAGGTCGCTTCCAAGACCTCGGACGTTGCCGGCGACGGCACGACCACCGCAACCGTGCTCGCGCAGGCCATTTTCCGCGAAGGCGTAAAGACAGTGGCAGCAGGCGCAAGTCCGATGGCCCTCAAGCGCGGCATCGAGCGCGCCGTCGAAGTTGCCGTCGAGGAAGTCAAGAAGCTCCACAAGGACGTTAAGGGCGAGATGATCACGCAGGTCGGCACGATCAGTGCGAACAACGACAAACAAATCGGCGGCATCATTGCCGAAGCCATGAAGAAGGTCGGCAAGGATGGCGTCATCACCGTCGAGGAATCCAAGACGATGGAGACGCAACTGGAAGTAGTCGAGGGGATGCAGTTCGACCGCGGCTATCTCTCTCCCTACTTTGTCACCGATCCGGAGCGCATGGAGTGTGTGCTTGAAGACGCACGCATCCTCATCCACGAAAAAAAGATCAGCTCGATGAAGGACTTGCTTCCCTTGCTCGAAAACATCGCCAAGGTCGGCAAGCCTTTGCTTGTTATCGCCGAGGAAGTCGAAGGCGAAGCCCTGGCCACCCTCGTGGTCAACAAGCTGCGCGGCACGTTGCAATGCTGCGCGGTGAAGGCTCCGGGCTTCGGCGATCGGCGCAAGGCCATGCTTGAAGACATTGCGATTCTGACCGGCGGCAAGGCCATTACCGAGGATCTCGGCATCAAGCTTGAGAATGTCAAAATGGAGGACCTGGGATCGGCCAAGAAGGTGACCATCGACAAAGATAATACGACGATTGTCGAAGGCGGCGGGAAGACCAGCGCCATCGAAGGGCGTGTGAAGCAGATCCGCACCCAGATCGAGGAAACCACATCTGACTACGACAAGGAGAAGCTGCAGGAGCGCCTTGCCAAGCTCGTCGGCGGCGTCGCGGTGATCAAGGTCGGAGCGGCAACTGAAACCGAGCTGAAGGAAAAGAAGGCCCGGGTTGAGGATGCCATGCACGCGACCAGCGCGGCCGTTGAGGAAGGCATCGTTCCCGGCGGCGGCGTGGCTCTCCTCCGCTGCATCCCGGCGCTGGAGAAGCTAAAGGTCGAAGACGACGAAGAAATCGGTGTGAACATCGTCAAACGCGCTTTGGAAGAACCGCTCCGGCAGATTGCGCAGAACGCTGGAGTGGAGGGAGCGATTGTCGTTGGTCGCATCCGCGAGTCGAAGGACGAGCACTTCGGTTACAACGCCGAGACGGGCGAATATGGCGATCTCGTGAAGATGGGTGTCATTGACCCGGCGAAGGTCACACGCCTGGCCCTGCAAAATGCGGCTTCCGTCTCAGCACTAATGCTCACCACGGAAGCGCTCGTGGCTGAAATCAAGGAAGAAGAGAAGAAAGCCGCGGCCGCCGCAGGGGCCCCAGGCGGAGGTATGTACTAACGAGATGTCTCGGCATGAAGGGGCGTCGTGATCGATCGGCGTCCCCTCTTGCTCGCGATATTCCAGCCAAACGAAACCAAAAACGCTGTTACGGGCTGCTTAGAATGCTCGAACGCTTGAGGTGTCAGCCCGCGAATGTGGAGGGTACGATGAAACGCGCGATGTTTGTTTGTCTGCTGTTCGGGATTCTTGCGTGTCCCGGATTTTCTCAATCGTCTGGTGACAGCAAGAGCGAGAACCTGCGTAATTCCTTTGCGGGCCTTGGGGCCTGCGACCTCTCAGCATTGAGAAGCGCTCAGGCCAAGCAAATTGCCGATATGCGCCACAATCAAAACCTGTGGAAGTGTCTGGACGGATACGGCGAATGCGATCATAACGCGCTCAGGGAGTCAGAGGCTAAGGAGATAGCGTCCGCGCAGCATCGGCGGAACCTTCTGGCCTGCGAAACGACTATCGGGATTTGCGATAAGTCCCAGTTGACCGCGTCCGAGGCAGAGAGAGTTGCAAGAATTGACCACGAGCGAAACCTCCTGAATTGCATGACCGGGTTTGGCGAGTGCGATCACTCTTTGTTAAACCCCTCGGAGGTAACAGAAGTTGCCGAATTCGAGCGCCAGCGCAATCTGCTGTCCTGCCAGACGGGTCATGGTCTCTGTAATCGCCAATTGCTGAGTTCCTCTGAAGCGGGAGAGGTCAGTGATGCGGAGCACCACAGAAACATCCTGGCCTGCAAAACAGGAAATGGGTATTGTGACGGTTCTCTGCTGAGTCCATCAGAGGCAAAGGAGGTTGCTGATGCTAAACATCAGCGCAATCTGCTGGCCCGTGAGACGGGATATGGCTTGTGCGATCGCACACTATTAAGTGTTGAAGAAGCCAAACAGATCGGGCTCGGCCCGTCCTCGTAATTCCTACGTCTATCACCTCGGGACGATCAGCGGTGGAGGTTCAAAATGCCCAAGGTGAAATTGCTGACTGTCACTTGCGAGAATCGGCCAGGAACTCTTTCCTACGTCGCCAGAGTGTTAGGCGATGCAAAGATCAACATCGTTGCCTTCCATTGCGGAACCATCGGGCAAAACGGTTTTGTGCATGTCGTGGTAGACAATGTACGCAAGGGCAAGAAGGCTCTGAGTGCGGCCGGACTGGGCTATACGGAAGCGGATGTGTTGCTGGAAGAATTGCCGAATGTCGCTGGGGCTTTGGGCTACTTCACGGGCAGGCTGGCTCGCAAGGGAATTAACATCAATTCGAGTTGGGGAACGGCCCTCCAAGGTGCCAAGAAGGCCTCCGTTGTTCTCGCCGTTTCGGACCTAAAGGGCGCAACTCACCTCCGTTAGGTTAGCCAACGGCCCGCCGGTCTTTGACCTGCGATGGACAACGTCACCAAAAATGTGCATCGTATTGGGTGGTAGCTACTGCCATTAAATCTTTGGCGCGCTACGGCCGTGAGACAGTTCCTCTGCCTCACGGAACGTTCAAAAAACTTGAAGCTGGAGGTTGCTTGATATGCGTAAGCTTGCGTATCTCGCTTTGATGTCCCTTCTCCTGTGTCTGAGCAGTTCGGCACAGGAACGAACAACCACGGATGTATCCTTAGGCTACTCGTACATCCGCGCCAATCCTGCGACATCCAATTCACCTGATTTCAACATTCATGGAGGCACTGCATCCGTGGTCCTCAATCCCAAGAGTTGGTTCGGGATTATCGGAGACTTCAGCGGGTACCACATGGACAGATTTGATTCCAGTCTCGGAACCTACCTGTTCGGCCCGCGAGTCTACTTGCCGAGCTACCGACGTGTTACGCCGTTCGCGGAGGGTCTCTTCGGCGTGGCCCACGCGACGGGCGGGACCGGTTTCAGCGTCCCCGGATCGCGGAATTCTTTCGCGATGGCGACAGGAGGAGGCCTCGATATAGCTGCCACTAAACACATGAGCCTGAGGCTCGGCGAAGTGGACTATCTGCTTACGGACTTTCGTGAGGTTCCGACGGCAGGTCGTAAAGTGCAGGACAATCTGCGCGTTTCGACGGGCTTCCGCTTTCGCTTTTAACTAGGAATCAAACCACACGATGAGCCGGGCGGAAAGCCCGGCTCTCTAGGTGGTTCTGCAATACCTAAGTGATCCTGATCCTCGTTTATCATTCAAGCTGAGCCGGCGTCATTGTCATCCGCTTTCACCGAGGATGTCCTTGACTCGCTGGTAGTACTCGCGTTGGAACTCTTCTAAATCTTGCTTCACGAAATTGAGTCCGACCACGCAGGTTTCGAAATTCTCTGACAGACTCCTAAAGAGCGGCGCCTCATCCCGATACTCGAATTGATCGAACGAAGACACAATTGCATAGGACTCCTTGCCGGCTTGCACGAAGTCGACGAAGGCATCGAGGCGAGGTCGCTTCGTTTGGTGGGATTTTGCGACGCTCTCCGGGAACAGACCGGTCATAAACAGAGTGTAGTCCCCCACATGTTTGCGCACGGCGCGTTCCCGGTCGAAAGATGGGGCTTCGAGCATGGGGTTCGATTCGATGAGCATTTCCCCCACGTCCTCAAGCCTCTTTCCCTGAGCATTTTGAAGGCGATAGAGATTGCCGACGTCGACGAAATCGACAAGCATTTTGGAGACGTATTGGGTAACGCCCGGCTCTTCCAGCCGCACATCGTCAAAAAAATGTTTCCACACGAGGTCATCAAGAAAGCGGCGCAATGAATGTTTGCCGCCGGAACTCAATTCAGCAGACATAACAGCAGTAACGCTCCTCCTACAAAATTCTATGAATGAGCCGGACCAGAGTCAATTTGGCTCGGTCGTATCTGTGAAGAACTTTGGGGACTGTTCGTAGATACCGGCTGCTCGGGATCACGCCGAATCAGTTCAAATCGAAATGGAAGGATCAGCAAGTTCGGATCGTTGAAGGCCCCCGCAACTATGGGCGTTTGGTCCGGCCCGAGTGCGCCCGCGAAAGCCTGGAGACCGCCGCTTTCCGAGACGTTTGTCCCCACCGCGAGGTGGCCGTTTTCCATTTTCCGTTTTCCACTATTTTCCAATTAAGACGTTCCGAAAATCGCAAAAATGCCGCCATTCCAGCGTCTTTTGAGTTAAATTGCAAGCTTCCCAAGCTTCGGACGTGGGTTCGATTCCCATCGCCCGCTCCAGTTACCTTGTTTTCCACCAATAACTTAGCGATGTGTCGAGGCGGCAAAAGGCGGCAATAAGAAAGAATAGAGCCTCAAGGGTGGCACCAAAAGCTCTTATCTTTCAGAAATTCGGTGTTTTGCGGTTTGTAGATTTCTCTACCCGGGAAGAAACGGGATTACTTCTTGTTAGCGTCTTCGTTCTTGCCGACAATCCGTCCGGAGTGCGCGGGAGCGGTCCGCAGGATGCGGGCGGGACGTGAAAATGGTCCCAGCGAATTACTAAGGGAGTCCGATACACCTTCTGAGCGGTTGGAATCTGGGGTCGGCTCGCAAAGCCTTGAAGCCGGGGTCGGCAAGTTCGGTGAGTCTCGAAGTTCTCTGTTCGTAGGCTTTCTCAAGCCATTTGAAGGCCTCGTCATTGTTGCCAACAGCCGCGTGGATGACGGCGAAGTCGTAAGGGCTGACATACTTTTGACCCGACAATTCCATCAAGTCACTAAGAGCTTGTTCCGCCTTGGCCCTATCGCCATTCCTTGCGTGTGCGTATCCAAGATGTGCCACGTAGGGTAGGCTACCCCCCGAAACAGTGGCAGCGTTCTCCGATTCGACAAGGGCCTCGTGAAATTGATCGCAGGCGTCAAAGGCGCGCGCAAGCATCCAGTGCCCGAAAGGATTGGGGGGGTCGAGCTCAATCGCTTTGCGGCACGCATCAATTGCCTCACTACAGTGTCGCGATTTCATGTGTATGAATCCGACAAAGGCATTAATCGGGAGCGAGAGAGGGTCTATCTCACGGGCTCTCTGGACTTCCGCGAGCGCCTCTTCGTGCCGTCCCAGAACTGCCAATAGATATGCATACCACTGGTGGACTACGGAATAGTTGGGATTCAGCTCGATCGCCTTCTGGAATTCCTGCTCTGCACCTGTCCAGTCCCAGTCGTACTGCAATCGGATCATGGCCAGAGCGGCGTGTGGCTCAGCAAGATTTCTATCAAGCTCCAATGCTCGCTCAACGGCTATTCGTGCTTGAGGGTAAACATCATGCGGAGGGTACAAGGCAAAAACCCCCATCATGATGTAGGAATCGGCCAAGCCGCAGTAGGCTAACGAGTATGTTGATTCCAAGCTGACTGCCTGCTTGAAATACTCGGCACTCTTAATCAGGTCCGCCTCCGTTCGCTTGTTCCAAAAGAACCGACCTTTCAAGTAGGCTTCATAGGCGGTGGCCGAAACCAGATGGCCTCCGGGCGAAGGCGCCCTGCCTTTCGGAATCAGCCGTGACCGCACATGGTGGGCGATGTCCTGCGCGACGCGCACATGCAATCTAGGTGCGTCACTCAGCTCACAATCGTAACTTTCCGCCCACAGGTGCGAATCGCTGGCAGCATGGATGAGTTGGACTCTGATCCGAGCCCGCTGGCCGGAGATCATGACAGATCCTTCGATGAGGGCATCAACGCTCAACTGTCGCGCGATGTCCGGCAAAGGTTCACGTCTGCGCTTAAAGCCCATGATGGAGGTTCGTGAAATGACCTTGAGTCCAGTGATTTTCGCGAGATGATTTATCAGTTCATCGCTCATGCCGTCAGCCCAATACTCTAAGTTCGCGTCCCCGGAAAGGTTATCGAGCGGAAGGACAGCGATGGAACGAATGCTCGCTTCGACTTGGGCAATGAAACGGTAGCCCCGCCGAGGTAGTGTTTCGATGAAGGCTGGATTTTCAGCCGAGTCCCCCAAGGCTTCGCGGAGCCTGTTAATCGCTTTGTTCAGGCCTCGCTCGAAATCGACAAAAGTATCTGAAGCCCAGACCTTCTGCTGGAGTTCGTCGCGCGTCACCAACTCGCCCGGGCGCTCCAGTAAGGCCGCCAGAACTTGGAATGGTTGGTCCTGAAGCTTTATCTTCTCGCCGTGCTTGCGGAGCTCTCCACTTGCGAGATCGGCTTCGAAGATTCCGAAACGAATCGGCGATGACGCCCGCCTGGCCTTTTCCACTCCATCCCCTTTCATACACGCAATATAGCACTCGTTATTTTCACCAGCCAGCTTGCGGTATTTAGATACCAAGAAAATCGTCGTCGTTGCGCACTAGGGGATAAACTCGCCACACACAAGGAAGCCCTAGGGGCATTGCGTTTCTTCTGCCCGAACAGAATACTTCGCCACTAAATCAGAACCTCTCGAGTTGAAGGAGGAGGACATGTCCGTTAATCGAAGAGATTTTCTCCGAATTGGGACAGGCGGCGCGGTGGCTGCATCTTTGGCCCTGGAATCATTACCGGCCCAAGTCCCTGAGAGCTCCGTCAGCACAGAAACACGCAGGATCGATTTCCATAGTCACGCCTTTCCCGCCGAGCTTTTGCGTTCACTAGGAAAGTACTACCCAGAAATAATTCACTACAAAGAGGATCCGGTACGCGGGCCGTATGCAATTCACGCTGGTACGCCCCTCCCCGCGTGGGATGATTCCCTGAGGATCAAGGACATACAAGCGGCTGGGGTAGATGTTGAGGTCCTTTCCTGTCCGCCACTCTACACTGCCCTCGATGACCATCTCCCCGAACTTTGCCGGCTGGTGAACGATAGGCTTGCGGGTTCCTGCCTTCGCTACCCAAGGCGGTTCAAAGCGTTCGCTCACCTTCCCTTCAACGATATGGATGCATTGCTGAAAGAGATGTCGCGCTGCCTGGACCAGTTGGGCTTCGTCGGCGTGTTCATCACCTCGAACATCGGCGGTCACTACCTGGATGCTCCGCAGTTCGAGGAATTCTGGCACGAGGCTGACAAGCGCCGCGTGCCAGTGTTCCTTCATCCGCTGCTTTCCCCCTGTTACCAGGATTCAGAGCAGCCGCCGATTTTCTCGTTTCCTTACGAGTCGACACTGGCAGTTACGCGGCTCATTACGAGGGGACTCTACGAGCGGTTTCCCAATGTTGTGCTTGTCGTTGCGCATTTAGGAGGGACGCTGCCCTATTTGGCCCATCGCATTGACTTGGGGCATGAAATCCCCGCGTTGCGTACGCCGGAATGGAAAATTTCTCGTCCGCCAAGCGAGTACATGAAAAAGCTATATTTCGATACCGCAATGGGCTGGAGTCGCGGCGCTTTCAATTGCGCTCGTGACTTAGTCGGGATCGAGCACTTGGTTTTGGGTACCGACTATTTCATCCGGGAAAGCGGGTGGATGGGACGGACCACGGGTTTTCTCAGCTCGCTAGACATCAAGCCAGCTGAACGAGAGCTGATCTCTTACCAGAATGCGTCGAGAATTCTGAAGCTTAGTTAAGCACCTGCCACAGCCCTGACTCCGAGGCTATCGATTGTGGCCGGGCTATTCGGAAGTAATTCCATTTTGAGCGAAGAACGCGCGAGCTTGGGAAGGAGACGATGCCCTGTACAAACTTAGGTCGAGGTTATGGGATTGTATCCCACGTCCCAACGAAACCAATCCATTGAAATGTAAGCACTTGCGGGGATCACGAGGCGGCAGAAAGCGGCAGTTTGTGTTCCAAACCTTCCTAAGTCATTTGTGATCAGCATAAGAAGCGTTTTTGAATTGGCTCGACCTACTGAAATCATTCAGAATTCGGTGGGTGTTCTGTTCGATTCCCATCGCCCGCTCCAGAAAACAAAGCGCTTAGGCCGCTGCCTCATTTTCCATTTTTTCCAAATCTCCGCAAATCCCTGCTTTTTTTTCAAGAAATGTCGGTCACGCTTTTCCGGTCGAATCTCGCAAGCATTGCAAACAAGCGAGTTAAACAGATTCTTCGAAGATTCGATCCCCGGTCGTCGTCAAGATCGGAAGCCCGCAAGGCTTCAGATGCAGGATTCGACATCGGATATCTCCTGCACTGCACCGGGAGGTCGACGATTCAAATCCACGCTTCGTGCTGACCGCTGTTTCTCCCGTACAACGGTCTTGAAAAACGCTGTTTGGATCGATGCCAAGCACGAAAATCAATTCCTACAAGCCGACTGGACGGTACCGATCCCCCTGTCGCAACCTGGATTACTTCCGGGTAGACCATACGCCCGGAACCCTCGGCTGCATGCGGTACTTGGGCCTGACTGTGGGCTCAGATCCGAAAATCGAGACTATGCGATTCTCCACCGCTGTTCTTGAGCTGCGGTAATTGGTTGCGCTCCAAGGGCTTTTATAAACTCTTCCGATGCTGAAACCCAGCCGAATCGCTGTTGGATAAGGAAGAGGGATGCTTCGTGATTGCTTCTTGGCAAATCGGATCCGACCACCTCGCCTGTACAGTCTGCTAGCAACACACACACGTAGTCTCTGAACATGGCGTCTCTGATGGTCGATTCCACGCATACGCTTGTAGTACACCCAGTAACGATAAGGTATTTGACCCCCAGTTGTTTGAGAATCCCATCCAAATCGGTTTGATAGAAGCCGCTGAATCGATGCTTGTAGATGACAACATCGTCGTTCCGCGGCTTGAGTTCCGGAACAATGTCCGTGTTCCAGGTGTCTCGGATCAGAATTCGGCTTTCCGTTCCGTTAGGAGCATGAACGGTCTTTCCGACACCCGCTAGCAGGTGCCGCATCCGGTTCGGAGATCCTTTAGAACCTAGGTCCGAGAGATCGGCATGAAAACCCATCTTGAGATAAATAATCTTGAGGCCCGCGTGGCGAGCCGAGGCCAGGACAGTTGCAGTGGGGCCGATGGCTTTTTGAATTATGGAAATATCAAATCCAGCATGGTCGAACAAGCCGCCCTTGGTGCCGAAGTCATTCTGCATGTCGACGACAATTACCGCAGTCCTTGCGCTATCAATCGCAATCGGTTCGGGCTTAGCATCGAGCTTGACAATCCGGCTTCTCATGTTTTGAGTAGGCGCACTCGTCTGCTGCGCTGAGGCAGATTGTTCACCTGCACCTCCAACAAGCGAAGCGGCTGCTGTTGCCCCAATGAGGCCGAGTACCTCCCGTCGGCTAAGATTACGGGTTTCGGGGGTTTCGTTTTCCGTATCTCGTTTCATGGCACCTTCCTCCGCATTATTCGTTCGCACCGTTGTTGCCTCACAATTACAAATGGGTCTGTCGTATATTTCTGCCGAAGACAAAGTCGTCGGCCGCGAACCCGGCGATAACCGTGTTGATTGTAACCCCCGCATCTTCAAGTCGAACAAACGTCTTTCCGTTCTAGTTGGCTGACCAAAAATGCGGTCCGCCTTGCCACTTTGAGGATGGCGCCCGAGTGCTACTCTGAGGTAACGCGATTAGGTAAGAGTAGTCGACCACTCGCCTGGAATCATCCATGAGGGTTTCTGGACCGAGAGGGCGCAGGATAGATTCCGACCACCGGCGAATATCAGTCAACTTGTGCCCGATTCGGTTCCCCGTACAACTGCTGGGACAACAATCAAGTGCTCACTCGACGGCCCCAAGCTGCCCACATCATGGATGAGGGCATCATGAAGCTGGAATCATCCAGGCGGGAAAGGTCATCCTGGAATTCTCGTTCCGTAACGTAGCCGGAGTCGACCAGGGCTCCACGAAGCTGTTCATAATTGGCGCGCAGGAGAGCGGCGCCGGCGGAACCAGATTGCATCATGAACATCCGGGCTTCGGCGCCGACCTCCGTCAAGCCTAGGGCGCGAAAACGTCCGAACAGAAGCCGCCCATAATATCGATCAAAGCCGCGATCCCTCATTAATTGCGCCATGGCCTCGTGGGTCTTTAGAAAAACCTCGCCAGGACTCGTGGAAGGTTCCGGTGGAACAGATTCGGAATCAAATTCCTCATCCAGCAACCAACCTCCAGGCTTGAGGACCGAGATCAACCGCTGCAGCACTTTTTGCCACTGCGGGAGGTGCACCAGCACCAAACGCGCGTGGATCAAATCAAAGGTTTCTTCCGGCAGTGGATCGCTAACGATATCGTGGCGACGTACTTCGAGATTGGGCACCTTCAGAGTCTCGAGAAAACGCGGATCAATGTCGGTGGCGAGCACGCGGCCGGCTAGACCCACGCGCCGAGCGAGCCAAGTGGCGATTGATCCGCCGCCACCACCTACTTCCCAGCATTGCCAGCCTCGAGCGACGCCTCGCTCTTCCAAATGGCGGATCGTACCTGTGTCAAACATCGCGGAGAGTGCACCGAATCGTGCTGGCGCTTCTCTGCCGGCATTGTCGAGGAGATAGGGCGGAACTGTGGTATCAACTGGTGCGCCAGTGCTTTTAATTTTCATGAATCCTCCTTAGGAATTACGGCACCTGAAATTAGCCGCGACGATCCAATGTTGAGTTACTCCGGCAACCGATCACCTTGGGGCTCCGGCAATAAAAAACTGCCGACAAGAAGAACGGCGAGCGCGCAGATCGCAACGGTTCCTGCAGAATGAGCCAATCGCGCAGCAGAACTGCCACCGGGCAAAACGTTCGAAAGCGTTGTTGTTAGGAGAGCCGCGGATATACCGATGGCCCTGCCGCCAATGCTGTACCCAAAACTCTCGCCCGTTCCTCGCACATGGGTCGGATAAATCCTGGGCAAGTAGGTTCCCCAAAAGCTCATTACGCCATTGAAAAGTGCCTGCGCACAGAAAATGGAAGGTATCAGCAGGGTCAAGCTGTGCGTTGCAGCATAGAAGAAGACACCAGAAAAGACGATGGTCGCCGGGGTGACGAAAACCCGCAAGAGCTTTCTCTGCTTGACAAAATAGACAACGACAAAAGCAAACGCCAAGCGGCCCGCGAGCGACCCCAGTTCCTGAACCATGTACACACGGCTCACTGTTTGCTCCACCTGCCGAGGCGCGAGCTTCTGAGCGGACACCAGGCCCGGAATAATCCGGGGCGTGTGCTGAAGTGCACCAAACGGCAAGGCGAAGCTGCACGCCATCATTAGCGTGACCCACAGCGTCGTCTTGCGTAATGCCGGCCGGAACAATTCCTTGACGCTGGTCCTTTTCAAGGTCCCTCTGGCCTTCTTTTCCCCCCAGATCGGAGATTCCGGCAAAAACGGCCGAACGAGTACCAATGGGATCGCGGGAATCAACCCGGATAGCAAGGTGTAGCGCCATGGCTCGTGAGCGCCGTAGATTGCAGGAAAGTGCTCGCCGTATGTTACGGCCAGGTAGTAGGCGGCGGTAACCATCATGCCTCCGAAGCCAAAGGCAACCTGCGTGTAGCCAAGCACGGACTGGCGCTGCTTAGGATTCGCAAAGAGTTCAGCAAGCCACGCGATTGCCGCCACCTGTTCGACACAGGTACCAATCCATGTGGTGCAACGCAGGAATAGCAGCAGCGGCAATGATGTGGCGAAACCGGCGGCGCATGCCGAGAACGCGTACAGCAAGATGCTCCAGACCAACACGCGGCGCCTTCCGAGCAGATCGGTCAGATATCCGCCCAGCAGACCAAAGATGCCGCCGGCCACACCGGGCAGGAAGAAAAACAGGCCGACCCATAAATTGAATTCAGGAGTGCCGCTTCTCAAATTTCCCAAAGTCGAGAGAACGGGCCGCACAATCAGCGCGGTCATCAGTGTCTCGTACAGATCGAACGCAAAACCGAGGCACGCAATTCCGCAGATCAGCCATTGAACCGGTGTGAGTCGCGCCGCGAGAGCGGACTGGTCGTCGCGCTGGAGGGCAGCGGCAGCCATATCCGGTTTGCATGTTACATCGCTGAAAAGGTTTCCCATCTCGGAGCTCCCGTCACATTGTGGCTATTTAATTCCAGGGCGCTTTGTGATACAAGTTCAAATAATTCAATTATTGATGAGTCTTGGTTAATAATGGACTTTACCTCGCGACAGCTCCGGGCTTTTCTTCTGGTGGCACAGCACCGGAACTTCTCGCGGGCCGCCGGGGCCCTGTTCATCACCCCATCTGGTCTCAGCGTCCTGATACGAGAGTTGGAAACGCAGCTCGGGTTCCGCCTATTCGACCGGACCACGCGCCATGTTGCGCCGACCGCGTACGGCACCGAGTTTCTTGGTGTTGCCCGGAGATGTTTGGCCGATCTGGACGCAGCGACTGCGCGCATCGGACGTTCAGCGACCCACGCCGGCCAGTCATTAACTTTGGGTGCGCCGCCGTTGATCTCCGCGAATATCGTTACTCAAGCCATTAAAGAATTCCGCGCTCAGCAGCCCAATCTACGGATCCAATTGTTTGACGCCAGCCTGACCACCGTCCGGCAAATGGTAGAAGCGGGAAAGCTCGATATGGGTCTTGGTACGTTTGCACGCGGCCCGGGCATTCGGCTTACACCCTTTCTGCGTTCTCCCCTGATTGTGATTCACCCCGATAAAGATCCTGCGTTTCGTCGCGCATCAATCACGTGGTCCGCTCTGAAAGGCGAGAAGTTAATCTCGCTGTATCCTCACAGCCCCATACAAAAGATTATTAACAAGCATCTGGCGGAAGCGGGGATTGCCCCGACGCAGACTGTATTTATCAATTTGCTCGATACCCAGATCGCGATGGTGGAAGCCGATGAAGGCATAGCTATTATTCCGTCCTTCGGAATGGCAGCGTGCCGCAACCGAAAAATCGTGATGAGCCGATTGATCAATCCTGTAGTCGAAATGAATCTTCATTTGATTAGCAATCGCGGAAAGAGACTCCCGCCTGGCGCGGATGAATTTGCAGCTTTTCTTAAGAGCTTTATCGCCAGATGGGCCGGACGTGCAGGCCTGCTGTAGGGCCGATACCCCACCAACGCTGCCAACGCCGATTCTGATCGGATCACGGGGAACTCTGACGTAAGGCATTAGGCAAGGATTGCACAATCCACCCGGAGCGCAGCATGGTCGCCCCCCGTATTTGCGTGCGTGGACCTTGCGAAACGACCGTTGCGGGCGCACAATTCCAATTTGGCTTACCCAATGAAAACGCACGCGGCATGTTGCGCAATCGCAGTGATGCTGCTCTCACTAGTGAGGGCGAATATGGTATCTGCGCAACTGGCATCTACCTGCGTTGAGAACTCACCTGAGCGGCGAGGTGAGCTTGGTTGCAGCATCATTGAAAACAAATTGCTGCCAGGTGGCCTGAAGGAGCCGCTGTTCTGGCATATCGATCGCTTTGATTCTGCGGAGCGCGCCCGCAAAGCAGTTAGCCCTGCAAGCATCGCCTTCGAGGCTGAAGGCGCATCCTGGCTCATGACCATTGAGTCGCAGGCCTCGGACCACCACGGTGGCCGGCATGTAACAGAGGTGGGACCACTGCCGCTGCCACACGCCCAGAAATATGCAATGCAGGTCTTGTCAGCGGCGTTCACGCCCGGAATGTACTCTTTGCCTCATCATCATTCCGGGGTCGAAGCGATCTATGTGATTAAAGGCGAGGCGTGCTACGAAACGCCGACGCGTGCCGTCAAGCTCCGGAAAGGCGAGACGCTCGCTCTTCCTGGCGGTACTCCGATGCGGGCGGTGGTCACCGGATCGACGCTTCGCTACGTCTTGTCGGTCATCGTCTACGACGCGGCGCAACCTGCCACAATGCGGATGGAGGAAGGAACGGGGCCAAAGCTCGTCGCATGCAGGTAGCAAGTCCGGATTCTAGTAGGGTGACCGGGAAACCGGAAATTGACCGCCAGATAGGTAACGACAAACGCGCTTGTGTCCAGTAAATGGAAAAGAAGCGGGAAATCTGGATGTATGTGACTCGCGGTTGGACAAAGCCGGAAAAGCGGAAATGCGTTCTTGGAGAGCGCCCGGTCGTCGAACGGATTGCAGAAGTTTGCGCTCACCACGAGCGGGCCGTTTTCCATTTTCCATTATTTTCCAATTAGGGCGTTCCGAAAATCGCAAAAATGCCGCCAATCCAGCGTTTTTTGAGTTAAATTGTAAGCTTCCCAAGCTTCGGACGTGGGTTCGATTCCCATCGCCCGCTCCATAACTCTTGATCATCCGATTGGCCTTACACGGCCAGGCACTTGAATTTGGACTCATCAAACCCTCGTTTTGGTCCTAAGATGATCCTAGCGCAAGCCAATTGGTCCTAAAGCCAGCTGATCTGTCCTGCCCGACAGCGCACCGCCAAGCTCGTCAAAGGCGCTCGTCTGCACGTCGTGAAAGGCGGTCCACGCTGCATCACCTGGACCCACGCAGAGGAAGTCAATGCCGAACTGTTGAGCTTCCTTGGCGAGAGAGCTGCCCGGGCGTAGCCAACGATTGGTGCCCGGCATCTAAGAGTTGAACACTCAGAGTGATGACGGTGGCGTCTTGAGCAGCGACTCGGAACTCATTACAACGCCGGATCTTGCCACGCGCTACGAAGCGCTCATGCGCGTGTCACGAGCGATCGGGGCCAACCGCCATCCTCAAGACCTTTTTGGCGTTCTGGTCGACGAACTGCGCAGGGTAGTGCAGTTTGACTTCGTTGGCGTGTCTCTTCGTGACCAAAACTCTGGAACGTGTCAGGACTATTTCATTGACGCGGCGAGCCGATCGGCGATCGCGCCCGAAGGAAAGATTTTCATTGACGTGGCGAGTCGATTGGCGATCGTTCCCGAAGACGAGCTAACGCCAGAAGAATCCGTTACATCTTGGGTTTACGAACACCAACAGCCCTTACTGAGGTCGACGGACGAACTGGAGTCACGCTTTGGCCGGCTGCAAGCAACGTTGAAGAGGCTTCAGATTCAGTCCACTTGTGCGCTCCCGTTAACGACAGCGCATCGCAAACTGGGCGTGATCGCTTTTTGCAGCAAGCAGGTTGGCACCTACGCGCAGGAAGAAGTCAAGTTCATTTCTCAAGTAGCGGACCAGATCGCGCTGGCCTTTGATGACGCGTTGAATTTCACGGCATTGCGAAGAGCTTCGGAGGAGTTGCAGACCAAGAACGAACGTCTGCAATTGCTTCTCGACATCACTAATCAGGTTGTCTCCAATCTCGAGCTGCGCGAAGTGTTGCGCGCCATCTCAAGGCATCTTCGGCGCGTGATGCAGTGCGATTACGCTGGCTTGTCGCTTCCGGATTCCCAAGACAAAGAAAGGCTGCGGCTTTACGTACTGGACTTCCCCGAGGGCAAAGGGTTCCTCCGAGAAGAAATGAGTTATTCGATAGAGAGATCACCCTCTGGCGAAACGTTTCGGACCATGAAGCCGTTGACAATCCGGAGTCCCTTCACCGGTTGGGTCAATGACCCAGTCGCGCCGATCGTGCAGATCGCGGTTCGTGAGGGTCTGAAGGCGTTCTGCTTTTTGCCATTGGTCAGGCAAAATCGCGCGATTGGCGTCCTAGTTCTGGGCCGGCTGCGCGATGACGCCTTCACCGAGGACGATATCCATTTTCTGGGCCAGATTGCCAATCAGATTGCCCTGGCCGTGGAAAATGCGCTTGCGTTCCGCGAAATTCGCGAGTTAAAGGATCAGCTCTCCAGGGAAAAACTCTATTTGGAAGACGAAATTCGCGCGGAATTGAATTTTGCGCAGATCATCGGGAGCAGTCCTGCTTTGCGCAGAGTCCTAAAACAAGTAGGGACGGTGGCGCCGACTGATTCCACCGTGCTCATCTATGGCGAAACAGGCACGGGCAAAGAGCTGATTGCCCGGGCCATTCATGATTTGAGCCCGCGACGCTCGAAGCCCTTCGTAAAGCTGAATTGCGCGGCGATCCCGACTGGCTTGCTCGAAAGCGAGCTCTTTGGGCATGAGAAAGGCGCATTCACAGGAGCGATCGCGCAGCGCATCGGACGTTTCGAAGTGGCCGATAGCGGAACGATTTTTCTGGACGAAATTGGGGAAATTCCTCTCGAATTGCAGACGAAACTTCTTCGCGTGCTGCAGGAGCGCGAGTTCGAAAGGCTGGGAAGCTCGAAGACTCTCCGCACAAATGCGCGTCTGATTGCTGCTACCAACCGCAACTTGGAAGCCATGGTGGCGGAGCAGAAGTTTCGGTCCGATCTGTTTTTTCGCATCAACGTCTTTCCCGTACACATCCCACCCTTGCGGGAGCGTCAGGAGGATATTCCGCTGCTCGTCCGCCACTTTACGCAGCAATTCTGCAGGCGCATGAACAAGGTGATTGACACGGTTCCATCCGCGACGATGGACGCGTTGCGCCGATACCAGTGGCCCGGGAACATACGCGAACTCCAGAATATGATCGAACGAGCTGTCATTATTTCGACAGGGCCTGTGCTTAACCTCGATGTTGCCGATTTGAAATTGCAGCCGGCTGGTTTTCCGGAGAAGAAGGCCGCCGCTCCGAATTCCGAAAACAATGCCGCTCTTCGCGACGTTCTGGAGAAGACGGAACGCCTGCGGATCCTCGAAGCCTTGGAGCGGTCCAACTGGGTTGTGGCCGGCCCGAGAGGCGCTGCAGGGCAGCTTGGAATGAAACGATCCACTCTGCAACATCGAATTCGTAAGCTCGGAATCAAGCGCGGAACCGCCTAACCTGACCGGGCTGCATTTTCAATCTCCCCCGCTTCGAAGCGCTCTCCCTGCACGTTCTATCGCGTGCCAAAAAACGGGCACATTACCACAAATGCGGCAGAGCCGCGTTGGCAGCGGGACGCATGGCGTGCTCGCTTAGCCCGCGATCCTTCAAAAGATCAACAACTTCGCTTGCTTCTGATTCTCACCAACGTTTGGCACTCGCCGTGCGTTTCTCCCTGGCGTGAGGCGATTGCCATGGTTCCAGCACAGATCGCTAGCAGGCCAGCAGATTTTCATGCGGAGTTTGCCGGCCGACGCACAGGTTCGTTGCTGGAAATCGATGCTTGGATACGAAGCGAGGTCAACGCGATCTCGCCGCTGGCGGAACGGCTGATGCGGCTCATCGAAGGGTCGCATTGCATCACGGGCGAAGAACATGCCGTGGAACTGGCGCTCCGGGAACCTCTGAGCAACGCGGTTGTTCATGGCAACCGGCTGGATACTCACAAATTAGTTCACGTTCGCTGCCGCTGCAAGATCGGGAAGGGGATTTCGTTGATCGTCTCAGACCAGGGTCAAGGCTTTGATGTGCGCACCGTTCCTGAGTTCCTGACAGTCGAAAATCTCGAAGCGGAGCACGGACGAGGCATCCACCTCATGAGGTTGCTGATGGACCAGGTCTCGTTCGAACAGCGAGGCACCGAGGTTCACATGTGCAAGAGGCTGGCTCGCAATCCAGGAGCCGATGTGCGAAGCGACTCACGCCGTGCGTAGGAGGGAGTGATGGCCACTCATCGGATTTCGATTTTTGGTCCTATGCAAAATGCACCCGCAAGAAAGGCTGCAGGATTGGTCCGTCTTGCGCCGACAGTGAAGAACGATGTTTTTCTGAATGCTTTGCTGGAGATGCCGACAACCCAACAAGCGCACAGGAGTCCTCTGGAGTGGGCCGGGGCAATGGCATTGCATATAGTAATTGTTGCGGCCCTGATCATCGTGCCGCTCTACACCACGGGAACTATTCGCCTGAGCGAATACCACGAAATCCCCCTGGTAGCTCCACCGCCGCCCTTGGCACCGCCCCCGGCGCCTGCGGGAGGTCCTGTCGCCCCACAGATCACGCGCCCAAAGGCGAAGTTGAACTACACGTTGCAGAAACTGACGGCCCCAGCCGCGATTCCGAAGAGTGTTTCCTCGGGCTCGGAGGGCGCTGCCGATGCGGCTCCTGAATTGGGAGGAGTCCTGGGTGGTGTTCCGGGGGGAGTGGTTGGCGGGCAGATTGGCGGAGTAGTTGGCGGTGTTTTGGGGGGAACAGGAACGGCGGTGCCGACCCCTCCTCCACAACCCAGGCCGGTGCAGAAAATCGTGCGTGTTGGTTCGAATCTGAAAGCCCCGCGCCTGACGTATTCCGTGGATCCGGCGTATCCGCCGCTCGCGCGAGAGGCGCACATTTGGGGCACAGTGGTTGTTGAGGCGGTGATCGATGAACACGGGAATGTCGTCCAAGCACGCGTGGTGAGCGGACATCCGCTGCTCATGGATGCGGCGTTGAAGGCCGTGTTGCAGTGGAAGTATGAGCCGACCACCTTGAACGGCCAGCCGGTTTCGGTTGAGTTGCAAGTGCAGGTGCACTTCAACCTGAATTCGTAAAGAGCAAAGCATAAGAGGCCGAACGTGTTAAAGATCACCGTCACAGAAACGCAGACCGAGAGCCGCTGGATTCTGCAAGGTCAGTTGGTTGGGCCATGGGTTCGCGAGCTTAGAAAGTATTGGAAAGAAAAGCACGCAACCGAGAGCCTGAAAAGCTGCGTTGTTGATTTGAATGAGGTGACTTTTATCGATAAGAGCGGAGAAAGATTGTTGCGCGCTATGTACGAAAAAGGCGCGGATCTCACCGGCGACGGCATGTACACGAAACACTTGCTTGAGGAGCTGAAGACCCGCAAGAGCAATTTGCCGAGGTTGCTGCTCTGCCTGTGGGTGGGGTTCGTGACGACTGCCGTCAACTTTCCTATCTCCTCCTACGTCAACGCGGATCTGGGCCAGCTGAATACCCGGCGGGATTTTGGGACACGACAGCATTTTCGATCTCGCCGAGAGCACTCCATCAACTCCCGGACACGAACCGCGAACGATAGTCGCCAACGTGATTGTTTGCTTGCGATTTCCCAGCTTCGAGCGGCGGTTGAGCGGAACCGCGATGAGAAAGAGGAGCGGCTATGACCAGCAACAAGTCAACTTCGTCGCCGCAGCCTGGACAAGCGCCCTTGACGATTGGAAAGGGCGCCGAACTCGGCGAAATCATCGTTTTCATTGATGGGCACACCGAGGCACCAAGCATCTTGGAGTTTGCCGGCCTACTCGCTGAAGAGCACGGAGCGCACCTCATCGGCGTGTTCATGCAGCCGGCGCCAAAAGTTACTACGGCTCAGACGTTCGCGCGCGGCAAGGGCATACGAGAAGTGATGCAAGTACAGGAACAGGAAATTGGGGGGATCGAGGCGCACCACCGGGCCCTATTCGAGGATACCCTGCGTCGTCATGCGGTTCAGTCGGGGTCGGAGTGGAGATCATTGCCCTACTTGAGCAGCGACGTGGGCGTGCATGCATACTACGCAGACCTGGTGATGATCTCTCGCCCAGAGCCGGCGGGCGACACCGCAGGACCTCCAGGCCTTGCGGAGTCCCTCGTACTCAGTTCCGCCCGGCCAATCCTTCTGATTCCGCCGCATGGAACGGTTTCTCGAGTGTGCCGCGCCGTCGTGGCGTGGAACGCAACGCGTGAATCCATCCGCGCCGTCGCGGACGCTCTGCCATTGCTTGTGAAGGCCGAAGCTGTCGAGGTCTTGGTCGTCGATCCTCAACGCCAGCGAGCTCACGGGCCAGAACCTGGCGCGGACATCGCTCGCCACTTGGCACGGCATGGGGCGCAAGTGGAAGCGCGGCGTCTCTCCTCCGGCGGAGAAGATGTTGGCCGCTTGCTGTTGTCAGCGTCCGCCACTTTTGGCGCCGACCTTTTGGTCATGGGCGCTTATGGCCACTCGCACCTGAGTGAGTGGCTGTTTGGTGGCGTCACGCGGACGGTCCTGTACGAGGCGGGTCTCCCGGTTCTGATGTCCCGATGAGTGCTGATTCGGGTCCTCCGGTCAAAGTCGACTTGAGGGAACGCCAGCAATTGTTCGAATGGAGGGGGCGTGAAAGAGAGAGCGAAAGGAGTGCGGCAATGACATCCACACTCGAAGACGAGATGGACAGAGAAGTAGCGCAGAATGCCATCTCCTTTGATCCGGGAACGGAGGACGCAGCGCTTGTTGCTGCAGCGAAAAACGGGGATGCCCAAGCGTTTGAAGCCCTTGTCGAACGGCACCAGTCCAGGATTCGCGCCATTGCCTCGCGTTTCACGCGCGTCTCCGAAGATGCCGAAGATATCGCGCAAAAAAGCTTTCAAAAAGCGTTCATCCACTTGCGGCAGTTTGAGGGAAATTCTGCGTTTTCCACGTGGCTGACGCGGATTGCCATCAACGAGGCTCTCATGTGGTTACGACGAAAGCGTGCCTCACGTGAAGTGTCAATCGAGGAGTCGACCGCGGAGAATGGAACCACCCTCCCGCTAGATTCTCCGGATCCGAGTCCAAGCCCGGAAGACAGCTATTTGCAGCGAGAGTGGAAGGAAATTCTATCCCGGGCTTTGAATGAGCTAACCCCCGCAATGCGAACAGCAATTAAGTTACGGCACATTAGCGAGCTGTCCACCGTCGAGACCGCAGGCGTCATGAGAGTCTCGGCCGCTGCAGTGAAGGCCCGAATATTTCATGGGCGAAGAAAATTGCGGGCCATGCTCAAACATTACGTCAAGTCCTCGCGGTCGCGCGGAAGCAAGGCACTCGCAACGAACGGAAAGGCGAAGGGAACTCCCGTGCCGTCGGCTTGTGCATGTGCTTAGAACGGGGAGAGACCTTAATCGGTCTCTCGACGATTGGGTTGCATCCCGAGAGCGGGTTGCCGCTAGAAATGGTTTTTTCGAGACTAGGATAGTCGGAGGCCGCCTCGTGGGCTTTCCTCCAAATGAGCCAGCAATGCACCGGGTCTCAAGACCTTTTCGCCGTAGCTCTCTGATGCTGAGCCTTTTCCGATTAGTTGTCCATCCAATGTATCTTTATCAATATACTGCGCATCAATGTATTAGAGACGCCGGACCCGATACGGCACCGGTCACTAGGAGATGAGCATGAAAATCACTTCTACAATCGCACGGTACTTGCTCGGTTTGATCTTTGTGACGTTCGGGCTAAACGGGTTCCTTCACTTTATTCCCATGCCGCCGCCTACGGGCGTTGCAGCGCAGTTCTTCGGGGCCCTCTTCGTGTCCCGGTTTTACGTGGTGATTTTTCTGTTGCAGATAATGCCCGCGGTCCTGTTGCTTGCGAGTCTGGGAAAAACTGCGCGACACCAAAGACATCTTCTCCGGCGTGTTGGCCTGGGGTAGCAATAATTTCGGTCTTAGTACCGGCGGTGAGGGTCGGCTCGCGCAGGGGCTTTTCGTCAGTGGTGATTTCTTCCGCGTACTAGGCGTGCAGCCCTTAATGGGACGCGTATTCACCGCTGCGGATGACCGCCGTGGCTGCGGCTTGGCGGGCGCCGTGGTCAGTTACGCGTTCTGGCAGCGCGAACTCGGCGGGGATCCTTCAGCTGTCAGCCGGAAGCTCGCCCTTAACTATCATTCGATCGAAATCATCGGCGTCACACCGCCCGGTTTTTTTGGGCTTGAGGTGGGCCGATCCTACGATGTTGCGGTGCCTATTTGCTCACAAGCCATTCTCTGGAGTGAAGGCACTTGGCTCGATGAAGGCACGGTCTGGTGGCTGAATGTAATGGGACGGTTGAAATCCAGCTCGACATTGGCAGAAGCAAACGCGCGGCTGGCCGTGATTTCACCCGGAATCTTTAACGCTACCCTTCCGTCGAATTACCCGGCCGAGAACGTAAAGGACTACCTCAACTTTAAACTAGGTGCAGTTCCCGCGGCCGGCGGACTCTCTTGGTTGCGTACGGAATATTCCGATTCGCTGTCGCTTTTGCTGGGCACCGCTGGCCTGGTTTTGTTGATCGCCTGTGCGAATCTCGCGAATCTGATGCTGGCCCGCGCCACTGCGCGCGAACACGAATTCGCAGTGCGGCTTGCCATCGGCGCTCCCCGCGGCCGCCTAATCCAGCAATTGCTGACCGAAAGCCTGCTGCTTGCGCTGCTCGGTGGCGCACTCGCCCTCTTCCTTGCCAGAACACTCAGCCAGTTTCTCGTCGCCTCGCTTGGCACTCAGGGCGACCCCTTGTTTCTCGACCTTAAACCAGATTGGCGACTGCTCACCTTCACATTGGGACTTGCGAGTCTTACGTGCGTCTTGTTTGGATTGGCCCCTGGCGTCCGGGCATCACGTCTTTCTCCATCCGCGGCATTCAGGACCACCGTCCGCGGTGTCATGACAAGTCACAGACGATTTGGACTGCGCCAGGCACTGGTGGTATCGCAAGTTGCCCTGTCACTAGTTCTGGTAGTCGGTGCCCTACTTTTTTCCACCAGTCTGCACAATCTTCTTGCCGTTGACGCCGGGTTCCTGCAAAAGGGGATTCTTATAACCAATCTCGATCTCTTCCGCTTTCTTAACGTTCCTTACGCAGGACGCGTCGCGTTCAAGCGGGATTTACTGGAGAAGGTTCGCGCTCTTCCCGGCATGGTCTCGGCCGGGGAGGTTGGCACCCTTCCCCTGAGCGGAGGCGGCACAGAGAACCGGGTTTGGATCGAAGGGGCCAGTCGAGCCAGTGGGTTGGATACTTGGTTTAATTCGATCAGCGATGGTTACTTCAAAGCGATGGGCATTGCTCTGCTTGCCGGCCGGGATTTCAATGTTCATGACACGCTTTCGTCTCCCAGAGTCGCGATCGTGAACCGATCCTTTGCGCGCGACCTTGGCTTAGGCGTGTATCCCATTGGTAGGACGTTTCGGCGCGAGGCGACTCCCGACGGACCGGAACAATCATTCGAGATTGTGGGCCTGGTCGAGAACACCAAGTATTCCAGCCTGCGTGAGAAATCTGGCCCCATCGCATTTCTTTGTGCCGCTCAGGACTCCCAACCCGGCCCATACGCTCAATTGGTGGTTCGTTCGGCGATGCCCATGAGCGAAACGGTCTCAAATATCAGAACCTTGTCGCGCAGGTCAGCCCTCTGATCACCCTTGATTTTGTACCCTTTGAAAACACCATCCGCGAAGGCTTGATACGCGATCGCTTGATGGCCAAACTCTCCGGTTTTTTCGGCTTGCTAGCCGCCCTGATTGCCGCCGTCGGTCTGTATGGCGTCATGTCTTACCTGGTCGCCCGGCGGACGAATGAAATCGGGATCCGCATGGCGCTTGGTACACGGAGGCGAGACGTCCTTTCACTGGTGCTCCGCAAGGCCGCTTTGCTCCTTGCATCGGGGCTGATTCTCGGTGCCATTCTGAGCGTGGCCGTTGCTCAGGCCGCCAGAGCAATGCTCTTTGGCCTGAAACCAACCGACCCGGTGGTGCTGGTCGCTGCAATTGCCGGATTGGGATTCCTTGCCCTCCTGGCGTGTTTCTTGCCCGCGCGGCGCGCGACGCGCGTCGATCCGCTGGTGGCCTTGCGTTACGAGTGAAGACTCATGTCGCTCCGAAACATGGCTAGCGGGCTTCAATCACTGTTCCGAAAGGTATCACACGGATTACGGTCGCTGTTCGGAAAGGAACGGGCGGCGTCCGAGTTGGACGAAGAACTGCGCGGCTTCCTAGAGGTGGCAACGGAAGAAAAGATGAAGCAGGGGGTGAGCCGCAAGGACGCTCTTCGCGCGGTGCGACTGGAGGAGGGGACGGTGGATATTGCGAAGGAAATCGTCCGCTCCGGCGGGTGGGAATCTGTTGTGGAGACCTGCTGCCAGGATTTGCGCTACTCCGCGCGCATGTTGCGCAAATCTCCCGGTTTTATCGCCGTTGCCGTCCTCACCCTCGCCCTCGGCATCGGCGCGAACACTGCAATGTTCAGCATCGTAGATGCGTGGCTCCTTCGGCCCCTCCCGCTAAAAAATCCGGAGGAACTTGCGGCCGTCTGGAGAACGCGGTCCCAAGCTACTCGCCAGCCGGCTTTCTTAGCGGTTTACGCCGCCTTTTTTCAAGGTGCGAACGTTTCTTCGCCCGAGGCCTTCGATGCGCAAACCCTATTCTTATACGTGCAAGGACATCCCCCCTTCTCTCCATCTGTGGTCGCCTCTGCGGTTCATGACCTTGATCCGGACTTGCCGCTTGGCAGGCTGCGGACGACCAGTGAAGTCGTAAGCGCGTTGCGATCGCAGCCGCGTGTACGCGCCACTCTGTTGGGCAGTTTTGGATTGCTGACATTGTTTCTCGCGGCCATTGGCGTAGGCGGAGTAATGGGCCAGATGGTGGAACAACGCCGACGAGACATCGGAATCCGCATCGCCGTTGGGGCGCGGCCCTCAGATATTCAGCGCTTGGTGCTCAGCCATGCCTTCCGCGTGACCTTGGCGGGGGGCATCGTTGGTTCACTGGCGGCAGGAGCCGTAGCGCGGCTGTTGCGTAGTTTCCTTTTCGGGATTTCCGCCCTCGATCCTCTGACGTTCGCCGCCGTGATAGCCCTTGTGGCCCACCTGGCCGCTTACGTTCCTGCGCGTCGCGCGGCGACCGTTGATCCGATTGTCGCACTGCATCACGAGTGATGGAATATGTCGTTGCTGCGCAACATATCAAGCGGACTCCGATCGTTGTTCCGACTCGAGGGTCTCAGGGCCGCTAGGGACAGTCGGCGTAAGCTTCGGCTTGAGCCGCAGCTGCGGAGGAGTTTCTCCAGAGCGAGTTCCTCTCTCGAGAAACTCCTCCTCTTCGCGTTAAGCTTTCGCCGGGATAGTGGCTGGTTTGGCTAGCTTAAACGTCAACCGCGTCCTGGCTGAGAGTGTGGAATTGTCTTTCTTGTGCTTTCGAGCGTTGCTTCTCTCGCTCTTGTGCTTCGGTTGGACTTTGTCGGAAGGGCGACGCGTGTTCGTAGCCAAGTCGCAGTATATTCCATGGACGACGACAGACGAGAGAACCACCTTCAATTCGTGGTTCTTCGCCTCCGTGATGCGGCCGGTGACCTCAGCGCCTCGAGGAAGCACGGTCTTTCCGTCCACCTTGACGGGCCTGGCGATGCTGGCCGCGAAAGAATCACCCCAGTGATTCTTATCGCTGGCGAGGGTTTGGCCGACGGTCGCGGTGATCTCGGTGCCTTTCGGCAAGGTGACGAGGTGGAGTGGTTGCGTCGCATCGGCGAAGTCGCCAGCAGGGTTGTCTGTCGCGGCTCCGGAGGCAGCGCCGCCAGCAGCATGCACAGACTGGCGGCTGGCTACCATGCCGGGTTGGTTCGAGCACGCGGCCACGGTCAAGAAGCCGAGAACCGCGGCCGTAAGCGATAGTTTGCGATAGAGCTGAGAGTCAAACATTGCACACCTCCTAGTACATACGTGAAGAAATGGGAGGAGGTGGCTGGGCAAACCCCTTCGCCGAATCAAACTGGGAAGTAATCTCAGGACTAGTGCGTATCCCAATGGACTCCCGTGTCTGTGGAAGATGTTCCGTCTCGGATGAGAGAAGTGATTCTTGCAGGACCCTGCCCAACAATATTGAGAAGCTTCCCACATTTTCGGAGCATCCCCGGGAACCTGGAACAGGGCTGGGTAGGATATCCGGTCCAATAAATGTAGTCATTTGGAGGTGACAAGTCAATATCTGTTCTCTTTGTTGTTTCTTTGTTGTCCTTGTTCGTCTTAGCTTCCGTAGTGATTCGACGCGTGTGCGGAGGGGGGCGCGTATTTCGGCCGAGCACATCCATTTGAGTCGCGGGAGCGGGACCGGGGATAACAGGACATATCGGACCTGAGTTAGTCTCGAGAACTGCGGATGCGGTTCAAAGACAGACGCATTTCCATTTCGTATCTGACTGCATCAGAAGGCCTATACCTAATATTCCTTCCAACATTACATCGCAGCGCCCCGCAAGCAGCCTATCGATCTTCGGCCGACGTAACACCGCTCTGTCTCCGAGGAATGCGGTGCACGTCAAAAATGTTGGGACGCCGCTAAAACCAATGATTTTCAGAGACGACCACCCAGCGATGATTGCTGTCTGGCCGCATCCCTCGCGGGCCTATTTTCTCTTCATTGGCGACGGCCGCTGCGGCACGTGCCGCAACTTGGACGGGAGCGCTTTGAGACAATCCGCGATTTGCGCGGTGGTCCAGCGCAGCCCGGGATCTCGAAGCAAAGAATGCCGCGCGATGTCGAAGAAGGGCTGAGGAATCGTGGGGGGAACGGTCGGATCGGTTTGCCTGTCCCGGTATGAAACGGGGGTCTGTTGCGTAAGTATTTCGACCAGCGTCACACCCAGAGACCAAACGTCACTCGAAGGGGCAACCGGCGCGGAGCCTGCCTCGGGCGCGTCGTAAGCGTCAAGGGGGCGGTAGGCAGGGCGCGTCTCTCCGAGAGGCACAGCCGTGTCGCTTGAGAGCTTGAGTTGATCGCCGATGGCCATAATGTTTGAAGGTTTGATGTGAGAGTGGGCAAAGCCTTTGCTGTGGATGTGGCTGAGTGCGTCGAGGAGCGGTCCGAGCATTTCGTGAGCTTCTCTTTTGCTGAGTGGACGGTTGGGGAGAACTTGTCCGAGGTCCTGGTCAACGTATTCCATCACCCCGAAAACGAAATCCACGCCGGCAAGCCGGCAGCGGCCGCCGGGTAGCAGGCGGAGGAGATTTGGATGACGAAGCTTCGCAGCGCGGTGCAACAGGGAGGTCTGAGAATCTGCGTTCCGGGAAGAACTAATGAATTTGATGGCGATAGTTTTTGGCTGCGGCGGGGGGGATTGCGTTAAGAAGACCGCACTATGGCTCGTGCTGCCCAAAAGCCTTTGCAGCGGGAACTTGTCGTGGAAAACTTGGCCCTCGAATTGTTTCCAGTCACCTGTCATGACTCATCCCCTAGACGCGCGTGACGCGAGCGCTCGATTATTGATGGATCCCACTTTCGAAGGCTCCGCCCTCTGATCACGTGCAGTGGGTTGTGCAGCCAAGCTACAGCGAAAAGTTCGCGTGAATCGCTTGTTCCAGGTGCCGGGCACTGGCTTGACCAATTCTGCAAGAAAAGGCAGCGCGAGCACAAGGCTGGCGGCGCTATTTAGTCAAGGTCGGAACATCTCTCATAAGATGAGCCAGCATTTTCTGGTGCGCGCAGTCGTCGAGCAACTCATAACAACTCAAGTGCTATCGTTTCCCGCCGAAGCAGTACAATGTGAGTTGGATCAGAGCAAGTGGATGTTTCGGCTGGCCTGAGGCGGCGATGGGCCACCGTCGTAAAGCAAGAGATCATTTCCCGAGCGAAAGTGCCTTACCAAGGTCTCTCGACAACCGCAAAGAGCAGGTGCAGAAGATCCTGTCCCTTGCCGAGATAAGGATCGGCGGAGGGCGTGAGTGGGACATTACGGTCAACAACAATGGGTTTTATTCCCGAGTTCTGCGGCACGGATCACTGGGCCTGGGCGAGTCCTATGTGGATGGCTGGTGGGATTGCCCGCGCTGGATCAGCTTTTTTCGAGAATCCTCAGCGCCAAGCTGGACCAAAACGCGCCCTGGGATTGGCGGCTGGCCCTGCAATGGGAGGGATTCGCTGGATTGCATCCCGGGGATTTTGCTGCAACTCTAGATGTATGAGGTCCACAAGGCCATCTTCGGCAGGCAAGTGGGGCATGGTCCTCCTCGTAATCGCCGGCCAGAGCAATTGCGCTCCCGTCTCCGCCCCGGTCTCGCATCTGCCGGCGAGGCTGCAACTGGACGCTACTCGACTGGCTCGTGAGGTATTCGGGAACGAAGTCCAGGCGCAAATCCACGATCAATCTCTGTGGTGTTACCGCCAGTTGAAAGAAGACGCAGCCAAAGAAAAGCTCTTCGCCGTATGTGAGACAAACGACGGAGAAATTGACCGGCTCCTGGGAGTGAACGGCCAGGAATTGAATCCCGAGCAGCGGCAAGCCGAGGATCAGCGCATTCAGAAAATGCTGGATGATCCGGACCAGATGCGGCAACAGAGGAAAAAGTCGGAGGAAGACGCCAAGCTGGAACGAGACCTATTGAAAATGTTCCCGGACGCCTGCCGATTTCAGTACGTCGGCATGCAGGGCAATCTCATCAAGCTGAAATTCACTCCCAATCCTAATTTCCGTCCCTCGACTCGTGTCACGCAGGTCTTTCACCATATGGAGGGAAGCCTGCTGGTAGACGGTGAGCAGAAGCGCCTGGCGGAAATCGAAGGACAACTGACCAGCCCGGTGAAGTTCGGATGGGGATTGTTGGGGCACTTGGACAAGGGCGGCACGTTCCATGTCAAGCAGCAAGACATGGGATCGGGACACTGGGAGTTGACGATGCTGGATGTCGAGATGAGTGGAAAAGAGCTGCTCTTCAAGACCATCGGCGTGCGAGAGAAGGAGATCGATACGGATTTTCGACGGGTACCAGAGGGCATCAGCCCCCACCAGGCCTTTGAGCTGCTCCGCCAGGAACGGCCGCTCGGGATGTGCGCCGAAGCTGACTGCAGCAAGGCCCAGGGCACGCGTTGATCAAATGAACTTGCAGATGGCTCGGTCAGCTCGAAGTCGGGTTCAAGATCGATTTTCTGCGCTCAGAAAGCGTTCTTGGTACGTGAGCGCAAACTGCATCAGCGCGCTGACGCATATCCGGAGAATTCCAACGGTTCAGCGATAAATAAGTTCGCGCGGTACACTAGCATTTCCATTCGCACGAAGAAACTGCGTGCCAAGGGAGATGCGAAATGATCAAGTCGAAGTGGACTCGCCGCGAACTTCTTAAGACAGGGCTAGCTGCTTCCGCCTGCGGAAGCCGGGGACGATTCATGTACAAGCGAATTCGCCAGGGCTTGCGAGTGCAAGCATTGCAATTGCGGCGAACCCAGTGAAACGGCGGCCTGCTATTTAGGGCTCTTGGCCGGTGACATGAGACAGGGGCGCAGCGGTGCTGCGCCCCTGCCAAGTTTGTCCGAGGGCCTACTTGCGGGCGTACTTTTTCACGTCCATGGTGAATTCCGCGCCGTACATGTTGCCGCCAGCGTCGGCGGTAATGCCTTCCGGTCCTGTGGAATCGGCAGCAGCAGGGTAGGGTGCGGCGTCGGGCACGAAATACTTTACCGAACCGTCTTTGGCGCTGCCAATGCGAATGCCGCGGCGGCAGCCAGGATTGTACCCATAACCGGGCTCGCCATTGCGAGACTCGGAATCGGCCACGTAGATCACATCGTTCTTATCGATGTAAATGCCGCTGGGCCGGCCGAACTGCTTCCATTCGGCGATGAAATGCCCATCCTGATCAAAGATCTGGATGCGGTTGTTCTGGCGATCGCCGACGAATAAGCGGCCCTGCGAATCGAAGGCCAGCGTGTGCGGGCAATCGAATTCGCTGATGCCCGTTCCTTTTTTGCCCCAGGCCTTGAGGAACTTGCCGTGCGCGTCGAATTTCATGATGCGGGCATTGTCGGCAGGTTTCTCGCCGTGGCCGTCAGCCACGAAAATATCGCCGTTGGGAGCAACCGCGACTTCGGTTGGCTGGTCAAAAGTATCCAAACCGGGTCCCGACACTCCGGCTTTGCCAAGAGTCAGAAGGATTTTGCCGCTCTGGTCGAATTTGAAGACTTGCTGGCCCCTGCCGTCTTTGATTCCGTTGTCGGCCACCCAGAGATTGCCGTGGTGGTCTACGGTAATCTTGTGGGGACTCACAAACAGTCCTTTGCCAAAGCCCTTCAGGAACTTGCCGGAGGGATCGAATTCAAGAATGGGATCGAGTGGAGAGTCGGCGCAATTGGTGCCGCGCGAACCGTGAGCGCCGCAGCGATCGATGGCCCAGATGTTGCCGTCCGGCCCGACGGCGATGCCGGCCGTAGAGCCCCATTTTCTCCCGTCTGGGAGTTGGCCCCAGCTGACCCCGAGAAGATAGGGGTTTGGGAGATTGTTCGGAGCGCCAAGAGGCGACGCCGCCGGCGGTGGCTCCGTCGGAATCGCCGCGTTCTTCGAAGAGCCGGGGGATTGCGGGCGGGCAAACCCCGCCGAGCCGACAAAGGCTCCAATCGCCAGGAACAGGGAAGCCAAGCCAATCACAGATGTATTCGCGAGGCGAGAAGGGTCCATTGCATTTTCTCCTCTGAAAGAAAACAACAAATTTTGCCTCCGACAATAGAATCAACTCTTGGATATAGCAAGCCCTCCTAGCGTGGATACGCGTCTGAACGGCGCGCCCGGTAGCGGTCGCCGAAGTTCCGTTCGCACTGAACGAAGGCACGTCAAGTGATACCTTCCTCTTGAAGCGTCGGGCGTGCCGCAATTCCCATGAATCTCAAAGGGTACCGGTGTGTCGTGACTCGCCAGCGGCGGTTGTATATAATCGCGCGAAAAATGGCTCTCTAGGGCAACGGTGCAACCGTGAGCCGCAAACCAGGGATGAGCAAAAGGGCCGTAGGTCCAAGCCCGGGTGAGTTTGAGGCATACCCGATGGACTTTGCATTCAGCGAAAAGACGAAGGAATTCGAACGCCGCTTGCTGGCGTTCATGGACGAGCACATTTATCCAAATGAGCCCCGCTATTACGAGCAGACAGAGCGCAACCGGTGGCAGCCAACGAGGATCATCGAAGAATTGAAACCGAAGGCGCGCACGGCGGGATTGTGGAACCTCTTCCTGCCGGATGACGAAAATGGCGCGGGGTTGACGAACCTGGAATACGCGCCGTTGTGCGAGGTCATGGGCCGAAGCCCGGTGGCACCGGAAGTTTTCAATTGTTCTGCACCCGATACCGGGAACATGGAGGTGCTGGCGCGTTACGGCACACCGGAGCAGAAGGAACGGTGGTTGAAGCCGCTGCTTGCAGGAGAGATTCGTTCGTGTTTCGCGATGACGGAGCCGGGCGTGGCGTCTTCGGATGCGACCAATATCAGTGCGAGGATCGCGCGCGAGGGGAACGAATATGTGATCAACGGGCGAAAGTGGTGGGCTTCCGGCGGCGGCGATCCGCGCTGCAAGATTGCCATCTTCATGGGGAAGACGGACTCGACCGCTGCCGCGTACAAACAACAATCGATGATTCTGGTGCCTATGGATTTGCCCGGCGTGAAAATAATTCGATTGTTGAAAGTGTTCGGGTACGACCACGCGCCGCACGGCCATGCCGAGATTACCTTTGAAAATGTCCGCGTGCCGGCATCGCATCTGTTGCTTGGCGAAGGACGCGGATTTGAAATCGCACAGGGACGATTAGGGCCGGGACGGATTCATCATTGCATGCGATGCGTCGGCGTGGCGGAGCGCGCGCTTGAACTGATGTGCAAACGCGTGCAGTCGCGCGTGGCGTTTGGCAAGACCCTCGCGGAACAGGGAACGATTCGCGCGGGCATCGCGAAATCGCGGATGGAGATCGACCAGGCGCGGCTGCTGACATTGAAGGCCGCGCACATGATGGACACGGTGGGAAACAAGACCGCGCGCACGGAAATTGCAATGATCAAGGTGGTTGCGCCGAACGTTACGCTGCGCGTGCTGGATCGCGCGATCCAGGCGCACGGCGGAGCGGGTGTTTCCGAGGATACGTTTCTCGCGAGCGCCTGGGCCAACGTGCGCACGCTGCGGCTGGCAGACGGACCCGATGAAGTGCACACCGAATCGATCGCGAAATGGGAGCTTGGGAAATGGGGCAAGCCCCAGCCGCAATCGACCACGCAATAGTTGCCGGCCCATTTCAAGCGCAGAACATGTCTTCGATGGAGGTGCGATGGCGGTGCTCGGAGTTGAGACGCTCGAGGCATTAAAGCAGTACGTCGGAAAAGAAATCGGCGTCAGCGAATGGCTGGCCGTTACCCAGGAACGAATAAACCAGTTTGCGGAGGCGACCGAGGACCGGCAGTGGATTCACGTAGATCCCGAACGTGCCACGCGCGAATCACCTTACCATGCGACCATCGCTCATGGATTCCTGACCCTTTCGCTCATCAGTCGTCTCATGAAGGATGCGATTCGAATTGGCAGCGGCATTCGGCTGGCAGTCAATTACGGACTGAATCGGGTGCGCTTTCCTTGTCCCGTGCACGCAGGCTCAAGAATTCGTGGCCGTTTCAGCTTGCTTGCCATGCGGGATTGCGTAGACGCCCGGGAAGTTGTGCTTTCCTGCTCCGTGGAATGCGAAGGCAGTGAAAAGCCGTGCTGCGTAGCGGAGTGGATTGTACGGTATTACAAATGAGCAGCGGCCGAGGGGAGATTCGAGTTGCGGATTCGTCCGGCGAAAACAGCGAACTTGGCGGCTAGATCTTCCCTGATTGTGCGCTTTGCCAGGAATGCCGCAAAAGAGTGCGAACAACTTCCGGCATGACGGCAAAGCGGGAATCTCTCGTCAGTCCAACGTGGAAGCGGTAATAAATCTGCTGCACGATGACCGCGACCTTGAAGCGCGCAAAGACTACGTAGAAGACCATATTCGAAACATCGCGGCCCGCGGTTTGCGCGTAGCGCTCCACCAGCTCGTTCCGCGTCATGCAGCCGCGATAGGCGGTCGGCCCCCAGCGCAATTTCTGCAAGTCCTCCGAGTCGCCCGCCTCCACCCAATAGGCCAAAGTAGTTCCCAGGTCGCTGAGCGGGTCGCCGAGCGTGCACATCTCCCAATCCAAGACGCCAATGATTTTGGTGAGGTCCTCCGGATGGAGAATGACATTGTCAAATTTGTAGTCGTTGTGAATGAGCGTGGCGTAACTCGAAGAAGGCATGTTCTGCTGCATCCAAGACGAGACTCGATCGACCTCGGGGAGATCGTGAGTTTTCGATCCGTGGTAGCGTTCTATCCAGCCGCGAACTTGACGCTCGAGATAGCCCTGGGGCTTGCCGAGATCGGCGAGGCCGACCGCAGCGTAATCGATGCTGTGGAGATGCGCAAGATTGTCGATAAATGACCCGCAGAGTCTGTGAGCAGTGTCCGGGGTGAAGGGAAGGCCGGAGGGAGGATCTTTGCGAAGAATAATTCCACTGATGGGTTCCATTAGGTAAAACGGAGCGCCGAGGACCGAGGAATCGTCGCAGTAAAGGAGAACCTTGGGCGCGGGCCGATAGGCATGGTGAAGTTTTGAGAGGACGTGGAACTCGCGCTCCATGTCATGAGCCGACTTGACTTTGCTGCCGAAAGGAGGTCGGCGCAGGACCATTCTTCGACGACCAAGCTCGACGCAATAGGTGAGATTCGAATGACCGCTGGGAAATTGCGAGACGCTCGGATGTTCTGCCTCACCGGGAAAATGCGAACGCAGAAAAGACTCAAGCTTACTGACGTCGAGCTCCTCCCCGGCCCGGAGGGAAGTGGGTCTGTCGCGGAAGTCGGTCATTTTCGTCTGTACTCGCACCTACCTGTAAGTGAGCAGGGATTCATCGTCCAGATGAGGAAATACGTTAAAGGAGCTGAGCGTAAACCGATCGGCCGAAAATAAGAATTCGCTGAACGAACAGTTTCGAGACATCCAGGCGACACGCAGAGTGTCTTCGGCGGAAAGATGCAGAGCGCGCTTGACGGCCACACTGATGGGGCCACCGGAGGTGAAGATGGCGTCGCTTTCCCCTTTGCAGGATTTGACAAGAAACGCCGATAGGGCCCGATTCACACGGGCGCAAAAGTCCCGCCAGGACTCCGCAGTGGGTGGCCTAATCCCACCGCCGACCCACATCGAGATTACCGCCTCGAACAAGCGCTGGAAACTAGCACGTTTGGCTACATCGTCGCTTGCGCATTGCAGGGCGCTATGCAACTCTCGAATCTTGGGATTATTTGCAAGCAGTTCAGGAAGACTCTCGGAAAGCACTGCTTCTCCCTGGAATTCATCGAATTCACTAGCGATCGTCGGGGGAGGGAAGTCGCGGCCGGCTTTCCGATAAGCCTCGCTGACGAGTTGTGCGGTGTGCCGATGGCGGATCGCCGGTCCACTGCAGACGCGGTCAAAAAAGACGTTGCGGTGAGCCCAGTATTCTCCGAGCAGGCGAGCCTGCTTTTCTCCTAGTGCGGAGAGCTGGTCGTAGTTTTGCGATAGAAACGCGGCCTGCGCATGACGAACTAAATATAAACGCCCCATCCGCCACCCGAACAAAGAGTGTGCTTGAAGCAGAAAACATTGTCACGGCCTCTTCAAAACAAACCCGCCATTTGAAAGTTACGTTGCTCCTTGCTGTAGACGGCGAAAGTCTTTCCCTGTGCGGCCAGCTGGTTGAGCAAAGGCGCGGGCTCCCAGAGTTCCCCGTGCAGCTTGTGAAATTCAAGAACGCGGCTGTAGACATTCTTGAGGTCAACGGTATCCGCGTACCACATTGGTCCGCCGCGATGAGCGGGGAAGCCATAGCCGTTGATGTAGATGATGTCGATGTCCCCGGAGCGCAGTGCGTAGCCTTCTTCGAGGATGCGCGCGCCTTCGTTTACCAAGGCGTAGAGGCAGCGGTCCACAATTTCTTCGCGGGAAATCTGCCGCTGAGGAATTTTCGCTTCCGCCGCCCATTTTCTTACCAGAGCGGTTACTTCCGGATCGGGGACGGCGCGCCGATTTTCGTCGTATTTGTACCACCCCGCTCCGTTTTTTTGGCCGAATCGCCCCATTTCGCAAAGGCGGTCTCCCGCGAAGGGCTGGCGAATGCCGGGTTTCTCAAGATGTCGGTGCTCCTTGCGAATTCGCCAGCCAACATCGAGTCCCGCGAGGTCTCCCACGGCCAGCGGTCCCATGGCCAAGCCGAAATCGTAGAGCGCGCTGTCGACTTCCTCAACGGTCGCTCCTTCTTCCAACAGAAATACCGACTCCCGCATGTAAGGATGGAACATGCGGTTGCCCACGAAGCCGCGACAGTTGCCGACCAGCACGCCGACCTTGCCGAGCTTCTTGGAAAGCTGCATACAAGTGGCGATGACTTCCTTGCTGGTTGCTTTGCCTCGAACGATTTCCAGCAAGCGCATGACGTTCGCGGGACTGAAGAAATGCGTCCCGATGACAAACGGCGGCCGACTGGTCGCGGATGCAATCTCGTCGATATTCAAGGTGGACGTGTTGCTGGCGAGAATGGCACCGGGCTTGCAGATCTTGTCGAGCTGCGCAAAGACCTCTTTCTTGAGCGCCATGCCTTCGAAAACCGCTTCGATGACCAGATCCACACTCGCAAATCCGTCCAGGCTTAGGGTTGGCTGGATTAGCTTGAGTCGCTCCTCCACAAATTGCTCCGTGAAGCGGCCGCGTTTGACGGAGTTGGCGTAATTCTTTTGGATATTCGCCATGCCCCGGTCGAGAGTGGCCTGATCTGCTTCTTTGACCAGCACCGGAATGCCGGCGTTAGCGAGCACCATGGAAATCCCGCCGCCCATCGTGCCGGCGCCAACCACGCCGGCGGTCTTGATTGGAATCAGCGACGCGTCTTTCGGTATGTCGGGGATTTTTGCAACCTCGCGCTCGGCGAAGAAAACGTGCATGAGAGCCTTGGCTTGCAAAGAGACGAGGCAGTCGGCGAAAAGCTTCTGTTCGACTTGACAACCAACCTCGAACGGCATTCGTGTTGCGGCTTCCACGGCGTCAATGGCGGCGAGCGGGGCTATCAGCCCGCGGTATTTCCTGCGGGCATTTTCACGAGCCGCGGCGAAGATGGGAGCATTTTGCTCCGGCGCGCCAAGCTTGTTATTGCGTTCGCGTGTTTTTGGAAGGGGCTTCGCTACGATCTCGTGAGCAAAAGCCAGTGCGCCGGTCAACAGATCGCCCTCGATGAGTTTGTCAATGATGCCTAATTCGAATGCTTCTGGTGCGGCCATGGGATTGCCGTCGGAGCACATCTCGACCGCCTTGGCGATGCCCGCGAGCCGCGGCAGGCGTTGGGTTCCCGCAGCGCCGGGGATGATACCGAGCTTGACTTCGGGTTGACCGACCTTCGCGCTTCGAACGGCAACGCGGTAATGACAGGCCATGGCAATTTCCATCCCGCCGCCCAATGCCGTTCCGTGAATGGCAGCGACGACGGGCTTGCTGCAATCTTCGATTTTCGAAAGCAGAGCAAGCAGACCGGCCCCGCGTGGCTTTCCCAAAGCCATCTTGGCAAGTTCCTTGATGTCCGCGCCGGCAATAAAAGTACTGCCGCCTCCGATCAGAACGGCAGCTTTCAGCCCGTCGTCTTTGTGCAGCTGGTCGATGGACTCAGAAATCCCTTCCGGGACTCCAGGACTCAACGCGTTTACCGGCGGATTGTTGATGGTGATGACGCCGATGTTCCCGGACTTCGTAAATTGAACAAGATCTCCCATGACCGCCTCTCGACTTGTCTCAATTAGATCCGTCTTGATTAAACTACTCTAAGCCCTCTGTGCCGAAAGCGCCTCGACGTCAATAGTCAGCCGCGCGAGCCGCTCGCGATGAAAAGTTGCATCACCAAACATGGTCTCGGAAGCTTTCGCGCGCCGGTAATACAGGTGAAGGTCGTTTTCCCAGGTGAAGCCCATGCCTCCGTGAACTTGGATTCCGCGATTGCTCACCGTGCGGCTCGCGTCGCTCGCGTAAAGCTTGGCGATGGAAACAGCAGCGGCGGCATCCGGAGCGTGGTGCTCGAGAGCCCAGGCCGCGTAGTAAACCGCGGAACGGGCGCTCTCCGTTTCGAGGTACATGTCGGCGCACTGGTGCTGCACGGCCTGAAAAATGCCAATGGGTTTGCCGAACTGTTTGCGCGTTTTCGCGTATTCCACGGTGATATCGAGCGTGCGGTGCATTCCGCCTACCATTTCGGCGGCAAGGGCGGCCGTGGCGATAGCACGGGGCCTCGACAAGGCGGTGGTTTCACCAAGCTTTTCTGCCGGTGTGTTGTCGAATTGTAAGGAATAAAGTTTGCGAGTGAGGTCCATGCCGTGCATCGGCTCGACTCGGATGCCCGGTGCTTTCGAATCGACGAGGAAAACACCGTTTCGAGCGACAACCAAAATCCAATCGGCAACGGCGGCGTCCGGGACAAACAACTTTTCGCCTTGCAACCTGTCGTCGATGGCTGTTAGGCGCACGTCGGCAAGGTCCCAGCTCCCTTCAGCCTCAAGAAATGCGACTGTCGAGCGCCGCTCTCCACGGCAGATAGGCGCGAGGTGCTTCTTTTTTTGATCTTTTGTGGCGAGGGCGTCCACGAGAGCTCCCGCCATGACTACGCTGGAGAAAAAAGGGCCCGGAAGCAGCGCGCGGCCGGCTTCTTCCATCAACAAGATCAGCTCGACAATGCCAAGGCCGACACCGCCCAATTCTTCCGGGAAAATAATACCGGTGTAACCCTGTTCGGCAAGCTTGGCCCACAATTTCGCATCAAATGCGGTGTCGGTCTCCATAAGACGACGGACTTCCGCGATGGGGCACTCGCCCGCGAAGAATTTACGGGCGCTGTCGCGAAGGAATTCCTGGTTTTCATTCAATCCAAATTGCATGGCAAGATCCTCAATAACTTCGTGGCAGACCGAGGACGAAGTGCCCGATGATGTTGCGCTGGACTTCGGAAGTACCGGCTTCGATGGTATTTCCGCGCGAACGGAGATAACCGTAGGACCAGATGCCTTTGTCAATGGCGCGGGCGTCGCCGCCGGCCAGTTGGCCATAGGGTCCCAGCAGTTCCTGGGCGAGCTGTTGCAGGCGCTGGTTGAGTTCGCTCCAGAACAGTTTTTGAATGGAGCCCTCCGGACCAGGTGCGCCCGCAGCTGTGATGCGGCTGAAGGCGCGCAACTGGTTCAAGCGCATGATTTCGACTTCGGCATAGCATTGAGCGAGTTTTTGCCGAAGGACGGGATCCTGCGACGCCGGCCGGCCATTGTGCTCGGTGACCCGCGAGAGTTCGATCAAGCGGTTGATATTGCGCTTGAAAATCAGGATGAGACGCGCGCCGTAAGCTCCGCGCTCGTGCATGAGGGTGCTAACAGCTACGTTCCAGCCATCGTTCACCTTGCCGAGAACGTTCTCCGCTGGAACATGCACATCGCGGAGGAAAATCTCGTTGAATTCGCTCTCGCCGGTCATCTGTCGCAAAGGGCGAACCGCGACGCCGGGTGATTTCATATCGACAAGAAGAACTGTGAGACCTTTGTGTTTGGGAGCCGTTGGGTCCGTGCGCACGACGAGCTCACACCAATCTCCCACCCAGCCGTAGCTGGTCCATACTTTCTGACCATTGACGATATAGTGTCCATCCTCAAGCCGGGCTTCGGTTTGCAGCGCGGCAAGGTCAGATCCCGCATTCGGTTCGGAAAAACCCTGGCACCAAATCTCTTCCGCGCTGAGAATCTTCGGAATGAAGCGCTTTTTCTGAGCGCCGGTTCCGTAAGCGATGATCGTTGGGCCGATCAGGCCCAGACCGAGAGCATTGGCCATCGGCGGGGCTTCAAGACGCGCCATTTCTTCCCAGAACATCGCTTGCTGCATCAATGTGGCGCCGCGGCCACCATATTCTTTGGGCCAGGAAACTGCCGCCCAACCGCCTTCATGAAGTTTTCGCTGCCAGGCCCTCAAGTACGGGAAGGATTCCTCCAGCGGCTTTTCGCGCCATTCGGCCCGGTCCTTGGGAACGTTGGCCTGCAACCAGGCGCGGAACTCGTCGCGAAAGGCGAGGTCTTCCGGAGTGAGGTTCAAATCCATTTTTTCCTGCGCTCCTTTGTTTTCACCGCGCAACGCGGGCTAGTCGTTTCGCGCAGCTTGCTTCGCCGCAGTCTCAGGAGAACTACTCCGCGGCTCTGACGACGCGTCGCTTGTTCCCGGCGAGGAAAACTCCGGGCGAATCGTATCTCTGCCGTGCCAATATTTCTTTCGCAAATCTCTTTTCAAGATTTTTCCAGTGCCTGTTCTTGGCAAGCTCTCCAGGTACTCGACCGAGCGCGGGCACTTGTAATGGGCGAGCCGCGCACGGCAATGATCGATGAGCTCGCTCTCATTGGCGCGGGCGCCCGGCTTTAGCACTACCAGCGCCTTCGGCACTTCTCCCCAGGTCGCGTCCGGCACAGGCAAAACCGCGGCTTCCAGAACCGCCGGGTGCGAAAGAAGAACTTTCTCCACTTCGAGTGACGAAACGTTCTCGCCGCCGCTGACAATGATGTCCTTTTTGCGATCGACAATGAGGATGTAGCCTTCCTTGTTCCAGGTGGCCATGTCGCCGGTGTGAAACCACCCGCCACGGAGCACTTCCGTCGTTGCTTCGGGCTGCCTCCAATAACCTTCGAGGACGCCATCGGTACGGGCAATGATTTCACCCATCGAATGTCCGTCGCGCGGCACATCCTGGTCGTTCGCGTCAACGACGCGTAGTTCGACGCCGGGAATGGCGTAACCGGTCATCGACTGCCCGACATATCGCTGCTCGCCTTCCCAGTGAACTTCCGGCTTCATGGGAGAGATGGTCAACACCGGCGCGGTTTCCGTCAGGCCGTATCCTGAAAAACAGGCGCAGCCCAGGTTTTCTTCCACTTCGCGGATTAAAGTGGGTGACGACGCGGCGCCGCCGAGGGTAACTCGCTTCAAGCTACTCAAGTCATACTTCGAACGCTCCGGACAATTCACCAGGGCGGTGGCCATGGCCGGGACCAGGCTGCAATGGTGGACACGCTCGGCTTCGATGAGCCGAAAAACTTCGAGCGGGTCGAATTTCTGAATCATGACGTGCCTGCCGCCAAGCAGCGTCAGAAAGTGGGCGACGCCCCAGCCGTTGGCATGAAAGAGCGGAATGGTGTGCAGTTCTACGGATTCATTGTCGGTGTGCAGAGCCAAAGTAGCGTTGAGGGCGTGCAAGTAGATGTTTCGGTGCGTCAGCATCACCCCCTTGGGCTCGGCGCTGGTACCGCTGGTGTAAAAGAGCTCGGCAAGAGAGTTTTCATCGACCTGCATGATGTCAGCGCGATACGCGGGAGCGCTGGAAAGGAGCGCCTCGAAGTTAGGCGCGGAGGTCCAACCGGCTTGAGGGACGCTGTCGAGAGAGTAGAAGGTTTTGACAGTTGTAAGTTTGGAGCGAAAAGATTCGACCAATTCGAGGAAATGGCACTGCAGGAAGAGCACGCACGCGCCGGAGTCATTCAGGATATAAGCAAGCTCTTGCGGAGCAAGCCGAATGTTCAGCGGCAACAGAACGGCTCCCGCTTCGACGACACCGTAATAAGCTTCGAGCAGGCGATGGCAGTTGGTGCTCAGAAAGGCCACGCGGTCGCCAGGCCGAACGCCGGATTCACGCAAGGCGCCTGCAAGCCGGCCTACGCGCGCGGCAAATTGCGTGTAGGTAAACCGCTCTTTTCCACACACCACTGCGGTTCGTTGCGGATACTGCTGCTCGGCGTAGCGGAGAAAGCGAATCGGTGTCAGCGGAACGTTCATCGCCGGTGGCGCCTGGGGTCAGGCGGTTTGCCCTCCGTCAACCACTAATACATGCCCGGTGACAAAATTGGAAGCATCCGAGGCAAGAAAAACGGCGGCGCCCTTCAAGTCATGGTCGCTGCCAAAGCGGCCAAGAGGAATTTTCTTCAGAAAGGCGTCCCGATTCCTTTCGATCATCACCTCGGACATACGCGTGGGAAACCACCCAGGGGCGATGGCGTTCACCTGGATGTTGTGAATGCCCCACTTACAGGCCAGATCCTTGGTAAAGGCGATGACACCGCCTTTGCTGGCGTGATACCCAATGGCCTGAAACTCCGCCGGCGCACCTCGCATGCCCGCTACCGAGGCCATGTTAATAATCTTCCCGCGGCGTTGCCGCACCATGAATCTTCCGACGGCCTGAGAAAACAGGAATGTGCCGGTCAGATTCGTCTCGATGACTTTGTTCCAATGCTCCAAGCGCATTTCCTCAACGGGGGCGCCCCAGGCGGTACCGGCATTGTTGATCAACACGTCGATGCGGCCGAACTCGGAAGCAGCTTGCTGCACAACATCGCGAATTTGGTCCAGATCCTTGACGTCGCAGGCAAGTGCCAGCGTTTTGACGCCGAGTTGTTTTAACTCTTCAGCGGCTTGCTCGCAGCGTTCTTTCTTGCGCGCGCAAAGCACCAGGTTTGCCCCCATTTCTGCCAGGCCCTCGGCCATTTGGCGTCCGAGGCCGATCGAGCCTCCGGTGATGATGGCGACGCGCCCAGACAGATCGAAAAGCTTCTTGGTATTCACCCGGATGCCTTGACTTGAAGCGGTCTTCTTCGCAAGCACTCTGCAATTTTCATGTCAATGGCAATCCTGGCGACGCAGCGTTCTCATCCGCTGTCCGTGCCTGCGGCTAAGCCGCTCGGTTGCTCGTTCAGAAAGTAAGCCGCAGACCCAGCTGAATTTCTCGTTTTGGAAATGCCGACGTAAAGCCGAGCGGTTGGCTCGGCGATAAGAACCTGCTTCCATGTACGTTGAAAGTGGTGAAGCCCGGCGCAAAGCCGAAAAGGGGCCCCACTTCGTTGTTTACGCTGGCAAAATTCGTGTGGTTCGCGATGTTGAACCCTTCCGCGGTGAGCAATAGTGTGGCCTTTTCCTGGATTTTGTGATGCCAGCTCAGGCGCATGTCGAAGGCGGTGTAGCTCGGCCCGAGGCCGGTGTCGCGGCCAGCGCCAATAGGCCGCTGGTTGGTGGTGTGATTATTTCCGTTGACCTCGCCGCCCGCAAGCAGGTTGAAGGGGTGCCCGCTGTTGTAAGAGAAGATCGGAGCGAGCTGGAAGCCCGAGATGACCGGGCTCTTCCACGGGCTATCAAACACGCCGGCGATGACCACTTTATGGCGCTCATCGAACGCCGAGAGGCCGCGGTCCAGGCCCAGATTGGTCGGGTCCTGCGGTCCGTAGTCACTGTTGAAATCCGTGGAGGTGTCGAAACCTTTGCTGTAGGTGTAATTCCCCAAAAGCGTGAAGGAATTGCTGAAGCGCTTCTTAACTTCCAGGATTCCCCCCTCGTAAAGCGCCGACGCTGCAGCCGTGTACTGGTTGTTCTGCACAATCAACGGGTTCACAAAACAGGCGAAAGGATTTGCGCACGGGTAGCCGGCGGTAAGGACACTCTTGCCTGCGTTGGGGCCGCTGACAATTACCTCTTGGCCACCGAGCGGGTCGGCCGGCGCTGCGCAGGTCTGCTGCCCCGAGGGAGGCACACACCCATTCCAGTTGCGGTACTGGATGATCTTTCCATTCGCGAGCGGCGCAGCTGTGAACGGTGCTTGCAGGAGGTTAGTGTCAATCGCGACTGGGAGCCGGAGCGTGTGCGAGTATATACCGCTCAGAGAGATGGAGAAGCCGGCAGCGATTTCACGTTCAATGCCCAACGAAGCTTGCTGCGAGTAGGGCGGCTTATAGTTCGGCGGATTGCTGAATAGCACGGTCAGCGGCGAAAGCGGGCCGCTGTTCGCGACAAAGATACCGAACTTCGCTACGTCCGCGGGCGTGATGCAAGCGGCGTTGCCGGGCGCGGGAGTGGTGCATTGAATCAGCCCCTGAGCGAAGAGCCCCTGGAACACTTGCGGGGCGGTTTGCAGCGTCGGGGCAAAGGGCGTTGGAGAGATCGGATCCACATAAATGGAAATAAACCGCAGGCAAGGGCTCGTGCCCGTCCCGGGAACGACCGCCACCGGTCCAAAACTTATACCGCATGTCCCCACGACGTTATTCACTTGATCGGGAACTTGGGATTTGTTGTTCTGGTTCTCCACAGTACTGTAGTTTTTGTTCAGAACTCCCAAGCTCAGGTCCACCTGGGGAATCTGCGTATCGATGGGCCCGAAGAAAATCCCGTACCCGCCACGGATCACCGTCTTGTGGTTTTTGAACGGGTCCCAGGCAAAGGAAACGCGAGGCCCAACATCTTTGTAGTACGTGTTGAGAGGCAGATACCCGGAATCGACTTCGTAGCGAAGTCCGTAGTTGAGAGTAAAATTTGCGGCCATACGCCACGAATCCTGCAGGTAGACGGCAGTGTATGGCCGCGTATAAGCGGGGTAGTCGGCGTTCCCAAAACCCTGCTGGAAGACCTGAGGCGCGCCGAAATTGGCGGACTGCAGAGAATTGAGCAGCGCGGAATTCACGGAAGAAGGAAGCTGACAGGCGACCGGCGTGGTCAGGCAAGGACTCAGCAGGTTTCCCGGCAAAGAGCCGAACACAAAACGGCCGGGGAAGAAAGTATGAGACTCGCTGTGATTCCCGCGGAGCAACTCGGAACCGCCAAATCTCAAGGAGTGCGTCCCGCGGGCCAACGTAAAGTTGTCGGCAATCTCGGTGCGCCGGGTGATGGTGAAGTTTGGCAAGAAGATGTTGGTCCCCAGATTGTTGATGAATCCGAAGATTTGCAGTCCTACTTGTCCCGGCTCGTTGGGAATCACATTGAAGCTGTCGTAATTCCACTGGATCCGGAACTCGTTCTGCGTCTTCGCACTAAACGTGTGGTACCACCCGAGCTGAATGTTGTTGTCGTAATTGTGGATCGAGCTGCCCGCCGAAAAGCCTGTCAGGGATTGCACATCCGGGTTTTCCTCGAGATCGTGGCCATACCGATAGCTCAGATAGAGCTGGTTGTTTTCGCTAAAATGATGGTCCACGCGCCCCGAGGCAAGGTACTGGCGGGTGTTGTAGTTGAACACGCCTCCGTTGTTTTCAAACTGGTTTACCAGGAAGGCGCTCAAAGGAGAAGTAGCGGGATTGAGGGTCAAAGTTCCACCAAGAATCGCGGCGCAAGTGCCGGCGGGCACATTGGTGGTCGGATTAGGGGCGGGTAAGCCGAGTTTTGCCGCGACGGCAGCACCAACGGGGCCGCTCAGGCAAGGGACGCTGGGGTTGCCCGACTGAGTCGCCAGGGCCTCGAGCCCGCCAATAACCGGCTGTTGCGTGGCATCGGGACGAAGAGTGCTCGTGCTCGTCAGCAACGGCACGGCGTTTTGCGAGTTTTGCAGCAGGCCCTCGAACGAGCCGAATAAGAAGGTCTTGTCTTTCTTGATGGGAAATCCGAGCGTACCGCCGTATTGGTACCGGCTTAGGGAGTTTTTGATCGGGCTGCCGGTCGTGTCGGCCGCCAAAGGGTCGAACACTTGGCCGGGTTGCAGCGCCTGGCTGAAGGCAAAGGGATCGCGCGCGTCCATTGCGTCGTTACGGAAATAGCTGTAGAGACCTCCATGCACTTCGTTGGTGCCTGATTTCGAGATAATGTTAATCGAGGCGCCGCTCGCACCGCCCAGGTCCGCGCCGTAGTTGCTGCGATTGACCTGGAACTCCTGGACAGCGTCTTGGCCGACGGTGAGGCGAACGCCACCCGAATCCCCATTGGCCTCGCCTCCGTCGACGGTGACGCTGTTGCCGCGGCCGTTACTGCCGTAAAAGGAGAGACCGCTTTGCGGCGTTTGCTTGACGCGAAAATCCTGATCGTCGGCTAGCCGCGTGGAATTGGAAACGCCCGGCATCAGCAATGTGAAGGTAAGGTAGTCGCGGCGGTCGATCGGCAGGTCGGCGATGTACGTCTGCGTAAGGGTATTCGCTTGGCTTCCTCTCTCGGTCTCGACGACGGGAGACTCGGCACTCACTTCCACCTGCGACGACATTCCCGACAATTTGAGACGAAGGTCGAAGACCAGCGTTTGCCCCACGGTCAAGACCACGCCGGCAGCTATCTCGGTTTGAAAACCCGCGTGTTCCACACTGACCTTGTAGCTTGAGGGGGGCAGGCCGGACACGCGGTAGAAACCATGTTCGTCGGTCATCGCGCTGCGTTCCACGCCCTTCCCAGGATCCGTCGCCGTTACTTTCGCCTTCGGCACTCCGGCGCCGGTCGGATCGGTGACCGTTCCGGTCAGGTCCGCCGAGGCCCCCACACCCTGTGCAGGCGTTGCATGGCTACCGGGAAGCAAGTACGCCGCAAGGACCGCAACTGCTAACAAAGTCGACTTCATAGCTCCTCCTGGTTCATGAGGCGGCGAGACGCTGGTTTGTCGGGAATCCAGGCGTATCGTCCCCTATCCATTACCCTGCACCAACGGCGGGCTCGAACTCTGCCGCCATGTCCTCGACTAGAATGGAAGCCCAACAACGAGCGGGGATCGGAGCGTCGCGAAGATTTCGATCCCGCGTTCCCGGGAAGAAGCATCCAAGATTGTGATAGTCGGTATCACATTTTACGAACTAACGTCAATACGAAATTTAGAAACGGCGGAATTGCCAGAATCCGCGCACCTCGAAGCAGCTTCCGGTCGATCGACTTAGGCGAATTGACTGTCAAGTTTTTGAGACCCTGGACTCGAAACGCGCCGAAGAGGCCGCCCCTAGGAAAAAAAGAGCACCACCCGGCCCGGCACTTGCCCTTGACGCAGTCGATCCATGATCCGATTTACATCGGACAAGGGATGTGTAGTGACGTGACAGTGAATTTTTCCCCTCCCGGCTAGCGCCAGCACTTCGCGGAGGTCCTGGCGTGTGCCGACCGCACTCGCTTGGATGCGCACTTCTTTGGCAGCCATGAGAATCGGCGGGAAAGATATATTTTCCGCCGGCAAGCCGACAGCAAGAAGGGTTCCCGCTGGACGGACACACGCAAACGCTGTGTCATAAGCAACTTTGGCCGCGGAAGTGACCAGCGCAACGTGAACACCGCCGTTTGCGCGCAGCGCTTTTGTGACGTTCGTCGAAGCGGCGTTTAGGCAGGTTGCTGCGCCCAGAGTTTCAGCAAGATGTAATTTTTCGTCGGCGACGTCAACGGCTATTACTTCGGCTCCCAGCTCTCTCCCGACTTGCACGGCAACGTGGCCCAGACCTCCGATCCCAAAGATCGCCAGCCGTTGTCCGGCAGAAATGCGAGCGTGCTTCAAGGCCCGATAGACCGTCACGCCGGCACAAAACAGAGGCGCGGCTTGCGCCGCCGACAATGCATCCGGAATCTTCACAGCGTGGCTTGCCGGGGCTTTGATAAATTCGGCGAAGCCGCCATCTACCGTCACGCCCGTAATTTTCTGCCGTGCGCAAAGATTTTCGCTTCCTTCACGACAGAATTCGCATTCGCCGCAGGTCCAATAAATCCACGGGACGCCGACTCGGTCACCAATCTGAAATTCTCGAACCGCTCCGCCCTTTTCAACGACGCGGCCGGCGATTTCATGCCCAGGTATCAAGGGCATTTTCGTAAGCGAGGTGAACTGAGGCCAGTCTCCATCCGCGACGTGCAGGTCGGAATGACAAACACCACAAGCTTCCACTTGGATGAGCACTTCGTTCGCGTCCGGCAGCGGGCGGACGATCTCCTCGATCACAAGAGCTTTTTTGAATTCATGCAGGACAGCGGCCTTCATGGCTTCTGTTTCGAGGACAAGAGCACGCCATCGCGGACCGAACATGCCAGGTGCAAACGATGCTTGCCTCGGATGAATGTGAAGTGGAGGAGGGAAGGAAGCAAGCCACTCTCCGCTCGGGGCTTACGCTTGTACGCCCTTAAGAAAAAACGCAAGTGCGCTGCGGACTCGTTCGCTCAAACTGTGTGGCCCGGAAAGGTCCACAGCCCAGCGTCGGACCACAGTCGTATAGAGTCCCTCCATGAACTCCGCGAGATGCGCCACCGGAAACGCCTTTGTGATTTCACCGCGCTTTTGGCCTTCGGCGAGGATTTCCCTCAGCAGGCTTACCGCAATTTCTTCGGGCCGCCGCATTTCAGGGGAGCGCACGGGATCCATCGCTCCGGAAAGCACCACGGCTCTCCACAAAGGCCGGTCCGATTCCACTTCGCGGGCCATGCCCTCATACATTCGCCACAACCGTTGCGCCGTTGTGACATCGCTCGAAAGTTCCGTCTCGAGATGCTCCTTGATACAGCTGAAACCGCGGCGGCCGACCTCGCGCAGCACGCCATCTTTGCTTGGAAAATAACGGAAAAAGGTGGGCTGGCTGATTTCGAGGATCTGGACGATGTCCTCGACTCTGGTATTCTCGTAACCGTGCTTGCGGAACAAGCGAATCGACGTGTCAATAATCTGCTGACGCAGCCGCGCTTTTTTGCGCTCACGGAGGCCCAGGGGTTCTCTGCTGTTTGGTCCCGCGACTCGGGAAAGGCGTCTCTGTTGCCCTGACTTTGCGAGACTTCGGGCCGCTGCGCCCCTTGTGACAAGCGGCTCATTTCGGGCGACTCTCCTTCGCCGCATTTTCGGTTGTTCTCCTCGACGGTGTGAAGCGCTAAAATCACTCTCACGACAAAATTGCAAGAGTTACTCTAACATGATAGAAGCTTACGTCAAGTTGGGTTCCTTCCCGTGAGATTCGATCGACCAGGGTTGGGATTATTGATGATATTTTAAGGAGAGCTTATCGGCCGCGAGAACGGCAAGCCGCCTGAAGAGCACCTCTGCGTGAGCTTCTTTTTCATCCGCCGGCTGTTTCAAATGCTGTTCGACCTCTGATTCCATACCCGCGAGCTCTTTGGTTGGCACGGTATCACCCAAATGTTGAAAAAGCATTTTGTGGGCTCGCTTTCGTTCCATCACTTCGAGTCCATCCAGAATCTGGCGGTGTGAGGTTCCCTCCCAGATCGCTAGAATCATTGCTTCGCGAAACCAGCGCTCCACGCCATACTCTGCCAGAACGCCGAGCCCGCCGTGCACCTCCATCGCCCATTTCGCCGTGTCGGCAGCGAACTCGGCGGTCCAATATTTCGCCAGGTGGGCTACTAGCCGGAACAAGTGATAGCGTTCGGAATATGGCGGCCGTTCCATCCATACCCCGTCCAGGAGCCGGACAGCTTCCCACGCCAGGGCAAACGCAGATTGAAGCGCATTTAGGCGGCTTTCAAATTGACGCCCAAGGAGTGGATGATCGAGAATCCGCTTGCCAAACGCGCTGCGACGCTCCGCATACTCGAGCGCATCGGCCATTGCGCGCTGCGCCAGCGCAACGCTGACCACACTGTTGGCAACGCGCGAGAGGTTCAAAACCTCCAAAATCAGATAGATTCCTGAGTCCGTCGAGCCCAGTAAGTATCCCTGGCTGTCTCGCAATTCCACTTCTCCGGTAGGAACCGAGCGTGTGGCGATCTTGTCTTTCAATCGGCGAACGAAGTAATTGAGACTGCCGTCTCTGTGATAGTGAGGCACCAGGAAGAGCGCCAGCCCGCGCACGCCCGGCGAGGCTCCCTCCGGCCGAGCGGCCACAACGGCCAACTCCGCTCCAGCGTTGCTTGCAAAGTACTTGTCGCCTGTAAGCAGCCAGCAGTCGCCGGCAGGCCGCGCGATGGTCTTTACGCTCGCGCCCAAATCGGACCCACCATCGATCTCCGTCATCCACGTCGCTCCTTGCCATGAGCTATCGTCCTTCCGCAAGAGGTGTGGCGCGAACTGCGCCTGCAGCTCAGTGCTCCCATATTTCGCAAGAGGAACAGCCGTACCGAGCGTCACCGTGTACGGACAACAAACTCCGGGATCGAAGAACGAAATCGTGTAAATCAATTGGTACGTCGCAAGGAGTGACTTTCTTTCCAGTGCACGCCAGACCACGCCGGATTGGTAGCCCCTTCGCAAAATCGCCTGGTATTCGCGAGGGTAGAGAATTTCATCGACGCGCCTTCCCGATTGATCGAACATGCGCAGCCATGGCGTTCCGGCGCGATCAATCGTGGCTGATATAGCGCGACCTTCGGCCTTCCACCACCGCTGCTCTGCTTCGAGAGTGTCGAGGTGCTCGATATCAGGAAGCCTGCTCTGCAAAAAGCTCAAAGGAAAACGCAGGGTATCGAGAACGGTCATGTGGGCGCATGTTAGGCCGCGCGGCCCAAGAACGTCAAGCGTGCAAGATGGCGCGGATGGCGCGTGTTTACATCAGCTGCTGCCCCGCCCTTCTCTGCATTCGACACCGCATCTTGCGTCAGAGTCACGTTTTCGCGCGCTCCAGTCAAGAAAGAAACGTGCTCTTTTCGGTCTCTCGCTTTCACCGCTTCGCGATGGCGCGCTTCCCGCTCTCTGTCAATTCGTAGAAATCGCCGCCGCACTCTTTTACCATGCCTACATTCAGCAATTCATCGATGGCGTCGAGCACGCGGCTCCGTTCTGCTGGCTCATTGCCGCCGGCTTCGAATAGGGCATGCAGATCGAGCCGTTCTCTCCCCAACTCGCCGAACATTCGCAAAACTCGTACCGAAAGTGGGTTCATCGTGGACCTCGCTCGCACAATCCGCTCTCCTGTAGGCTATACGACTCGCTGTGAAGTCTAGTCAAGGGAGAACAATATGCTCTCACGAGTGTGGGACCGGCCCTTGGAAGGAACGCTTTTCTGAATTTCTTGCAAAGCAGCTTACCTGAGGTCATTCGGCAGGTGTTTTTCGCTCAGCAGCTTAGCGAAATACAAACTCGCAGAGGGGGGCCGGAGGGGCAGAGAACGTCCAGTCAGTGTCGGAACACCGACAGAGCTCCGTCGGCTCTTTGCTCGCGACAACAAAATGGATACGGGGGAGTTGTGAGGAAGCCACAGGTCACGATGGCCCGGCGAATCTTTGCCCGGTGTGCTTCTCGACAACGTCTAGATTGAGGGAAATGCCGAGGCCCGGCCCGTTGGGCACGGCGAGCATGCCGTTATCATCGAGTTTCCACTTGTTCTCCACAAGGTCGTCGATAAAAGGCGAGCCGGGGAGGTATTCCACGATGTCCGTGTTCCGGCTTGCAGAGGCCAGATGAAGGTCGGCAGCCAAACCCAGGGCTGTGTTCCAGCCATGCGGAATAAAACGGACACCATTCTCTTCGGCCATCCACGCAATTTTGCGCTCTTCGCTGATGCCACCGACTTTCGTCACATCGGGCTGGACAATATCCAAAGCGCGGCCCTGGAGCCAAGGGACGAACGACTGCCGGCGGGTCAGCACTTCGCCGCCCGCGATGGGCACAGGCGAATTTTGCCGCAACAACGTGTAATCGGACAAATTGTCGGGAAGCAAAGGCTCTTCAAACCAATAGACGCCGAAGTCAGCCAACATCCGAGCGGTTCGCACCGCCCATTTGAAACTCTGGGGCCAGAAAGCGTTGCTGGCACCGGCGTCCACCATGAGCAGGCTTTCGGGACCAACGGCTTCGCGTGCTGCTCGTACAATCTGCTCGTCCATCGCGTTGCTTTGCCAGCCGAACGGTCCCCAGCCAATCTTAAATGCCCGAAAGCCTTCCTCGCGGATGGCCAACAGATGGTCTGCGAGTGCCCGCGGCTCGCGCATCAGCACGGAAGCATAGGGAAGAACGCGACTGCGGTAGCAACCGCCCAGGAGCCTGCCGACCGGCTGTCCAGTCGTCTTGCCCAGAATGTCCCAGAGAGCTATGTCGATCCCGCTGATGGCGTGGGTGACTGTTCCGCCGCGGCCCATCCAGAAGGTGTTGGCGTGAAGCTTCTCGCTGACGCGCTCCGGCTCTTGCGGATTTTCTCCGAGATACAGCGGTTCCAAAAGATGCAGGGCGGCCTCGACCAATTCGTCAGTGGCAAAGACCGAGCCCCATCCAGTGATGCCTTCGTCGGTAAGAACGGCAACGAGGGTGTGCACACAGTCCTGCGGCTTTATTTCGTTAGCCCATCCGCCTTCCGGTGTGCCGCCGCGCAGGCCGGCCGCTTTTATTTTGGTGATTTTCATGGCTCTATTGTCGTCCTAAAGGAATGCGTTCATACGCTGATGGATGCTTTTGCGAGAATACCGCCATCGCAAATAAAGTGTGATCCGGTGACATAAGAGGACTCTTCGGAAAGTAACCAGGCGACCGTGCGTGCAGGCTCCTGTGGCTGAGCTAAACGACCCAGGGGAATCTCTTTCGAGAGGATTTTGCGCATGTGCGGGATGCTCTTGGCGGGGACATTGCTCCACATCAGGCGAGTTTCCGTTGCTCCGGGGACAACCGCGTTCACGCGGATGCCGTAAGGAGCGTAATCAATGGCCATGCATCGCACGAGGGAGGAAATCGCGCCCTTGCTTGCACTGTACGCACCGCTCGCACCAGCCGCAAGGGCGACGAACCCCGTTGGCGAAGATGCGCACACGATGGAACCTGGCACGCCTGCGTGGCGCATTTTCCTGATAGCGTGCTTGCACGCGAAAAAGGTTCCGGTCAGATTGGTGTCCAGAACCCGTCGCCACGTCGCGGCGGGAAGTTCGTGTACGAGGCCTCCCAAATCAATGCCGGCACCCGTGAACAGGCCATAGGGAGCGCCGATTTTGTTGGAGACAATCTCAAAGGCTTTCTCGATTTGCTTTTCAGAGCTAACATCGCACGCGAGGCTCAAGGCGCACTTAGCGCCTTGTTTCATGGCTTCGGCGGCGGTCTTTTTTGCGGCTTCGGCATTTTTGTCGAGTATGGCGACGTTGTCGCGGCGCGCCGCGCAAAGAAGCACGACCGCGCGGCCAATGCCGTCTGCTCCGCCGGTGACGACGATCGTGCGTGTTTCGATTGATTTAGATGGCGCTTCAGACATTTTATGAAAAAGCGGTTCCTATTCCCAAGCCTATGCGTCGGGCTTTTCCGAGCCTTGGATTCGTTCCGGGTGACTTGCTTGGCTCGACTACTGTACCTTCGCGCCAGCCTGGTGAAAAGAGGGTTACAAAAGACTTTGCGTGTTTGAGGGAACGAACATGACGATAGCGATTTGGCCCGTGCGGGCAATTCTCTTGATGGGAACATCGCTTCTGCTGGCCGCGGCCGCGGAGAGTGGAACGTTAGAAGCGGGAGCGGCGAAGGTTGACATCACACCTTCCGCGGATGCCGGGCTGATAATGAGCGGGTATGCCGACCGCAAGGAGGGTTTCAAAGGCGTCCATGACCACATCTATGCCCGTGCCATTGTGCTTGGCGACGGCAGCAGACTGGCAACGTTAGTGGCGTGGGAGCTGATCGGTGTGCCCGACCCCGTTTGGGAGGAGCTGTCCCAGCGGATTGCTCGTGAGACGGGCATACCCAGCGAGTATCTGCTGCTTTGCGCCGTGCATGACCACAGCGCGCCGGCTCCCTTTGGGATGTACGGCAACGACTCTCCGAAGTCTGCGGCTTACACGAAACGGGTTGAGGATGCGACGGTCGCGGTTATTCGCAAGGCGAGAGAAAATCTTCAGCCAGCCAAAATCGGGATCGAAACTGGAAAAGCCTACGTGAATATCAACCGGCGCGAATACTCGCCTGACACCGGATGGTGGCTGGGCTACAACCCCGAAGGGCCGTCGAACAAAACGGTAACGGTCATCCGGTTCGACGCACCTTCTGGCAAGCCGATCGCTTTGTTGATCAACTATGCCGCGCATGCGGTTGTAATGGGAGGGGAGAATGATCAGATTAGCGGCGATCTGGCCGGAGCAACGTCGCGCTATGTCGAGAATTATTACCGCGGGAAGGCAGCAGACGCCCCGCGCAGCGACGCCGGCGTCGCGATCGCGCTACGGCCCGAGAAGACCAGCGAGAGCGTCGTAGCTTTGTGGACCAGCGGCGCCGCGGGGGACCAGAATCCTATTTCACTCGCGCGCGGGTCGGATTTCACGATGGTAGAAAGTCTCGGGAAAATTCTTGGCGAGGAAGCAGTACGCGTGGCGGGCGCTATCCACGCTACGAACCAGAACCGCATTTGGGGCAAGCAGCAGGCGATCGGTTGCCCCGGCAGGATGGTTGAACCGGGGTCCGTTGCCGCGTAAGGAATACCAGTGGCAGGACTCGGCTCCGGTGAGCATTCGTCTGAGCCTTTTGATGATAAACGATATCGTCCTGGCCGGCGTCTCGGGTGAGGCAATGACGATGATTCATGAACACCTCAAAAAGGAGTCGCCGTTCAGCCATACGGTGATGGTCACGCACGCCAACGGATCGAGCGGTTATATCCCGGATGATGCGGCGTTCGATCAGGTGAGCTACGAGATCACTACCACGAGGCTAAAGCCAGGCTGCGCCGAGAACGCGATCGTCAATAGTTTCTTGCAGTTGATCGGGCAAAGGTAGGAGCCGGCCTGTGGAAGGCGGGCCGGCACGCCTCCGAACAGGAGGTCCGGGCGCGCGGTTCATTCGCGCAGCGTGGCAACATTCGAGTATGCGGAATGGCCCGCAGCGTTCTCCGCGAGCACTCGGTAAGAGACCGGTCGCTTGTCGTGGGAAACTTGTTCGTCCAGAAACGAAGTCTCCGCGGCGGGCAATATCGCGACCGACCGCCACTGACCGTGTTCGCCGATACGGCGTTCGACGGAGACAGATTCCGGATTGCCCGCGTGCATCTTCCATGCGAGCCGAAGGCCCTCCGGTTCCTTGGCTAACGTCAGTTCGCTCGCGGCCTCGGGCAATTCCGTCCAATCAAAGTAACTTTCGTCAGCAATCGCCATGAGGCCGTCGAAAAGCGGCATCCGCTCGAGCGTGTCCGTGGTGCCGGGCTTCCAGGAGAGCGGGGTCCTTTCGCCCGAGGTGACGTCCACGAGCACGGGATGCTCGATGCCTGAGTCGCTTATCCGCAGGTTCACGTTTGCGGCAGCTGACCGATCTCCGGCCTTGCTAAGCACCGGCAGCCAGTAGGCAATGATGGCCCGGTTCTTCGGGGAACGGAATCCATAACCAAGGAGCGCGGGCGAAGTTGTTGCGCCCTCGCTGTGAACCTCGATAGCCGGATCAAACTTGGTATCGGAAAATAACGTGATCGTGTTCCGAAGCGCGGCAAAAACGGGCCGCGGCGTAAAGTCTTCCGGGCGAAACATGAGGCCGTGCAGCATGCCGAAGTCATCCGATTCGTTGCCATCCGTGGCCCCGACGATGAGCCAGACAAAGGTCCGAACTCCCGCGGCTCTGTCGGCAATTAAGCCGCGCGGGAGGTATTTCGTCTGAACCGATTCATCTGAGCCTTGCCAGGAAGGAATCGAATTGAACTCGTCGTTCCAGAAGACCAGGTCTTTTCGGATGCCGGGATAGTTGCGGACCATGTCGCGCAGTGCCTTAGGAGACTCGCTCGTATGCCGTTCGTCATCCATAGCCTCGGGATTTAGGTTTTGACCATAGTCCGGGTAAATATGGTAGGCGAACACGTCGATGCCCTCCCCGCACGCGCAGGCATCCAGCGCGCGTTTGGCAAACTTGCGATCCGCACCAGCCAGCCCGCCAAAAATAATCTTGGCGCTTGGGTCTGCGGCGCGAATCGCCGGGGCAACCGCTTTAAATAACCTGCCATACTCTTCCGGGCTGGGTGCCGGATTCCAGTAGTCAATGTTTGGCTCATTCCAGATCTCGTAGTACTGAGCGCGCCCACGGAAATGGTTGGCCATCCATCTTGCGTAATTGGAGAAGGCCTGAATTTGCTCGGGCGTCTTGGGCGGCCAGAAGACGGAATAGAGGCTGCGGTCGGGGTTGTGAAAACCGCCCGGCGCCGGCGTTACCGTCTGTGGAGCGCGTCCCGCAGGTGAAGTGTAAAGAGGGTTTCCGTAGAGCAACTGGATCTCGATGTGCACGCCGTTTTCCACCAGAGAGTCAATCTGGTCGTCGACTTCCTGAGCGATTGAGTATTCTCCGCGTTTGCGCTCGACCCAGTCCCAGCTCGTGGGATCCGAGCTGTTTTCATACTGACCGATGCGGATGAAACTGATACCGGCGTCGAAGATGCGCGTCCACCACCAGCGGTTCCAAGGAACGTAAGGATCGCGAGGAAGGTCGGAATTAATGCCAAAACCGTCGTGGATTTGGATGGATCGTCGCGGCACCAGATAATTTTGGAATTTCTTGCTGGTTCTCGCGCTCTGCGGATGCGCGGCCGTGGTAAACCCCAGGGCCAGTAGGAATATCGCGAATAAGGCGACAACATGGGAGACAACTCGACGAGCATTGTAAGAATGAATCATTTCCATGAACCTCGCGGGTGGGCCAAAAGTCATTGATTGCCGTGTTGTTTATCACAAAAATCCCGGCTCGGGGCAAGCGCTGCGAAGTTCGGAGAGCGACTTCTCATAATAGGAGGGCGCAGTTGAGAAGCGGAGATTTATCGTGCTGCTATGGGCACCGCCGAGGGAATGGAGGCCACGCTTCCCGAACCTGGAACAACCGGGTGAGACTGCTGCGGTTTGCGCGCGCTGGAGATTTGATTTACTCTTCCCGCCCATCTTTCTTCGGAGGAGCACCAGCCAATGGTTTCACCGAAAGTGAGAATAACCGTCCTTGCGGCCGTGTTGGCCGGATTGATCGCTACCGTCGTCATTTGCCGGGCAGAGAATTTCACGGATCTGAAACCATCACCCCAAGCGCTGGAGTGGCAAGATCTCGAGTTCGGCGTCCTCATTCACTTCGGACCGAACACATTTCTTGGCAAGGAATGGGGAGACGGAACGGCCAGCCCCTCGACTTTTAATCCAACGCAGTTCGACGCCGGGCAATGGATGACGGCTATCAAGTCCGCCGGGGTTAGGTACGTTGTGATGGTTGCAAAACACCACGACGGATTTTGTCTTTGGCCAACGAATCAAACCGAGTATAGCGTCAAAAGCAGCTCGTGGAAAAACGGGCAAGGTGACGTCGTAGGAGAGGTCGCCGCAGCAGCCAGAAAGCATGGGCTAAAGCTGGGAATTTACCTTTCACCCTGGGATCGTCACGAACGCCGGTACGCCAACTCTGCCGAGTATGACAACTACTACTTGGCTGAAATGGACGAACTGATCCAGCACTACGGCGAACTCGTGGAATGGTGGCTCGATGGCGCCGGGGGCGCTGGCCATGTTTACAACTTTTCTCGATACATCGAGGAACTCCGCACCTACCAACCTGATACGCTGGTGTTTGCCGATATGGCTCTATTTGATTATGGCGATATCCGCTGGGTCGGCAACGAGGATGGAAGAATTCCCTACGAGAACTGGAACGTGATTGATCGTCACGGCTTCCTACGTTGGCGGCCCGCGGAGGCCGATACCCCGCTGCGGAAAGGACATTGGTTCTGGAGCGCCAACGCAGAGGACACGATCAAGTCTGTAGGCGAACTCCTGGCAGTATATGACAACACGGTTGGACGCGGAGGCCAGCTGATGCTGGGAGTGGCCCCTGATACGCGGGGCCTCCTTCCCGACACGGACGTGAAAAGGTTGGAGGAGTTTGGAGCTGCGCTCCGCGAGCGTTACGGGCAGAACTTGGTGACCAAGGAGAATGGCAGGCCGAGCCCGGGGGCGGCAGCGGCCTTCGACGGGGACCCCGACACTTTTTGGTCGGCGCCAAAAGGATCTCACCACGCATCGATCGAAGTAGATTTTCCTAAAAAGATAACCTTCGATCGATCCATGACGATGGAATGGCTGAACGATGGTCAGCACGTGGAGCATTACCGAATTGAGGTATGGAACGGTAAGGCATGGAGTGTTGTGGTCGACGGTAATGCGATAGGACATAAGAAGATCGACAGTTTTCAGCCGACAACCGCCTCAAGAATTCGTCTAAACATCCTGGGGTCAACCCGCGAAGCGCACATTCGTGAGTTTCAGGTTTTTCGAAGCAGCAAGCGTCCCGCGGATGTGGATTAGAGGGTGTGTGCTTGGCTTTGTTAGTGCTACCGGGAGTGTCATGAACTACTTTCTCCTAACCTAGGAATGCCTGGTTGCGAAAAGGTCAAGAGAACCACAGGACGAGCAAGTTACAAGAAAAACGCAAATTTACAAGATGGACGGTTGCGTGGAGAATATTGATCCGGACACAATGACTCGGGTTTCGTTGGTGAGCGGCGACCAGCTGTTGATGACGGGAAGGAATTGGGAATTCGTGAGCAAAGACTACGACCTATCTGGGATGGATCAGCCTATTAGGCGAACGGGATTTCATCAATGGTGCGGCCGTGGTCATAGGCGGTGCTCTCCTTGCCGGAACCACGCTTGGCGAGGGCCGACCAGACATCGGAGAATCGCACCAGGCTGACGACACCGATTCTGGGGCGACGGCATACCCGGATGTTGCTATCGATCAGGCGTACCGCTCAGTACAGGAACTTCTAACTGCTTGAGGAGTGTACGATAGACAATTTGAATCTTCACTGAGGATAACGTGACAACGCATGTGACGGTACCAGGAATGACCGGGGAGGAGATGATCGCCCTGGTCAAGAAACACACATTGTTTGAATGGTCGGCTCAATCAAAAGTCGACCCGTTGCCGGTAGCGAAAGCCAAGGGCGTCTATTTCTGGACGCCCGAAGGGAAGCGCTTCCTCGACTTCAATAGTCAGCTGATGAGTGTCAACATCGGCCACGGCGACCCGCGGGTCATCGAAGCGATTCACCAGCAAGCCTCCACGCTGGCCTACGCGAACCCATTCATGGCTACAGAACCACGTGCGCGCCTGGGAGCGAAACTTGCCGAAATCACGCCAGGGGATATCGATACTTTCTTCTTTACCAATGGCGGCGCCGAATCGAACGAGAACGCGATCAAGATTGCGCGGCTATTTACCGGGCGGCACAAAATTCTAGCGCGCTACCGCTCCTACCACGGAGCCACCGCCGGGAGCATGTCGCTCACAGGCGATCCAAGACGCTGGGCGAACGAGCCGGGCATACCCGGTGTCATTCGCGTTTTCGATCCGTATCACGGGATAGAACGAGGATGGGATACTGTCGAGCAGGCCCTACGGAATGTTGAAGAAGTCATCCAACTCGAAGGACCGCAAAACATCGCAGCCTTCATTTTGGAGCCGGTTACCGGCACGAATGGAGTTCTCGTTCCGCCGGATGGCTACTTACAGGGAGTGCGCGAAATCTGCACCAGGCATGGGATTTTGCTGATTGCTGACGAAGTCATGTCGGGTTTTGGCCGCACCGGAGAATGGTTCGCGGTGGACCATTGGAAGGTCGTGCCCGATCTGATCACTATGGCCAAGGGGCTTACGAGCAGTTACCTTCCGCTCGGTGCTGTTGGCATGCGCCACCACATTGCAAAGTACTTTCAGGACCAAGTCTTCTACGGCGGTCTCACTTACAACAGTCACCCGATGGGTTGCGCTGCGGCGTTAGCGACCATCCGCGTCTACGAAGAGGATCATCTAATCGAAAATGCAAGAAGGATGGGTCAGAGCTTGAAGCAACTGCTCTCCGAACTGGCATCCCGGCATCCCTCCGTGGGGGCGGTTCGCTCGATTGGTCTGTTTGGCCTGGTGGAATTGATACGCAATCGGAAGACGCGCGAGCCGATGGCGCCGTTCAACGGTGGCTCCGAAGAAATGGCAGCTCTAAGAGCATTCTTCCTTGAGCACGGACTCTATACGTTTGTGCGGTGGAACACTTTCTTCACCAACCCGCCGTTGTGCATCTCGGAGAAAGAGCTTCGCGAAGGCTTCGCCATTATAGACCGGGGGTTGGAGGCCGCGGACAAAGCGGTCGTGGGCTAGCCTGACTTCCCTTTCAAAATGAGAAAACCTCTCAGAGACAAGGATTTCCGCCAGAGATGTAGCAAGTAATATGTCAAGATTTGTTAAGATTGTCCTTGCATTCCTGAAAATATGTGCTTCAATGTAGCACGTATGTTCGTGCAGGTCACCCAATGCAAGCACGGCAGCGCCACCTACTTCACCTACCTGGTTCGCGAGTCCTTTCGTACCCCAAAGGGCCCTCGCTCCCGCACCATCTGCAATATCACGGCGCTGCCCCCGGAGACCCGCGAGCTTATCAGCCAGTCCCTTCAGGGGCGCAGCTTTGTGGCTGCAGAGTCGCTGCAACTGACCGAAGCCTGGAATTGCGGTGGGCTGGTGGTCCTGCACCAGGCTTGGGAGGAGTTTGGCTGGAGAGCGATCTTTGACTTCGTTGCGGATGCTCGGAGGGCCGGTCTGCTCAAAGCCATGATCCTGGGTCGTATTCTGTTTCCCAGCGCCAAAATGGCCTTGGTCGATCACGCTCGCGGCACCCTGCTGGCCGCGGCCTGCGGCCTGGATCAGGCCAGCGAAGACTTCGACGAGGACGATTTGTATGCCTCCATGGATCAACTGAACGAACACTGGGTCGGCATCGAGAAGCAGCTCTACCAAAAGAGCTTTCCCCAGGGCGTCTCGCTGGTGCTCTACGATCTGACCAGTGTGTATTTTGAAGGGAACGGCCCGTCAAAGATCAGTCCGTATGGGCATAGCCGGGACCATCGCTCGGATCGCCCGCAAGTTCTGCTGGTGGTAGCCACCGACGCCCAGGGTCTGCCACTGCATTTGGAGGTCTTGCGGGGCAACCGCGGCGATACCACCACGCTGCAGGGACTGTTGAGCACCTTGCGCCGCCGTTTCGGCATCCGCGAGGCGGTCTTCGTGTTTGATGGCGGCATGAGCAGCAAGGTCAATCTGGAGGCCATGGACGAGCTGAAGCTCAAGTATGTGACGCGTTTGGGCGCCAGCAAGCTGGAAGAGTTGCTAGCGAGCTTGCCCGCCGAACAGTCGCCTGAGCTGTGGGACCGCACCCAGGTGATGGAAATCGTGCGCGAGGGCAAACGCTACGTGATTGCTGGCGGTTCCTGGCGTCAGCAGCGAGATCAACAACGGCGGCAGGCGCGACTGAGCAAAGCGGAGAACGAACTCAAGCGGCTGGCGGCGGTCCAGCGCAAAAAGGTGAACCCGCAGAAATTGGCTAGCCAGGTGGGACGCGCGCTGCAACGGCTCAAAGCCCATAAATACTTTGACTATGCCGTGGACCCAAACGGTCAATTGCAATGGAGCCGCCGGACCGAGGTGATCCAGGCCGAGAAGATCCGCGACGGCCTCTATCTGCTGGGAACCAACGCCACTCCGGAGCAGATTCCCAGCACGGGGGTCTTGAGCCACTACAAGAATCTCTTGGAGGTGGAGGATGCTTTTTGCCATCTCAAAGACTATTTACGAGTGCGGCCGGTGTTTCATTGGCGACCAGATCGGGTTCGCAACCATGTGCGCATTTGTTTCCTGGCTTACTGGTTGAGCGCCAAACTGGAACGGCAGTGGCGGCAGAAGGACCAGACCATCGAGGTCCACAATCTGCTGCGCCAGCTACAGGCCATCCGACTCGGACGGCTGGAGGTGCAGGGTAAGCCCTTCAAAACGATGGTAAGCCAGGTGCCCAAGGATTTGAATGAGATCCTGAACAAGCTGGGACTACTGCCGCTGTTTTCTCAGCCGCCAACCTGGGCGCCAGGCGTTTGTAGCAAGTGAAGTCAGGAGCAAGGCTTGCAACTCAATGACTTACGCTTGGGGCAAAGGGAAGTTAGGCTAGCAGCCAGCTATCGCACAAACCCATCTTACGGAGTTACGACCGGTGCACCACCGCGCGTGATGGTTCAAGAATCTGCGATTTTGTCCTGCCAGAGAGCGCCCGCTTTTCTAACGTTGCCGGTGCCAAATGAACCTTACATTCCTATAGTAGGGTTTGTAATGCGCCTTTTTCGTTCGAGAGGTTTGCCGCTCCTTGCTCCACTGGAGGCAACCGATGGCCTATGAGCATCAAGAAAAACAATTGGGCATGGACCGGCCCATCGCGCGGCGCGACTTTCTCAATGGCGCGGCGATCGCGGCTTGCGCAAATTGTGGACTCCTTCGGCTTGCGCCACCTTGCCAGTATATCGGATGAATTCTCGTGGGTTGCCACCCTGCGGCCATATCCACCGGTAATCTGCGTCGTGCTGAATTCAAGTTTTCTCAGGTCCCTGTAAGGGGGAAACCCGAACTCAGTGATCTCGATGAGGAGCAGGCTCGGGTCAAACGACCAGCGCGAATTACTCGTAACGCAACGCTACCATCGGATCGACGCGCATGGCTCTGTTGGCGGGGACATAGCAAGCGAGCAGGGCGATCACGGCAACGATGATGGCGACGACGCCGAAGGTAAGGGGATCGGTGGCGCTGACGCGGTAGAGTTCGCTTGAAAGCACGCGCATGAGTGCAAACGCCGCAGCCATCCCCAAGGCAATGCCCAAAAGCGAGGTTCGACCGCCTTCTGTGAGCACCGACCGCAGCACATCCTGCCTTTGCGCGCCGAGCGCCATGCGAATTCCAATCTCCCGAGTCCGGTTCGATACAACAAAGGAAAGAACACCATAAATGCCGATGCTGCCCAGGGTGAGTGCCAAAGCCGCAAAGACAACAAACAGAAGCGCCGTCGATCTGGGCGTGGCGACCGATTCCGAAACCACCGTACTCATGGTCTTGACTTCGCTGACGGGGGCGTCTGGATTGACGCCAGCGACGAGTTCGCGAAGCGTGGCTCCCGTCTTAGAGCTGTCCACAATCGTTCGGATCACCATCGAGAGATCGGCAGGCATACGGCCATCTTCGAGTGTGGCGGCCGAGTTGTAGGGAACATAGACGCTCCCGTTCATCCAAGCGGGGATGTTCCGTTGCAGGTCGTAAGCGCGCACGTCGCCAGCGACACCGACGACCGTGCTCCAGTTCTTGTCATCCAGCAGCCGAATGTGCTTCCCAATAACGTTCTGGTTGGGCCAATAACGCTGCGCCGTCTCGGCGGTGATAATCGCCACGGGAGCGCCCGACAGGTCGGCATGAGTGAACTCTCTGCCGGAAAGAAGGGGAATACCCATAACGCGAAAATAGTCGGGAGTTACGATATGCAGCCAGAAGAGCGGCGAGGTCCGGCCGCGAGAAACGATGAAACCTTCCAGGTCCAGGGAACGTTTGGCGACACGGCCGCCGAGAGGAAGAGTATTCACAAGAGCGGCCCCGTCGACTCCGGGCGAGGTCTGGATCCTGTCCAACAAAGTGCGGTAGAAGGTCAGGCACCGCTCGAGATCGCTGCAAAAGGATTGGTTGGGAGTAATGCGAGCCGTCATGACGTGCTCAGAGCGAAAGCCCGGATTCACATGAGAAAGGGCCCAAAAGCTGCGAATCAAAAGGCCTGCGGCAGTCACCAGCAGCACCGCAAACGCAACCTCGGCAACCACCAATCCGCTGCGCAAGCGCCGGGAGAGAGGGAGGGTGCTTGCGCGTCCTCCGGCGCGAAGCGTTTCTGTTGGCGATGTACGTGATGATTGCAGGGCAGGAGCCAACCCAGACAGAAGGCCGGTCGATATGGCTAGGGCGCCGGTAAAGACAAGAACGCGCCAGTCCATGTGTGCATCGTTCAAGCGAGGTGTATCCGCGGGGAGGACCACCTTCAGCAAAGAAAAACCCTTCGTGGCCAGGGCGAGTCCCAGCAAAGCGCCAAATCCGGCGAGCAAGACGCTTTCCGTGAGCAACTGCATAACGATGCGCTTGCGGCCAGCGCCGAGGGCGGTGCGAACAGCGATTTCCTTTTCGCGCGTGGCCGAGCGCGCGAGCGTCAGGTTGGCCACATTGACGCAGGCGATGAGAACAATGAGTGTTACTGCTCCGAGCAACACGAGCAGACGCAGGCGAACGTCCGCGACCATGCCGTTGCGCAAGGGAACCACGCTCACGTCGGCGTTCCAGTCCGCGGGCATGGGCCAGGGGAACATCGCACTGACGCGCGGCTGGAACAGGCGAATCTCCGTTTGGGCTTGTTTGAAATTGAAACCCTGACGAAGCCGCCCCAGCGCGGGCATGAAGTCATCCGCCCAATACAGAATCACGTTTCGCGGATCGTTGTGCAGCGGAATCCAGACTTGCGTTTTCGCAGAAGGGAAGCGGAAATTCTCAGGCATAACCCCGAGCACTTGGCGGTTGATGCCTTCTAATTGGATCGAACGGCCGATGATCGTGGGATTGCCTGCGAAGCGTTGTTGCCACAGCGTATGACTAAGGATGACGTAATTATCCTGCCCGGGAATGTCCTCTCCCGGCAAAAACGTTCGCCCCAATTCTGGGCGTGCCCCAAGAACAGAAAAAAACTCCGCGGAAACACGCGTGCCTGTCAGGCGCGCAGGTTGGCCAAGGCCTGTCAGGTTGAACTCATGGCCTTCGTAATACGCGGCTACGTCCATAGCGCGCACCTGCTCGCGCATGGCCACGACGCCGCCCCTTGGATATGTTCCGGTGATGCCGACGAGTCGTTCAGGGTTGGGAAACGGCAGAGGAACGAGCAGAATTCCGTTCACCAGGCCGAAGATGGAAGTGTTGGCACCGATGCCGAGGGCGAGTGTAAGGACGGCGACGGCACTGAAGCCGGGAGACTTGCGCAGTGCGCGGGTGGCATAGCGCAGGTCGCTGGCGAATTGCTCAAGCCAGACCCAACCCCAGGTGTCGCGGGTTTCTTCTTTGAGCAAGGTAGGATTGCCGAAAGTGCGCATGGCGGCGTAGCGGGCCTCTTCGGGGCTTCTGCCCGCGGCGATGTTCTCAGCGATCTGCTGGTCGAGATGAAATTGAATTTCGTCATCCAATTGCTGGGGAAAGCGGTGCCGATGAAACAAAGTCTGCAACCGAAGCGCCAATCGCCGAGCCCACACCATCGCCCCTCACTCCCACGCTCTTTCGAACGTCATTCGTACCGCAGCGCTACCATCGGATCGACCCTCATCGCTCGGCGAGCGGGCGACCAGGACGCAAAAAGTCCAAGCAAGGCAATGGCGATCCACGCACTCACTATCACTAGCGGATCGCGCGGCTGCATTTCGTACACAACGCTCGAAATCGCTTGTCCAACGGCGAGAGCCAGGGTCAGACCGACAAGCGACCCGAGAACGAGCAGCGCCGCCGTCTTGCCCAGCACGAGCCGAAGTACCTCACCGGGGCGGGCACCAATGGCCATGCGGATGCCAATCTCATGGGTGCGCCTGGAAACTGCGTAGGCGACCAGTCCGTGAATTCCAGTCGTGGCCAACATGATGGCGAGTATGCCGAAGGCGCTCAGCGCAATGGCGGCCGCACGTGTCGGGAAAAAGGCAAACCCAAGCATCTGCTCGAGACTCCCAACGCCATAGAGCGGCAGCTCCGGATCAAGCCGCGCGATGGCCTGGCGTATTTCAGCGACCATCTGCGTAGCGGGCAGAGCGGACTTCACTTCGACCGTGGTAGTGGAGTTATAGGATTGCAGAATGGACCAAAAAACGACTGGCTCCGGTGATTCCGTAAGGCTCTCGTATTTGCCGTCTTCGACGACGCCGATCACTTCCGCGAAAGGACCGAGCACGCCGCCGCGAAAGTGCTTGCCCACGGCATCGGGGTTGTGCAGGATCCGCCTTGCGAAGGCCAGGTTGACAATGGCAACCTGCGGGGATTTCGTGTCGTCATGCCAAGTAAACTCGCGGCCAGCGAGCAACTTCGTTCCCATGGTCGCGAAAAACCCCGGGGAAACCTGATAGAAGGCGACGCCGATGCGGTCAGAAGGCTGCAGATCCGTTTTGTCGGCGGGAAAGACGCCAGTGTGAGACTGGTCGATACTGAGCGGAACGGAATTCGAATACGCAGCGGACTGTACGCCGGGCAATTGCTGGATGGCTTGTAGAGCTTGTTGTTGAAAGGCGCGGCCACGTTCGGGAGTATATCCCGCCAGATTCAACTCGAACGCCGCCGTCGCGACTTGCTGGGGTCGGAAGCCGAGGTTCATCTCGAGGGCTTGCTGAAGTCCCTGCAAGGCAAGGAAGGAGGCGGACACGAGGACAAAGCAGAGCGCAACTTGGACAACGACAAGCAGGTCGCGAAGCGCTAAACGCCCTCTGCCCCATGCCGTCGAGGCTCCCCGCAGAGCGGCATTCGGGTCGATCCTGGAAACCCGCCACGCAGGAGCAGAACCAAAAAGGGCCCCCGCGATGATCGCGCTGGCCAAAGCAAACAGGAACACGCGCCAATCCGACTCGACGTCGAATTGCACAGGGAAGTCCATGGGCGCCCGCCAGCGGCTCAGGGCCCGAGCCAGGAACGCTGCGAGCACGTAGCCTGCGCCTCCGCCCACTAGGGAAAGCAGGAGGGTCTCGGTCAAGACCTGACGCACGACGCGGCCGCGACCCGCGCCAATAGCAAGGCGAACCGCGAGTTCGCGCAGCCGGTCTGTAGCCCGCGCTGTGAACATGCTGGCAAGATTCGTGCAAGCTGCCAAGAGAACCAAGGCCGCGAGCACCAGCACGCCGAGTGCGAAAGCCTTCGCCGGCGTGCCCACCGTGTTTCCGATTAGACCGGGCTTGGTTACTTTGAAGTGCAGGTCACCATTCACGTCGGGAAATTGCCGAGCCATCTCGGCCGCGACGGCATTCAGGTCAGCTTCTGCCTGGGTCGGAGAGACCTTTGGCTTGAGCCGACCGACTATCCAGGTATTCCAGGTGTCCCGCTCGTCGAGCCATGCATTGCTCTCGATTCGCGGCTCCATCATCATGGGCACCCAGACTTCGGGCCAGTAAAAGAGCTCGGTACCGTGGAAATCAGGGGGGGCCACGCCGAGCACAGTGTACGGCAGCCGGTTCAGCCGAATCGTTTTGCCAACGATCGCGGGGTCGGCTCCAAACCGCGACCGCCAAGCGCTATAGCTGAGGACGGCGTAAGGGTTGCCGCCGGGATGGCGGTCTTCGCTTTGGTTGAAAAAACGGCCCAGGACAGGGTGGACACCGAGAACATCGAAATAGTTGCCTGTGGCGAGGTATCCCCATATGCGCTGAGGACCGGTATCGGTCTCCATCTCCATGGGAGCGATCCGGTATCCGACGAGGCCCGCAAAGGTGTGATTGCCGTCACGCAGGTCTTTGTAGTTCGGAAATGACTGGCCGGGTCCATACCGAGCGTTTTCGAGGAAGATCAATTCGTTCGGTCTCTCCACTGGCAACGAACGGAGAACGAGGCCGTTCACGACACTAAAGACCGCAGTGTTAGCGCCGATGCCGAGCGCCAGCGTTAGCACGGCCACCGCCGTAAAACTCGGGGACTTGCGTAGAGTTCGCAACGCGTACCGTGCGTCGAGCCAAACCGTTTCAAGAAGAGGCACGCCGCGGGCATCGCGGCACTCTTGCTTCGCCAGTTCGATGCCGCCAAATTTGATTCGCGCGCGCCTCGTCGCCTCTTCTCCGCTCATGCCTGCCGCGATGTTCTCGGCGATCTGCTGGTCGAGATGAAACTGAATTTCGTCGTCCAATTCGTCAGCAACCCGGCACCGATGAAATAAGGTTTGCAACCGGAACCACAATCGCCGCGCCCACACCATGACATCACCTTCTGGTACTCCAGTCATTCGTACCGGAGCGCCACTACCGGGTCGACGCGCATTGCCCTGCGTACCGGAACGATGGCAGCGGCCAAGCAGACACCCGCAAGAGCCAGGATCGCCGAGGCCATCGAAAGGGGATCTGTCTTGCTGAGACCGAAGAGCATCGCCTCGAACACACGCGTGGCGGCAACCGCAGCGGCGATTCCAATCGGGCCGCCGATGGCAAGCTCTATGCGGGCCTCGCGCGTGACCATCCAGATCAAACCTTCTCGCGGAGCGCCTAAGGCCATGCGCACGCCGATTTCTCGTGTGCGCCTTGCCACGCTGTACGTCATGCTCCCGTAAAGCCCTAGGCAAACCAGAAGGAGCACCAAGCCACCGAAGAAAGTGGAGAGCTCGGCCATCAGCAGTTGTGAAATCAGGGTATCCGTCACTAGTTCGGAGGCAGTTTTGATGTTGTCCACGACCAGGTCAGGATTCAGGTTGCGAATTGTCGTGCGGATGGCATTGACCAGCGCGTGCGAATTGCCAACGGCGCGGATTTCAAAATTGTAAGCCCCGAGATCGTCAAAGCTAGCAGCTGCCAGCGGCGCGTACATGCGCGGCCTTACGGCGTCCCGGACACTGTGGTCGTGTACGTCGCGTGCCACGCCAACAATCTCGAAAGTCTCGGGATGTTCGGAATCCTGCACGGTGATCCTGTGTCCGATGGGGTTTCGTTCGCCAAAGTAAAACTTCGCAAACGTTTCATTGACAACGGCAACGTGGGCCCCCCGGGTAAAATCCTCTGAAGTGATTTCGCGCCCCAAAACCATCGGATCGCCGATCGTGCTGAAATAGTTGGGCCCCACTTCATCGTCGGCAGTTGCGTTGCCCTGCTCATTTGCCACTCCATCGACACGAATAGCGTCGGACGATTCGTCGCCGCTGAACAGCCCGTTGCTCGAAACAGTGGCACGGCGTACTCCGGGCAAGGCTAGGAACCGATCTAACAACTCTTGCGTAATGTTTCGAATGGCCGCGCCCCGGTAACCGCTTTCGAGGATATCCACTCGCGCTAGCAAGAGCCGGTCGCGGCTATAACCGAGATCAACCTCTTGAAGATTACCGAGACTGCGGACCAGCAATCCCGCTGTCATCAGCGCCAGCGCGCCTAGGGCGATTTGCGCGCTTAGCAGGAAGCGCTCGAAGCTGCTCTTCGCACTGGTCTCGGCACGCCCGCCTTCTTTGAGCGCGCCGCCCGGTCCCACGTTTAGGAATCGCAACGCTGGCGCGAGCCCAAACACCATTGCTGCAGACAAACAGACGCCGCCGGTAAACCCGAGCACACGCCAGTCCAATCCCAGCGAAAGAGGACTGCTCGTGCGGTCGCTGGTGTTTGCCAAGCTTACGAGTGCGGCCGAACCCCATTGAGCCAGTAACAAACCCAACGCACCGCCAAGGAGCCCCACCAACAGCGATTCCGTCAGCAATTGGCGAACAATGCGCCCTGGCCCAGCGCCCATGGCCACGCGAACGGCGATCTCCTGGCGGCGTGCCTCAGAACGGGCCAGCATTAAGTTGGCCACGTTGACGCATGCGACGAGCAGCACCAACGCAACCATGCCAAGGAGCAGTAGCAAGGGGGTCGAGAATTGCTGACGGAGCTTGGAAAGTCCGCGGCTCCCGGGCGACACCTCGACGGCAATCTTTGCATTCTGAATAGCTTTGCGGTCATCGGACGACATCCTGGCATTGAGCGTCACCGTGAGCGCCTGCTTCACGACCTCATTCACATTCGTTCGCGCTTGTTCGACGGTCACACCGGGCTTCAATCGACCGATCAGCAGAAGTGCGGCGTCGTTTACGCTCTCCAGAAAATTGCGGCCGGGCAGGAGTTGCGGCTGAATCATCATGGGTGCCCACAGATCGGGACGGTCACCGACAACCTCGCCAAAGAACCCAGGTGGAGCGACTCCGATTATCGTGAAAGGATAATTGTTCAGCCGTATCTTTCGGCCGATCACAGACGCGTCGGCGAAAAACCGCCGCTGCCAATATCCATAACTGATGACCAGCACGGGATCGCTTCCGGGCGTGGGGCCGTCGTCGGCCGTGAATGTGCGTCCCAGCAGCGCTTCGACGCCAAGCGTCTCGAAATAATTCTCAGTGACGAGTCTGCCGCTGGCGGTCTCCGGGCCGCCAGCGGTTGCGATCCGCAGGTTGCCGAGGTTCGAGCTAGCAAGGAGGGAGGAAAATACCCGGTTGTTGTCTCGAAGTTCGCGATAAAGGGGATAGGAGAATACATCCGTCCGCGGCGTTCCCGTGCCCCAGGAATGAACGCGGGCGGGATTGCCCACGGTTACAAGCTCCCCTGGGTGCTTTACGGGCAGGGCGCGCAGCATGACCGCATTAATCACGGTAAAAATGGCGGCGTTCGCGCCGATGCCCAGCGCCAGTGTGACCACGGCCACGGCGCTGAAGCCGAAGTTCTTGCCCAACATGCGCAGCCCATAACGCAGGTCCTTGGCGATTTCTTCAACCGCGATCCAGCCCCAAGTGTCGCGCGCTTCTTCCTTGAGTACCGTAGGGTTGCCAAAAGTGCGCATGGCGGCGTAGCGCGCTTCATCGCGGCTCATACCGGCGCCGAGGTTTTCAGCGATTTGCTGTTCGAGATGAAATTGCATTTCGTCATGCAATTGCTGCGCATTCCGGCCGCGAAGAAGCAAACCCTGCAAGCGGATCCAGCATCGCCGAGCCCACACCATGACATCACCACCCTACGTTGTTTCGACGACCAAATTGATCGCCGCAGACAGACGACTCCAGTTTGCAGCTTCCTTTTCGAGCTGCGCGCGCCCAGCAACTGTTAACGAATAAAACTTGGCTTGCCGGCCTGTTTCGGTTTCCTTCCATTTGGCTTTAATCCAAGCTTTTTGCTCCAGGCGGTGTAAGGCCGGGTACAGAGATCCTTGCTGCACTTGTAGCACTTCACCGGATATCTGTTGAATGCGTTTCGCAATCGCCCACCCGTGTTTCGGTTCGAGCGAGAGCGTCTTGAGAATCAAAAGGTCCAGCGTTCCTTGGACGAGATCGTTCGGCTTTGCCATACTATGGTTATCTACAATAAGTATTGTCGATTGTCAAGGTATGGTTTTTCAGCACGCCTGTGGCCAGCACGGCGGTGCAAAAAAGCCGCAACCGGTCCGGCGGGCCCCATGGCCGTGCCCGCCGGGAACGGGAACCGGGCAATGTGCGAGCACGGAATCGCTGCCGAGTCCCTGATAGGTGTCCTGACTGTTCGTCAACTATATTTATAGGACTTCGCGGGGCAGGGACCATAGGCAATATCCTTGATCGCTTCGGATGGGGGCTTGGAGCGGCCGCGCTCGTCCTTTTGGTCGGCAAAGATCCCGATACTCTTGACCAGAATGTGTTGTTCTCGCCTTGTCCGAGCCTATTCCTGCCGTAATGCAATCGCAGGATCGATTTTGCCAGAACGACTCGCCGGAACGTAGCCAGCAACCAGCGCCACTACGCCTAGGAGGAGCGCGACAGCCACATAGACTAATGGATCGTTCGGCTGAACTTCAAACAGCATGGATTTAAGCAACCGTGTGCACGCAACAGAGGCTGCCAATCCTAGAGCCAGGCCGATGCAAGCGAGGGCCAGTCCCTGGCCTAGGACGAGCCGCACCACGGAACCTGTGCTCGCGCCAAGCGCCATGCGCAGTCCGAACTCTTTTGATCGTTGGCCCACCGTGAACGCCATCACGCCATAGTCGCCAGCCATGGCAAGACACAACGCCAAGCCCGCGAAAACCGCAAATAGGATGGTGCGGAACCGAGGAGCGGCAACGCCCTCGGAAAGCATGGCCTCCATGGTCGTGAACTTCATCGGGGCATCCGGATTGATCTGGTGCGCCAGACGCCGCAATGTCTGTGCGAGCGTCCCGGGATCGCCTGCAGTCCGCACAACCAAGCTCAAGGTCGCTCCGTTGAACCCATGCTGCAGATACGGCATGTAGCACTCCGGCATCGGTTCACTCTCCGGGCCGCGTTGCCTCACGTCGCCAACGACACCAATGATCTTCATGCCCTCCAGCGAATCAAAGGGACAGAAGATGGTCCTGCCGAGCGGACTTTGGTTGGGAAAGGATTTTCGAACCAGCGCCTCATTCACCACCGCAACAAAGGGTCTGTCCGACGTGTCGCTGTCGCTGAAGCCGCGTCCGCCCTTCAGAGGAATTCCGAGCGCCGCGAACGTGCCGGGGGCCACAACAGAAAGCACCACGCTAGGCACACGACTCCAATCCGGATGCGCTGGCAACTGATCGATAAAATACGCGCCCGTCGAATCTACATATCCAGGTGGCGCCATCGTTGCTCCGGCCGCCAACACGCCGGGTAAGGTGCCAACTCGTGCAAGCATATCTTTGAATAATTCGCGGGTGCGTGCGATGCTCACGAAGAAGGATCCGGGGGCGGTTGCTCGCGCAACGAGCACGTTTTCAGGCCGAAAACCCAAAGCGACATTGTGCAGGGCTACAAAGCTCTTAATTAACAGACCCGCTGCGGACACAAGCGTCACGGTTAGAGCGATTTCAGCCACCACAAGTACACCGCGAATGCCGATCACCCGGCCGCCAGCCGCAATGCTCGTTCCCCCCTGCTTCAGCGCGTCGCTCAATTCTACTTTTGACGCATAGAATGCGGGGACCAAACCGAATAACAGACTCGTGATCAGCGAAATTCCAAGAGTGAATCCGAGCACCCATCGATCGATGCCCGTTTCGGCTAGCCGCGGCACATCCGCAGGAGCCAGCGCTACTAGTATTTGCGATCCCGAATACGCGAGCATAAGCCCCAAAAGACCTGCCACGAAGGCCAGCAGTAAGCTTTCCGTGACCAACTGGCTCACAATGCGCTTCCGGCTCGCTCCGAGTGCAGCGCGAACAGCGATCTCGCGGGCACGGGCAGTGGCCTTGCCGAGCAGCAGTGTCGCGGTATTTGCACACGCGATCAGAAGCAGGACTGTCACGGCTCCCAACAAGAGGTACAGCATCATGCGAACGTTGCCCACCATTTCATCGCGCAGCCTTGTCACGGCAACGCTCCGGCCCCTATTGGTTTCAGGAAACTGCTGCTCCAAACGCCGAGCGATGGTAGCCATCTCGGTTTGCGCCTGTTTGAGCGGAACGCCAGCTTTGAGCCGCCCGACGGCAAGGAAGTTTTGCCCTCCCCGCGATCCGGGTTCCCGGACGTCCGACACCCAAATGTCCGTGCTGTTAGGAAACCGGAAACCCGGCGGAAGCACTCCAACAATCGGTTTGGAGTCGGGGCAGCGCACTGTTTGCCCCAGCGCGTGGGGGTCGCCGCCAAAATGGCTCTGCCAATAGGTGTAGCTGATCAGCGCGGCTCCGCCGGCACCCGGCTTCATTTCTTCAACCGCGAAGGACCGGCCGATCAACGGCTCAACGGCAAAGACGCCGATGAACTCAGGACTCACGCTGGTGATTCGGGCGTAATCGGCTGTGGAGCCCCGGATCACCGCGGTTTCACGCGAGGAGTAGTAAGCCATCGCCTCAAAGGAGGAACTCTGGTCGTGCCAATCCTGAAAGTCGGGGACCGATACCTGCTTCGAAAGCGCCGTAGGGGCCTCACGGCTCGTCGAAAGATTGGATACAGTAACGATTCGGTCCGGATCACGGTAGGCTAGAGGCTTCAAGAGAACGGCATTCACCACGCTAAAAACCGCCGTATTTGCCCCGACACCAAGCGCCATAATCAGAATTGCGAGTAGGGAGAAACCGGGACTGCGCCGTAGATTTCGCCATGCATAGCGCAGATCCCGCAGCAGGTCATCGATAAAGATAAAGATAAGGTGACGCATATCGCGGCATTCCTCCTTGCTTTGGGTGATCGTGCCCATCGCACGCAATGCGGCATGGTTCCGGAGCTACGCCGCGCTTAAGTTCTTCGTCGATCTGGGGGTCTAAGTGGTATTGGAATTCTTCGTCGAGGTCCTGATCGGTCTGCCGTCTATGGAAGACAGAGCGAACGGCCAAGCAAATTTGCGTCAGCCAACGTGACACCTTTGGCCTCCCTTCAACGGCGCGGACCAGAGCGGAAATTGCCGTCGACAGGCGCTCCCAGTTTGCGGCTTCGTCGGTCAGTGCCTTGCGGCCGGCACGCGTAAGCGAGTCGTACTTGGCGCGGCGGTTGTTTTCCGAGATCTTCCACCCCGCCGTGATGCAACCTTGCTGCTCCAGCTTGTGCAGCGCCGGGTGTAGGGCACTCTGTCCGACTTGCCACACCCCGCCTGAAATCTGGCGGATTCGCCGTGCGATGGCCCACCCGTGCACCGGCTCAAGCGCGACAACTCTCAGGATCAGCAAGTCCAGAGTGCCCTGGACAAGATCCCCTGGTTTGGTCATCGTGCCCTCAGTTACTGACACAAGCATGGACGCGCCGGTCCAAGCATGGTTAGTTTAGCCTTGATTTCACGGCGGCCGCCAGAGCCGGGCAGGCTATCGGCCATTGCAGCTCACCCGGATGAGGGCGCCGTTTCGCGGTGCTCTGGCTGTCCTGGTATATCCCATTCCCACACTTTCGAAGGGAGTAGTCTGGTTCACTTCTGCTGGGGAATGATTGACCCGTAGCCTATCAGGTCTTTACCTGATTGCGGGGCTCCGGATACTGCCCTACAAGGGTGAGACACACCTACCTGACAGTCCGAATTAGGCTGGACGACGAGTGTGCGTGCCGTACAATGTATGCGATTCTATCGCGGCGTAAACGCAGCCCGATAGCCAGCCTTCACAGGGCGCGAAAAAGCCAAGCTGGTTAAAACTCGGAGAGGGATCGTTTGTCGACGGAGGAATCATGGGCGGTAATGGAACAGCGCAGTTCGCCTACCAGTCGCCGGATCTTGTAAAAGTCTTGAATGCAGCGCGGAAAGGGAACTTTAAGGTCCGCATTCCCGCGAAGAACGGGGCCGTTCCGCCCGAGGTTGCGGCAGGATTAAACCAGGTGTTCGCTGTCAATCAAAGAATGGCGCAGGAATTGGAGGAGCTGCGCCGGGAACGGAAAGACCTTCTGCGAGCGCTCGAAGCGTTTGAGGAAGGCGACTTTGCGGCGCGCGCTGCTGAAGGACCATCCGGGAGTCCGGTGGTCCGCGCACTGAACAATGTTATCGGCATGAACCAGAAGGTCGCCGGTGAATTGGTGCGCGTCAGCCGGGCCGTGGGGAAAGAAGGCAGGCTTTTTGAGCGAGCAGTGCTGAAAAAAGCGCGCGGGTCGTGGGGGACGTCCATTGCAGCTGTCAACACGTTGATTGGCGACCTGGTCCAGCCAACGATTGAGGTTGCGAGCGTCATCGGCGAGGTGGCGGAGGGCAATCTTTCGCGCACTATGCCCCTGGAGATCGAAGGGCGTCCGGTGAAGGGCGCGTTCCTGCAAATGGCCAACACCATCAACACGATGGTCGGCCAACTGAAAGCCTTCGCGTCGGAAGTGACACGCGTGGCGCGCGAAGTGGGAACCGACGGCAAGCTGGGCGGGCAGGCGCAAGTGAAAGGCGTGGCAGGCGCCTGGAAAGGCCTCACCGATAACGTCAACTCGATGGCCCGCAACCTGACGAACCAAGTGCGCAACATTGCCGACGTAACGACGGCGGTCGCCAAAGGTGACCTCTCGAAAAAAATCACCGTCCAGGCCAAGGGAGAAATTCGGCAGCTCAAGGACACGATCAACACGATGGTGGACCAGTTGAATGCGTTCGCCTCGGAAGTGGCGCGTGTGGCGCGCGAGGTGGGCACGGCCGGCAAACTGGGCGGTCAGGCTGAGGTTGAGGGCGTGGCTGGGGCTTGGAAGGACCTGACGGACAACGTGAACTCGATGGCCTCGAACCTAACGAATCAGGTGCGGAACATCGCCGAAGTGACCACGGCGGTGGCCAAAGGTGACCTGTCGAAGAAGATCACCGTGGAAGTGAAAGGCGAACTGCTGCAGCTCAAACAGACCATCAATACCATGGTCGACCAGCTGAATTCATTCGCTTCGGAAGTGACGCGCGTGGCGCGCGAGGTGGGTACGGAAGGGAAGCTGGGTGGTCAGGCCGAAGTAGAAGGCGTGGGCGGTGTGTGGAAAGACCTGACCGACAACGTGAATTCCATGGCGTCGAACCTCACGAACCAGGTGCGCAACATCGCGGAAGTAACCACGGCGGTGGCTAAGGGCGACCTCTCCAAGGAAATCACGGTAGAAGCGAAGGGGGAAATTCTGGAGTTGAAAAACACCATCAACACGATGGTGGATCAGCTCAACGCCTTCGCCTCGGAAGTGACACGCGTGGCGCGCGAAGTGGGTACGGAGGGCAAGCTGGGTGGCCAGGCACAGGTCAAGGGCGTGGGGGGTACCTGGAAAGATTTGACGGACAATGTGAACTCGATGGCGTCAAACCTGACCAACCAGGTGCGCAACATCGCCGAGGTCACAACGGCCGTGGCGCGTGGCGATCTCTCGCGAAAAATCACCGTTCGCGTCAAAGGCGAATTGCTGCAGTTGAAGCAGACCATCAACACGATGGTGGACCAGCTGAACGGGTTTGGATCGGAAGTGACGCGCGTGGCGCGCGAGGTGGGCACCGAGGGCAAGCTGGGCGGCCAAGCCAAAGTGAAAGGTGTGGCGGGCACCTGGAAGGACCTGACGGATAACGTGAACTTGATGGCGTCGAACCTGACCAACCAGGTGCGTAACATCGCTGAAGTCACCACGGCGGTTGCCAAGGGCGATCTCTCAAAAAAGATCACGGTCGAAGTGAAGGGCGAGCTCCTACAGCTCAAAGAGACCATCAACACGATGGTGGACCAGCTGAATTCGTTCGCCTCGGAAGTGACGCGGGTGGCGCGCGAAGTCGGCACCGATGGCAAGCTTGGTGGTCAGGCACAAGTGAAGGGCGTGGCGGGCGCTTGGAAAGACCTCACCGACAACGTGAACTCAATGGGTTCGAACCTGACCAACCAGGTGCGCAATCTCGCAGACGTGACAACGGCAGTCGCTAAAGGTGACCTTTCAAGAAAAATCACGGTGGACGCGAAGGGCGAGATTCGCCAGCTCAAAGATACGATCAACACGATGGTGGACCAGCTCAAGGCGTTCGCCTCGGAAGTAACGCGCGTGGCACGCGAAGTGGGCACGGAAGGAAAACTGGGCGGACAGGCGCAGGTAGAAGGCGTAGGCGGTGTCTGGAAGGATTTAACCGACAACGTCAACTTCATGGCTTCTAACCTGACCAACCAGGTGCGCAACATTGCAGACGTGACGACCGCCATCGCTCGCGGTGACCTGGCGAAGAAAATCACCGTCGAAGTAAAAGGAGAATTGCTGGAGCTCAAAGAGACCATCAACGCCATGGTGGACCAGCTCAACGCCTTCGCTTCGGAAGTGACGCGCGTGGCGCGCGAGGTAGGTACGGAAGGAAAGCTGGGCGGGCAGGCGCAAGTAAGGGACGTGGCCGGCACCTGGAAGGACCTAACCGACAACGTAAATCAGCTGGCCGCCAACCTCACGACCCAGGTGCGAGCGATCAAAGACGTGGCCACGGCCGTAACCAAAGGCGACCTGACGCGGTCGATCGCGGTTGAGGCACGGGGCGAGGTCGAGGTTCTCAAGGACAACATCAACGAAATGATTCGCAATCTCCGCGTCACCACGCAAAAGAACGCGGAGCAGGACTGGCTCAAGACCAACCTGGCCAAGTTCAGCCGAATGCTTCAGGGGCAGCGCGACCTGCAAACGGTTGCGCAGCAGATTCTTTCTGAACTGGCGTCCCTGGTGAATGCGCATCAGGGAGTGTTCTATACGTATGACGACAGAGAGAATGCCGAAGAGCCGCTTTTGCTGGTGACTTCGTATGCAGGAAGCCGCGATTTGCCCGTCAGGCTGAAGTTGGCAGAGACCCTGATCGGCCAGTGTGCTCTGGACCATAAAAGGCTCGTGGTCGATGAGTTCACCGAAGACGCTTGGCATATTAGCGCCGGTCTAGCCGAGGCCAAGCCGTCTCACGTGGTCGTACTTCCGGTGCTGTTCGAAAAACAAGTCAAAGCGGTGATCGCTCTTGCGTCCTTCAAGCCTTTCGGTGAGGTACATCAGACGTTCTTCGATCAATTGACCGAACTTTTCGGAATCGTGTTGAACACCATTGCCGCCACCATGCGTACGGAGGACCTGCTCAAGAGGTCCCAGGCACTTACGACCGAGCTCCAGCAGACGAACGCGGAACTCAACGAAAAGGCGGAACAGCTCCAGTTGACTTCCAAATACAAGAGCGACTTTTTGGCCAACATGTCGCACGAGTTGCGCACGCCGTTGAACAGCCTCCTCATTCTGTCCAAGATGCTTCATCAAAACGCTGAAGGCAACCTTACGACCAAGCAGGTGGAACACGCAAAAACGATCAATCTGGCGGGCAGCGACCTGCTGTCACTTATCAACGACATTCTGGACCTCTCTAAAATTGAGTCGGGCACCATGTCCGTGGACGCGACGCAAGTCCGGTTCAAAGACATTCAAGACGAGGTGGAAGCCAACTTCCGACCCCTCGCGCACTCAAAGAAGCTGGATTTCGAGATCCACACAGGTCCCGAGCTGCCCGCTAGCTTTGAAAGCGACGCGAAGCGCGTCCAGCAGGTCCTTCGGAACTTGCTCTCGAACGCCATCAAGTTCACTTCCGAGGGAATCGTGCAGCTTCAGATCGGTGTGGCCACTCATGGCTGGTCAAGAGATCATGAAATTCTAAGTCGCGCGGAGAAAGTGATCTCTTTCGCGGTCAAAGATACGGGAATAGGAATCTCTCCGGCCAAGTACCAGGTCATCTTCGAACCTTTCCAACAAGCCGACACGTCAACCAGCCGAAAATACGGGGGGACTGGCTTAGGGCTGTCGATCTCCAGAGAAGTGGCCAAGTTGCTTGGCGGAGAAATCAAGCTCGAGAGCACGCCCGGCCAAGGGAGCACGTTCATCCTTTACCTGCCTGATCGCTACGTCCCAGTTAGGACCAAGGCTCTCAAAGAGGCAGCCTCGATGGCTACCGAGGAAGAGGCGCATGCGGCGTCCAAACCGGCTGGCGTGGGAGAGGCCATCCTTGAACTGCTCCCCACGGATGTGCAGGACGATCGCGAAAATCTAAAGCCTGGCGATCAGACATTGCTCATTGTGGAGGACGACATATCTTTTGGTAGCCTCCTTCTTGATCTGGCGCGGGAGCAGGGTATGAAAGGGCTGCTTGCTTTTACGGGCGAGGCCGCCATCGTCACGGCCCGGAAATTCCGTCCGCAGGCTATCTCGCTCGATCTAAGACTGCCGGATATGGAAGGTTATGCCCTTCTCGACTACCTCAAACATAATGCGGAGCTGCGCCATGTTCCTGTGGTCGTTCTCTCGGGGGGTGACGACCCCGAGCGGGCGCTGCGGGCCGGGGCCTTTGCCTACATGAAGAAGCCGGCGGAAAGGGACGACCTCGTCCAGGCATTACTGAAGATTCAGGTCTTCCTCAGCCGCCAGCCGAAGCATCTGCTTATTGTGGAGGATAACGACATTCAGCGGCGGAACCTGATCGATCTACTTGCCGGCGAAGACGTCGCGACAGAGTCGGCGGGAACAGCGGACGAAGCCCTGGAGATACTCAAATCGAAGCCCTTTGACTGCCTGGTCCTCGATCTGATGCTGCCGGATATGAGCGGCATCCAATTGCTCGAGAAAATAAAATCCGAAGTGGGAATTCTCCAGCTACCTATCATTGTTCACACCGGGAAGGACCTTTCTGCGGAAGAGGAAGCGCGTCTTTCCTTGCTCACCAGTGCCATTGTTGTCAAGGATGCAACCTCGCCGGAGCATGTCGTCGAGGCGGTTACCCTGTTTCTGCATCGTCCCGTTGCGGTGCTCGCCGCGCCGCTCCGCAAAATGCTGGAAAGCGCCTCCGAGAAGGAGCCGGCGCTTGCCGGCAAGACCGTCTTGGTCGTGGACGACGATATGAGGAATATCTACGCACTCTCGAGCGTGCTGGAAATGAGCCAGATGAACGTCGTCTGCGCGCAAGACGGGAAGAAGGCGATAGAAGAGTTAGCTTCGAATCCGGTGATCGACTTAGTTTTCATGGACATCATGATGCCGGAAATGGACGGGTACCAAGCGTTGCGCGAGATTCGCAAGATGGAGCGATTCAACTCGCTGCCCATCATCGCGGTAACGGCCAAGGCCATGCCGGAGGACCGCGAGCGCTGCATCGAGGCAGGCGCCTCCGATTACATCCCCAAGCCGGTCGATCCGGCCAGGCTCCTGTCGCTGCTCCGGGTATGGCTCCATCCCAAGCAGTGATGAGGTAAAGGACCAGCGGGTTCCTTGAAGGGGACGGGAACTAGAGACGGAGCGGCGGCAATGAGGGCCAGTCGACGGCGGTTTCTTTGACGGGTTTCACTTCTTAGAAGAAACCGTGCAGGAATAACCTGAGGTTTGATCCGGAAGATTCCCACAGTTAAACCCCCGAGCGCATTCATGGAAACCTCCTCAGACAAAAACCCGGCGGTAACTGGATTGTCGTGCCGTTTTGTACGCACGCACTATCTGGTAGTCCAGCTCGTCTCACAGCCGCTCTCTGCGGCTCGGCACTTTTGCAAGACTACGGCGTCAGCGGCGTCGGGGAGGGTTCCCAGGTGTATCTTCGGGGCCGGTGAGCTCCCTTTTCGAGCAGGGGAGAACCACCGTGCCCGCTTAAATTCTTTGTTCTAGGCAAGAGAGCAGAAAAGATGTAAGAGTTCTCCACCAATGTGGTGTTTCAGCATGGCGCGGGGACGTTCAGCAGCGGATTTGCAAGTGGTGAGCACCCGGAGAAAGGTGACTAAGTCGAATCGTGCATGCATCGCCGTTAACAAAAGCGAGCACGGAGGGCTTCGAGACTGAAGCAAACATCCTTCTTGTGGACGACCGCGAGGACAACCTCGATGTGCTCGAAGCCATCTTGAAGGATTTCGGTCAGAATCTCGTCCGTGCGCGCTCTGGTCAAGAGGCCCTCCGGTTGCTTTTGGACAAGAACTTTGCAGTGATTCTGCTCGATGTCCGCATGCCCGACATGGACGGATTCGAGACGGCGGAATTGATCAGGAAGCGGCAACGGTCCAGGCATACTCCGATTATCTTCATAACCGCTGCGGATGCCACTCCCGAGCAACTCGCTCGTGGTTATTCTGCCGGGGCCGTTGATTTCATTTTCAAACCGTACACGCCCGACGTGCTGAAAGCCAAGGTCCGCATCTTCCTCGAACTATTCAAAAAGTCAGAGGAAAGCCGCGAGAGCGAACTTCGCTTTAGGACGCTGGTCACGAACGTTCCCGGCGCTCTTTACAGGCGCAAGGCCGAGCCACCCTGGGACGTTTCCTTTATCAGTAACTACATCGAAAAAATATCGGGTTACCCGGCTTCCGATTTCATCGAGCGACGGCGTAGCTACGCGAGCATTGTCTGCCGAGACGATACCGATACTCTTTCGGCCGCACTGGAGGAGGCAGTTCGAAAGAAAGCTCCCTATGCTCTCGAATATCGGATTCTCCACTCGGACGGACGCATCTCTTGGGTTTTGGATCAAGGACAGGCCATCGTCGAAGAATCGGGGAAGACCGAGCGTTTGCATGGCTTCGTTTTCGACACCACGGTTCGTAAGGTTGCCGAGGAGGCTCTTCGAGATGCCTTCGCGCGTTTGATCGAGACACAGGACAATGAGCGACGAAAGGTTGGCGTGGACCTACACGACAGAACCAGTCCATTGCTCAGTGCGCTTCTCGGAAAGCTTTACACTCTAAGGCACGGAAGCCGCAAGCTCGATCCGGGAACAGCGAAGAGCCTCGAAGATAGTTTGAAGCTTGCGGAAGATGTCTCGGGCATCCTGCGGAACGTTTCTCACGTTTGGTATCCGCAGTTGGTTGAGAAGAGTGGCTTACTGACGGGCTTACGCGGGTATTTCGGCGATTTTACCAAACGAACGGGAATTCCCGTGGGCGTCAACTTCCCCCCGGATCTAGCGCCTCTGTTCCATGAGTCCGAGTTGGCACTTTTCCGTGTTGTGCAGGAAAGCCTTGTCAATGTCGTTCGCCATTCCGTCAAGCCGACCGTAACGGTCTCCATAGAGGTGAAAGTAAGTGATCTGATTCTAGAAGTAAGCGATCAAGGCCGCGAGCTGGCTCTAGGTATGCGAGACAGTAAGCCCGATAATATGGTCGGTGAGCTTGGCTTTGTAAGTTTGCGCGACCGTCTCAAACAACTCGGCGGTGAGTTGGAGGTACGGACGAGAGGATCAGTCAGTATGGTCACGGCCGTGGTCCCTTTGAGATCCTCCGGAAAGGCGTTGAAAGGACCGCTAAGTTACTGACGCAGGCCAAGCCTAATTGGACTCACGGGTTCTTGTAGGGGCGTTGAAAGTTCCAGACCCACAGCAAAACGCTTCTCGCTCAGTCGCTCGCAGTAGATGACCCGGGCTGGGACGCGGCTCCCTGTCTTTGGGGTGGTGAGGAGGACGCGTTCACCCGGTTTCCAGCCTTGTTCTGTGACCAAGCGCAGCCCCTGCTCGCTTATGTTTTCCGTTGTTGCCGGATGCTCGAGCCCCAAGCTGTCGGGGCGAGCAAGAGCCACCACTTCTCCCTTCGCCACGCGCTTCTTGCCACGGCCAGTAAATAGACCCATAACCTATCGCTTACCATCACGGTCCTCTTTAGGAAAACGCCGAACCATTGAGACCAGAGGTGGTTGTCTCCATTTCCATGAGTGGGTGTGCTAAGCGTATAGCCGGGCTTACGGCCTGGCAATCCGGTGTTTTCTGTAGGATTGTGAAGGGATTCTTCCGCAATCGCCGCGGAGTCTCCAAAAAATTAGCAGATCACCGTACGAGGCGGGAACTTCCAGAAATCTCCGCGTCAAGGTGTAGCATTAAACCTCCGCAAAATGGACCAGGGAATGCTTTGCTCGAACCCGGTGAAAACCTCAGTACCAGGAATGACGCGGAGCGGCCTATCGGTTTCCGATATTCCCACGTAGCAGGTCATAGCGGAAACCAGGGGAGGGGAGTCTTGGCAAGCGGTGAGAGCACCAAAGGGCGCAACCGTGTCGACAATGTCCCTGGCTGCTCAATTAGGCGAAAGGGCTTCGGATAGATTTGCCGGGAAACTCGGGAGGAGAAGGGCGCAGCTGGCTCTGTCGTTCGCGAAATGTTGATGCCCGACTCATCACGTGAAACCCGCATCCCCGCTGAATCATCACCGCAGCGCACGCCGGGTCGTATAAATTGCGCTGCCGAGGAAACTAATCATGCCTCTGTCAGCTACGCATCTCCCGGGTTCCTATGATGCTCTGGGGCGTAATCCTCTCGATCGTGATTGCCGTGGCGGCCTCGTACACCGCGCTGGATCTTGCCGGGCGCGTTGCTGCCCGCAAAGGATGGACCTTCGCAACGTGGTTGACCGGAGGGTCCCTCACTATGGGCGTTGGCATCTGGTCCATGCACTTCTCGGCGGTGCTGGCTTTCCTGTTCCTTCCGTCCGCTTCCCGTTGCCTTGTCCGTCGCGTTTGCGATTGCCTTCTCCTATTCCGCGCTGCGTCTGGCGTTCTATTTTCGTGAGGCACACAAAGTGGTTTTGACCCGCGGCGGAATTTCTCGGCACCAAGCGGCCGGATGTTCCCAGTTGCCTTGTTCTCGACGTTCGATTGCCGGGAATGAGCGGCCTGAATCTCCAGCAAAGACTGTCGCAGAGCGGCGTGCGCATGCCGATTATTTTTATCACCGGACATGGAGATATCCCCATGTCGGAAGGCGGGCGCTATCGAATTCCTCACAAAGCCATTCCGCGACCAGGACTTGCTTGACGCGAAACACAAGTGGCGCCAGAAAGGGCCCGCGCAAGGCATCAGCGGGATGCAGAAGTAGCCGTCTCGCTAGCGCGCTTCGCATCGCTCACGCCTCGCGAACGCCAAGTATTTCCTTTCGTCGTCTGCGGTTTGCTCAATAAACAAATCGCCGGACGAGCGAAGCCGCCGCCAGAGTCCATCGCAGCCAACTCATACGCAAAATGCAAGCGGATTCGTTAGCCGAGCTGGCCCGCATGGCTGAAAGAGGGGAGTCTCCGAACATTCCTGACTCTTCACCAAAGTAAAGCCTCCCTTTACGAAGAGCCGATAGACTCTACTTGCTTGCTTTGTTATAAGAAGTCAGCTTCATTGGCTTCGCCTGGAGCTGTGGCTGGTTGGAGGGAGACCAGTCCCGATGGCGAAATTGCCAAACGGCAAGATTGTTGCGGTCCATTCGCCTGATCGGCAGCTGCACGGCGGATCACCATGTGAGAGTGAACCGCCCGGAAAACTGGTTTCCCATTGTCGCGCAACAGTTACAAGATTCCTTCGGTAGCCCAAGATCAAGCTCGGCTCCCACCAGCGGTGAGTAAGAGGAAGCTTATGGCCACACCTCAGCGCACCGGACAATTTCACGTCCCCTGCCATGAACACCATGTTGAAATGAGGTTGACAGACATTGTGCCGCAAACCATCGCCCTTGACCGAGCGCAATTTTTCTGCCCGCTGATCCTTCCCGACACGCAGCAGTAGTAGTAGTCTGGCGTGATTTGTTGGGATATGGGAAAGCTAGGCAGGCGTAGACTCGGCGGCTGGAGTGGTCTTGCATGAGGAACACTACACAGCTCCGGCATTCCTTCCGCGAGAGCAAGAGAGAGTTTGGCGCTGGAGTTGAACATTGAAAGCCAAAAACGGAAACTAGTTAAACTCCTGACGAGAATTTA
>QHYH01000160.1 GCA_003223215.1 Acidobacteriota bacterium
CCGAGAGCTGCGCGGCCGGAAAGCGGTTCTGGTATGGGACGGGCTGCCCGCCCACAAGAGTCGGCGCATGCAGGCCTATCTACGGCAGCAGCGCCGTTGGCTCCGCGTGGAAAAGCTACCGGGTTACGTCCCCGATCTTAATCCTGTGGAACCGCTCTGGGGAAGGGCAAGAATTGGCCAACCGTTGCGCCGACGACCTTGCCGAGGCGGGCACGGCAGTCCGTAGCGGCATGGCGCGCGTGCGCCGTTCACCCGAACTACCGTTTTCCTTTCTGAAATATGCGGGCCTTTCTTTTTGACCCGATTGTCACTGTATTATGCGAGATTCTATAATTCTTGCTCTTCACCACTGAAGCGAAGGAACGGACTCCGCGCGCCTCCGAGTCCGCTTCGCTATCGCCTGAGAATGAGAGGCCGGACTTCGCCCTGAGAGGAACTAGATTGCTGCTAACGAAATAAGTTTACTAAGGTCGGGGTTCGCCGGTCTGTTCCAATATCGAGAGGATCCTGACTTACTCGGACTATCGTCCGGCGGTGGACGGCCCATACTCCGTGAGTAGGTAGCGGTGGCTCATGGGACGGGCGGCCCGCGGTTTCAGTTTCTCTATTTCAACAGCGCCAAGTTCCTTGCGCTTCGGACATTTCTTGAGAAGCTCCCAAATCGCCTCTTCCGAAATCCTTACTTGTACACAGGTTTTTCTGTCAGAAATTAGTCCGTTGACTCACCGGCAGCGAATGAAGAAAATGCCGGTATGAGTAAAGGCATTGTTGAAGAGACTGTATATGTGTTCCTTTTCCGATGCGAGAAGTGCAATAGGCCGATCATTTCTTGGATGCTGTCCCCAAGGCACGGCGGTTTCTCGTTAGAGAAAGCCCAAACCAAGGCTCTCCCCTTAACCTGTGTCATGAAAGAATGTGGATGGTCTGAAGCCCGATTTGGACGCGATGCAATCGAAAGCTGGGCGGTTCCGTGGACATATACAGCCACTGGGCCGTTTGATCAATCGTGAGAATGATTTGAAGGGAGTTCGGGCTTTGGTACTCCGAGCTGTAGTCTCATCTTCAAAATGTTTCCCTTGGCATCTTGCGAGTTTATTGTTAGCGGGAACTCGACTTCGCCTCCGAGAGGTTGCGCCACCGCGGTTGTTTCGTCCTCTAATTGCCAACCGGCTGCTTGATAGCGAGTGCCGCGAATTGCCCGAACGCATCTCGCCTTGCTGTCAAGTACTCTGATTGCGATGGGAGCTGTCATCTTGTATCTTTCGACCATCCGCCACAGCCGATCAAGTCCGTCGTACACCTTTAATTCGCAGGCGGCCATGTCGGTCAATTCAGGGAGAACGATCGTAAAATCATCGATTCCTTGCGGCATTTCAACGGTCCTCCCCGTCGGCTCAGAATCCTCTGAATGTAAAATCTGCTGGCGAGGATTTATTGAGGTGTTGTTATCACTCATTTCGCCCCGAGTTCTGCAGCGACGATCGATTTTCCGCACGAAAATGGAGCGGGTCTCTGAGGCTTTGCAATTCCCGGTAATAATAAAGTGAAGTAGGGCGTTTTCCGTTGAACCTTAGATTCCTTAGCAGCTCCTTTTCTTCCTTGGTGGCAGTCCCGCTGCGGGACCTATCATTAAGGAATTCTTTAAACCCCGGCTCTACCTCCGGTTGGTCAGGTCCCGTTTCAACAAAGGCAAATCTCCTAGGATCCCCCGAAGCAATTCTCCGATTTAACACAATTTCCATACCAAAGGTCGTTAGATCGACGTCCCAGGATTCAATCAGTGGATCCAAGAAGGAAACACAATTTTCAGGCGACAAGCTGAAAACATCGGTGTCCAGGAAGTCAAGGAGGGTAACACGCATTTGTTCGTAGCTTCGGCCGGCAAGTCGAGCCACCAAGTGGAGCCAATTTTCGCTGTTTAATTCTTCTTTGACGACCTTCTTGACCACGTCCAAAAGCTTTTGTGTGACGAGGCATTCGAGTTCTCCGAAGGGCTGTTTCTCAAAGATCGCGCGTACCTGGTTTGTCTTGCCGGGTACGCACTTACGGACAATCAATTCTCGAATTTCTCCAAACATGGGTGTGGGCGGGCCCGCCAAGTCTCTCTTCAATTCTTCCCTACGCTGGAGTTCGGCCAGCTTCGAAAGCCTGTCGCTCGGAAGCTTCAAAAACTTCGCCATTTTCTCGTAGATGTCTGTTCGGTCAGGCGCCGGGGGCAGTTTCTTGCGAGCCAACAACTGTGAAATATAGGACTCCGTGACTTCGGCGGCAGTCGCTAGATCTTTCTGCGCAAGCCCCAATTCATCCAATCTCCGTTTAATCACCAGGCAAACGTCCACAATGCCCCTCCACGGTGCTTAACTCAACAACTTAACTACGGAGAATAATCTCAGATTCCCCTTGACAAAGCAAGTTAATTAACCCAGTATGGTTAACGGACTGATGGAATCTTCGGAATGACTGAACCAATAGTGGTTATCTGAATCGCCCCTTTGGAGTGGAAAGTTCGATCACCCACGAACTGATCCGATACACTGCAGCTCCGACGGCAATGTGAGAGTGGCCCAAAGTGCGAAAGCTTGGCGGCACCTCGTCACCGCGCTCGCAAAGACTAGGATCATTGTCCGTTCAACTTCCGACAATCGGGCCAGTGTCATAGAAAGGTGATAACTTGCTGCAACTCTCAGTAGCGAAGCGCAACGTAGACTGTCATTCTTCCGAATACCAACACCGGGTCTTTCTGCACCTGTCACTGACGTTCGGAAGGAACGCCGTCATCGAACTGAGGGCAACAGCGAAGTAATGCTCGAAGGAATTACGATTCGCATTTCGGTGTCTGCGGTTTTACGGTTGCTATTCCAAGCACCACCTCACCAAGGAGCAAGCACAGTTGACTCGCCGGGTAGTGGTGACAGGCGTTGGACTCGTCTGCGCTGCCGGAGTCGGCACGGAGGAAAGCTGGAAAAACCTTCTGGCCGGGCAGAGCGGCATTGCCACAATCACAAGCTTCGACACCGCGGGGTTCGACTGCCGCATTGCGGGCGAAGTGAAGAACTTCGACCCTTTCCACTGGATTGAAAAAAAAGAATTAAAGAAGATGGGCCGGTTCATCCAGCTGGCCCTGGCTGGCGCGGATTTTGCGGTGAAGATGGCGGAGTGGAAGCCGGAGCAGTCTGATCTGGATGAAGTGGGTGTTTACGTCTCCTCGGGCATCGGCGGCTTCGACATCATAGAGCGTGAGCACATCAAGCTGATGCAGGGCGGGCCAGGGAAGATCTCACCATTTTTCATTCCTTCCGCAATTATCAATCTTGCTTCCGGACACATTTCGATTCGATATGGGGCGCGCGGGCCGAATTCGGCGACGGCGACGGCGTGCTCGGCTTCCGCACATTCGATAGGCGATTCGTTCAAGATTATCGAGCGCGGCGCGGCGGAGATGATGATCTGCGGCGGTACGGAAGCGGCTATCACGCCGATGGGGATTGGGGGATTTTCTTCGATGAAGGCGCTTTCGACGCGAAATGATGATCCGCCGCACGCGAGCCGACCGTTTGACGCGCAACGTGATGGATTTGTGGTGGGCGAAGGCGCGGGAATTTTGATCTTGGAATTGCTGGAGCACGCTCAGAGGCGAAATGCGCCGATTTTGGCGGAGATTGTTGGATACGGCATGTCGGGCGATGCCTATCACATCACGCAACCGGCCGAAAACGGCGACGGGGCGTATCGGGTGATGAAGGCGGCGTTGAAGGATGCCAAGCTCGTGCCGGAAGATATCGGGTATGTGAACGCGCATGGGACGTCGACGCCGATCGGGGACGTCATCGAGACGCGGGCGCTCAAGAGGTTGTTTGAGGAGCGGGTGAAGCAAGTTCCGGTGAGTTCGACGAAGTCGATGACCGGGCATTTGCTCGGTGGAGCAGGTGGACTCGAAGCAGGCATCAGCGTGCTGGCGCTACGCGATCAGATCTTGCCCCCGACGATCAATCAAGAAGCGCCCGATCCGGAGTGCGACCTGGACTACGTTCCGAATGCGGCGCGCAAGGCGTCGGTGGACTACGCTTTATCGAATTCGTTTGGGTTTGGCGGTACAAACGCCGCGCTCATTTTCAGCCGGTGGACTGGCAAATAGCAGATTCAGCGACCTTAACGGTTCGTTGAAATAAGTTCGGCTCGTGAAACTGACCATGACGGTTCTTGGAAAACGTGGAGTGATGCGGAATTTCCTGATCGAAGCTGAGCCCAGTAAACCAGCGCCAAGCCAGATGCATACGCAACTCCTCGACCAGCTTTCGTTCACTCGTGATGCCGTACAGCTAGCCGATCAGCAGGATGCGCAGGAGGAGTTCCGGATCGATTGAAGGTCTGCCGGTCTCGCTGTAGGAATCTTTCAGTTTTCCGCGTACGACGTCGAAGCTGATGGGGTCGATCGATGGGAAAGCTCGAGAAGCGCTAGCTTGAGAAATTCAATCAACTCACCACAACCCTCGACAAATTCTTGAAGCGTTTCACCGACTTCGAAGAAGAATTCAAGTTTCTCAAGGAGACCTCAAGCGCGTAAAGGCTGTGACCCGTGATAAGCTCGGCGTCTCCCTAGATTAGTATGGACTGTCAACCGGTCGGCATTTCTGGAGACGCCTTCCCGTGGGCGGTCTTCCTGATTCCTCCGTGGGTGCCATACGCGTCCTCGGCACGAGAGCCAAGAAATGGCGTGGCTTTCTTAGGAGTTCAGCACAAGCAAATCTGATTGGGGGCGCATGCCCGGCACAAATGGACGGTCGGTAATCTGTCGTCGAAACGCGGGATCCCACCGCCCGGGGATGCTGGCGCCGCAAGAAGGGCAGCAACCCTGAGGCGTGAGGAAGTAGCCTGTAATCAGATAACCGTGGCGTTCAATCAGAAGCTGCTTGCACTTCGGGCAACGCGTGTTCTCCCAGTCGCCGACCATGCCAGGCAAGTTCCCGGCATAGACGTAACGCAAGCCTGCCCTCTTGCCGATCTCTGCTGCCCGCATCAGCGTCTCGGCGCTGGTGTTCTCTGGATCGGTCATTTTGTAATCTTTGTGAAAGGCCGTTACATGCCAAGGAATATCCGAGGACACGCCCGCCAGAAACTCGGCCAGGCGAGTCAGTTCGTCATCGGAGTCGTTAAACCCCGGAATCACCAGCGTAACGATCTCCAGCCAGAAGCCTGTCTCGTGTAAGCGTTTAATGGTGTCCAAGATAGGCTGTAAGCGCCCGCCGAGCTGTCGATAGTGGCGGTCATCAAAACTTTTCAGGTCCACCTTGTAAAGATCCACCCACGGCCGAACGTATGCGAGAACCTGTGGGGTGCCGTTTCCGTTGGAAACGAAGCCGGTCACCAATCCAGCCGCGCGCGCTTCTTTGAAAACCGCCAGGGCCCATTCGCTCGTGATCAGCGGTTCGTTATACGTGCTGACGATGACCCTGCCTCCCTGGTGGATGGCGTCGAGAACAAGGTCTGTGGGCGTGACGCGCATCGGGCCGACAACGGCGGCGAGGTCGCGTAGGGCTTGTGAGGTCACCCAATTCTGGCAGTAGGAGCAGTGCAAATCACAGCCGAGCATGCCGAAGCTGTAAGCCAGTGCCCCTGGATGAGCATGGAAGAAGGGTTTTTTCTCGATGGGGTCGCATTGAACGCCGCCGACATAGCCCCAGGGCACATAGAGTGTCCCGCCCCGGTTGTAGCGAACCTTGCAAACGCCGGGTTGCCCGTCAGGGATCTTGCAACAGTGTCCGCAGGCAAAACACCGCACCCAGTTGCGGTCGAGCTTTTCGTAGAGTTCGCCCTCTCGAACGTTTTCATGAATGATTTCGCGCAGCGTATTCATACGTGCCAAGTGTCGTGCCGAGGCGACCGTCAGCTACTTGCCTTCTGATACTTGTCGGGCTGAAATCTACCGCCGTCAACATAATTCCTGTTGGTCTCGACGTACGCTTGCCATTTCTCCGGCAGATCATCCAGCGGGAAAATTGCTGTCACCGGACAGACCGGAACACAGGCGCCGCAGTCAATGCACTCAGTGGGATCGATGTACAGTTGAGGCACTTCATCGAACGTTGGGCGGCCATCGTCATAGGTGCGGCCTTTCGCCGGATGAATACAATCCACCGGGCACACATCCACACAGGCGGTGTCCTTGGTTCCGATGCAAGGTTCAGCGATGATGTATGCCATCGGCCCAACTCCCGCGGGTAGGATCTCCCCTCTCCGAGTCTATGCTCATTCCTTTTCTTCAGGTAGGGGCGCCGTCTCTTGGCACTTCTTGTGCCCAGCATTTTGTGCAAAAAGTTCTGGTTGGATACGGACATTCATCCTGGTGGTTCGCCTCCCCACATTTCCAGTTTGTCCCGCAGCGCGGGCATTCATGAGTGTGACTCTGGACCAGCACTACGGGCGAAACATCTTCCGGTTCTTCTGTCGCGCCGCTTCGAGGTCATCGGTCTTTTTTTTCTGGCGGTCAATTTCTTTCTGTGGATCCTCTTGCCCCTCCAGCTTTATGGATCTGGCAATCGCAGCCTCAGCTTGTGCATTCAGCCGTTTCGAAAACATGGAAAGCGCAAAAGAGTTCAGGAATCTAGAACGGACTAGGTTTATCGAGTACTGCGAATCTTCCCAGCGGGCGATGACCTTTTCTGTCGTCCTATACAGTTCGTTGGTTGGGAAGCTGATCTCGCCAGCAGGCCTCGTTGCAGTTCCGTACTTTGTCGAGATGGCTTGTACCATGTCCTCGGCAGTTAGCCCATGCGTTGCGTCCTGATCATAAGTCACCAAAATCCTGAAGAGCTCGCCATTGTAGAAGCTGAAGAAAATCTGCCAAACCGAGTCTGCTTGGCGCGAATGGTCAGAAGAGCCGCCCGGCCAATAGGCCAACTCTTGAACTACCGCTGGGTGCTTTTGGATCAGCTTTGTCCGGAGCGGTCTTAAGTCAACCTGGTTTGATAGTTCGGGCAAACTCATTCCCAGCGAAAAGTTTCGATACTTGGAAAGATCCTGCCCGCGAACTAAAGGAGCTGAAAACAGGATCATAACGAGGGAAATGCCCGCACTTCGCATCATTTTCATTTGAACGTCCCCTACGAAAGCTCAAGTGATTCTAAATCGTCTCCACTTTAATCGGTGCGATCGTTTCTTCCCGACCCTGTTCGTTGCCCCTTGCGACCCCTGTGCTTTGGTTCAAGCGGCAGCTGATCGTGCGCGGTCCCTCACCGGAAGGTCTTTGGCCCGGAAAAGAGGCGCGCTTTCGTGGATATCTCGTGACTGAGCGGAGACAGTCACACAGCGCACTCCCAGGAAACGTTTCGAAGCCTCCGAGGCCACTCGCATGATTTCCAGGGAGTTAAACTCCGCCGCCTCCAGGTTCGCCAGGATTTGCTCGACTGCCCTGCGGAGCGTCTTTTGTTCGTCAAGACCGAAGACGGTCGCTCCGATTTCACCAGCCCGCCGGGAGAAAGTCCAGCCCGCTTCGCGGATTTTTCGACCCAATCCATACCCATCGAGATTCTTGACTAATCTCCAGCCAAGTGCACAGGGCTCGCTTTCGAATCGCAGGACTTCCGGCAAGAGTGTGCCTTCCTTGATCAGGATGGTCCCTGTCTTGATGGTGTCTGGCACTTGGGTTCCTCTCGGCGTCTACAGTGGCACATTTTTCGGCACCAGCTGGCGCCGGCGGTTAGGTTTCCGTTGGACTCAATCTTTGTAAATGTTCGTCCTTCAGGCCGCCTTCCTCATGTCATCTTTCGTTGCAGGCACACTGACCTGTTTGTTTTCATGCGCCTTCCGCAACTCTCGAATAATTTCACCAGCCATGTAGAAAGAGGTCCAGGGCTCGGTTTCGGATCGCACGGATTCCGGCAAAAGAGCGCCTTCCTCGATCAGCCTGGTTCCCGTATTGATTGTGTCTGGCATTAGCGTCTCGACTGCGTTTACAGTAACGCTGAGGACCGCCACGGGCGCAGTTTTACGGTGACTCGCCTGGACCCGGGGTTGGATCCGTCATCGACGTCATAGTGAGTCTCTATTTCGCGTTTGATGAAGAATAAAGCCAGGACCCCCATGACGGAGCCCGCACAAACCATAACGTCGAGCGGTAGTTGGTAACTCGCGGTGGGGCGCCATGACACCACCAGGAGCAACGCCGTAATGGACACCCACTCCATGATTTTCGTGACCATTGACAAAGTGATTTTCGTGACCATTGACAAACTCGTTTCTCCATCGAGTTCCGTCGATGGGGACCCACTGGATGATTTTCCTGACCATTGGCAACCTCGTTTTTCCGCCCAGTTTCTCCTTCGCCGGACAAGTGAAGGGGCAGACTGACCCGCCCCCTCCAAACAAACGATCTGTCCGTTGTCGGCTTCTCAAGCCGGCTGTCAAGCCGTGCGGTCTGTTGTCTCGCTCGCGTCATTCACGAGACAAGATGCTTACTCACAGGCGTGGCGTCAATTAGACGCGTTACGAACGGCTTGAGCGGCCCTCGTTTTCGCTGGTTCAGCGACAGGTTCGTCGCTCAGCTCTTTTTCGGCTCTCCCAGTCCTCGACATCTTTTCCGTGTTCGCCGCCGCGTTGAAGATACAGCTTATGAGCCCGGCGAGCGATTTCTTCTTCCGATGGTTCTCTGAGTCCAACCATTGCAACCTCCTTGCTTGTCAGGAGGGGGCCGGAGCGCCGACCGACCTCCGTATGTGAGATGTGGATTACTTGCCGTTCGCAGAGACGCTGATCTTTATCTGCTTCGGCTTAGACTCCTCACGCTTCGCCATATGCAGGCTCAAGACCCCATTGCGATACTCGGCCCGAACGCTCTCGGAGCTGACCGTGTTCGGTAGGGAGAAACTCCGCGTGAACGGACCATAGGCGCGTTCAACTCGGAGGTAATTGTCCTCGTTGACGTCCTTCTCGAACTTCCGCTCTCCGCGGATGGTCAACGAATTGTTTTCGAGGCGTACGTCAATGTCCTTCTCTTCGAGATCCGGCAGGTCGGCCTTTATCACCAATTCGTTCTCGGTTTCGTATATGTCCACTGGCGGCGCCCAGGTTGCCAGGTCGGCATGTCCCGAGCGGTCGCGAGTAGCGTTGTCCTCAAACAAACGAATGACTTGTTCCTGCAAAGGTGTCAAAACGCGGGATTGGTCCCAACGTGTAACGATGTTCATGGCAACCTCCTTGGTTGTCTTGGCCAAGGGCAATTTCAGATAACTCACTCTAGTTCAGATTACCGGATGGCCCCATCAGCTGCTTAACTACAGTAGGTTAATTAACTTACCGCGTCAAGTAGAATCTGATGTAATTTTTATGATTAAGCGAATATAGTTAACCGACCGCAGGGTGTTTGTGGATGGGACTATAATTCGGGAATGGCATCCGCAGGGCAGAGTACCGAGCAGGCTCGGCAGGCGCAAGACGTTGACGCCATTCCTACTCTGGCGTGGTCCGCTCGTCCCGACGGCTCCGCTGAATTCCTCAATCGGCGTTGGCTGGATTACACCGGCCTATCCGCGGAAGAAGCATCGGATTGGGGCTGGACTGCGGCGCTTCACACAGAAGACCCCGGCAAGCTACACCACGCGAGTGTCGGGATTGTCGGGATCGTGTCGATGCGATCAGCCTTGGTTGGGGTACAACCTGTATTTGAACGTCTTCCGCATCTATTTTGCCTATGAGTCACTGCTCTACCTCACCCACGAGAACCTTGCGGCGACACTCTTAGACAATGTGATACGACAAGTTGAACACAGCATGAACACAGCACAGCGTTCTTGACATAGCAGCGGTCTTTTCGGCCTTCCAAGAGTGGCGGGCGTTGAGCCTCGCAAGGGCTTGGGCGAGATCAATGACTCAAGGCCGCAGAAACAGTGCGTTTTGTTCCCTGAGATAATGGCCGCCCCTTCGTACGCAAAGCGGCGCGTGTGGATCGTACCTCGAAACGCACACCCTCCGCGTCCTGCAGATAGGCAACGATCTCAAACAGATTTTTGGCGGTCGGATTCCCGTTCGGACCAAACATCTGGTGAAGGGTCTTTACATGAATCTTCGTATGCGAGGCCAGCTTGGGAAAGCCGACTGTCGCATTGATGTAGTCACGCAGTAGCTCTTTGCCGAGCGTCACCTCACCAAAGAGAAGGCTTTCGATAGCTTCACTAAGAAGCCCTTTTCGGAAGGCAGCATCACGTTTCACGCGTGCCTGAACTGTTTCTCTAAAATCTCGCGTCAAAGCCATGTTCATTCCTCTTCTTTCTCTTTCTCTTTCTCTTTCTGTTGCTTCTTCCTTTGTTTGTAGTCTTCCCACCGTTCGAGCGCAACCTTGATGTCGTTTTGCCGGCGTTGCTTTGTGCCACCACCAAGAAGGATGACTATCTGCTCGCCTTCTTTCCCAAAATACACCCGATAGCCGATTTGCATGACAGGGCGACTGTTCAAAATTGAACAGACTCCATGATGTCGGCATCGTATGGTGAGTATGGAGGGGTGTACACCGTGGCCGCTCACTCATATTTTCCTACGCGGCTTCGCTGATTCCGACCATGGCATCAATGTCACACCTGGCTCAGAACGAAATCCAGTCTGATCAAAGGAGTGGCCGTCCGGAGAGCACGGCTTCCCACAGACGCCGGCCCCTCCGCGTCCTTTTCGTCCACCGCGATGCAGACGCGATAGAAAGCTGTCTGCAAGAGCTCAAGAAAGCGCAATTCACTGTCAGCGCCGATTTCGTCTTGACCTTAGCGCAGTGCACAGAACAACTCCGCTTCCAATCTTATGATGTAGTTGTTGCCGAGTATCCCAACCCGAATTGGAAGGGCTCGCAAGCTTTGCAACTCCTCCATCAAGCAGTGCAGGAGATCCCCCTCCTGTTCGTAACCACGGCCATGGGAAGTGAATCCATCGGGCAACTAACTGCCCATGGTGCTTTCGATTACGTTGAGCTAGAGCATCTCCCTCAATTGCCAATGACCGTTCGCCGAGTCTTGAACGAAAAGAAATTGCGCGATGAACTACGAGAAGCCAAAAAAGCCCTAAGGCATTCGCAGTCGCTGTATAGAGCGCTCATGGACAATCCGGCATACGGAGTGTACCGGTGCAACGCTGAAGGAGAATTGCTCGACGTAAATCAAGCATTGCTAACGATGCTCGGGTATGAGTCGAAAGAACAACTCCTCGCGGGAAATCATACGCCCGGGATCATTCCAAGTTTGGCCAACGGCCCGCCAATTGGAACATGCTCGCCCGAGAAAAAGCAGATGGAGCCAGTCGAACAAAAATGGAAACGCAAGGACGGAACAACACTGAAGGTGAGGTTGAGCGGCCGGGGCGTCCACGACGATTACGGGAACTTTGCTGGCCACGAAATAATCGCGGTAGACGTCACAGAACAGAGAACGCTTGAGGATCAGTTGCGCCTTCAGGCATCAACCGATTCGCTGACTGGCTTAGCGAATCATCGCTGTCTTTTCGAGGTGCTGCACGCGGAGATCTGCCGATCACAACGAACCGGAAGAGAATTCTCTTTGGTATTGCTGGACCTCGATGGCTTGAAGAAGACTAACGACCAGTTTGGTCATCTGACGGGGGATCGAGCGCTCTGCAGACTCGGACAGATCCTGCGGGACTGCTGCCGCGCTATCGACACCGCAGCACGCCATGGCGGGGACGAATTTGCGCTTGTACTGCCGGAGACAAGCATGACCGCTGCTACATTGGTAGCGCACCGGATTTGCGATCTTCTTGCGAAGGACAACGAGGAGCCGATGCTTTCCGTCAGCGTGGGGGTTGCCAGTTATCCAAAGGATGCCGATACTATTGGGACCCTGCTGTACGCAGCGGACAGGGCCCTGTACGGGATGAAAGAAAAGCGGGCAAGAGCTGCCGGGGCCGGTCAGGGTAGTTGATCGCCTCTATCAGTTGCGGAGACAACGGGCAAAATGCCTGGCCGCAATGGCGATCAAACGCCACAATGAAGCACCACATCAGGGCAATTGCGGTATGCGTGAGAATCGGCCAATGCTAGGACGTGTGCTCGCATGGCCAGCTTCCACATGCAACGCTTCAAGCGGACAAGTTCCTACCTCAGCAGGAAATCAATAAACGTGAGTTTTCAGCCACGCCATTGAGGGCATAGCGGCTTGCGTCAGTCGTGCAGGACAACGCTCAAGAGAGAAGTGTTGATCTGAAGACCGCCGTTATACCTGATGAAGCCCAATTTCCTGAACTTGTTCATGAAAAAATTGACCCGTGAACGCGTTGTGCCGATCATCTCCGCCAGCGTTTCTTGCGATACTTTGGGAAGCACTCCGTGGTGCTTGTCTTCCCTGCCGTAACGGGCAAGCAACAAAAGGGTGCGGGCCAGGCGCCTCTCGCTGGAGTTGAATAGCTGATCGACCAGGTCCTCCTCGATTCGAATGTTCCGCGCCAGCATGAAAGTGATGAACTGGTCGGAAAGGGCATGCTGTTCATGAAGCACCTTGAACATTTCGCTCTTTTCAATGACGAGCACGGTGCTGGGCGTAATCGCGGTAGCCGTCCCCATACGGACGGACTGACCTGCCAGACACCCTTCACCAAAGAAGTCGCCCGGACCCAGCATCGCGACGACGGCCTCTTTGCCGCCTTCACTAACCACGGAGAGCCTGACACCGCCTTCTTGTATGTACATTACGCTCTTAGCAGCATCACCTTGAGAGTAGACGACCTCCGCTCTTTTAAGCTTTTTAACTTTTCTCGCCACCCCGGCCGAATCGAGGAAGGCTTGGGCATCAAATCCCTCAGTTTCCCGAGGAATATTCTTAGATTTTTTGTTGCGGTGATTCACGATTGCTTCCACACTTCCACCTGGGAAGGTGTGCTAGACCTAGCCATAGATTCTTCTTGCGGCCACAAGAGATCTATTGCCAACGTTTTCTTCTTGGTTCCTTGATCCTGTTTGGTCGTTGTTTTCTGCCGGATTTGTTCTTCAACTATCTTTCTAACAATCTCCAGCGGGCGCGGTCAAGCCAAAACCACACCGATGTCGTTTCAAAACCATGGTGCAATCGGATATGCCGCAAAGCCGAAATGGAAAGCCCAAACAGGTTATCACCACAATTCTCAAGGACCTCGACCGTCTAAGAGCTGGTTCCACCATTAAAGTCCCGCTGACAGAATTGGCAGAATCCAAAGAAAAAGTCCGTTCCCCATTGAGTCGTGCAACTCGAGAAGCTAGCCGCAAGGTTGCGACGGCAAGTGACACCAGCTACTTGTTACGTGTGGAACGCAAGCGAGTAGCAAGAGCATCAAGATGACGGTCGACCAATACCGGATTTATCTGCAGAGTGGTTCAGCGGAGTATTCCGCTGAACCCGTTCACAGGGGCCAAACTTGAAAGGTCGCATCACTTGAAACATCCTTTGAAGTTTGGCCCCAATCTTTTCAGATCATCAAGTGCACAGTATCCCCGGCGAGAAAACTAGGTGTGAGTGCGTGTAACGAGGATGTTGTGGTAGTCCTGCCAGAAGATCATTTGTGACGTCGATCTCCACTGTGTTCCGAATGGCCGTTGGCGTCGAGCCAATTCAGGAGAGAGCGGATGCTGCCACGCGCCAAAGCAATACTCGAATCGGCGGCGCCGTAATAAAGATTGATGGTGTCCTCATCCGCGCCAATCGTGTAACCGCAGGGAAATACGACGTCTTGCACATCTCCGTGGCGTTCATAATCCGCCTCGGGCGCAAACATCCAGGAATCCCCGCGAATCAGGCACTTGTCCGGTTCTTGAAGGTCGAACAGAGCCAGGCCGAGCCGATAGATCGAGCTGGAAGGCGTTCTTCGCACCCCGTGATAGATCATCAGCCAACCTCTCGAAGTCTCGATCGGGGGAGGCGACATGCCAATTTTGTTGGCGTCCCACCAGGCGCCACGACGGGCTTCCAGCATAAGCTTGTGACTTCCCCAGTGCCGCAGATCGGGAGAGTAAGAGATCCAGATGTGAGTGCCGAGTGGCGTCATGGGCCGATGGATCAAGGCCCAGAATCCATCGATCCTTCGAGGCAGAAGAGCTGCGTCCTTGTCGTCGGGCGACATGACGACACCAAGTCTCTCGAAGCTCCGAAAATCCTCCGTGAGCGCCAAAGAGACGCCAGGACCACCGCGGGAGTACGAAGTATAAGCCACCGCATATTTCTTGAGTTCTGGAACGTAGGTGATGCGTGGATCTTCAATGCCCCATAGCTCCTCCGGGTATTGCTCCGGATTGGGTAGCAGCGTCGGTTCGCGATCAATTTGCCAGCCATCAACTCCATTCACCGAGCGGGCTACACATAAGTGTGAGATTCCACGACGATCTTCCACGCGGCAGAGCAGGAGGGTTGAACCATCCGGCAGCAGTGTTGCGCCAGCGTTGAAGACGCTATTGATGGAATACGGCCAATCCTTTCCCGTCAAGAGGGGATTGGCTGGGTGCCGGCAGAATAGCGTTTCGTATTGTTTCATCGTTGCTTTCATAGAGGTTTTCACGACACTCATTGAATCGATCTCTCGAGATCCTGCTCTGCCTAAAGAGTAACCGTCCTGCTCGTCACAACTTGTTTTCTGTGCCGTCGGCTTCTTCCAATTTACGCAGTTCCAGGAGCGCCATCAAAAAGGATAAGGTCGACTCCGCTCCCTGATTCTCATTTGCCCGGTCGGGATGCAAGCCGTCTCGGCAACCCCCGGTAGTCGGATCGTAGAGCGCAATCTGAAGATCGTTGTCCCCCAAGAACCAATTAAAAGCGGACCAAGCTCCTTTACGCCAGCGCCCCTTCCCTGTGGCGCGATAAGCCTGCAGGCACGCCGAGACGACCGCGCAGGCCTCCACAGGTTGTTGGTCGAAGCGGGCCTTCTCGGTCGTCATGGAATAGAAGCCCTGCGATCCGATCGGCACGAAATGGCCCTTCACCTCACAACGCTGAATCGCGACCAGCCAATCCAAAGCTTCGAGCCCCGCCGAAACCATCTCTTCGTTCCCGGCGCGCACTCCCGCTCGAATCAGAGCCTGCGGCAATCGCGCATTTGAGTATGCCAGCCCATTCTCAAACCACTTCCAGTCATCGGATCGGTAGGATCGGTATGAATTCAGCAAGCGATTTGCCAGCGCCTCAGACGCGCTGAGAGCGGCGCGATCTCCGGGGAACGAATCGAGATACTCCTGCAGTCCCAGCAGGGCAAAAGCACAGGCGCGCGGACTCTTAAACTCGATGGCTGCGGGAACAGCAAGTTCAAACATGCGCCCAGCAGCTCCTCTCCATCCTGCGTTTTTGGATCTGCCGAGAACAGTTCCCAATCCCCACAAGGCTCGCCCGTGACTATCTTCCGAGCCCTCCCGCTCCTGCCATTGGCGTTCGTAACTCAGGCAGTTTCTGAACCGTTTCGTGGTTGGATCAAAAGCAAGCCATAGGAAAGCTAGATATCGGGAAGCTAGATCGGCCGCGCCTGTTGGTGCCCCGGCTCCGTACTCTTCCAAAAGAATGGCTACTATCAGTGCGCGTGCGTTGTCATCGGTTGTGTAACCTTCCGGATAGTTCGGAACCACGAAAACCGCATGCTCGACGATTCCCGTCTGGTCCGTCATTCGAACCAGGTGATCCAGCTTTATGCTGGGAAGCCGGTCGAGAGTCTTTTCTGTGTTTTGCGCCAAGAATGTGGCGCGTGGATTTCGCAAGCGCTCGTTGTAGATGCGTTCAAAACTCTTCATATATTTCTGTGCTACGCGATTCCACACCATGTCTCTCGCGTATAAATAAGCGCGTTTCCGCATGGCGTGCCTGGCGGTATCGTCGCCCAGAAGTTCAACCGTTTTTGCGGCTATAGCTTCCGGATCATCAAAAGGAACAAGTGTGCCGCGCTCGTCGTCCAGGAGTTCGATCGCGTGCAGATAGGGCGTCGAAATGATGGCCTTGCCGGCGCCCAATGCGTACGCCAGCGTGCCGGAAACGACTTGCGCTTTATGTTTGTAAGGCGTGATGTAAATGTCCGCCGCGCCGATTAATTCAACCATCTCTCGGGGAGTCACGAAACGATTGCGAAAGATGACATTAGACTCAACTCCGAGACCCTTCGCCAGGTTCTGCAGGTAAACGCGGTATTTGTCGCCTTCGCGCCGCAGGATATGTGGGTGAGTTGCGCCGGAAACCATGTAAACAACATTGCTGTAATGCGAGAGGATTCTTGGCAGAGCCTGGATGACATTTTCTATGCCCTTATTGGGCGACAGCAGGCCAAACGTGAGCAAAACATCTTTTCCTTCCGTTCCGAAGCCGTCCTTGTAGAAATTTGGATCGGTGAAGGGCAAATCGGGGATGCCATGCGGAATCAGATCGATCTTGTCGCTCGGAACGTGGAACACTTCCTGCAGGATCTCTGCGGAGTGCCTGCTCATGACGATCATGCGGTCCGAAAGGGCCGCGATCTCTCCCATCACCGCGCGTTGGTCGGCATTTGGATCGCGAAGTACCGTGTGCAACGTGGTTGCGACAGGCATTTGCAGTCGCCGCAGTAGTTCCAGGATGTGTCCGCCGGCTCGTCCTCCAAAGATTCCATATTCGTGCTGCAGGCAAACCAGATCGATACGGCTGAAATTCAGAAAGTCGGCGGCCTGGCGGTAGGAAGCTAGGTTATCTTCCGACAGTTCGAACCGCACTCTGGCCGGATAGGTGTAACCCTCTTCAGTATCGTTAACCGGGAGTGCCAGCAGTTCCGCCGCACGGTATTCCGAATGGAGGGCGTCGCACAAATCTGTAGTGAACGTCGCGATGCCACAGTGCCGCGGAAGGTAGTTTCCCACGACCGCGATTCTCCCTGGAAGTACCGGGCGCAGCGATGTAAGCGTGAGATCGACTGTCTTCTCTTCCAATACGAGAGAGGTCGGGTCCATTAGCTCAACGGTTTCTGTCAACGGTATCGTTTTCGGCGGTGACATTCGACCTCCTGTGCTTCCGTGACGCGCGGGAGAAACCACCGCATGGCTACCAACCGGCTATTCGCATTGGATGTGCTTTGGCGAACGAGCTTTGCTACAGGGTCCGGGAATGCGCCCGGTCAATAGAGAAACTTGCGGCCTTACTCGTGCAAGACAACTGTCAGCAATGACTTATTGACCTTGATTTTGCCGTTGTATTCGATGAAGCCCAGTTTCCTGAATTTGTTCATGAAGAAGTTTACGCGCGATCGCGTGGTACCGATCATGCCCGCCAGGGTCTCCTGCGAGACTTTCGGAAGTATGCGGTCCGGCTGATCTTGTTTTCCATAACGCGCGAGAAGCAGAAGCGTGCGCGCCAGGCGCTTTTCACTGGAGTTAAAGAGTTGATCGATTAGATCCTCTTCGACCTGGATGTTGTGCGCGAGCATGTATCGGATGAAATGGTCGGATAACTCATGCTCTGCATGGAGTACGCGCAACAGCTCGTCTTTCTCAATCACGAGAAGTGTGGTTGGTGTAATGGCTGTAGCCGTCCCCATCCGAACCGTCTGGCCCGCCATGCAGCCCTCGCCAAAAAAATCACTTGGGCCAAACATCGCGACTACCGCTTCTCTTCCGGATCCGTTTACCACGGAAAATTTCACGCCTCCCCTCTGGACGTACATGACGCTATTCGCAGCCTCGCCTTGCGTGTAGATCGATTCGTTTCTCCGAAATTCTGCAACTTTTCTCGCCATGCCGGCGGTGTCGAGGAAAACCTGCGGGTCGAAAGAGTTGACCTTTCCATTTTTCGCTAGTTTTTTTGGCTTCATATTCAGGCCGAAACCCCGTCTGACGTGGGCATTTCCCCGGCCAGGTTCACCATACCAAGAGGGCCTCCCGCAAAACTGTATAAAAGAGAACAGCGCGCACCCTTGACAGTCTGTAGGATGAAGGATGAAAAGGCGAGAAGGCGAAAGTGGCAGGAAGTCTAGGGGGGTCGAAAAGTTGCCCTCATCTCGCCGTTCTGCTCATCTGCCTCCTGGAAGAGTCGCTTCCCCTGACAGCTGACCAAGAAACCGAGGATAGTCCTATGTTTGTACGTAAAGTGACCACACTTCTAAAACCGAACAGCATTTCAAAATTCAGCCGCTTGATGGAACAAGAAGTCATTCCCATGCTACGCAAGCAAGATGGATTCCAGGACGAACTTACCTTCTTTGACCCGAGCGAAGATGGTGTAACAGGAATCAGTTTGTGGGACAAGGCATCGAACGCGGAAATCTACAGCCGCGAGACGTATCCCGCCGTACTGGAAAAGCTGGCCGTGCTGATCGAAGGAACTCCCAAAGTCGATACCTACGAGACCTTAAATTCGACCTTTCACAAGAGCGCGACTACGCTAGCTGCAGTCGCGTAAGGCCAGGCTGTTAGTTGATCCGAGGGGCAAGCCAAGTCTGTCCCAGTTTTAAGACGCCGACTCGGCAAAGGGGAATGTATGTACTTACTCGCATGGATTGTCATCGGGGCAGTCGTTGGGTGGGGAACCGGAAGAGTTTTTCAAGGTAATGGGTATGGTCCGTTTATGGACATCCTCATGGGCGTTGGTGGGGCCGTAGTAGGGGGATTGCTGATGCGCTCCGCAGGCTTCGTTGGCTACGGTGGAACGATCATCACAGCGCTGGTTGCAATGGTTGGCGCAGCGCTTGTAACTGTACTCGCCGCTTATGTGAACGGCAGAAGGGTTTACGCCCGTCAACTCTAAGGGTCTCGCGACACGGAACTAGAGGGTTCGGCCTAAACTCGGGCACTGCTGTTCGCATGTCAGACTATGTTGGCCTGGACCCTGCAAAGGATTTTGCCCAGACGATGCATTGTCGCTGCAACCAGAAAAGTCGCCACAGTGCAAAATGTGGTTCTGAGGAATTCGTAGGAGGTATGAAATGAAAACGATTCGCAGTTCGATTCTTTGTCTTGTTGTCTTGCTTCTGTTGGCACCATTGCTCCGTGCACAGGATCTTTCCAAATATCGGCACTTTGCCCTTGGAATGAGCTTGACCAGAGTACTGAACCGTACTGAACGACAGATGGCCGATGTAAAGGTGCTTCATGGCCGCCCAGCGCTGATTCAGGAACTGACGTGGTGGCCGCCGAACCTTCCTGGGGCTTCATTCCAAGCGGATACCGTCGAACAGATGCTCTTCTCATTCCAGAATGGCGAGCTCTACAAGATGTCCGTGACCTACGATCGAACCTCTACGGAAGGGCTCACTCCGGAGGACATGGTGAAGTCCATTTCGGCGAGATACGGGCCGGCCACAAATGTTGTGCTGGAGATCGATTCCGCGAAGATTGACTCTTATGACGCGAAGCAAAAGCTCGTTGCGACGTGGGAAGATTCACAATATTCCTTCAATCTTGTGCGATCTTCTTTCAGTGATGTTTTGGGGCTGGTCATTTATTCGAAGCGAGCGAATGGAGAAGCTGAACTTGCCATTGCGGAAGCTGTGAAACTCGACAAACAAGAGGGGCCGCAAAGAGAAGCCGAGCGTCAAAAAAAGCAAACGGATGACCTCGAAACGACGCGGCAGAAGAATCGGAAGATTTTCCGCCCGTAGTATCGGCCTAGACGTTTTGTAACGGATAGAACGGAGGTCAAAGAAATGACTGTGAATATCACTCCTCTGCATGACCGCGTCCTGGTACGCAGGCTGGAAGAGAAAGAAACCGCGAAAGGCGGGATCATTATCCCCGATACGGCTAAAGAAAAGCCTCAAGAGGGCGAAGTAATGGCCATCGGAGCCGGCAAGATGGAAAAGGGCCATCGCATCCCGCTGGACGTAAAGGTGGGCGACCGGATCTTGTTTGGCAAATACACCGGCAACGACATCAAGATCGACGACCAAGAGTATTTGATCCTCCGCGAGGAGGAAATCCTGGTGAAACTGAGCGGAATGGCCAAGTCGGCCTCCGGCAAGAAGTAGGATTCACCCGGACCCGAAGATTTCGGACGGGGCAGAAGTGTTCAATCACCCGGGAGGGTGAAGTCTAATGGCAAAACAAATTGTAACTGGTGAGAATTCCCGCCAAGCGATTTTGCGCGGCGTGAACGCTCTCGCCGACGCAGTGAAGATCACTCTCGGCCCGAAGGGGCGCAATGCGGTCATCGAGAAGAAGTTTGGTGCGCCGGTCATCACCAAAGACGGCGTGACGGTGGCAAAGGAGATCGAGTTGCAGGACCCGCTCGAGAACATGGGTGCACAGATGGTGCGCGAGGTTGCGTCCAAGACGTCGGATGTGGCTGGCGATGGCACCACGACTGCGACCGTGCTGGCCCAAGCAATCTTCCGTGAGGGTGTACGAACGGTGGCCGCAGGCGCGAGCCCGATGGCGCTCAAACGCGGCATCGACAAGGCCGTGGAAGTTGCCGTGGGAGAGATCAAGAGGCTCTCCCGCGAGGTGAAGGGCGACATGATCGCGCAGGTAGGGACCATTAGTGCCAACACCGACAAGCAGGTGGGCAGCATCATCGCCGAAGCCATGAAGAAGGTCGGCAAGGATGGCGTCATTACCGTCGAGGAATCCAAGACGATGGAGACCACCCTCGAAGTAGTCGAGGGCATGCAATTTGACCGCGGATACCTCTCGCCCTACTTTGTGACCGATCCGGAACGCATGGAGTGCATCCTCGAAGACGTGCACATCCTGATTTACGAAAAGAAGATCAGCTCTATGAAGGACCTGCTGCCCTTGCTCGAACAGACGGCCAAAATGAGCAAGCCGCTGCTGATCATCGCAGAGGACGTCGATGGCGAAGCCTTGGCGACGCTCGTGGTCAACAAGCTCCGCGGCACACTGCAGTGCGCCGCAGTCAAGGCCCCCGGCTTTGGCGACCGCCGCAAGGCCATGCTCGAAGACATTGCCATTCTCACTGGTGGGAAGGCCATCACCGAGGACCTCGGCATAAAGCTCGAGAACGTGAAGATTGAAGACTTGGGCAAGGCCAAGAAGGTGACCATCGATAAGGACAACACCACGATCGTTGCGGGCGCCGGCAAGGCCAGCGAGATCGAAGGCCGCATCAAGCAGCTCCGTGTGCAGGTTGAAGAGACCACCTCGGACTACGATAAGGAAAAGCTCCAGGAACGCCTAGCCAAACTCGTCGGCGGGGTCGCGGTAATCAAGGTGGGCGCGGCGACCGAGACGGAGCTAAAGGAGAAGAAGGCCCGCGTCGAGGACGCCATGCACGCCACCCGTGCAGCGGTTGAGGAAGGCATTGTCTCGGGCGGCGGCGTTGCTCTTCTGCGTTGCTTGCCCGTCCTCGAGAAGCTCAAACTCCACGACGATGAAGCGATTGGGGTAAACATCGTGAAGCGTGCGCTCGAAGAACCCCTGCGCCAGATCGCCCTAAACGCCGGGCATGAAGGCGCGGTGGTGGTTGGACGCGTGCGCGAATCGAGGGATGAGAACTTCGGCTTCAACGCAGAGACTGGTGAGTTCGGCGACTTGGTCAAAGCCGGTGTGATTGATCCAGCTAAAGTTACCCGTCTCGCCCTTCAGAACGCCGCATCCATCGTTTCACTGATGCTGACAACTGAAGTCCTGATCGCCGAGTTCAGTGGAGAAGAGAAGATGGTCGCGGCTGGTGCAGGCGGCGGTATGGGAGGATCGTACTAAACGCTGGTCTAATTTGCACCGCGGTTGCTTGCGAACGCTTAGCGGTCAAAGCATTCATGCGCAATTCCGATTGTCCGGGAATGCCGCGTTTGCAGCTCGTGCGACCTTGGGTGATGAAGCCAGCAGCGACGAGTAATTTAGATCCTTCGAAATCTGGCCAAAGCGAGTGGGTACATTTTGAAATGTTTTGAACAGACTGTTACAGCTAGGGCGGTCACAATCTGACGTGTAGGTTAACCTCATGCGTGTCTTTTGGGAGGAAGTAGGAATATTGGGTCCAGTTTATCGTCTTGCTGGCAGGGCTTCAGCGATCACGACATCGCGGAGAAACCTAATCTTGCGGAACTTAGCGTCCAGGCTTGCATAGCTTGGATATTGCATTTCTTGGGATTCACTGACCGGAACGAACTAATCCGCTATGCTGCAGCTCCGACGGTAATGTGAAGCGGCTATGGCGACGGAACAGGTTCTGCCTCGGAATGTCACGGATCTCATGGTTTAGGAGGATTCTTATGACCGTCACTTCAGCGGATGTTTTGAGCAGGCACCTGAAACCGCTTTGCTCCCGCGACAACCATGTAATGAAGTACGAATCAGGTGGCTCTAGGGCGAATACCGGGGACCGAGCGTCGTACCATTGCGGCATCGCGGGTTGCAGCGTTCGATACAGTTCAACCGACGGATATTACATGCTCATCGGAATGCCTGACCACGCGAACGCCGTGGACGAGCCTGGCGTAAACACTGCTAGGTGCCCTATACATGGCCGCTGGTTGTATCGCCGAGAGGACATTGAGGCGCAGGCGGGTGTTCGTTGGCTTTGTGGTGTCGAAGGTTGCGACTATCGTTACAGTGCGAATACAAAGGCCGATTGGGTCAGGACCTAGTAGTGAAGGTATTTGTTCAGAAAATGAGAGCCTAGACACCGAGGAGATCGCAGTACGAATAGTACTCCGCAGCGCCGCATTTGCCCCAACGGGACCTCACGGGCGTTTTGCTGGTGACAAGGGGACGTACCAATACCTAGACTTGAGCAGATTTAGCGTTCTTGCCTACCGCTACCAACATGATCACGCTCTTGCCATGGGCGTGCAGGGAAAAGAACTGGATCACGTCATCGTCGTAAAACGTCAAACCAGTGGCACTCAAGCGCTGGGTGTAAGCGGCGAGATACACTTTGCCACTCAAGATGCCAGCCTCGAGTTGCACTGCGCGGTATCCGCGATTACCGAAGCGCCCCAAGATGATTTGCAAGTCTGCCAGGAAGAAGATGTCCACGGCCGCCTCGGCTGGCAATTGCTGGTCCAGCCCCAGATGACCCGCCTGAGCGCGGAAGTTTCCTGCCTTCAGGCATTCGAGCACATGGCGGTCACGGTGGTATACGTAGGCCCCGGGATCGAGACCTTCGACTGCATTCACAATTAAGTAGACCTCGTTAAAATGAGTCCCCTGGGGATCCAGGAAGTCCGCTGGGATGCCACGAGTAGCCCGGTCCAGAATGGTGGAGAGCTGTCGCAGCTCGATCGGTACTTGGCCAAACTTGCGGGCGGAGCCACGTCGAAGGATGACCTGTTTGATCGGGTCACGAGCCATTTCCGCATCCGAATAAGGGTGGAGTTGAATGACCGGTCCCGCCGGCGTCGGTAGTTTTGCTAGAGGAGCGTTACCGCGCCAAGTCCCAACCTCCTCAGCCGATCGGAGCGAGGAGGCAGTGTGAATTTCGCTCATGGCTGGATAGACAGTCTCGTTTCGAGAGAATGGAGAGCCGAGGGCTTGGAAGGTAGTCGCTGCGCCAACGCTTCGACATGGCCGAGGGCTACCAGAGAATAGGCGACCTCACGCTCGGGATCGACATCAAGCAATCGGTTCACATCTGCGTCCAAGAATCCGCAGATCAACCTGGCAGGCATTCCCAGAGCCCGCCAGCAAATTGGCTAGAAGGGTGCCATTATCCCAGCCAAAGTGGCGATAGGTACGGGCCTGATATTTCCACGCATTACGCCAGTAGGTACAGGTACAAATGATGGTGAGCGGGGCATGGACAATTGCAGCTTCACCCCCAGCAGCCTCACTCAGGACACCGCGATAGTCTCCAGCACGCAGCCTGCGCAGAGCGAACTCCGCGGGCGAAAAGTGGTATAGGCCTGCTTCCAAATCGACAAGATTACCGCCCACAACGTAGACCTCGACTTCGTAGAGTGCTCCTGTGCAGGCTGCGGCGAAACCAAATATCACCGCCAGGATGCTTCCGATGCCGAGTGATGCCGGCTGTTAGATACAGCAGTTGGGCCAGCGCCTCCAGGTCTGGCACAGCAACAGCTTCTGATTGGATGCTCTCAGCCACTGCCGAAAGGGCAGCGACGCCGCTTTGGCGTACCTCTCGGGGCAACGGCAACGAGTACAGCGCGGTGTAATCCTTGAATGGCAAGGGTTTATTTTCCCAATCCAAAGAATGCAGGTTGTTATGGACGCTGGCGTAGGAATGCTTGGTAGCGTTGTGGTATTTCCAAGCAGCTTCAAGATTTCTGTTGACGGTCATTAGTGAGAGGGCCGACCTGCCACCAGCATAAGCGTATAGCGAGACCATGCTCATTTCACCCTTTGCTACTTCTCGATGGGCATTTCGTAAGTAAATGCAGGTCGAAAATCTCCTGCCGATCTGAGTAACGCCAATCTCGCCTCGTTCCGATGTTTCCTGGCCAGTGGTCGGCTTCACGGAAGCTATCCAGAAACGGGGTTCGAGGACATCATCGGGACTCACGTCCTACAACCGGACTTCTCGGGAGTTGGTGCGACGTGAAGCAGAAGTGACCGTGCGCGAGATACTTGCGGTGTTCGCTCGCCTCATCTCGTAGATGTTTGACGAGTTCTCGCAAGGCATGTTTCTTCTGTTCGTTTTCCAGGTCTGGGATCGCTGCTTCCAACTTATCGGCCCCCCTCGTCGATCTTCTTCACTTCATCTTCGAGATAGCCGATATGAGCATTCCAAGAGTCTTCGGCCACTCCATTGCCCTCCCCTCGCTGCATACCGCCACACCATACACGGAAAATTCATCGGAGTTCTTACGACGCGAGCCGTCGCTTCAAGGCGGTAACGGTGCCGGGGTTCGCGTTTATCTTGAGACGAACACCCTTTTCCTCGTACGACACGCTGAGCACGTGGATGTTCTTGCGGATGTCGGCGAGCACAGCTTCCTTGCCGTAGGGAACGACGAGCTCCACCTGAGCCATGTTATCGAGAAAGAAACTGACGAGACGGGAGTGAAGTGCCTCGACGTCCTTGGGGTTCAGCGCGGACATCGCAATGGCCTTGGGGAACTCTTTTTTCAGCAATGCCTTTTGCGAAATATCGACGGCGTCGATCTTGTTTAGAATCAGAAGAGACGGGAGCTTTCCCGCCCCAATTCCTTCGAGCACTTCTTTCGTCACCTGAATGTGGGAGCGCAACGCCGGATCCGCCGCATCCACTATGTGGAGCAGAAGGGAGGCGTCCAGCGCTTCATCGAGAGTCGACCGGAATGAGGCCACCAGATCGTGGGGAAGATTTCGAATGAAACCAACCGTGTCGGAAACGAGAATCCGAGGTTGAGTCTCCGGCTGCAACGCTCGCACGGTGGTATCCAGGGTCGCAAAGAGCTGATCGGCCACGAGTACTTCGCTCGCGGTGAGCGCCCGCATGACTGAAGACTTTCCGGCGTTGGTGTAGCCGACGATGGCGACCTTGGGCAAACCTTCGCGATGGCGACGGCGCTCCACTTGCTCTCGATGGACCGCTTTGAGTTCTCGTTGCAGCTCGCTGATTCGGTCCCGCACTTTCCGGCGCTCGATCTCGTGAAAGGACTCGCTGACCCCTCGCCCGCCACGTCCCCCACCTTTTCGCTCTTTGGCCCCCGACACGCTCTCGCGGGGCGCGAGGTACTTGAGCCTTGCCAACTCCACCTGAAGTTGCGCTTCTTTGGTGCGAGCATGCCGATGAAAAATCTCGAGGATGACGGCCGGCCGATCGTAAACCTCCACGCCGGTCGCTTCTCTAATGTTTCTGACTTGCGTGGGGGTTAGTTCGTGATCGAATACCACGCTTTCGGCCTTGCAGGGCGCTTTCACGAGCTCGCTCAGCTCTTCGAGTTTTCCCGGCCCGATGAGAGACGCGGCCGTAGGGGACTGCAGTTTCTGCGCGAGCGTTCCGACGATATCCCACCGCAGCGTTTCAATGAGTTGCCTCAGTTCCTGAAGCGACGCATCGCGCTGTTCGGCGGGCGTCTTCTGGAGCTGCACATCTACCAGGATGGTGGCCGGCCTAACT
>QHYH01000019.1 GCA_003223215.1 Acidobacteriota bacterium
CAATTGAATTTCCATAAGGCCCGCGTCCACCGCAATCGCCAGCGGCCACGTGCTAACGGCTTTACCGGACGCGCGCAGAACTCTCCGCCTGCGTTCACTCCTCAGGGACAACGCGCATCCGATAAAGCACTAACGTTACTCAAGAGTGTGGGCGAGCTGCGTATTGATCGGCGCGAGAATTGTCTGGCGACTCTTGTGTTTTGAAAGTTTGAATGAAGATTTTGAAAGTTTGAATGAAGATGAAGAGCCAAACAAGCTCCAGAAGCATGGGCCACACGATGACTATCGTTACAATCCAGCCGGATCTTGAACCGGCAGTCCCAGGCATCGGGCCATAAACGATGAGGCAGAGTGCCGCATTGGCGAGATAGGCAGCGCTAAGGCCGACAAGGCAGGCACGAGTCGGAAGGATGTTGTGGCGTCTAAGAAACAAAAGTGCTCCGCTTGCAATTACGATTCCGAAGGTGGGGCAGAGTATCGAGAGGCGTCGCCATTCGTTCATGCGGGCGAGGTTTCCAAGGCGCAACAAGAATGGCACATCAACCAAGATCGTCCCGCAAATGGAAAGGGCGACGACGGTCCAGATCAGACGTCGCCCAGGCGGAGTCGACAGTTTCCCTGAGAACAATGAGCGTAGGCGAAGCCAAATCATCGGAAAAGCCAGAAAGAACGGCGCACCGATGAGAAGGTGCCACCAGTTACCCTGATTTTCTGGAACCCGGAATGTGACGGCATCCCACGGGGATGTGTAGAGGGCCAACGGAAGAAACGCGACGACACCGGCTGTAACTGAGATCAGCAGCCAGACAGCGTTATACCAGATCGGGGCCCGTTCTTCCTTCAACGAAACCGTGGTGTAGTCATTCTGCCGATGCTGCAAGGTCGCCTCGCGAGGGCTATCAATTACAATACGTAAATCGACAGGAAAAAGTCTCAGGCGTTGCGCTATATGAATGCGCAAGGACGTTTATGCTCAGCCAATCGGTGATGATTTTGAGAGCGGTGGGCGACATGGTCTCTTCGATATCGTTGTATTCGTTTGGAGCCCGGTCTTGGCGTCCTGCAGGAGATGGTTCATGCCCGGCAACTCAACCTGGCCGACCCAATCGCCAGGGAGAAATTGGGCCAAAGCCGAACCTGTGATTCCGCGCGCCGACAAAAGAACAAGAAAAACAATTTTGCGCACAAGCGACCTTTCTTTGTGTGATGAAAAGCGAATATCTCGAACCGCGACCGATTCAGCACGGTATCAGGCCGATGTAGCATAAGCGTTAACCTAAAGACACCTGGCGGTGCCGACGGTTCCGCTTCCATTGACGTAGCTACGAATTGTAACTACAATAGGGAATGCGCTATGAGTGGGATGAAAGGAAACGCAAGGTCAACCTCTGCAAGCACGGCTTCGATTTCCTGGACGCCCCACGCGTCTTTCGTGGTGCCACACTGACGGTGGCAGACGACCGCCAGGACTACGGAGAAGAGCGGTTCATCACCTTCGGTCTGCTCAGGGACACTGTTGTGGCCATTGCTCACACCGAGCATCCAGAGACAATTCGGATCATTTCAATGCGAAAGGCAACAAGGCATGAGAAAAAGAGCTACTTCGCGCAGATCGACTACAGATTGGAAGCGGATTCGGAAGATGAAGGATAGCGACATCGACCTTTCGGACCTACCTGAGGTCACTCCGGAGATGTTTGCCCGTGCCGCGGTTCGGCGTGGCCTTAAGGCGATCAAGTCAAGCAAAGTACAGCTGACAGTCCGGCTGGACCGAGACGTGCTTGACTGGTATCGCTCCCGGGGTCGTGGCTATCAGACGCAGATTAACGCCTTGCTGCGGGCATTCATGGAAGCCAGCAGGACTCCCACTGGTCGATGACTTTATGGAGTCGGAGTCGACGCTCCGGTGCGCCGCCGAGCCGGTGCTTATGGATGCCGCGAAGTGCTATGCCGCTTTCGTTTACGGAGGGTGTCTGCCAGCAGCCTGGAAATGCTATGCCACCGACGCGGGACTGTAGCCAAACTCTGGGGTAGCAAAAGCGCCGACCGCAGTTGGCGATACATGAATTCAACTTCTCGCCAGCGGCTCCGGCGTCCGATTTGCGATGGGGCGAGTGAACTCTTCTATCTCTGGACTGTTTCTGGCAGCCACGATTGAGCTTACGGCTGATGAGCGCAAGAAACTAGAAGCTCTCCATCGAGAGATGGTCGAGAGCGAACAATCACAGACACGGGCTGAACATGACTGGCGAGATTGCAAATATCAGCTCGTGGTCGACCACCTGGGGAACTCAGCCACGGGAGGCTATAGCGACGTGACACTCTCCACTGGTAAGGTAGTGCGAATTCCAGCGCCGTGGAATGGGGACCTTCTCTTCACAAATGACTTCAAGTCGGCATTTCCTCTAAACTTTTGACGAATCTTCTTTTTGTGAAACTCATGGAAAACTATAACTGCTCGGTAAGTTATAAAACCGGATAAGTCCCGTACCAGGACTTGATTTGGACGTTTAGCGCATAGACGAACAAACAACCTCTAACATTCTGGGCGACCTAAGCTCTGAAAGACAAAATGAGCTGCGAGAAACCACAAGCAGGTGGGAATGACTATTACGACTACAATTAGCAGCAGATCCGCGCCGACATTTAAGGCTCCGTGCTTAAGGCGCCGCAGCGCAACCCATTGTCTTGGGTAATCCATGAAATTAAGCAAATCAGGGACCTTTCCATAAGCAGCTAACATGTCTGATCCTGGGCTGCCTAAGCCGGCCAGAGCCAACACAAGAACGACCACTATCCGACAATGGGAAACGAGTGTCCGAGTTCGCACACCGGAGGCCAACTCCTGATTTGTCGCGTACTCGTCCATTTGACACGCCAGCTTTCGCGACAGGTTCCACTTGTCCGCGATCGCTGTTTCTCGGGACTTGAGGCATTTATCGCGCCCATCTACAGAAGAATGGCCTGTAATTTGGAGCTTGCAGCTCTGATCCGTGTTATCTGAAACTAAAGACATGGTGCGTGTGTCGAACAGCCTGCTGGTCGCTTTGTCTCTCACATTGCTGGGCCCGCTCTCCGTGTCCGCCCAAGGCATTGAAGCTCGATTTTCAACCGAGAAGACAAACTACCTGGTCGGGGAACCTCTATTCGTAATTCTTACCGTCAGCAACAAAACCAGCGAAACGAGTTGGCTTGAGTTCCAGTCACCCGACTTAGCCAAACTCCTCTGTGACGACTTCGCCGTTGAAGTGACGGCAGCAGAGCCAGCAGAGGAGCCATGGGGCTGTGGATTCGCTGGGAGTTGCGGACGTGGTTTGAGAGAGGTTCTGCCGGGAAAGAGCAGCACTCTACGACAGTTGGTGAGCCAGCAGTTCCGTTTTCGGGCAGGCGCATATTCTCTTCACGCGCAGACCAGCATTGTCGTTCGTAGGCAGAATCTCTTTGATTCCCCCGAAGTTGACCAGGTCAATGTGTACGACACTTTGCTGGTAAGAGTGCAACACGGCAACAAGAACCAGCTTGAATCCGCTTTTAAACCCATCGTCACCGACCTGGGCAATTCGGACCCAGTCAGGCGTGCGCAGGCGGCAGCTGCCATTACGGAGATGGCCCCACCGTTTCTAGAAAGTGTTCTCATTGAAATGACGAATACAAAGTTTTCGGGTTCTGCGATCGTTGCGCTCAGGAGAGCCGACACTCCGAAGACTCGAGCTGCACTGGCACAAATCGCGAATAACAGTGATGACCCAATGCTTCGCATGGCGGCTATAGATAATCTGGGCCGCACAAGAGACCTCGCTTACCTTTCAACATTGTTCCAACTGATGGAATCGGATGACAAGTCAATAGAGAATGCTGCTGCCGAGGCAGCAGGCACCCTAGGAGGTTCGGAAGCCATACCTCGACTTTCAACCTTTGTCTCCAGCGGAGAAGCAGAAAAGCGAATCTCCGGCGCGAATGGAATGGGGAGAAGCCGTGCGCGGGAAGCCGTACCGATTCTCATTGGACTGCTGCTAGATTCAGACTCCAACGTGCGGCAGGCGGCAGTGAGCGGCCTTTGGCTCCTTACTCATCATGCCGCGCTCAATGGCCATGAGTGGGCGGATATCTCGACGGTTGAATCCGCAATCGCCGTGCATCAGAGGTGGATGAACTGGTGGAGTTCGCACGGGGCATCGTGCGAACTCCACGGCATGGCAGACTGTTCTTCACCTGAACCTCTCGAAGTCCCGTATAGCCGTACTCGGAAACTTGAAATTCCGCATGGACGGGTACGCTGTTTACCAGGACCTAATGGGAATTGGACCCTCTTTTCGCGAGTTTTGTCAGCAGGAGAATGACAGCATCCCAAACGAGGACCGCTACGACAATCGACAACAAGGTCGAAGAAATCTGTTCCCGATTCTTCGCTATGAGATAGTCCCGACTCTCAACGATTTTTGCATACGTTTGCCGGTTGCAGCTTTGATAAGAAACAGAAACAAAGCCGAGCAGAGCTGGGAAAAGCAATCCAACGGGCAAGAGCCTCTTCAATATCGAGCGAACGTGCTTCCGAGGCGCTGCGTCCGCAACATCGGCAAACGGACGCCGCAGGGACAAATAGACTAGAGTGCCCAGCACCATCGAAAAGACGGCACAGACGACATAGGAAACGACTAGGTACGAGTCATTTGTCATCTTTGATCTTCAACGTGGCGACAAGGATGGTGACAAGAACCGCGTACACTACGGTAAACCAAAGTGTCTTCTCCAGAGTCCCGGAAAGCCCCTCCGCTCCTTTCCATACGTACTCCATGAAGCGAGAGTCAGGCTTCAAGTCAAACGAGGTTCCTATGGCTGCTGAGAGAGCGGACAGGAAAGGAAAGACCGAAGGTAGAACGTGACTCCAGCGTCGGTCCTGATGGTCTGTCGCAGCAATTGGCGAAGACTTGTGCGCAACGGAAGAAATAGAATGACTGGGACAGCCAACGAAAGCAGAATCAAGACCAGGAACGCACGCAACTCTAAGCCCATATGGGTCTCCTTCCAGGTCTGGAATGGAACAGTGGAGTAAAGTTCTTGTCGAATTCTACACTAAGGGTTGTCAATTGTGTCCGGCAGTGGTGGGGTAGTGGGGTTCTCGTCCATCTTGACCGGCAGCGTTTCGCGGAGGACTCCACATGGACGCAAACGCTGTAATACGTCCAAGTGAGAGGCAGTACCAAGAATACCGAAATGCTCATCTGTCTATCGAGCGGGCCGGGCCGGAGTGGATGACCTTTCCTGCTCCTACGGTGTATTTCACCCGTCCGAACCAACGCACGTCGGTTGCAGGGTCTCCGGCCAGCACCACAACGTCACCGTCCATCCCAGGCGCAATGCGCCCTCTCTTGGGGGCCTCGCCAAACCGCTCTGCTGGTGCCGTCGTTAATGACGCAAGGATTCCGGGAAAACTCATCCCCGCCTGGGACATGAGCGCATATTCTCCAGTCGGATCATAGTCAGGAAGGTACCTGTCTCTGGCGAATTGTTACGGGAACCGATTGTACCGGCAATCGCGCCGTATCCGGTTGGAGGGTTGGAGTGAACGATGAGATCCCGCGAAACGCGCTGTGAATTGAGAAACACCGAATGATTTCTTTGGAAGTATTGCCGAGGACGACTAATACCACAGCGAGCGCGAGCCTTTGACAAATCAGGCAGCCACCGGCGTCTGATAGAGGGCTCGACAGTGTGGTTGCCATCGAAACGAGTGGAGATTGGCTGGTGGTCGTGACGCGGGCGTATCCGGCGTTTGCCCTGCCAGTGAGTTATGCGTGCGATGGTTGTTGAAGTAGGTCCTGAAATCGAGCAGCTTGTTTTCGAGGTCTGCCGTCGTCCAGAACAACATGTGATCCAAGTATTCCCGCCGCAGGGTGCCGATCAGCCGTTCCACGAATGGATGGGACAGGGGAACGTAGGGTATGGACTTGATTTCCGTCAAGTCCAGTACACGCAGATTGGCTTGCCATTGGTGGAACCGATAAAGCGGATCGTTGTCGGAGCTAAGGTACTTCGGCAACCAGTATTGCCCTCGAATGGCGCGGTTGAACATCCGGCAGAGTGCTACACCATCGACGGTGCCCGCATGAACGCCGAACCCAATGATCCGGCGCGTGTATTGATCCATGACCACCAGGACCAATGGGTCCGCAGCGTGGCCGACTCGCACCGGAATAGATCCATGCTCCAGAGACTGTCTTTCATGTGGCCCAGGAAAGTCAGCCAGGAGGGACCACCGGAATCCTGGCCCGGCCGGTGGTGATGGGCGAGAATCCTGCGAACCACGTCTTTGTCGATTTGGATCTGAAACGCCAAGGCAATCTGTTGAGCGATTCGCGGACAGCCCCAGTTGGGATTACGTTGCTTCATTTCGACTACCGCACGGATGAGTTCTGCGCTCGGACCTTTCGGGCCGGGCTGACGGCGGAGATCCGGGGAGAACAGCATCCGGTACTTTTGCTTGCTCAAGGCTTTGTGAACGCCAAGCAGTGTCGAAGGCTTCAGAACGATTGCGGAACGGAGCAGACGAGTTGGACGCACCAAGAGCGCCATCAAGCCAGCGAGGGCCCGGTCCGACACGTGTAAATTCGGAGATCGTTTCCGGGAGCGATTCAAGATCAGGATCTGGTGCTTGAGCAGAAGCGACTCCGCAACGAGGGAACGGACCCCGCCAGGACCGAGCAACCGAGCCAGGACGGCGATGAAATGGATGAAAAGAACGGCCAGATTGCGCATCAAAGAATCGTAGCAGGGCGGGGAATCCTGAGGAATCGCGGGTGAAATAACAATTCGCCAG
>QHYH01000161.1 GCA_003223215.1 Acidobacteriota bacterium
ATAGGTGCGGCCATGGATGGACTTGGCTTCGAGTCTTTGCATGTGGCGTCAGGTTAAGGGTCCTTTATATTTAGGGCATAGTAGTAGCGAAAGTCAAGCGAAAAAGGTCAATCTTATTGGGGAAACATGCGATATTAGAAGCAGATATTTAGGGCATAGCACTGCGTGCGAGTAAGTGCCTGCACTAAAAAGACTTACGGGAAAAGGATTGCGCTAACTCGTAAACTGGGGCTAGGTCTTGCGACAAAAGAACTATACACCAAAACCTGCGCCTTATATCCCCGTTCTCAAGAACGGAGCCTTACGGCGCATCTGGCAAATGCTAACACCGGCATTATGTTGCTTCCAGCCAGGTTCGGTTTGTTATCATGCCGAGAGGCGGGCGGAGAGTTTCGTGATCGGACATCGCTCAAATGGTTGAGGACTTATCGAAATATCATCGCCCGATTGGCAGGTTGCTTGATTGCCGTTCCCGAGCGGAGGACTGGGACGGTTATCGCCTGAGCGAAGAGCAGCTCGAGTTTTTTCAGGAAAACGGATATCTGAAAGGGATTCGAATCTTGAGCGACGAGCAGGTGGAAGTTCTCCGCGGCGAGCTCGAACAACTCATGAATCCCGAGCATCCGGGGCGGCCTTTGTTCCACGAATATCATTCCAACGAATCGGCCGATCCAGAGCGTGTATTGTTTCATGCGCTGGGCGCGTGGCGCGTGCTGCCCGGGTTTCATGACTTGCTGTGGAATCCGGCGTTTTTGCTGCCGGCGTCGCAACTGCTCGGCGGGCCGGTGCGTTTCTGGCACGACCAGCTTTTCTGCAAGCCGGCACGGCACGGAGGAGTGGTGGCGTGGCATCAGGATTATTCCTACTGGACAAGAACCACGCCGCTGGCCCATCTCACTTGTTGGATAGGGCTGGACGACTCGACACGCGAAAATGGATGTTTGCATTATGTTCCGGGAAGCCACAAGTGGCCGGACTTGCCCAAACCGGTTTTGGCGGGCGGGCTGGAAGAAAGCCGGAGTAGCTTGCCGGAAGAATTGCAAGAGAAGTTCAGGCCCGTGCCGGTGGAAATGAAAAAAGGAGAAGGCTCGTTTCATCACGCGCGAACCATGCACGGTTCAGGGGCGAACGACACGCCGCGGCCACGGCGCGCGACAGTGATCAACGCCTTCCGGGATGGGGTGACGTCCAATTCGAATGAGCCGCTGCTCGAAGGCGTTCCCGCCATTCCTCGAGGTCAAAAGATGGGCGGGCAGTTCTTTCCGTTGTTGTTCCGTTAACAGTGCGAGGTCACCTTGGGAAAGCCCGGCGACAATTTTGATTGTATTGTCGAAGAATGCCCTGTTGGTGTGGCGACCCGGAGTAATGAGCCGGGCGAGCAAGAAAAAGGAGGAGGGAATGGATATTTTTCCCTGGGGATTGGCAGGCGGAGCGATAGCGCTGGCAGTGTTTGCGTTTCTTGTATCGCAGATGGTTTTCACGATTCACACGAAGCAGGCCGCGGTGATCGAGAAATTCGGGAAATTCGAACGCATCGCGGGGCCGGGGCTGAATTTCAAGGTCCCGTTCATCGAGAAGGTAGTCTACATCGAAGACCTAAACATGCAGTTGATGGGTGTGCCGGTAATGTCCAAGACGAAGGACGATGCGACGGTGACCGTGCCGGTGCGCGTACAGTACTACGTGCTGCCCGGCAAGGTGAAAGAGGCCTACTACGAACTGGACGATCCCGAAGACTAGATCAAGGCCCACGTGGAAAATGTGATCCTGAGCTACATTCCTAAGATCAACCTCGACGATACTTATCAGCAGGAAGACCAGATCGCCCGGCGAATCAAGGAGAGCCTGTCAACCGTGATGGCGAAATTCGGTTATTCGATCGAGAACGCTTTGGTCACAAAAATCGTGCCTGCCGATGCCGTGGTGAAGGCGATGAACGATATCAACGAGGCGCGCCGGGAAAAAGTGGCGACGGAAGCGCGAGCCGAGGCAAACAAGATTACGCTAGTGTGTCAGGCGGAAGCGGAGGCTGAAGCGAAGGCCCTGGCCGGGCAGGGCGTGGCGCGAGAGCGCAAGGCGAATGGGCTGCGCGACTCGGTGCTCAATTTTGAAGGAGGTGTGCAGGGGGTCGACCCCCATGAAGTGATGGCGCTGCTGATGATGACGCAGTATTTTGACGCGTTACGAGATATTGGAGCGCAATGCCATTAGGGCCGGGAATCTGGCCGCGGCGAAGAGTATGGAGAAGTCACCGGAGAAGAAGTAAGAGAGTGCAAAGTTCCCGGGAAAGACCAGCTCAGAGTTTCTTCAAGGGACCAGGAAAAATGCGGCCAAGAGAATAGGAGCTGGGGCCGGTGAACAACAGGCCCAGAGCCAGCAGCAGAACCGTGAGGGCGAACTCTATTCCGCCTTTGCCAATGTCAAAGCCGTGAGGCAGATGGACTCGATAGATGGCGCCAATCATGACGATGATGACGCAGACCGATCCGACACGCTCGAAGGCGCCGAGAAGGATGGCCAGTCCGCCTGCAAATTGAGCCAAGCCAACCAGATAGCCGTCCATCATGGGAAGATGCAGGTAAGCCGCAAAGCCTCGCGGCCCCGGGCCGCCAAAGGCCCCAAACAGAATGCCGCTGCCGTGATACAGAACCGGGAGCGCGCAGGCTAGGCGAAAGATGAGAAGCGCGAAGTTCGATGTTGAGGATCCTTCGGGTGCGGGGGCAGTTTCATTGCTCACAGAAGCCTTCCGCGTGCACGGAGTATTTGACATCCTCCCCGCCCTCAAAAAAAGGCGAGGATTCCTACGAAGCCTGGTTTGGTTTCAACCAGAGCACTTTCGGCGGGTTCCTGTTTCATCGATCGGCCTTACTGCGCCGCATCTCCGCAGGCTTCACATCGGGGCCTGCCCGGCCCTAGGTCTTGCGACAAAAGAACTATACACCAAAACCCTGCGCCTTATAGGCTGGCCTATAAGCGGAGCCGAGCCACGGCTTTGAAGAGGACCGCGCCAAGCAGCATGACTTGTGAAAACAAAGAGGGCGGACCGGCGACCGGACCGCCCTTCTTCTACAGATCGTAATCTGAGCAAGCCTGTAAGGCGAGCCCAGAGCACCGGCAGGAGAGTGCCGGTGCCGGGGATCTTAGTACATGCCGCCCATCCCGCCTGCGCCGGGAGCGCCGGCAGCGGCCTTCTTCTCTTCTTCCTTGAGCTCGGCAACGAGTGCTTCGGTGGTGAGCATCAGGCCCGCAATGGATGCTGCGTTCTGCAGCGCCAGGCGTGTGACCTTGGCCGGGTCGATGACGCCCATTTTTACCATATCGCCGTATTCACCGGTCTCCGCGTTGAAGCCGAAGTTCTCTTCCTTCGATTCGCGGATCTTGCCGATTACCACAGCGCCTTCTGAACCGGCGTTGTGGGCAATCTGACGGGCGGGCTCTTCGAGAGCACGCTTCACGATGCCCGCACCAACAGCCTCGTCATCGTGGAGTTTGAGCTTCTCGACCGCAGCAAGGCAGCGGATAAGCGCGGTACCACCGCCGGGAACGATGCCTTCCTCGACGGCAGCGCGAGTGGCGTGCATGGCGTCCTCGACACGAGCTTTCTTTTCCTTGAGCTCGGTTTCGGTGGCCGCACCAACCTTGATGACGGCGACGCCGCCAACGAGTTTGGCAAGGCGCTCCTGGAGCTTCTCCTTGTCATAGTCGGAGGTGGTGTTTTCAATTTGCTGGCGAATCTGCTTGACGCGGCCTTCGATCTCCGACGGCTTGCCGGCGCCTTCCACGATGGTGGTGTTGTCCTTATCGATGGTGATTTTCTTGGCGCGGCCGAGGTCCTCGATCTTCACGTTCTCGAGCTTGATGCCGAGATCTTCAGTGATGGCCTTGCCTCCGGTCAGGGTCGCGATGTCTTCCAACATTGCCTTGCGGCGATCGCCGAAGCCCGGGGCCTTGACTGCGGCACACTGCAGCGTCCCGCGGAGCTTATTGACCACCAGAGTGGCAAGCGCTTCGCCTTCGACCTCCTCCGCGATGATCAGCAGGGGTTTGCCTGCCTTGGCGATGCCTTCGAGCAGGGGCAGCAAGTCCTTCATCGAGCTAATCTTCTTCTCATGGATGAGGATTCGGACATCTTCGAGCACGCATTCCATGCGGTCCGGGTCAGTGATGAAGTAGGGCGAGAGGTAGCCGCGGTCGAATTGCATGCCTTCCACAACTTCGAGCGTGGTCTCCATCGTCTTCGATTCCTCGACGGTGATGACGCCGTCCTTGCCCACCTTCTTCATGGCTTCGGCGATGATGCCGCCGATTTGCTTGTCGTTGTTGGCGGAAATGGTGCCGACCTGCGCGATCATTTCGCCCTTGACGTCCTTGTGGAGCCTCTTGATTTCCTCGACGGCAACTTCGACGGCCTTTTCTATGCCGCGCTTGAGAGCCGTGGGGCTGGCGCCCGCCGCGACGGTCTTCACCCCTTCGCGAAAGATGGCCTGCGCGAGCACGGTCGCAGTGGTCGTGCCGTCACCGGCAACGTCGGAAGTCTTGGAAGCGACTTCGCGCACCATCTGCGCGCCCATGTTCTCGAGCGCATCCTTCAACTCGATTTCCTTGGCTACGGTCACGCCGTCCTTGGTGATGACGGGCGCGCCGAACTTCTTTTCGATCACCGCGTTGCGGCCCTTGGGGCCGAGGGTGATCTTCACTGCGTCGGCAAGAGCGTTCACGCCGCGCAAAATCGCTTGGCGGGAATTCTCACCAGTTACAATCTGCTTCGCCATTTCTCCATTCCTCCTGATAATCTTCGAACTGCGAAACCCCCAAGAAAGAGCACGGGTCGGAAGACCCGCCACTACAGCCTACAGACCACTACCTGCGCGAACCGGCAGCCTTGGCCGCGCCGCTCAGCTTCGCCAGGATCTCCTCCTCGCGAAGGATCAGGTACTCTTCATCTTCAATCTTTATTTCCGTACCGCTGTACTTGCCAAAGAGAACGCGGTCGCCAGCCTTGACGTCGAGAGGGATCAACTCGCCCTTCTCGCGCTTGCCGGCGCCAACAGCGATGATTTCGCCCTCCATGGGCTTTTCTTTCGCAGAGTCAGGGATGATGATGCCACCCTTCACTGTTTCCTTCTCTTCTATGCGCTTCACGATGACGCGGTCGTGGAGCGGGATCAGATGTACTGCCATCTTGGACAACCTCCATAGGTGATCTAGCGGCTTTTTGAAAGTGGTTCGGGGAGCGGAACAGGGCCTTAGCACTCCTCGCAACCGACTGCTAATATAGCATGAAGGCCTTGCGTGTCAAGCGTTTCTCTGACCATCGAAGAATCCCCCGCGAAGCGGCTCGCCTCAGGTAAAGCTTTTGGTTGCAGAGACTTAAATAAGTGCAGGAAAAGCCTTGCACTTGGCGGTTGCCTTGCTTCATTAGGCAGAGTAGGATTCACAAAGTTTTCTTTCGCGCATTCATCAACCCTAACTATTGCGACGGATCAGACGGTTGTGGCCCTGCTGCTCTATCTCCGGTTGATCGGCTATACCCTGGGCACTCTGATCCAGCTCTTCTGGATGGTTGTCATTCTCGGGTACCGCAGACGGCGGAATTTCGAGCGCGTGTTCTTTTTCCTCTGCCTCGCCTTCTTCCTTTTTTACGGTGGTTCGCTGCTGGCCCTGAACTCGCAAATCTATTACCCCCAACCGCCCCTGGGAGTTGAGGGCTTTGCCATCGCCATTATCTCAGCGGGCCTGTGCATGTCCCCCGCGCTGTTGCTGCATCTGCACATGGAATACGCGGACACCCGCGGTTTGCTTCGGGTTAAGGCGTGGAAGCGCGGAGTTTTGGCTCTTTTTTACCTTGCAGGATTCTACCTGACACTCCAGCGCATTCCGTTGCTGTTGCGGGTGGGGGCCTTCGACTTCATCGGGCCGGGAAACTCCCTGGGCACGGGTTTCGCCATTGTGTTGTCGGTCGCCCTGGCTTGGTGCGCCGGCTGGGAGAGGCGCTTCGCGACAACCGCTCCTGACAAGCCGCAGCGCTATTTTCACTGGACACTGCTGTTCTTCTTTGCCGTAGCGTTCCTGGCCACCGGCGTATTGCATGTAGCCGCGTATCCAATCCCCCGGCAAACCAGCCAGGCCCTGGAAACGGTTTTTTCACTTCTGCCGATCGTGCCGTTCACGATGCTCATGGACCTGGTGTACCGGAGGAACTTCCTGCAGATCGGCAGGCAGAAGAATCTGCTGTATGCCGTCTCCGCGACTTTCCTTGCGCTGCTCTACCTGAGGCTGGTGCACCGAGTGGGTATTTGGTTGGAGCCGCTGCTTCCTCCGGAAGCCTCCGCATCGATCCTGTTGTTCGTGCTGGTGATTTTCATCGAGCCGCTACAGCGCGTGCTGGGACGAAGTCTCAGACAGACGGCGCAACTCGAAATGGACCGCGTTCAGAAGCTGATGACGGAAATCCACAAGGAAGCGCGGCAGGGGAATGTGGCGGGACTCATCTATTTTATCGAACGCAGGATTAAAGAGCAGTTGGAGCTGCGCGAAGTGTGGCTGGACCTACCGGATGGGAAGAGCCCGGCGGAACCGCGCTCGCAGGAACCTAGAGCGGCGCTCGCTTTCGATCCCCGCGAGTTCCCTGTTCAGCGCGGGGGAAAAAGGGAAGGCGTGCTTCATGTCGAACCCCATGGGGCGATTATCTCAGGAGACACGCGCGCAGCGCTGGAGTTCTTGTGTGAGCAACTGCCGGGGGCGCTCGATTTGTCCCGCCTCATCGATGAGAAGTTGCGGCTGGAAAGGGCATTGGCGGAGCGAGAGCGGCTGGCCGTGGTGGGGCAGATGGCGGCGAGCATTTCACACAACTTGAAAAACCCGCTGGGTTCGATGAAGACGATTCTGCAAGTGCAGTTGGAAAATCCCGAGTTGCCGGAGTCGATTCGCGGCGAGGCCAAGATGCTGCTGGAGGAGATTGGCAGGCTTTCTGCCAAACTGAATCAATTGCTGCAATTCAGCAGGCCGACGGTGCGGAGAGGTGAAGGCGTGGCCTATTGTGATGCAGCGGCGGCGATTGAAGAGGTGGCGGGCGTCTTGTCGCATGAAGCAGAGCGGCGCGGGCTCAATTTGAGCGCCGAATGGAGGGGCGCCCACGGGCAGGTTGCGGTGAGCGCCGAAGCGCTGAATGACATTCTGTCGAACCTGGTGGTGAATGCCCTGGAGGCCACGCCCCGTGGAGGAAGCGTAAGCGTGAACGCCGTCGAGGAGAGCGGAAGTCTATGCGTATGGGTGGAAGACGATGGGCCGGGGATTCCAGCGGCGCTGCGGGAAAAGGTTCTGCAGCCTTTCTTTACGACGAAGTCGCAAGGAACCGGACTGGGTTTGGCGATTGTGGCGCGTCGCGTGGCGGAATTTAGTGGGAAGGTGGATTGGGAGAGCCCAGTGAAAGACGGCCATGGCACGCGATTCAAGGTGACGCTGCCAGTCGAGGAACCAAAAAAGTAAGAGAGTTAAAGACGCAAGGAACAAAACCCATGAAAACGATATTAATTGTGGATGATGAACCGGCAGCCAGATACGGGCTGCGCAAGGCGCTCGAAGCAAAGTATCGGATCGCGGAAGCGGATTCGGCGGAAGCCGCCCGCGAGGCGCTGACGCGCGAGCAACCGGATTTGCTGCTGTTGGACGTCGTGCTGCCGGGGCAAGATGGGTTGTCGTTCTTGAAGTGGATGCGGGAGCAAGGAAGCGAACTGCCGGTGCTCATGGTATCTGCGCTGGACACGGCAAAAACGGCGGTCCAGGCGCTGCAGCTTGGCGCAGCGGATTACCTTGTAAAAGGATTCGAATTGGACGAACTGCGGCAGCGCGTGGACAATTTGGTGAAGCTTTCGACACTTGAAAAGGAAAACGACGCATTGCGCCGCCGCATGGCCGCGGACGGCCAGTTTGGGCAGATGATTGGGCGCTCGGCGGAAATGCGCCGGGCGTTCGAGATGGCGGATCGCGTGGCGCCAACGGACTCGACGGTGCTGATTCTCGGGGAAAGCGGGACGGGGAAAGATTTGCTGGCGCAGGAAATTCATGCGCGGTCGCCGCGCGCGGGGAAGCCGTACGTGGCGGTGAATTGCGCGGCGTTGCCGGAAACGCTGATTGAATCGGAATTGTTTGGCTACGAGCGCGGAGCGTTTACCGGCGCAGCCCAGCAGAAAAAAGGCAAGTTCGAGCTGGCAACGGGCGGAACGATTTTTCTGGACGAAATTGGCGACATGAACCCTGTGACGCAGGCCAAAGTGCTGCGCGTACTCGAAAACCGGACCATCGAGCGGCTGGGCGGGACACATTCGATTCCCGTGGACGTGCGGGTGATCAGCGCGACGCACCGCAACCTCCCGGCAGAGATTCGAAGTGGAAGATTTCGCGAAGACTTGTTCTACCGGCTGCGCGTGGTAACCCTCGAGCTGCCTCCCTTGCGCGCGCACAAGGGCGACACGGCCCTGCTGGCCGAGACCTTTCTCCAAATGCACGGCGCAAGGGTGGGGCGAACCCCACGCCTGAGCCGCAAGGCGCTGGCCGCCATCGAGAAATACGATTGGCCGGGCAATGTGCGCGAATTGAAGAATGCCTTGGAGCGCGGCGTAGTGCTCTGCCGCGAGGAAGAAATTGGCGTAGAGGATTTGCCGGCGGAGGTGGCGCAGGGAGAAGCAATCCGAGTGAAACACGACGGCGACCAGGCGGATAACGGAATGGGCGAGCGGGATTTTCGCGAAGCCAAGCGGAAATTCGAAGTGGCATATCTGATGAAGCAGTTGGCCGAGCATCGCTGGAATGTTTCGCGCACAGCGGCGACGATTGGGTTGCACCGGCAGAGTTTGCAGGAGAAGTTGCGGGAATTGGGGATTCGACGGCCCGGGCGCGAACCGCTGGAAGATGAGTAGTTAATCCGTAGTTGTTGATTTGCTGTCAGCAAAGAGAGTTTGCCGTGGAATTCGAACAATGGGCAGCGTCACGATAAACGGATACGTTATGGCCGGAGGCGCAAGCACGCGATTTGGTTTCGACAAAGCGCGCGCGGAATTGAACGGCGAGGCCATGCTCGCGCGGATGTGCAAGTCGGTTAAGGCGGTTACCGGATCGATCGGCATCGTGGCGCCATTTGAGCGCTACGCAGAATTTGGCGAGCGCCTTGTGGAGGATCACTGGCCGGGCCAAGGGCCGCTTGGCGGCATCATCAGTGCATTGATAGATGCGCACACACGCAATGATGAACCTGCCTGGTGCCTGATCGTAGGCTGCGACATGCCGTTTCTCACGCGTGAGTGGCTTACCTACCTCAAGGATCGCACGGTCACGACCAGGGCCGCCGTCGTCGCCCCGCAGTCGGCCCGGGGGCTTGAGCCGCTCTGCGCGTGCTGGCACACGAGCGCGACAGACAAGTTGCAGTTTTCGTTTGAAGATGGAATACGCAAAGTGACCGACGCCATGAAACGCGTTAGCATGGAAGTTGTTGACGAAAAGGAGTGGAAACGTTTTGATGAAATGGGGCGGCTCTTCTGGAACATGAATACCCCCGCGGAGTACGCGGAAGCGCGGCGGATCGTCGAAGCGCAAGGAAAATGACGGACATACTAAGAATCAACCGAGGCGGGCCCACGAAGCTGAGTCTACCTCGCGAAGAAAGCGGCCTGACCGCTGCGGAGGATTTGGACTCCAGGCCGCAGAATTTCTTCGAGTTTCGCGACGTCTCGAAGGCCTTCGACGAGCGTCCCGTGCTGGACCACGTGAGTTTTACCGTAAAGCGGGGAGAAACCTCCGTGATTATGGGACGAAGTGGCGTGGGGAAGTCCGTCACGCTGAAACACATTATGGGGTTTCTCAAAGCGGATTCCGGGCGAGTCATCATCGACGGGGAAGACGTGACCGATTACACCGAAGAACAATTTGCCGAAGTTCGCCGCAAGGTGACGATGGTTTTTCAATCCGGCGCGCTGTTTGATTCATTAACGGTTCGCGAGAACATCTCGTTTCCATTGGATGGCCAGCCGGGGCTGACTGCCGACGACATCGACGAGTATGTTGCGAAGATTGCGCACATGCTCGAAGTGGAACACGTGCTCGACAAACCGCCGAGTGAGCTGTCCACCGGTATGAAGCGCGCCGTGGCCATCGGGCGCGCCTTCGCACAGAATCCGGAGGCGATTCTCTACGACGAGCCTACGACCATGGTGGATCCCCTTATGGCGGGGCACATGGGCGACTTGATTTTGCGATTGAAAGAAGCATTTCACAAAACCTCGATCGTGGTGACGCATGACACGCACTTGGCGAAGAAGCTTGCCGACACCATCGTTTTTCTGCAAGAAGGGCGCGTGACGTACTTCGGGCCCTGGGGCGGATTTGAGAGTTCCGACGACCCGTTTATTGTTAATTTCCGCAAACAGGACGACCTCATTCCGGCGCTGGACCAGACTCTGTGAGCCAGGCGGCGAACGGCTCCTCGGATCCCATCCAGCAGCTTCCGAAAGAGATGGGTTTCTGGGACGTCCTTCTTTTCAATATCGCAACCGTGCTCGGGCCTCGCTGGATCGCCGCCGCCGCGCATAACGGCACGTCTTCGATCAGCCTATGGGTGATGGCAGCGACCTTTTTCTTTCTCCCCATGGCGTTGATCATCAACGAACTTTCTTCGCGATTCCCGGAAGAAGGCGGATTGTACGTGTGGTCGAAGGAAGCATTCGGAGATTTTCACGGCTTCGTAGCCGGATGGAACTATTGGATTTATACCGTTTTTTATTTTCCCGGACTGTTGCTCGCTAGCGTTTCCATGAGCGCCTATGTGCTCGGTGGCAAGGGCGTTGAGCTGTCAGAAAACCGCGTCTACCTAGAGATCGGGTCCTACGCATTACTGCTTGTTGCCGTGTGGCTGAATATCATCGGCTTGAACGTCGGGAAGTGGCTGCAGAACGCGGGTGGCGTTGCAACGTACTTGCCGCTGCTAATGCTGGCGGCCGTAGCGGGAATCATGTGGGTGCACTACGGGTCGGTGACGCAATTCACTTGGTCCCGCATGCTGCCGGTTTGGAATTGGGACACCGTGAATTTCTGGTCGCAGATCGCGTTTGCATTTACGGGACTGGAGCTGGTTTCAGCGATGAGCGGGGAAATCCGGGATCCCAGGCGCACCCTGCCCCGCGCAGCGCTCGCGGCCGGCGCGCTCATCGCGGCGATGTACATCGTCGGGACGGTTTGTGTGCTCGTGCTCGTGCCGGCAGCGGACGTAGATCCGAAAAGCGGCGTGTTTCATGCCATCACCGTGGCGTCGGTGGCTCTGAAGGTGGCGTTTGTAGGCATTCTAGCAGCGCTCCTGGTGACGGTGGGGAACGCCGGTGGTGTTGGAAGCACGGTGGCGGGAATCGCCCGCGTGCCTTTTGTTGTGGGGATTGACCGTTATCTGCCGAAAGCGTTTGGAAAGATTCATTCGCGCTGGAAGACGCCGTATGTTTCGATTCTGGTGCAGGCCGCCGTTTCGGCGCTGGTGCTTCGCGTGAGTCAGATCAATGAGACCACGCGCGGCGCGTACCAGGTATTGATCGATGCGGCCATCATTCTCTATTTCATTCCGTTTCTATACATGTTCGCGGCGGCGATCAAGCTGGCTGGCAGAAGAGACCGCAGGGAGAATCCGCATGCCGTTCTGGTTCCAGGCGGGAAGGCGGGCGTGTGGATTGCGAGCGGGCTCGGTTTCGCGGTCACGCTTCTTTCGATCGGCGTTTCTTTATATCCGCCCGGGGAATCGGCGAATCGCGGATCTTTTCTCTTCAAGGTCGTGAGCTGGACAGCCGGTTCACTCGCGCTGGGTTTGCTCCTTTATTTTCGCGGAGCTCGAACGAAGGCCCGCGAAGGTTAGCTTGGAAGGGACGCTCCAGCAAGTCAGAAACCTTTTTCCATCAAGCGGGCACGGTGAGTGGCGAAGAAACCGCTTTCTGGCGGGAGCGCGCCAGAAGCCGAGGAGCGCTCGGCTGCTCAGTAGATCGACCAGATACCCGGAGTGGCCAGTTCCACCGAATGATTGTCCGGGTCGCGAAAATAAATGCTCCTGCCGCCGCGCGGCCATTCGATACGAGTCTCAATCGCAATTCCCCGCTCGACGAGCAGTTTTTCCCATGCCGGTAGATCTTCGGCAGAGAAGGAAAATGCCAGATGCAGCGGGCCGCGGCCGTCGTGCGGGCCCAATCCGCCCTCGGGCAGCCCGGCGACGCGATTCGACGCGCCACGCTTAAAAAGGAGAAGCCCGCTGCGGCCAGCGACGCCGTACGCGCGAAATCGGTCGTCACCTTCGATGCGGGTCAGGCCGAGGGTTTCTTCGTAGAAGCGCGACGCACGATCCAGGTCCTCCACGTAGAGGGACGTCTCGAGAACGCCGGTCAGAGAAGGCATGGGAAGCTCCCCTACAGGCTAGAAACCTTGTTCCACCAAGCGCGCTACTGTGAGCGGTGGCGAAGGAACCGCAGCGGTTCGCGCCTCCACGTAGCGCTCGATGTATTTTCCCAGGATGTCGCCTTCGAGGTTAACCGCGTCGCCGGGCTTTCGGTCGCGGATGTTGGTGTGGTCATAGGTATAAGGAATGATGGCCATTTCCGCGATGCCATGATGCCACTGAGCGACGGTGAGGCTGATGCCGTCAATCGAGACCGATCCCTTCAGAACGATGTAGCGCGCCAACTCATCGGGCACTTCGACGCCGTACCACCAGTTCTCGCCTTCTCGAGTCAGATGCGTCACGTGGCCGACGGCGTCTACGTGTCCTAGAACAAAGTGGCCGCCAAATTCCTGGCCCGCAGTAAGCGGCTGCTCGAGATTGACGCGCAGACCGGCGCGAAGGCCCCGGTCGCTTGCGCCGAACGACGTTTTGTTCAGAGTTTCGCCCGATAGATCGGCGGAGAAGCGCCCGTTGTGGATTCCCACGATGGTCAGGCAACAGCCGTTCACGGCGATGCTGTTCGCGACCGAGAGCGAAGGCCCAACCGATGGCGCGTGAATCGTCACGCGGCCGCCGTCGGGATGCACATGGAGAGATTCGATAGTTCCAAGATGTTGGATGATTCCGGTGAACAAGTTTGTTTGCGTGCCTCGGCGATCGAGTGTACAGCATTTCGCGCTCGGGCCTGGAAGCAATAAACTTATGTTGAGCGTGCTGTTGCCGCCCGAGAGGTTTCACGATGAAAGCGTGTGTTTTGCAAGCGCCTGCGAAGGTGGAAAGCAATCCGCTTCAATACGAGGATGTTCCCGCCCCCGAGCCGGGTGAAGGCGAACTGCTCGTGCGCGTCGATGCTTGCGGCGTATGCCGCACGGACTTGCATGTGGTGGAAGGCGAATTGCCGCCACGGAAGTCCCCGGTCATTCCGGGGCATCAGGTGGTCGGTACCGTCCAGAAGCTAGGCAAGAATGCGCAACGATTTGCCAAGGGTACGCGCGTGGGAATTGCCTGGCTGCACAAAACCGACGGGACCTGCCAATACTGCCGAGCGGGAAGGGAGAATCTTTGCGACAGCCCGGAGTTCACTGGCTACACCGTGAACGGCGGCTATGCCGAGTTCATCGTCGCACCAGAAGGTTTTGTCTATGCCATTCCAAGGGGGTTTCCCGACGAGCAGGCTGCGCCCCTGCTTTGCGCCGGAATTATCGGATTTCGCTCGCTGCGGCTCTCCGACATCAAACCGGGAGGAAGGCTAGGCTTTTACGGCTTCGGGGCGGCCGCGCACGTCGCAATACAGGTGGCCCGGCATTGGAAAGTCGAAGTTTATGCCGCCACGCGGGATGCGCGGCATCAGAAGCTGGCGCTCGAATTGGGGGCGGCCTGGGCCGGCGGAACCTTCGACCAACCGTCGAAAAAACTGGATGCCGCGATTGTTTTCGCGCCCGCAGGGGAAATCGTGCCTGCCGCGCTAAAGGCACTGAGAAAGGGCGGGGTGCTGGTGCTCGGCGGGATACACATGAGCCCGATTCCATCGTTCAGCTACGACCTGCTGTATCAAGAGAGGATGATTCGGAGCGTCGCCAACAATACGCGGCAGGATGGCGACGATTTTCTTGGTGTCGCAGCGGAAATCCCGATTCAAACCCACGTGCGGGTTTTTCCGTTGCGCGACGCCAACCGCGCGTTGAATGAGCTCAAGAACGACGCCATTCCTGGCGCGGCCGTGCTCCGCATCTCGCACTGAGCAAGATCATTTTTTATACGCGTCCCGCAAATACCCCTCGATCGCGAAATCAGGACCGCATTGGCGCATGCCGGCATTCTGGAACCCGGGCGATTTGAAATTTCGCGCCAGCGCGAACGGCACGGTGCTCGCTCCCGCGATTTTCGACGCGTAGAAAAGGACCAGCTTATGGACGATGCCGGCAGCCAGGGCAGCGCCGTTGAGAGTGGGGCCGGCCTCCAGCAAAACGCTTAGCATCTCGCGTCGGCCAAGCTCCGCAAGAATGGCCGGCAAGTCCATGCGCCCCTTTTTCGACTTCGTCCGGACGACTTCGACACCGACATCTTGCAATTTCCGCGCCTTGGGCGAGCGCAACGAAGCCGCCGTAAGAACGAGTAGATCGCCCTCGGCCGTGTTGACGACGCGGGAATTCGGCCTCATCCGCAATTTCGAATCGAGCACGGCCCGCAAAAGGCGCCTGCGGCGGGGAAGGCCGCTGCGATCGGTAAGCAGCGGGTCGTCCGCGAGAATCGTTCCGATTCCCGTAAGCAGCGCGTCTGACGCGTGGCGCATCCGATGAACTTCCGCGCGCGACTCCTCGGAAGTGATCCGCTCGGCGTCGCCGCGCCGACCGGTGTTCCTCGCACTATTGCTTCCCCGCTCGGGCAGAGCCAGCTGGCCATCCAGTGTCAACGCGGACTTTAGCGTCACGAAAGGCTTCTTCGTTCGAATCCAGCAAGCAAAGCCCTCGTTCAGGCGGCGAGCCTCTTCTTCGCAAATACCCGTGACTACTTCGATGCCTGCCTGGCCGAGCCGTTCGAAGCCGCGGCCGGAACCGACCGGATTGGGATCCTCGGTTGCCGCGACGACGCGCGCGATGCCCGCCGCGATGATCGCTTCGGTACACGGGCCGGTGCGTCCCTGGTGGCTACATGGCTCGAGCGTCACGTAAAGAACCGCGCCGCGCGCTTTTTCCTTTGCCGATTCGAGCGCCACGATTTCCGCGTGGTCTCGCCGTTCATATTGATGAAAGCCTTCGCCGACGATTCCGCCGTCACGCACAATGACGCATCCAACGGTCGGATTCGGGCTGGCCAGAGCGACGCCCTTGTGCGCCAGCTCGAGCGCGTGCTGCATAAAGTGGATGTCGTGTTCGTTCACGATTTAATCGAAAAGGGAATTCGCGTACGCTTCGGCGTCGAAGGGCACCAGGTCGTTGATCTGCTCACCGGTGCCGACAAAGCGAATCGGCAGGCCCAGCTCGCGAGAGATGGCCACTACGATGCCGCCTTTGGCCGTGCCATCGAGCTTGGTGAGGATAATCCCCGTGACGCCCACGGTCGACGTGAATTCGCGCGCCTGTACCAGGCCGTTTTGCCCAGTGGTTGCGTCGAGGACCAGCAGGACATCGTGCGGCGCGCCGGGAATCACTTTGGCGGCCGTGCGCATCATTTTTTCGAGTTCCGCCATCAGGTTGGATTTGGTGTGCAGACGTCCTGCGGTGTCGACGATAACCACGTCGGCCAAGCGCGCTTTCGCCGCGGCCATCGCGTCGTAAACCACCGCCGCAGGATCAGCGCCCGGTTTCTGCTTGATCACTTCCACGCCATTGCGCTCGGCCCAGATTTCCAGTTGTTCAATCGCGGCAGCGCGAAAGGTGTCCGCGGCGCAGAGCACCACGCTGCGGTTCTCTTGCCGGAGCCGGTTGGCCAGCTTGCCGATACTCGTGGTTTTCCCCGCACCGTTTACTCCGACAACGAAAATCACACGCGGTCCGGCGCCGTTCGGAGAAGCAGCTACGCCGCTTGCGCCGGCCGCGTCCGGTCTTGTCGAAGCATTCAGGATGCGCAGGATATGCGACTTGATTTCACGTTTGAGCTCGGTCGAATCCGAGAGCGCGTTGCGGTCCAGTTTTTCGCGCACGGCATCGAGGATTTCGCGGGTGGGCTTCACGCCCAGGTCTGCGGAGAGCAGCGCCGTCTCCAGATTCTTCAGGATGGATGGATCAATCCTGCGCTCACCGAGAAAAATCGTGTCGACGGTCTCAGACAGCGCCGCCTTCGTCTTGCTGACCGACTTCCTCAGCTTCTCGAGAAACGTCGGTTCCGGCTCGGTTTTTCCAAACAGGGAAATCATCCGTCGCGCGCTTCACTCCTGGCGCAACTGAAAATTGTAGCAGATCGAGTTACCGGTGTTGTTGGCCGCCGAAGATAGTCAGGGGGACGGTGCGCGAAAAACCGCTAGACATGCACTTCCACGGCACTCAGGCGCAGCTTGCCGTGCTGGACGGCGGACTCCAGCGCGTTCACGACCACCGAGTCGAACTTCGTGCCGGCCAGCGCGCGAATCCGTTCCATCGCGTAGTCAAGATCCATGGCCGTCTGATACGGACGGTTCGTGGTCATCGCATCAAGCGTGTCGGCCACGCCGATGATGCGCGCCATCAGCGGAATCTGCGGGCCCGACAGTCCATACGGATACCCGCGGCCATCGATGTGTTCGTGGTGCAGTTCGATGCCCGGCAGCACCTCTTTCAGCTGCGAAACCGGGCGCATGATGTTGGCGCCCTTTACGGTGTGCTGCTTCATTAGGGTGAACTCCTCGGGGGTGAGCGCGCCGGGCTTTTTCAGCACGCGGTCTTCCACCCCGATTTTTCCAACGTCGTGCAGCAGCGCCGAAATGCGCAGCTTGTCCAATTCTTCGGTGGACAGCCCGAGCTGCTGCCCGATGAGCGTCGAGTACTTTGCTACGCGCCCGGAGTGACCCCGCGTGTACGGGTCCTTTTCGTCGATGGCCGCGGCCAGCATACGAATCGAGCCGATAAACAGCTCGCGGTTTTCCTCGGCGGCTTCTTTCAGCTTCTCGATAAATTCTTCGATGTCCGCGGCCATTTTGTTGAAATTTTCGGCAAGCTCGCTGATCTCGAGCGCCCCGCGGGCCACGGACCTCTGGTGGAATTCGCCTCGGCTGATGGCGCGGGTCGACGCCGCAAGCCCGCGGATCGGCCCGCTGATGCCCACCGCAAAGAAATATCCGACCACGATGGCGGCCAGCACCACGATGCTGGCAAACACCAGCGCCTGCCGGTTTAACTCATCGACCCCGGTGTCGCTTTCCGCCGCATCCAGCCTCCGTTGCGCTATGACCGCCCAGTTCAGTTCGGGAAACGTGCTGTAAGTGCCGATCATTTCGACGGAACGTTTCTTGACCGTTTCGGCAAACCGCTTCGTCTCTGTGTTGCGAAGATCCTGAGGGAGCGCGCGCACTTGTGCGACTAAGGCGTTGTCCCGCGCATCCGCGCCGGGAACAAAATTCTTGATGTCGTGGTGCGCCACGATGCGGCCGTTGTGGTCTACGATAAAAACGGAACGGCCGCGCACGCTGGCATCCTGCAATCGCTTAAGGATGGGATCGAGCGATACCACGGCGGCGAGCATCCCGGTGAAATTGTCGTTTATGTCCTTCAGGGGCACTGCCACAACAAATGCCGGCCGGTTGCCCGGCGCTAGCGCCAGCGGATCGCTGCGAAATTTGGTTACCTGAAGCTGCTGCGATTGCAGGCAAGTCACAAACGCGCGCTGTAGTGCTTTCGCCACAAAAGGGTCTCGCTCGGCGCGGAAATTTCCCTGCGAAGCGCTGGTGCCGCGGCCGGATTTGCCGACGGCTGTCAGATAGATGAACGTGTTTGGGTTGCTTTCGACGAAATTCTCGAGCAGGCGCGTTACTTTGGGTTCCGCAGCCGGGTCTTCTACATTCTCGATGAGACCTGTCAGGTCCAGAATCTGCCGTTCGCTCAGCAGTTGGTCGGTCAGGTTCGATTCAAAGTGTTGGATTTCCTGGGCCAGCGACCGCACCAAATCGGTCTGCTGCACACGTTCCGTGTCCACCAGCTTGTCCTGGCTAAGTTGCAGAACCAGACGGTGATACAGGCCCAATGGCAGCACGCTGACCATCAGGAGCGCGCCAAGAACAAGCCACAGAATGCGCACATGGCCCGCGCGCAGGCGTTTCCACAGGGCCCAAAGAGATTGAGCGGTGGGTGGCATCTCCACTCTCAATTTTAGGTTGCGGACCGAAGCCTCGGGGGTACAACTACAACGGCGCGTCTCGCAACTGCAACTAGGACTTTGGTACTACCTCCTGCGAAATGCCCTTTGACAACTCCCTTGGTTCGCTTATTCGCGCTTGAGCGGCCGATCCATGATTTCGCGAATGGCATCCTTTGGCGACTTTCCGCGGTGCAGAATAGCGTCCACCTGCTCCGTGATGGGCAGCTCAATCCCGTGTTCGCGGGCCAGCTCGAGCAGCGGTGCCACGGTGTCGACGCCCTCGGCAACCATGCGCATGCCCGCAAGAATCTCGGCAAGCGGGCGTCCTTTACCCAGTTCGATTCCCACGTGCCGGTTGCGGCTTGCCGCCCCCGTGCACGTCAAAACCAAATCGCCTAAACCGGCCAGCCCGCCGAGCGTTTCCCGGCGCGCGCCCAGCGCTGCCGCAAGCCGCATCATTTCGGCGAGGCCGCGGGTGATTAACGCCGCCAGCGGATTCGACCCTAGTCCCAGCCCTTGGCAGGCCCCGGCTGCAATGGCAATCACGTTTTTCATCGCTCCGGCAAGTTCCACGCCGAGCACGTCGTCGTTGGTGTACAGACGAAACGACGGCCCGGAAAGTTCTTCTTGCAAGCGGCCCGCGAGCGCTCGATCCTCGGCGGCCAGCACCACCGCGGTAGGCTCGCCGCGCGCGGCTTCTGCTGCAAAAGACGGTCCGGAAAGCACCGCGATGCGCTCGGACGGCGGCGCGTTTCCCGCTTTGGCCAGCACTTCTGCGAGCACCAGGCTCATGCGCAGATGCGTCGCGGGTTCGAGCCCTTTCGTGGCACTCACAAAAATCATCTCCGGCGTTATCGAAGGAAGAGCCTGCGAGTACACGGAGCGGGCATAGACCGAGGGCAGCGCGCCGATCACCACCTGCGCTGCCGCGAGAGCTGTCGCCAGGTCATGCGTTACACGAATTCTGTCGGGCAAACGGACGCCTGCCAAATATGTGCTGTTTTCGCGACGATTTTCTAACGCTTCCGCTTGCGCTCGGTTGTGCGCCCACAGCGAAATCTCATGGGTTTTTCGCGCTCGCGACAAAACCACCGACAGGCCGGTTCCCCAGCTTCCCGCTCCAAGAATGGCGATTCGCGTCACTCTGCTTCCTTATTTTTGGAGAACGAAAACCTGGGCTCCGCGCCTTCGCGCAAGCGCTCGAGATTCCCCCGGTGCTTGTAAAGGATGAGCAGTGCCGCCGCCAAGGCGCCAACGGTCACCGCGAGCGGCGGTGCGTGGCGAGGTGCCCACAGGAAGTAAATCAGCAGCGGCATCGCTGCCGCCGCCGAAACCGAGCCCAGAGAAACATAACGCCAGAAAATCACGACCAGCAGAAAGAGGATGACCGCTCCGAGACACGCCAGCGGCGAGAGCACCAGAAACACGCCTGCGGCCGTGGCGACTCCTTTGCCGCCCTTGAATTTCAGCCAAACCGGGAAGCAGTGGCCCGCGAGCGCGGCGATGCCGGCGATCATCATCCACCGCGCGCTATGGTTTGAGAGCTTCTCAGCCAGCAAGACCGCTCCCGCACCCTTGGCCATGTCGAAAATTAATGTGAGCACTCCCGCCAGCGGTCCGACCACCCGCGCCACATTCGTCGCGCCAATGTTGCCGCTGCCGGATTTTCGAACGTCCGTTCCGCCAAAAAGTTTTGCAAGAATCACACCAAAGGGGATGGCTCCAAGAAAGTAAGCGAGCAGAATCGCAACAAGACTCAGTGAGATGTTCGGCGCGATCATGCGATGTTATTCCACACTCGGCGAAAACGGGAAAGTTTTGAGCGTAGTGTACTCCGCCCCGGAAGGTTTGAGCTTGCTTTGAACCAAATGAAATTCGCCCGTCCGCAACGGGCCAAATTCCCGCCGCGCGTTCTCCGCGATGGCCTTGCGCAATGCCTCCGGCAGCGGGCGTTCCAGCCGCGCAAGCGTCAGATGCGGCGAGAAGTCCCGCTTTTCTCGCGCAATGCCACACTTTTCCATTGCGCCTTCGATATCCGCAGCCAGCGTTTTCAAATTCGATGACGCTGCGATGCCAGCCCAAAAAACGCGCGGTTTTTTCTCGTTGGGAAAAAACCCCAAGCCACGAAACTCGAGCGTCACCGCCTGGTCAGAGCGAATCCGCCCAAGCGCGGTTTCGACCGCCGCGAGCTCGTCTTCGGCGACTTCACCCAGAAATTTTAAGGTAACGTGAAGATTGTCCGACCGCACCCAGCGCGGTTCCCTCGTGATGGCGCGTAAGGAGGCAATCAAGGTGGCGAGGTTTTCTCGCGTCGTGGTGGGAATCTCCAGCGCGACGAAGAGGCGCACCGTTCAGGACCTTTTCACGTCGTGCCGCGGCGGTTCGCCGCCGTTGTAGAGGAAATGCAGGCGCACCATGTCCAGCGCAAGCTGCGAGGCGTGCCAGCGAATGGCCTCGCGGTCGCCTGGGAAACGCACGCTGCGTTCCTTCATTCCGCCCGCGTGCGACAATGCAATGTGTACCGTGCCAACCGGCTTTTCCTCGCTTCCTCCGCCCGGCCCGGCAATTCCGGTGATCCCCACGCCGAGCGTGCTCCCCACGCTGCGCCGGATGCCGTCAGCCAGCGCCATGGCTACTTCGCTGCTCACCGCGCCTTTCGACTGAATCAGCTCCGCCGGCACATTCACCCAGGCGGTTTTAAGATCGTTGCTGTAACAAACGACTCCTCCCAAGAAATACGACGAGCTGCCCGCGATGCTGGTCAGCCGCTCCGCCAACAATCCTCCGGTGCAGCTTTCCGCTGCGGAAATCGTCGCCTTATTTATCGTCAGCAGCCGCGCAATCACTTCCTCCATCGAAGACCCGTCTTTTGAATAAATCCGGTCGGTAAGCGCCAGCTCGAAACCCTGAACCATTTCATCGAGAGTTTTCTGCGCTTGTGCGGCGTTGTCCGTCCACATGCGCAAGTGAATCTGGATTTCTCCCGGCGCCGCAAGAATCGTGGTGTTCACGTCGGAATAGCGCATGTAAATGGGCTGGATCCGCTGCTCGAGCGCCGACTCCCCCAGTCCGGCAACGCGCAGCGCGCGGTGAAACATGCGCACACCCGAGCGCCTCTTCTCCAGTCGCGGCAGCACCTGCTCCAGATACATCGGCTTCAGCTCGCGTGGCGGACCGGGCAGCAGCGCAATCGATCGGCCCTGGTCTTCGAGCCACAGCCCCGGTGCTGACCCGTGCGGATTCTCCAGAACTTCCGCGCCCTCGGGCACCATCGCCTGGCGAACGTTTACCGCCGGCATTTCCCGACCCAATTGCCGGAAGCGCCCTTCGATGTAATGCAGGATTCCTTCATTCAATATCAGTTTGCGGCGCAGCAGCTCCGCAACGGTTTCGCGCGTCAGGTCATCTTCGGTGGGCCCGAGGCCGCCGCTCGCCAAAATCAGCGGAACGCGCTCGAGCGCGTCGCGAAACGCCTCCGCCAGCAATTCGCGATTGTCGCCCACAATCGTCTTGCGGACGACTTCGATTCCCAGCTTGTTCAATTCTTCGGTGAGATAGAGCGAGTTGGTATCCATGCGGTCCGGAGTCAGCAGTTCCGAACCCACCGCGATGATCTCGGCTTTCATCAGTTCGATAATCCAACGAGCGGCAGGCCGCGCACGTCCCAATCCAGCGTGAAAAGCGCGCCCGTGGTTGCCAAAATCGCACGCCCGGAAGATTGCAGCGCCATACCGACCAGTCCCGACCCGCTCAGCGCGATGTCGGCATGCCCCTGAGCATTGACGCGCACGATGCCGCGCCAGCCGCGGTAGGAAGCCGCCACAAACAAGTTGCCATCCCGATCGAACGCCAGTCCTTGCGGCCGCCCCAGCCCGCGGAAGAACACGCTGACGTCGCCGCCCGGCGTGATGCGGTAGATGCGGTCAAAGCTGGAGGTCGTCGGTCCCGACACGTACAGGTCGCCGTTGGGGTGAAACGCTAGGTGATACGCGGCCACAGAAGGTTCAAGCGTCGCGAAAACGAAAATCTCGCGTGCGGGGCTGATCTTGAAGATTGTTCCGCTGCGGTCTCCCACGTACAGATTCTCCGCGCGATCGAAGGCGATGCCTGTCGCAATGCCCATTCCTTCGATCCACGGCTCGGAGCGGCCCTCGGGCGTAACGCGATGAATCGTCCCATCGTTTCTGCACGAAACAAAAAGACTCCCCTCGCGGTCGAGCGCTAAGCCAGTGGGATTCACGAGCGAAGTAAGGAACGGCTTCACGTCGTAGTTCGCGGTGATTTTGTACAGCGAAACCGGGACGTGCTGTCCCCGCGGCCCGGAGAAAGTCACGTAAATATTGCCTTGGTGATCCACCGCGGGGTTTGCCACCGGATGCAGATTGTCCGCGATTTGTATGCCGATATGGACCGGATGCGGCGAGCTTTCATGCCCGTCCGATGCGACACGCACCGTTCCACCGTTCGCACCTTCCGGAACCCGCGCGATCAAGCGATTCTCGCTGGCCAGCGACAGGCTCGCCTCGGCGTCACCAAAGTGCACCACGGGGCGCGCCTGCGCCCGCGACACGAATCCGCGTCCGTGAATGGTGATCTCCCCGCCGGGAATAGCAGCTGCGGGCGCAACTCTCTCAATGTGTGGAATGCCGTTCTTTTCAGCCGAGGAGCCGAAGCCGAATTTCATACCCAACCAATGTGAACCGTCAGAAGGCCGAAATACAGGGCCACCCGCAGAAGGATTGCGGCGTACAGCCCCGCCATCCAGTCGTCCGCCATGATGCCCCAGCCGCCGCCGAGCTTCTCCAGCCGGCGAATGGGCCACGGCTTTCCGATGTCGAACACTCGAAAAAGTATAAAACCCGCGAGCAGGTATTTCCAGTTGACGAGGCTCAAGGCAAAAAAGATCGTATATTGCGAAAAGTCCATGTGCGCGGTCAGGTGAGGCAAAGCGATGGGAACGAGCGGCAGCAGAAGTGTCAGATGCTGGCCTGCCACTTCGTCGATGACCACCTGCTGGGGATCCTCGCTCGACGCATAAGCAGCTACGCGCGAGGCGCTCCACACGCCAAGAACCGAAAGCAGAAGGAAAAGTATCCCGGTAAGGAAGAGCGGAATGGCCAGCGGCGCACTGTGGATGTTCAGGCCGGGCGTCCGGAACAGGTTTTCTCTCAAAATCGCATCGGCCAGCGGGTGCAGCGAAAACAAATCGCGTATCGACCGTGGATGCAGAAAGAAAATGGCGGAGAGAAAGGCGACCACCACGCCGGCAAGCGATCCAAATGTCCCGGGGGCCTTTCGGATGTAACCGATACCGAACACGGTCGCGAACAGCAAAGCCAGGCGCGGCTTCTTGCGGGACGCCTCCAACGCGGATGCGGCGCTAGGGTTCGCGGTCATCGGGATTGTCGGGATTGTCGAGATTGAGTAGAATGCTCTTCCGCTCGCCTTCCGCGGCTTCTTCCTCGTCAAAAATCGGGTCGGACACAACATACTTCTCGCTGGCCCAGTTGCCGAGGTCCTGTATCCGGCAGCGCTCGCAGCAAAACGGAAAATCCTTATGTATTTTCGAATCCGTCTCCGCTTTGCAAATCGGGCATCTATGTTTCATGGTGTGCTGCCTGCCGTTTCGCGCGAAGCAAGAAACCTCGCTTCGGTTTTCCCGAAGCGTAACAGATTTCCCGCCTGGCTGCGCTTCTTGCTCTTCTCGAGCACCTGCTCTCTGAAGCTTACCCGAGCACCCGCAGGGGCGCTCCGGTAGCAATCCTGTACAGTTTCTCTTCGGCCGGAACCGGCGCGATAAACGGGACGTTCGAGACCGCTCGTTCCGCCGGCCGCGGCAGAATTTCCACGGCGCGCCCGATCAAGTCGTAGGCATCGGACTTCGTGATCTCGACGCGCACCGCGTCACCGGCCTCCGCAACATCGCCGCCAGGCAACACGATGTCCGTCAAATACAGCTTGCCGTCAATCTCCGGCGCCATTCCCTCGAGCCGCGCTTCCCACACCATGGGATGCTCTTTCGACGGCCCCTCGACCAGCGCCAAAAAGGTCTCGTTTTTCACCCCGCGGTACTTCGCCTTCAAACGCTCTTTGGAAACTCTCTTTTGCAAGGCCATCAGCCGCTCTCGCCGGTCCGCGATCGTCGCGGCGTCCACTTTCTCATCGAGCGCATGGCTTTCCGCATGATCCACGTCCGAGTATTCGAACACGCCCATCCAGTCCAGCTTCGCCGCCTTTACGAAATCGCACAGCTCGGCAAAATCCTTTTCCGTCTCGCCGGGAAACCCAACAATAAAGGAAGTCCGCAGCGACACCCCGGGAATGGTCTTTCGCATACGCTCCAGCAAGTGCAAGAAGGCGTCGCCATGCGCGCCCCGTTTCATGCGCGCCAGCACTTTTCGGCTTGCGTGTTGCAGGGGCATATCCATGTAATTGGCCAGCCGCGGATGCGCCGCGATGGTGTCCAGCAATTTCTGCGTCACGCGATTGGGATAGGCATAGAGGAAGCGCACCCAGAGCAATTCTTCCACTTGAGCCAGCTTCGCGAGCAATTGCGCCAGGCCGTCGCGTAGGCCCAGGTCTTCGCCGTAAGAAGTCGTGTCCTGCCCGATGAGCGTGATTTCCCGCGTGCCCGCCGCGGCCAGATTTTTCGCCTCGCGCACCACCGAATCGAATCGCCGGCTGCGAAACTTCCCGCGCAGCTCCGGAATGATGCAGAACGTGCAAGGGTGATCGCAGCCTTCCGCGATCTTGATGTACGCCGTGTGCTTCGGCGTGGTCACCATGCGCGGTGTGAAGTCGTGATACAAAAACGTTGGCGGCTCGGCCGGCAGCACCCGCAAATCGCCGCGTACTGCTTCAAGGATTCGCTCCACTTCGCCCGTTCCCACCACCGCGTCCACTTCCGGCACGTGTTCCAAAATCTGCTCGCGGTAACGCTCCACCATACAGCCCGCCACAACCAGTTTCTTCGCCGCGCCGAATTTCTTGTGCTCGGCCATCTCCAGGATGGCCTCCACCGACTCCTTTTGCGCGGCTTCGATAAAGCTGCAGGTATTGACCACCAACACTTCCGCTTCCTCGGCCCGCGGCGTCAGTTCGTACCCGTCGCGCGCCAGTATGCCCATCATCACCTCGCTGTCGACGAGGTTCTTCGGGCATCCCAGACTCACAAATCCAACTTTGGTCATAAGCGGAAAAAAGCCTCTCAGGGCGATTCCTTCTGATTCTAGCACGCACGTGTAGTGACCGAGACCTTAGACTGCCCGGTGTTGGTGACCCCGCGGCCAATCGAGGATCATTAGTCCCATTATTCCCATTATAGGGTCCCAAACGAGAATTTCGTTCTCGTAATGCTTGCCTTCTTAGGCTGCTTTCAAACCGACAGCCTCGACGAGGTCGTCGAGCGCCTCAATCACGGCAGTATATCGACGATCGAGAGCCGTGACCTTTTCTTTGGGAATGGATTGGTCCGCAGCGAAGGGCTGCAGAATGCCGGCAGTTAACGGCGCATAGATTTTTTCGTAGAGCTTGAGGAATACCAGGCAGATTTGATAGCCGTGGGGGAGAAGCCGGTAGCGACGGGAATGAGGAATCTTTTCCACTAAGCCCTTGGCGCGCAGCTTCCAGAGATCATAACGGAGGGATCCAAGCTTGTACTCTTCCGGTGTCACC
>QHYH01000099.1 GCA_003223215.1 Acidobacteriota bacterium
CTTCGCTGCGGACCAATCCATTCCCAAAGAAAAGATCACGGCTCTCGATCGTCGATATACTGCCGTGATTGAGGCGCTCGACGACCTCGTCGAGGCTGTCGGTTTGAAAGCAGCCTAAGAAGGCAAGCATTACGAGAACGAAATTCTCGTTTGGGACCCTATAATGGGACTAATGTGGCTGATGCTGATGGGTCATCGACGAGCCTTCTTTAGTTAGCGGAGCCGCGACCTGGCAAAGACAAATTCCTGGGAAGCGAAGGGTTCGCCAGAGCTACACGAAACAGGAAGCGTAGTTAGTTAACTGAATGAAACGAGAGAAGAAATACGGCCGGAGAGGGTGGGATTCGGCTGCGTGGTCGTCCGACTAGCAGGGATGCAGACCAATCACGCGAGGCCGAAATTGCAAAACGAACTCCAGCAAGTCTTTTGAATCCAAGCATTTAGCCTTTCGCGGCTTGGACCGTTCCGCCAGTTCGAATGCCTGCAGCGGCGGTTGGGCCAGCCGGTCCTGCCCAAACTCGCAGTGCACCATTCGTTGTCCTATAATAAGGGATAACCGGGAAGGGAGGAAGGGGGCGGGGGCCGCTCGGGTATCTCGCCTTGGTAGGACTAGCCTCGCGGCTCCCTGCACAACACACAACATTTCCGTGTCATTCGCTAAAGCGAAGACGCATAATCTTTCCAAGTAAGATTGCTACCGGGAACGATGCGGCAGTCCACAGGGTAAGAATTAACAGCTCAATTCTCATTGCTTGCCTCTCTACATTTTTGTCTCACAAGCGTTTGTCTTCTTTGTTAATTTTAGATGAGAACCTTGTTGCAGCCTTCGCAACATCAGCGAGCCACGCACGGTCCTTTGCCGTTTGCAAACTCCCGACCCGATCTGGTCTATAGTATCGCAATGGGTCCCACAGGTTGCGACAGTTCTTGACGACTTTCCGCAGCCAGCTACGGAAGTATTTGTGCGTGCAAGCACCAGATCCCCTTGTTTCGACGAGGATGATTCGCGACTCCGACCGACATAAGTCTTGGTTAATTCACGGTCAGGGTTACCGTGATGGAGTGGGTCAGTGCGCTCGAGCCTGTTCCTGACGACCCCGTCAGTGTCAAAGTGTAAGTCCCTGCTGGCGTTCCAGAGACTGGAGTCGTACCTTGGACACCTCCGGTACACCCGGCACCCAGCACAACCATCAGCATCGCAAGTCCGAGCGGTAGGCGCATTTGCCGCCGTCGGCCTGCAATGAGTCCCGCCAGAAGGGTAATCATCACGGTCAGCCACAATATCTTTGTGAGTTCCAGCTGATCGCCCAGGAGAGGGAAGATCCGCCGCGGCCTCAGCCCGGGCCCAACCGTTCCGCGGGCGGTCGTACTCAGTGTTATGGTAGCCGTCGAAGCACTGGATCCATTCGGCGTCACCGCAGCTGGCGAGATCGTGCATGTCGCTGCTTGCGGAGCCCCTCCACAAGTCAGGTTCACTGCCTGATTGAATCCGCCAGACGGGGTTACATTCAACGTAAACGTTGCCGACTGGCCCGCAGTAATGGTTCCTGAAGTTGGGGCGACGGAGAGGGAGAAATCCGCCGCGATGCTTGAGCCAGCACCGGTGAGGCTCACGGTCTGTGGACTCCCCGAGGTGTTGTCGGTTGCACGCAGGCTTCCCGTCCGTGTGCCCGACGCCGTGGGAGAGAACGTCACATTGATGGCGCAATTTCCCCCGACGGCTACCGAACTTCCGCAATTGTCCGTTTCGGCAAAGTCCCCGCTTGTAGAAATCGTCGTGATCGCCAAGGCGGCGGAACCCGTATTCGTCAGCGTGACCGTCTGCGCCGCGCTGGTGGTCCCCACGGTTTGGCTGGCAAAGGTCAGTGAGGCGGGGGAAAGGCTAGCCGTAGTCGTGGACGCCGTCCCGGTGCCCGTTAGACCTGCAGTTTGTGGGCTGCCAGAAGCGTTGTCGGTGACTCTCAAACTTCCCGTCCGTGTGCCCGACGCCGTGGGAGAGAACGTCACATTGATGGCGCAATTTCCCCCCACGGCCAAGGAGCCGCCGCAGTTGTTGGTCTGAGCAAAGTCCCCGCTGGCCACGATGCTGCTGATGGCCAGGGTCGCGGTGCCCGTGTTCGACAGTGTCACCGTTTGCGCCGCGCTGGTGGTCCCCACGGTTTGGCTGGCAAAGGTCAGTGAGGTAGGGGAAAGGCTAGCCGTAGTCGTAGGCGCCGCCCCGGTGCCCGTTAGACCTACAGTTTGTGGGCTGCCAGAAGCGTTGTCCGTGACACTCGAGCTCCCGGTCCGCGTCCCCGATGCCGTCGGCGTAAACGTTACGCTGATGCTGCAATTCCCCCCGGACGCCAGCGAGCCGCCGCAGTTGTCGGTCTCAGCAAAGTCCCCGCTGGCCACGATGCTGCTGATGGTCAGGGTCGCGGTCCCCGTGTTCGACAGTGTCACTGTTTGCGCCGCGCTGGTGGTCCCCACGCTTTGGCTGGCAAAGGTCAGTGAGGTGGGGGAAAGGCTCGCTACCGGCGCTGGGCCCGAGGGCCCAAAGAACTCGGTCATATCAGGAGCGCTCGCCGCACCGCCCAATCCACTGAAACTAACCCCCAACAGCTCCGCTATGACTCTCAAAGTGCTTTCATGAGAGTAAAATCCGGGAGATGCGCTGGGTCCGGTGGACTGATAGTTCTGCTTGACTCCCTTGCCCATCATAAACCAGTAGACCAAGCCGCCTCCGTTGGTGTTGTCGGCATTGGACTCATCAAAGGTGACGATGAGGACGGTGTCGCCGGTCGTTGGGTCTAGGTGTCCGCCGTTAAGCAGGGGCTGAATCACATTATTCTGGAGCCATTGATCCGGGATGGGACTTCCAGGAAGGGTGCAGTCGTGCCCGTCATCGCAAAGGTTGGGGGCGATGAACGCATAATTTGGCAGCATGTTTGCTGCAAGATCGTGAGCGAACCCCAAGTTAGGATCCTCAAAAGCAACATAGCGGTTCAGACAGTTGCTCTGCACATCAGAAATGTAGGGAATCGGGCTGTGCCTGACGGCGTATTGGCCGCTGTCTCCCCCAAAATAGCAGGTGCTCGGCAGACTTTCCGAATAACCCTTCCACGTCTTGCTAACTGCCTGCACCTCCCGAACAATGTTATCGCCGGTATATGGGAATCCGCAGGAACTAGGATTGCAGCCGTCGTTGTTGGTCGTGACCACGCCCCAGCCCAAGTCGTTGTAGTTGCCGATGGACGGGTGCGTGGGCGCGTAATAGTTAGCCGAAAAGCTGCCCTGGATCTGGAGGCCGCACAAAAGCGGCATGCTACTAGTGTTGTTCGGGCCGCATACATCAGCGTAGTCGGTGTTCTCTTCCACCACGATAATCACATGCTGAACCTGGGGAACCTGAGCGAAGGAAGCTTTCGCCCCGATGAGGAGTAGCGAAGCGAGCCCGAAGACGAGTCCCAAGATAATTTTGGACGTCCTGCTTCGCCTGTGCATGCCTGCCTCCCCCGATGCGCCGCTAGTAAACTTGAACAAAGGTGATATTTAGGACCAACGAAGGGGAGTGAAACCACTGATCACTAGGTCCTAAATGAGCCAGGATGCAAGGCTTGTACCCAAGGACAGTTACCTCGATCGATAGATATAAAGTTGGTATATGGCTTGTGGAGCGGCTTGGCAGAGCCGGGGTCGGGATAGTTCGTAACTCAGTGAGCAGAGCCGCAGAGCAAATTCCAAAGCCCACTTTTCTTCCCCCATCGAACGTCGTTTGCGTCCTTGCGTCATGATGTGAGAACTGTTTTCAGACCGGATAAGGAGGCTTCGAGTAGACGGACCCAGTCAGTTCTCGCTCTGACCTCCGACCGAATACACGCGAGCTGCCTTGCGCTGATCGCTTAACCCGGCCTTCCTTTTTTGAGTTTCTCCGCTCAATGCACTGTTGCCGTTAGCAGAGTTGGCGGCGATGGCGGGCCGCTCGACGATCCGCCACAAGAAGGCAGGCTCGTGTTATTCGTATAGGGCGAAACAACGGCACAGGCAAATGGCTGCGGTGGAATCGGAGGCGGCGGCAAATTCGTGGAGACTGGCTGGAGCAGGGCCGCCGCAGCCGCATCAAAGACGTTGTTTGTAAGCGTCACGGGAGCACAACCGCCACCGTCCCAGTAACTATTCGGATTGCCACTGGTGTCCAGAGTACTAGCGATGTTATTCGATACCTGCACCGGTCCACACGCTGAGCTGTACTGCTTCCATACGCTTATTGCGGTGTTGCCTCCGCCAGCTACAGGCGTGGTATTGAGAATCTTGTTGCCGTCGATGACCTGATTTGTGCCGTCCGCGATACTGATGCCGCACTGCCCAGTATCCACAAGGACGTTTGACCTAAACTGGGCACTATTCGCTGAATCGTCAGCAATGATCCCGCATCCGGAGTTGCTATGTCCACCCGTGACGTAGTTTCCTCTAGCGACGATGCCGGTAGTGACGCCGAAGTTTATCGAGTCTTCTTGGTTCTCTGGGAAGAGATACTTCGTCGTGTCCAGGCTGGACAAAGCGTAGTTGTTCTGTACCGTTACATTCGAACTGCCGTAATAGACTTGAAAATTCTGACCGCGGCTCTGGTTAGGGGCAGGCTGTGAGGGATCGGAGTTGATCGGGTTCAGCAGAAGGTTCCCGATTACACTGACGTTGCTCACGTTGTTTGCTTCTATGTTGGATTCGCCATAGGCGATCACGTTGCCCTGGATCGAAACGCCAGATGTTCCCACGACCAGAATTCCATCGTGCGTGTCGCAGCAGCTCGTTGAGAGCGGCTTTTCCGGATGGATATAACTATCATAGATGTTGATCGTGCCGCCGCCCGAAATGTTGATCCCGTGTCCTCCGCAAGGCCCTATCTCCGAACGGCGCACCGTGATGTTCGTCGAGTTCGTGATTGTCAGGCAGTCGCCATTTGGATTGGTGATGTGGACACCATCTATGACCGTGCCGTTCTGTCCGCTGATATTCACTGGCCCTGACGGCGTTTGTGCCACAGACTCTATTGCCAGAGAAAACAGCACGAATACGAGACTGAGTACTATCTTGAACGCGAATTTATGGCTACAAGCAGCAGCACGCGTCCCCGTCGGACGGTCGAAAGGTATTCCAGCATGGGGCGTACCGCTGTAATCTTTCGCCGTCGCCAGCAATGCGCCAAGTTTGTCGAACCACGGCCCGCAAACGCTCACGGATCCCCCCAAGGGTTTCCCACACGAATCCGGTCCCAACCTCGCCGCGTGATCCTGCCGTGGGAGGCCCTCCTTCAGCACTCTAGGGTGTCGGAATCGTCGCCGAAAGCTCATTCGAGTAGCTACTCTCCACGTTATTAGAGTTCATAGACGTAACGACATAGTAATAAACTTGCCCCGCTTGCACGGTCGTGTCCGTGTAAGTGAGCAGGGTTATAACACTGGAATTCATCTTCGTATAAGGCCCACCTGACACCGGACTCCTATAGATGTTATAGCCGACAACGCTCGATGAACTGCCCGACCAATTCAGCGTCACAGAATGGGCGACCGGCGCCGTCGCCGTAAAGTTCAAGCCGATGACGTTGCTCCCGCTGATCGTGACGCTCTGACTGCCCGGGCTGAATGTGTATCCGGTGTTGCTTGGGGTGACCGCGTAAGTTCCATTCACCAAGCCCGTGAAGGTGTAACTACCGCTGGTGTTCGTAGTGGTCGTCGCGCTGGCCGCTCCGCTGAGCGTCACCGTCGCGCCACTGCCGCCCGCATTCGGGCTGATCGTCCCGGAAATGCTGTAGGTGGTGCTCGGAGGCGGTACAGATTGGCCTGGTCCGCTAACTGAGCCCGTGCATCCCCAGATTCCAATCAACGGTACAATCGTAACTACCCATAAGCAAAGTTGGCCCAGACACGAAGTAACTCTCCCTGTCTGCAATCGGGCGCGCCTTAGCGAAGCCATTGTTTGAACAAACATTCTGGGATGCGCATAGCCCCCTAGGCCAGCGTACGGATCGACGTGTGGCTGCGGTACTGGTGAGAGGTCCAGATTTCGTACAGGTGCAGAGTCCAAGTTGAACGGCTCGCGACCCTTACATACAGCGTCGCTTCCAAATTCGAGTGACCCAGAATCGAATCTCTCCGACTCGAGCGTCTCGACCAGGCCCCCGATCGAAATCGATCTCCAGAAAACGCACGTTTGCCGACAATTTCGCACCAAGGCCGCGAGCTTGCCGGCAACAGTCGCGGGATGGTCGACCTCAAAAGCGGCAACGGAACTGATGTCAGAGAGTCGATGAATTCGACGGTCAAAGCGCCCAGAGATGAGCGAGGAGGAGTTGAGAAGCATGGAAGTGCTGGCGCTATTTACCCAGGCCATCTGGCAGTCCACGGTAGTAGCGAAAGCCCTCGAAAGCCTTTCCATCTTTCATTCGAACGTGCTTGCGCGTCATCTCTTTCATTTCTTTCAGCTCGGTCTCGGAGAGGTCTGGCTTGTAGTTCTTCCAGCCGGGCCCAAATTGGCTGATGTACTTGGCTCCGGCGCTCACCTTTTTCTCAACAAAGTCGCTGATATCCACGGTGATGTTTTCGTCCCCATAGTCATAGTCATTGAAGAAAAGATATTCGGGAATCATGTACTCCTTAAGGCCTTCCTGGGTGATCTGACCCTCGAATAGTAATCGCCACATGGCCGCCCGCGCTGCGTCCGCTGCCAAATAGGCGGCGGCGCGATGGTCCGACTTGTGCCAGCGCTGGTAATTCTTGCCCGGGTCCCATGCGAAAAGGACATCAGGACGGAGCTTGCGAATCCATCGAACGAGGTTTTCCACAACCGCCTTGCGATCCTCAAACTCCAAGAGGCCGTCGTCATAGCCTAGGTTGATGTAATGGTCGCCAGGAATGCCCAACTCCGCCAGAGCCGCCAATTCTTCCTTCCTCCGAATTTGCGCCAGCTGCATCCTGGAGAGATTTGGATCTTGGGTACCCACGTTCCCGGTGGTGAGTGTGACAACATAGACTTGATTCGAATGCGCCTGCAGCATCGCCAGAGTGCCGTGCGACAACTGATCATCATCAGCATGCGCGCCGATTAACATGACGGTCTTGCCGGTCCACTTCTCGACAGGAAGGTCCGGCTTCATTTCCCTCTGTTGCGCAACTGCTGGAAGCGTGAGTAGTATGAAAAGAAATGCACGCAATGCTTTTTTCACTGAACCTCCGGAACGCCGAAACAGTGCTTGGATGCCGCGGCATAAGTGGCGTGATTATAGACCTTGAATTGCTAATTGACACTTCTTCAGCGTGAATGGGCATCCGGTAAAAGCACTGACTGACGTCTGCCAGGCATCTGAGCGCAGGAAGTCTAATTGCTTGATATTTTGCGGGGGGGGGAACTACCAAGCCCTTGGAGATCTTCGTCGGATGCCTCGTTGTAGCGGCCCGCATTTTCTTTCTCTCGTCGGCATTCTTTTTTCTCAAGATTAAGTCCTGCCTGAGTGGAAGCGATTGCGAGAGATCCCCGGACACGACTGTGACGGTTCGGTGAATCGCCGCAGGGATAGAGATGTCTATCCCGCCGGTGCAACGGATGCGCTGTGTTGGTTGTAGGATCTGCGGATTGGAGCCGGAGGGCCGTGAGGCCCTCCGGCAGAAACAATCTCGGGACATGCAGATCCTACGTCTTACGCATTCCATCGGACTGGAATAGCGGCGCGCACAATGCGTAGACGACGCCGCAGCAGGAAGAAGCGCGCTGGAAGCTGAACGAACTCGGCTCGAGCTGCAGAGAATCCGAAATTCTTGATTGGCGCACCTAGAGATGTTGCGTGGCTTAGAAAAATCGGAAAAAGCGAAGTACCTAAGCTACCCCACCTTTCTTGACCCTGTGAGCAAGGGTCGCATACACTAAGAAATTCGAAATCAGCCGCAAAAGTGGCTATGGGCTGTTCGCACCGCTGGTGAAATGGACCACCGCGCGGCTGCGTACTACAAAGGGGGATTGCTTTGCCAAAGCGCACCTATCAACCGCGACGCCGCCGTCGCGCGAAGACGCACGGTTTCCGCGCACGCATGAAGTCGAAAGGCGGCCGCAGAGTGCTCGCGGCGCGGCGCAAGAAGGGGCGCCATCGGCTCACCCCTGAGTAGCGCCGGAAGCCCGCCGATGTCCGGCCCTGCGGGCAAAGAGGCGATGACGTTTCCGCGCGAGGCGCGGCTTGTGAGGCGCGGCGAATTTGACGCTGTCTACCGCGCCGGAAGGCGCCGCTCGAGCTCCCACTTCACAGTTTTCTTTCGCGCCAACGAATTGCCGCAGAGCCGCTTTGGCGTCAGCATTAAGAAAGCGCTCGGCGGCGCGGTGGTGCGCAACCGCATCCGGCGGCGCGTGCGCGAAATCGTGCGCTGCCACCGGAGGGAGATACCCGTGGGATGGGACATCGTAATTCACCCGAAGGGCGGGGTGGCCAAAGCGCGGTTTGCGGAGCTTACGGCGGATTTGCTGCGGCTGCTCGAAAGCGCCGGGCAGGCGAGGAAGTGAGCGAACAAAAGATGGCGAAGCTCCAAAGAGAAGAGGACGGACTGAACTCTGTCCCACTGTCGCTGCCGGTGCACATCTCCCTTTTGGCTCTTAGGTTCTACAAGACCTATCTGTCCATTCTGTTTGCGGGGAACTGCCGCTTTCATCCCACCTGCTCGCAGTATGCCTACGAAGCGATCGAGCGCTTTGGCGTGGCGCGTGGGATTTGGCTGGGCTTGAAGCGACTGCTGCGGTGCCATCCTCTTTCGCGCAAGGTCGGCTACGACCCGGTCCCAGAGGCTTGGGACGAGACTCGGCACGCCGCAACCATCGCGACCCACTCTCGAGAGATTCCGCATGAGGTGCATTCTTGAGTGTCGTTCCCGGACAAAAGGACAAGTTCACGCCGGAATTGCGAATTCTTGTGGCGTCGCTGCTGTCGATTTTGGTGATTCTGGTTTGGGCAAAATATTATGGGCCGAAGCCGCAGGTGCAACCCCCGCGCCCGAACCGGCCGATTTCAACAGGTCCCGCCACTTCCGGTCCCTCCACAGCTGCTCCCTCCGAGGGAAAAGGCTCCGAGAGCGCACCGGCACGAGCCGCAGTTGCCGCGACGCCCGTGAACGTTCCGCGAATCAGTGATTCTGAGGAACGCACGATAACCATCGAGAACAATCTTTATCGCGTCGAGATTTCGAACAAGGGTGCCGTGGTCAAGAGCTGGAAGCTCAAGAAGTATACGGACGATACGAAACCGCCGCAGAAGTGCAGGGACGGTTCCAATCCGCCGTGCGTGCTCGACCTGGTGCACGCGGAAGCTTCCCAGCAAACCGGTGGCTGGCCGTTTGCCGTGATTCTTGACGATGAGCAACTGCAAAACGCCGCGAACGGCGGGCTCTATCGTGTTTCAACACCCGCAAGCACGCTCGATGCACCCACCGACGTGGAGTTCACCTGGAGTGACGGCCAACTGGAAGTTACGAAACATTTTCACTTCGATCACAGCTACCTCGTGCGCGTGGAAACCTCCGCCAAGCGGAACGGCAACCCCACCAATGCGGGACTTGCGTGGCTCGGCGGATTTGGAGATTGCACGGTAGCTAATCCTGCTCCGATCGATAGGGTGACTACGTACTACAGCGAAGGCGGAAAAATCACGAACTACTCGTACAAGAAGCTCGAAGACCTCGACAAGTGGGGCCCTGGTCTGTGGCAGCGTGGGAAAGACTTTGTTGGCATCGAGGACACCTACTTTGCGGCTGTGTTTCTTCCGCCGAGCGGCTCCGCGCCGGGAACGCTCGAGACGCGCTACTGGAAGGCTCCGCAGACGGTTAAGGTCTGTGAGCAAGCTACTCCCGAAGCGCTGCCTGAAGTTGCGGCGGCTTCTTCCTCCAGCACGCTCGGGCTGCGCGTCTATGTCGGGCCGAAAGATTACGACGACTTGAAAAAAATGAACCCGCCCCTGCAGGGTTTGGTGAATTTCGGATGGCTCGAGTTCATTGCCGAGCCGCTGTTCCACGGCTTGAAGTGGCTGCACAGCTACATTCCGAATTGGGGATGGGCGATTGTCGCCCTCACTCTGATTTTGAACATGCTGCTTTTCCCGCTGCGCCTCTCCGGCTACAAAACGACGCTGAAAATGCAGCGCGTGGCGCCGCAAGTCAAAGCCATTCAGGAAAAGTACAAGAAGTATTCCATGCGCGATCCGCGCAAGGCGGAAATGAACAAGGAAGTGATGGCGATCTACAGCAAGGAGGGCATCAATCCCGTGGGCGGCTGCATCCCGCAGCTTCTGCAGTTTCCCATTTGGTTTGGGTTGTATCGCGCTCTGCAGGGGACCATCGAACTGCGCCACGCGCCCTGGTTCGGCTGGATTACGGATTTGTCGGCAAAGGATCCCTATTACATTTTGCCGTTGCTGATGGGTTTGTCGATGTACTTAGTGTCGAAGATGACCCCCATGACCGCCACCGACCCGCAGCAGCAGGCCATGATGAAAATCATGCCCATCGGCATGGCCGCCATGTTTATGGTTATCCCCTATCCCAGCGGCCTGGCGGTGTATATTCTCACGAGCAGCGTGGTGGGGATCGCGCAGCAGTGGTATTTGAACCGGAAGCATCCGCTGCCCGTTCCGGGCAAACCCGCGCGCGACAAGAATGGCAAGAAATCCTAGCGGGCAGTCTCCCGATCGCAGGGTTGTAGGGCACGGTGAGTCCGGAAGCCTGCGGTTTTCTCTGTGGCGATCTTTGCGATTTGTGCTTGCTACTGCCGGGCGCGCCATTGTAGATAAAACGACTTATGTCCTCTGAACTCATTCGAGACGGAAAGCTCGACCGCCAGGCCACCGCCGAGGCGCTGCGGCAGTTTCTCGAAAACATCGTGGGCGCCTCCGGCCTCGAATTGAAGGTCAACGTGCGCGCGGTTTCCGGGGACGGCTCGCCGGCAGAAGGCGAGGCGGAGGTGGTCGCCGACCTCGACGGGCGCGACAAGGAAATGTTGTTGGAGCGAGGCGCCGACGTTTTGAAGGCATTCGAACACCTGGCCTTCAAGGCGCTGCGACTGGAACCTGCATACCACGAGAAAATTCACATCGATAGCGGCGGATACCGCGCGCTGCGTTTCGAAGAATTGAAGATGACCGCGCGTGTCGCTGCCGAACGCGTGCAGCAAACCAAGCAGCCCTTCCGCCTAAATCCCATGTCTTCCCGCGAGCGCCGCATCGTGCACCTGGCGGTGAAAGACATTCCCGGGGTGCGCACGCAAAGCGTCGGCATCGGAGAAGACCGGCAAGTGGTCATTCAGCCAGCGGACAGCAAACCACCTGCTCGTTAGCATGCGATGGCTGTTTCTAGCGGCTCAACGACGGTTTTTGATGAGACGCGGGAGCTTCGAAGGGTCTGGAGCTCAGTTCGCTGGTGCGTTGAGGCGCTGGTAGGGCTCGGTCGAAAATAGCAATTCCCAAGCCGCGTCGGCCGCGTCGGTGGGCGGCTAGCCAGCGTGGCGCTCATTCAAAATGGCCAGCGAAGCATCGCCCTCCGTGAAGTCGGTGTGAATTTGGACGCGGTTTGCTTCCTCGGCCGAAGCAGCCGCGCAAACAAGGACCAACCCCATACGAGCGGACCACAACGCAAGGCAGGTCAGTCGAGAGGTCATGCCTGTTCGACGAACTCGAAGCGCAAGGGATAGGCAATCCGAAAAGCCTGTTTCGCCGGGTAGAGGAATTTCGACCTTAACGTGTCGCCCAACCTTGGGAAAGCAGGCTGCCGTCCTCTCCGAAGCGAACACGATACGTGAAGGCGGGCGGGCGCCCGGTAGTGGTACGTGAGAATCGGACATCCATGATGTCCACGATGGCCTCGCCGCCCTCTTTGTGAAAACGCGTCACCGGAAAACGCGCGAACCACAATACTTTCTGGACTTCCGGCAAGCGTTTGGCTTCTTCAATGTAGGAATTCGGCGGCGTGTCGGGATAATAACGATGCTCGTGCGCAAGTAAGTCGGTGTCGCTCGCCGACGTGTCGGCGAGATCCATGCGCAGCTCGTAGACCCCGCGCTCAGACCGCACCAACCCGTCCCAATGCCAAAGCGAGGGTGGAAGCGGAAGTGCGCCAATCGATGCGACCTGCAAATGATCGAGCTCCGCGAACTTGTGGATGCGCGCGAGAGCCACGCGATGCGCAAAAATGGTGAGGGCAACGTAAGCCAAGGCCGCGGCAAACCCCGCGCTGTTCCACCGGCCATGTCGCATTTTCAGGCCCCAACCACGAATGGAGGGTAGAAGAAAAACCGCCGTGATGACCATCATTGCGCCCAAAACCGTTTGTCCCGAAATCGGCGCCTCCACCGCTTCGGCGAGGCGGGCCACCATCACCGGGACCGGCATGAATACGAGCCAGGTGCCCAGGGCGCGAGACCACATTTTCGCAGGCTCGGAATAAACCCAAGCGAGCAACTGCGGAACCAGGAGGATGGCTGTGAAGGTGAAGTCGACGATAAACAGCAGGTCCCAGGCGGGACGCGACCATTTAAGCGGCGACCAAATCATGGTGCCAAATGAAGTTACCAGGTCCAGCAGGATGTGGCTCAGAATGCCGACTGCATAGATTCGACTGAGCGCAGCAAACGAAGGCGCCTCCCATTTGCGCCAGCTTGTGAAAGCGCGCGTGATTCCCGCAAGCAGCAGCGCCCAAAGCGGAAGCATCACGAGCGAATGAGTGATGCTCCTGTGCCAGGTGACAACGAGCAGCCGGTCGTGCGAGAGCAGGTCGCGAAGCACATCGGAGTCCGGGAAGATCGCTCCGAGCATGAGCGACCAAGTCACAATGCGGCCCCGGTTCACCTTGGATCGTGGCAGGTCTCGAGACCCGTTCTTTTCTCTTACGCTCGCGACGCCAGTCGACGGACCAAACAGATCCTCGCCGCCAAAAATCGCCTTCCCGATGAGCGCTCCCGCGATTCCGTGCGTTATGGTGTCCATTTGCAGTGGCGGCTCTCTTTAGACCCGCGCCTTTCTCCTCCCGGGACTTTGTTCCGATTCTTCGGTCACGCCAAAGGTGATGTCATCCGAGCCCCACCGCACCGAACGGTTATCCCGCACCCTCAGATCGCCGTCTTCCGCGGCCTTAGGCAGAGGGATCTGCTTTTTGAGAATCCCCACTCATTGTACGGAAATCAGCGGCTTGCTTTTTGGAATGGCCACGCCGATGCGACGGGCACTCACGCCGTGGTGGCCAAGGACTTCCAGTGCCTGGCTGCCGAATTCCGGTGCGAGGGCAACGAGCAGGCCGCCCGAAGTCTGCGGATCGAAGAGCAGGTCGCGGAATTCCTGCCGAACACCTTCCGCGAAGCCTGCGCAATCGCCAAGGAACTCCCGGTTATTTTTCAAGCCGCCGGGGAGAAAGCCTTCGCGCGCCGCTTGTTCCGCGCCGGGCAAATAGGGGATCGCCGTGTGATCGATTTGCAGCGAAGCCGCCGCGATGTGTCGCGCCGGATCTCCTAGCGCCATTTCTCGCGCGTGCCCCAGCAAACCGAATCCGGTGATGTCCGTGACGGCATGAATCGGGTGGGCGGATTGAGCCTTCTCCTCGAATTCCTGAAGCGCCTCCGAGGCAACTCGGTTCAGCTCCGACATCGACGCGATAGCTGCTCGGAGATCCCCGGCCGCCGCGGCATCTTTCTTGAGCGCCGTCGAGAGCACGCCCGTCCCGAGGGCTTTGGTCAACAGCAGAACGTCGCCCGTTTGCACGCCTACATTGCGCCAAACCCGTTGCGGATGAATCAAACCCGTGACCGCATAGCCAAATTGAATGTCGTCGTTTCGAATCGAGTGCCCGCCGATGACGCTGCACTTCGCCTCCGCCATTTTGGAATGGCCGCCGCGCAAAATTTGCTCGAGAATTTTCGGTTCGCCCTTGTCGGGAAAGCCGACGATCGACAGCGCGGAGATGGGCTTGCCGCCCATGGCGTAAATGTCGCTCAGCGAATTGGCTGCGGCGATCTGCCCAAACGTGTGCGGATCATCCACGATCGGCGTGAAGAAATCGACCGTTTGCACCAGTGCCATTTCCGGCCCGAGTTGATACACCCCAGCGTCGTCGTTGGTTTCAAAGCCAACGAGCACGTTCGGATCATTGGCCCGCGGCAAGCCGCGCAAAACGGAGTCCAGCAAACTGGGACTCAGCTTCGCCGCTCAACCCGCTGCCTTGACCATCGCCGTCAGTTTCACGGTTGGCGTCAAGCCGCACCTCACTGTACTGCGCCTCAATTATAGCGGGGTCGCGCCCTTTGTGCTTGCGGCTACCGCAGTTGAACAATAGTCGCTTTCGTCATTCGATGCCACGGAGTGTACTGCAGGCAGCGAGCCAACCCTCGCTACTCGGGAGCTAGACGCGGATCACCTGACTAGCCCAGGGAGTGCCTTGGGGACCGTCGCGTACATGTCGCCGGAACACGTTAGCGGGAAGGAACTCGATGCTCGCACCGACCTGTTTTCTTTCGGGGTAGTTTTATATGAAATGGCGACAGGGCAATTGCCATTCCGCGGGGAAAGTCCTGGTCTGATCTTCAGGGAAATTCTCGATGGAGCTCCAGTTCCTCCTGTCCGCCTGAATCCCGACGTGCCTGCAAAGCTAACCGAAATCATCAACAAGGCACTGGAGAAGGATCGAGACTTCCGGTATCAGCACGCTTCCGATATTCGCACCGACCTCCAACGCCTCAAACGCGACACGGATTCAAGCGCCGCGCGAGTGGCGGCTTCCGCGGTGGTCGTCGCGGAGCGTCACGCGTGGTTGCCATGGACTCTTATGGCGTTGCTAGTGGCGGGATTGCTTGCGTGGGTCGTCGCCAATCGCCCCCCGGGCCACAGACCGTAATCCGCTTTCCGGTGCGCAATTCACACGACTCACCAACTTCGAAGGAGCCAAAAGCAACCCTGCTATCTCCCCGGACGGGAAATTTGCGGCGTTCCTTTCCGACAGGAGCGGCGCCTTCGACATCTGGCTGATTCAAGCCAACGGTAACAGTCTCGCGAACCTTACCCAGGGTCGCATCGGAGATGCGCGTGCGCCTCTCCGTGCGGTCGGCTTCTCAGGGGACGGATCAGAAGTGTGGAGCGCGGGAATAGAGGGCAGGAGGCTCAAGCTATGGCCGCTGATGGGCGGGGCGCCGCGCAATTTTCTGGATGAAAGCGCCGCAGAGGTTGCCTGGTCGCCCGATGGGACGCGGCTGGTCTATCACACCTGGCAAGCAGGCGACCCGACATTTGTGGCCGATCACAACGGCGCCAATCAGCGCCTAATCCTGCAGAACGAGCCCGGATTGCACAACCACTATCAGGTCTGGTCGAAGGATGGAGGCTCGATCTACTTTGTGCGCGGCAGGCCAGCCACGCGAGAGATGGATCTGTGGCGCATTACGCCGGACGGGGGAGAACCAGAACAACTCACGCATCTCAACGCTGATATTGCGTACGCGACCCCGATCAACGAGCGGACGATTCTTTTCGTCGCCCACGACAAAGACGGGGCTGGCCCATGGTTGTGGGCGTTCGATAGAGAAACCCAAACTTCAGGCCGCGTGAGTTCGGGCTTGGAACAATACACCGCTCTGGCAGCCACAGCGGATGGTCGGCGTCTCGCTGCGAGTGTCGTGAACCCTCGGATCAATTTGTGGAGCGTTCCGATCACGAGTCACGTTGTCGAGGAACAGGACGTCGAAGCTTTTCAACTGCCCACCGCGCGCTCGCAGGCGCCGCGCTTCGGAGGCGGATCGTTGTTCTACTTATCTTCGCGAGACGGAGCAGACGGACTGTGGAGCTATCGCGATGGGAAAGCGCTGGAGGTCTGGAAGGGCTCCGACGGCGCGCTCGAGTCGCCTGCGGCAGTCTCGGCGGACGGGAGGGACGTTGCGTTTCCACTGAGGCGAAACGGGAAGCAACAGATGCACGTAATGACGGCGGATGGAACGGGACTCCGCCCCCTCCCGAGCGATGTTGATCTTCGGGGCACAGCTTCCTGGTCTCCTGACGGCAAATGGATTGTGGTAGCCGGCAGCGACCGCAGTGGATTGGGTTTGTTCAAGCTACCTGTTGACGGCGGCTCGCCGGTTCGGATTGCAACAGGACCGTTCCTCGATCCTGTGTGGTCTCCGCGCGGAGACCTGATCGTGTATTGCGGACCTCAGGTGTTCACGCTCACACCGCTCCTGGCAGTACGCCCGGACGGTACGCCGGCGACGCTACCGGACATCAAAGTGCAGCGCCAAGGTGAGCGGGCGCGGTTCCTGCCCGATGGCACGGGCCTCGTCTATATGGTTGGAAATACCATGGCCGAGCAGGACTTTTGGCTGCTCGACCTCAGCACGATGCGCTCAAGGCGTTTGACTCGGCTGAGCAGTTCCGCAGTGATGCGGACCTTTGATGTTACTCGCGACGGCGGGCGGATTGTATTCGACCGCCTGATCGAGAATTCGGACATACTGCTCATTGATCTCGCGACGAGTCAAGCCCCTCCGTAGTCGGTTGGATACGACACGCTGGGTCACAACATCTTCGGCGACCAGAGATAAGGTCGCGCGGTCCGAAATCACCCTCCCACTCCTGTCTTGCGTCAAGCCGCCGGAAAGTGTTCTTATCTGCGGATGCCTTGGGACTTCTGGTTGATCTTCTTTGCTCTCGGCGTACTCCTGCCCTGGCGCGGCCGCGCGCGCATGAAGAAGCTCCTGGCCATGACGCAAGTCAGCTCGATGGAGCGGCTGGTGCTTTATGCCTCGACCATCGCCTTCCAGTGGCTCGCCGTTGCGGTCGTGGGGTGGCGCGTCTGGGTGCATGGGTATAGCGCGCGGCAGCTAGGCCTGGTGTTTCACGGCCGAACCAGGCTACTCCTCGGCGGGCTTGTGGGCGCGGCAATAATGGGTGGCCTTCAGTGGCTGAACCTGCGCCGTGTCGGGCGCATTCCTCCCGGCTCCCGCGGAGGGATGCAGGCGGTTGCCGAGCGCATTCTGCCGCAGTCCTCGCTGGAGCTGCTTCCTTACCTCGCGCTCGCCGCGACCGCGGGGCTTTGCGAAGAGTTTCTCTATCGCGGATTTGTCATGGCTGCCCTGTCGAGCGCTGGGCTCGGGGCTTGGGTCGTCGTGCTGGTCTCTTCGCTGCTCTTTAGCCTGGCCCACAGCTACCAGGGGACAGGCGGCATGGTGATGACCCTTGTCGTGGGTTGGCTGTTAGGAGCGAGCCGATTGGCGTACAATAGTCTAGTACCCGCAGTTTTCTGGCATGCCTCCGTCGACGTGGTGGCCGGGGTGGCCGGGCGGCGATATCTCGGTCGAAACACAACATAGGCTCGGGAAGAAGCGCTTTGCAATAGAAGGCGATTAAGAGTAACTACTATGGCCATGGTCAGCCCACCGCTGCCCTCTATGGCGGTCATTCGACGCGCCCTCGAAGAATTCAAATTGCCGTCGTACGACGACCAAATCCTGCAAATTCAAGACTATATAAAGATTCTACTGACTTGGAACGATAAGCTCAACTTGACGGCGATTCGCGATCCGCTCGATATCCTCCACCGGCACTTCTGCGAAAGCATGTTAGCGGGGATTTCCGTGCCGATCGAGCGTGGTCGGCTCGCCGACGTGGGTACTGGTGCCGGGTTCCCGGGCTTGCCGCTAAAAATCCTGCGCCCTAGCTTGCAAGTTTTCCTCATCGAGTCGAACATCAAAAAGGCCGCGTTCCTGGCGGAAGTCATTCGAGTGCTGGGGCTCCGAGACGCCCAAGTACTGGTGCGACGCTACGAGGAGCTAGGGGAAGAAATTGCCCCGCTCGATTTCGCTTGTGCACGAGCCCTCGGCGAGTACCCGGTTTTCTTGAACTGGGCGCACTCGGGGCATGTTGCGGCAAAAGATGTGGTCTTGTGGATTGGGTCCCAAGATCTACCGGAGATATTGAAGGTTCCGACTTGGGAATGGCGTGAGCCAATCCCCGTGCCGAATTCTTTGCGACGCCTCCTCCTTGTGGGACGACGAAATCCCTGATCCACGTCCGGTCTGGGAGATGTTGCAAAGGGACTTCGGGATTCGGGTGCCAACGGCGCTCGCCGATGCGGATCTCTCGAGAGAGTGTTCCACGTGGAACACTTCGTTTCCCACTCGCGCGCCTCTTCTGCTAAATACACGCCTCAGACTTCCCACGCTTTCTCAAAACCCGCTGGACGCGCTTCGTGCCTGGCAAGACTGTTTCACGTGGAACATTCAAGCGAGGCCGGCGGACCAGGCACCGAACTGTTCCACGTGGAACAATCGTCCTGTGGCTCGAGCCTGTTTCATGTAAGTACGGGAGCCTCTCAAGCGAACCTTCGTTGGGGATTTCCTCACTCGGATTTTGTTCCACGTGAAACATATTGCAACCGAATGCCGGTCCCGGGGACGGGGATTACCTTTTTCGTCCAGCGGGACGAGGTCGGCGGGCCAGGCACCGAACTGTTCCACGTGGAACAATCGTGTGGCTCGAGCCTGTTTCATGTGAGAGTACGTGCCCTGGACGCCTTGCCCTCAGGATCCTCGAGCCTTGCCCGGGGAAGTGAAAACCACAGCCCGGAAGGCCTCGTTCTTCGAAGAATCCCAGCTTCTCAAAGCGAACCGTTCTTGGGGAAGCGCATGACCGTGCGCAATACCGCGTTGTAGAACGCGAGTAGCGCCGCTGGACCGCTACCCGACTTTTGCGATTTCCTCATTCTGCTTTTGTTCCACGTGAAACACCTTGCAACCGAATGCCAGTCCTGGGGACGGATCCCCTTTCCGTCGAGCGGGGATGAGGCTGGCGGGCCGACCACCGAACTGTTCCACGTGGAACAATCGTGTGGCTCGAGCCTGTTTCATGTGAGTAGCGTGCCCTGGACGCCTTGCCCTCAGGATCCTCGAGCCTTGCCCGGGGAAGTGAAACCACAGCCCGAAAGGCCCCGCTCGTTCGAAGAATTCCAGCTTCTCAAGCGAACCGTCCCTGGGGATTTCCTCACTCGGCTTTTGTTCCACGTGAAACATCTTGCAAGCGAAGCGGTCCTTTGCTAGATTTCCGCTCGAGAGGCTCCGTGGCACGAATCATCGCGATTGCCAACCAAAAAGGTGGAGTCGGAAAGACAACCACGGCCGTCAACCTCTCCGCATGTCTCGCCACCGCCAAGCAGCCCACCCTTCTCGTCGATTGCGATTCCCAGGCCAATACGACCGCGGCGATCGGCTTTGCGAAAGATCCTTCCCGTCATACGCTCTACCACTCTCTGATTTTGAACGAGCCCTTCGACAGAATCATCCAGAAGTCACAAGTGGAGGGACTGGACGTCATCCCTGCCGACAAAAACCTCGCTGGAGCCGCGGTTGAACTGGTGTCGGCGGAAGAAAGGGAATACCGGCTGCGTGGGGCGCTCAAGGCTGTCGATGACAAGTACACCTTCATTATTATGGATTGTCCGCCTGCCCTCGACTTGCTCACGTTGAATGCCTTGTGCGCCGCAGGTTCGGTTCTTGTTCCCATTCAGTGCGAATACCTGGCCTTGGAGGGCGTATCGGAACTACTGGATACGCTGATGCGCATCCGGCGGACCTTGAATCCGAACCTCGAGATCGAAGGCATTCTTCTGACCATGTACGACGAACGAACGACGCTCTCGCGCCAGGTGGCCAACGATCTGCACACTTTCTTCGGGCAGCAGATTTTCAAGAGCATCATTCCGCGCAATGTTCGCTTGGCAGAAGCCCCGAGTTTCGGCAAACCCATCATTCTCTACGACCCGAATAGCAAAGGGGCCGAAGGCTACACGCATCTTGCAAAAGAGGTGATATCTAATGGCGAGAAACGCACTGGGACGGGGACTCGGAGCGCTCATTCGGGAGCTTGAAGGCAAAAGGTCCGAGCCGGCGCCGCCACCGCCGCAACCTCAGGCCACGGCAACCAACGCCTCCGCCGTCGCGGCCATGCCCGCCCGCCAAGCCACGCAAGGTGGTCCCCAGGAAATCGATATCGACCTGATTGAGCCTAGCCCGTATCAGCCGCGTACCAAATTCCACGAGCAGGCCCTTGACGAACTGGCGCGCTCCATTAAGACCAGCGGAATCATTCAGCCTTTGGTCCTGCGGCCGATCGGTTCGCGCTTTCAACTGATCGCCGGCGAGCGCCGCTGGCGCGCAGCGCAGCGCGCTGGGCTCAACAAAGTCTCGGCCATTGTGAGGCAAGTGCCCGACGAACTCGCGCTCGAAATGACCCTCGTCGAGAACATTCAGCGCGAGGATCTGAATCCCATAGAAGCGGCGCGTGCGTTTGAGCGATTGATGGACGAATTTCACTTGACGCAGGATGCCGTCGCGGAGAGGACCGGGAAAGACCGCGCTACGGTGGCGAACGCGATTCGTCTGCTCAAGCTCGACAAGCAAATCCAGGAGTGGATCGAAGAAGGGAAGCTCTCGGCCGGACACGGCCGTGCGCTGCTCGCGGTTCCCGAGCAGCAGTTGCGCATGCGCTACGCGCACCGCGCCTCGCGAGGAGCTTTGACGGTCCGTCAAATTGAAAAGCTGGCGGCGCGACGTGCACAGGGAAAGCAGCCCCATCCGTCAGCTCCGGCGCACCTGGACGCGAACATCAAAAACGCGCTTGAGGAGCTGCAGCGGCACCTGGGTACGAGAATTAGTTTGCGGCAAAGGACCAAGATACGACCCGGGCAGTTGGTGCTCGAGTTCTACGACGACAAGCAGTTGATGGGGCTCTACGATCGCTTGATGAAGTAGCCGGAGCGAGAACGCGGATTGCCGCAGGTTGGCTTCGCCTGTGGCCCGGAAGTCGCCGGAAGAGCTGGCTCGAAAGATTGCTTGCAGAACAACTGTCCGTTCGCGCAGTCTTTAGTTCGACAAACCCGTACTTCGGTCACGTTGACTTGTTTTCGCCGCCGGTTAAAAGTAGAAGTATGATGAAGCTTGCGGGAGAACTCGAAATGCCTTGGAAGTGGCCTACCGCCAATAAAAACGGCGACGCGACAGACAGTACAAGCAGTGAAGAGTGGACGGGGTTCATCGATCAGGGTGTAACCCTCGAAGGAACGCTGACGGTCACCGGCACGTTCCGCATCGATGGCAATGTGAAGGGTAACATCATCTCGGAGCAGACCGTGGTCCTTGGCGACGGCGCCAAAGTGGAAGGACAGATCGAAGGCAATCGCGTGGTCATTTCCGGCCGCTTCGATGGGGTGATTTTCGCCAGGGGCCGCGTCGAGGTTCAAGCCAAGGGCGTAGTGACCGGGGAAGTGCATTCGCCCTGCATGGTCATTGATCCAGGCGGGATCTTCGACGGGCGCTGCCACATGCTGGCTTCTTCGGATACCGCTTCCGCTTCCGTAACCATTCCCATTCGCGCCGCCGGCGCTAGGTAATTCGTCTCTAATATATATAGCTAGCTAACAGGAGCAAACTCCGGCCGAAGGTGGCACTTGTCAGCCGGGCTTGCTCCCATCCCCGCTTTTCGCCGGCCCGGCCTTATTGCTTGCTTGTGTAGGACGCCCCGAGGGCCTTTTCGGCCTCCCGAATTCCAGCCGCAATGTTCGTTTGCCAGTCGAGGTGCGACACTGCAGAAGCTTCGGCGGCCTTGTAATAGCGCAACGCGTCGGACGGCCGATTCAGCCTTTGCAATGCGAGCCTGCCGGCCGCCATTAAGGCAAGCAGCGATTGCCGCTCCGCCGGGTAAGCCGAGGCTAGTCGTTCATAGTCAGCCACCGCTCGATCAAATTGTTCCTTGGCCTCGGCGGCGCGGCACAGCTCGAGCCATGTGGATGCCGGAATGGTCTCGCCGCCTGAGTTCTTTGTATTCGTCGTAGTCCTCGAGTGCGGCATCGAAATCCTGGGCTCTCAAGTGGAGCTGACAGAGTCTCACGACCGCGTCCCGGTACGCGGGGATGTCATTCTTGCGCCAATAAATTCGCTGCACAAGGGAATGCGCGTCAGTCGAATTTGGTTTCATGACAATATATTTCTACAGCGTGCCGATAGCTTCGTCCAAGTTTCCCTTTTCCATCAGCCCGGTAGCTTCGACGATTTCGCGATCGGCGGTCCATGTCACTTTGGCTTCGATGGCTTCGTTGACTTTGTGCTCGAGCCCGGAATAGCGCAAGCCCAGAGCGGCGAGTCCAAAAACGAAGCCGCCAACGTGCGCCCAGTGCGCCACTCCAGAATGGGCACCAAACAGCGCGCCTGAAAAGATCTCCATCAGCAGCCACAGCGGCAGAAGCCAGTAGGCCGCAGCCTTAAATCGGATGCCCTTGCCCAAGGCCAGATTGGTGAGGCTGCGAAGTCCAAGGACCAGGGCCACTTCGATTTTCGTTTTCGGAAACCGCACCAGGAACGCGCCCATGAGTGCAGCTACGGCGCCGGAGGCGCCGAGAGTGGGAGCAAGGCTGCCGGGGTTCAGCCAGGCGTGAAATTGCAGTGCCGCGGCCCAGGCAAGAAAGTAGGCCATGGGATAAATGAGCCCGGCCCCAGGTGTCTTCCAGTATCGCGCCTGCGAGCCACAGAAACCACATATTCTCGATGAGGTGCAGCCAGCCCCCGTGAAGAAAATTTGCCGTCAGATAGGCGATGGGCTTCGGATGAGCTGGGGTGAAGGCGTATTGCTCGAGCACGGAGGCCTGCTCGGCGCTCGAGAACTGCTCCGCAAGCGAATCCATTTCCTGTTGTAGAGCCGTCTGGTCGTCGATCAGGCGGATCCTGGCATCCCAGCCATCAGCCACATCCCGGTTCGGAGATTGCGCCTCTCTCCACGTGCCGGGATGCTGTTGCTGAAAGGTTGTCACAAATTCCTGTACCTCCGGGGCCATCTTAAGTTCGGGATGCATGGCGGCGAGAAGCAGAATGTGGCCGCGAACTCCGCCGTTCTTGGGGCTTTGATCCTCGATCTGCCCATGCGTGGCTAGGAAAACTACAAGATTGATGACCACCCGAGCAATGGAGATTAGCGGCCAGCGACGGCCCTCCACGTTTTCGTGTCGCAGCGGAATGAGCATGGCGCAACTCCTTATATCGGAAGTCAGCTGAGGATATTGCGTCCAGTCTAGGTAGATAAGCTCGATGGGATACCGTGTGTTTACCGTGTGCCAGTCCGGTTGACACCTAACGTTCGAAGCGTCTAAGGTGAGTGGTCCCGAGGGCGACTCATGAACATTCTGGTGATTGGCGGGGGCGGACGCGAGCACGCGCTCGTCTGGAAGCTGAAGCAGAGCCCCCGCGTAGAGAAAATCTGGTGCGCTCCCGGGAACGGCGGCATCGCCCGAGATGCCGAGTGCGTGACTATCGACGCAGGTGACGTGGCGGGGCTCGTTGCGTTTGCCGAAAAGAAGCTCCCCGACCTGACGGTCGTCGGGCCCGAGTTGCCGCTGGTCGACGGCATCGGTGATGCGTTCCGCGAGCGCGGTTGGGCCATCGTCGGCCCGTCGAAGCTAGCCGCGCAGCTCGAAGGAAGCAAGATTTTCTCGAAGGAATTTTTGCTGCGGCATCGCATCCCGACCGCGAAAATGTATGGCTCGTTTGATTCCGCAAAGGACGCTTACAGCGCGCTCCCGAACCTCACCTTTCCCGTGGTGATCAAGGCCGACGGCTTGTGCGCCGGCAAGGGCGTGTTGGTCGCACAGGATTTCGAGCAGGCGCGCTATTTCATTGAGCGCGTGATGGAGAAAAACGAGCTCGGTGCCGGGGGAAGGCGCATTCTCCTGGAAGCTGGACTCGAGGGCGACGAGCTGTCGTTCATCATCGTGACCGATGGGAAGAGATACGCGCCCCTTGTTCCCGCGCGCGACCATAAGCGCCTTTTGGACGGGAACCAGGGCCCCAATACCGGAGGAATGGGAGCCTACTCGACCGATGCGCTTCTGCCGGAGGAACTTCGAACGAGCATCGTCGCGAGCGTCCTGGAACCGACTTTGGCGGGTCTCGCGGACCAGGGAACTCCTTACCAGGGATTCCTTTACATCGGCTTGATGCTCGGTCCCTGCGGCCCCCAGGTCCTCGAGTTCAATTGCCGATTGGGTGATCCGGAAACGCAAGCGATTGTGGCTCGCATGGATTTCGATTTGGCTGAGGTTTTGCAAAACGTAGCTTCGGGCCGCTTGGTCGCATCCAAGTTGCGCTGGAAGCCCGGCGCGAGCGCTTGCGTGGTGCTGGCATCGGGAGGCTATCCCGGAAAATTCCAAACGGGAAAGCCCGTCGACGGACTAGCCAGTGCGGAGCAGATTGCCGGTGTGAAAGTCCTCCACGCCGGGACGAAGCGTGTCGGCAATGAAATCGTCACGAGCGGCGGACGCGTGCTGGGAGTGACAGCGGTCGGCCCAACCCTCGGCGCGGCTTTAGGTTCAGCTTATGCCGCCGCTGAAAAGATTCGCTTCGACCGGATGCACTACCGCAAAGACATTGGGCGGCAAGGGAACACCTTGCGGGCAACCGGGAGCTGAAGAGTATGGCCAGCGTGCACAACCTGTTTCGCGCGCCGAAAAAGCACTTGCCCATGGAAGAGCTTCGGGAAGCACAAATCCTGGCCGACTTCGGTCTGAAAGGGTGTTCGCATGCGCAATCGGGCGGAACCCGCCAAGTGCTGCTCGTCGATCGAGAAACCCTCGAAGCCGTGGAGTTGCAACCCGGCATGCTGAGAGAAAGCATCACGAGCGATGGTCTGAATGTGAACAGCCTAGGGACAGGGCAGCGGCTCGGCATTGGCGAAGCGCGCCTGGAAGTCACCATGGTGTGCACCCCTTGCAGTCAGATGGAGCGAATACGGCCGGGCCTGCGCAAGGAACTCTGGGGTCGCCGCGGAATGTTATGTCGCGTACTCGCCGGGGGCATCATCCGCCCTGGCGATTCGATTGAAAAGCTCCGCTGAGCGTTAGTCGGTCAAAAGAGTCCCGCGATGAAACAAGAGCTTTTTGGCCAGCTCGCCGCAGTGTACTGCGGGGAGGACGGCATCCCGCAATCCTGGCGTGACAAATTAGCGAAGAGGAAGGTGATCGAGTCTTTTGCGGACCAGCTCTTCGCTCTCTCGGTACAGCCAGCCGGGAGTTAAGCTTCCGTCCTGAGGGACTAAAGCAGCACCAGAGAATCTCACGGTTTGATCGGGCCGCGCAGGGTGGGCGCGCCCGGCGGACGGTTCTTGTCCTCTTCAGCCTTCTCGACAGGCTCGGAGGGTGGCACGACCCAATTCAGGCCATGCTGCTGTTCCATCGTTCCGAGTACAAAAGAAGAACTCCCGGCAATGAGCGGCAACACGGCGCGCATGAAATCCACGGATTCAACAGGCGGCGCCTTCTGAGCGGAGCCGCCGCGCAGATTTTCCAGCACCTTTTCAAAGCGCCCGTTTTGGAGCACCGAAGCGATGCGCGGGTCATTGCTTTTGATCATTTCTTCAAGCGTCGGTCCCTTCAAGCCCCCGGGATAACGGCTCTCGACCAGGATGCGCGGCGCGTGCTTTTCCGGCGGGTAAAGCTGAGTGAAGTGCGGCCGCAGGAGTCGTGTCTGCCAGTATTCCTCGCCGCGGGTCCCCACCTCTTCCTGTTCCATGCGATATTCGACGACCCAGACTTCGGGGCCATAGTCGCCCGGGGCAAAACCAATGACGACAATCTGGACGATGGGCTGGTTAGGAGGAAAGTCGATCCGGTGGTGCAACTGGCCAACCAGCGGACGAAGCTTCTCAAGGAAGGCGGTGCCAATGAGCTCGAGGTCCGGCTCGGCCTCCGCCGGCCCCAGGTCGCCGCGAGCTCCCGTTGCGCCGACGCGCTGGTAACTTCGGTCTAAGCGGATGGGCTTGGGGTCGGCAGGACTGCGCCACTCGGACGCGCCAAACAACACGCCAATATGCCCGGAGTCGATTCCCACGACGCGCGGCGGGATCGCGTGCGGCTCAACCGGCTGATCGATGGCAGCAAAAATGATGGTGTCGCGCGCGACGTGCATAATGACACGTCCGCCTGCGAGGTTCGCGACGATTTCCTCTTCGCGGTCTTGCGCCCAAACGGGAAGGGCCGCGAAGAAGAAACAAACCACCAGGCACACAAGCCGCAACCGAGCGTTCCCTTGGCCTGCCCGAGTTCGAAATCCGCTCGACATGAATACTTTAATCTTACGAGCCTTTCGCGAGATTTTCACGGGGAATCAGACTCCCGGAGACTCCCGTGGTGGGCCGGTAAGCAGACCGGCGTCCATCGACCCGCCTCTTCGCTAGGAGCTTGCTCCCTTGGGCACAGCATCCCTTGTTGAGTGAAACAGGGATTCCACTTGCGTGGCAAGATCGCCTGTAAGGAACGCTCTCCCCTGGAAGGAGAAGAACATGTCACTCGGTCCCGGTGGTTCTGCATCAGGTGCATTTCTGCAGCCAGCGGCGTCCGATCCCCGCGTCCCCGTCATTCTGCGAATGCGGCGCGGGGCCGGCTGGTTCCTGACGATTGCGATTCTCTCCGGCATCAATTCCCTCCTCGAAATCTTTGGTGCCAAGATTCGCTTCATCTTTGGCTTGGGCATCACGCAGTTGGTCGACGCGATCGGACACGGCGGCGGGCAAAACGGCATGTTCGTGCCCGTGGCCGTGGACGGCATCTTCATCGTGATGCTCATTCTGTGTTCGAAGTGGGCCAAGGCGGGATCGCCAGGAGCATTCCTTGGAGGGATGATCGCGTATGCGCTCGACGGGGTGCTGCTTCTGCTTTTCAGCATGTGGCTCGATGCTGCGGTGCACGCTTACGCGCTGTACATGATCTGGCAGGGTTACGCCGCCGCGCGTGAACTCGTGCAAATGCAGCAAGCCGCCCAGCCCGGGCTCTCGCAACCCACGCTCCCGTGAAAGGACCCTGGCGACCAAGCATCGAAGAAAAGAGAGAGCTGGACTTCGAGATTCAGCGCGGGGCGAGGTTTGTCCTGTTCCCTTATTGCAGCTCGATCGTCCTCCACACGTTTCGCCGGGCTTTGGAGATTTACTTCCTGCGGCAGGGCGAAAGCGCCCACAAGCCCCTCGGGGAGTATCGCAAGCCGAGCTGGTTTGAGTAGAATTGGAGAGGACAATCCAGCACAGTTCATGCGAAACGGGAACTGGTTATGGGACTGAGAAAACCGAAAAGCATCAAGCACAACGGCAAAAAGCTCACGGAGATTTTGCAAGCGCACGAACGGTTTTTCCGGGGAAGGGAGGGCGGGGCACGCGCGGATCTCGCCGGCGCGGACCTGTCGCACGCCGATTTGTCCGGCTTGAATCTCAGCGGAGCGATTTTGCGCAACGCGAATTTGGAAGGAAGCGATCTGCGAACAGCACGACTCCCGGGAGTGGACCTTTCCGGGGCCAGTTTGCGGGAGGCCGATTTGCGCAACACGGACATGACCGAAGCGATTCTTCCTGGCGCGGACTTGACCGGGGCGCAGGCCAGCGGCGTGGAATTTTTCCGGTGCGACCTTTCGAATGCGCGATTCGAAGGGGCGCGGTTGCGCAACGTAAATCTGCGAGGAGCCAACGTGAAGGGCGCGCGATTTTCGGGCGCGGACATGGGTGTGGCGATTTTGCGGGAAACGGATTTGACCGGCGCGGACCTTTCGGGCGTGGACCTTGCGACAGCGCTGCTGCCTAAAGGCTTCTCGGTCGAGCAAGCCGCGAAGAAAAGCGCCTAGCCCACGCCTAGCCCATGTTCCGTTATGGCTAGCCGGAAGCGGGGACGCGCTAAAGAGCGCCCCAAAACACCGCAAGAAGAGCACCCGAGGGTGCAGGCCGTAACCTAGGGTACCTTCAAGGTGGAATCCGCGCTTTTGCTGCTAGCCTTCGCGAAGTAAATCAAGGTATCTTGTGCACACGTGGCCACCCCAGCGACACAACTCGATACTTCCGCCGTGCGCGAGCGCGTGTTCGAGGTGATCCGCACACTGCTCAACGAGCTCGGCAGCCGAGGCGCGCTGCCGATGCTGCATCTTTCCTCGCAACTGGACCGCGAGCTGGGCCTTGGCAGCTTGGAGCGCGTGGAATTGCTGACGCGATTGGAGTACGCGTTTGGTCTGCGCTTGCCGGACCGCCTCGCCTCGGAAGCGAACACGCCGGGAGATTTGGTGCGGGCGATTCTTGCGGTGCCGGAAGCAACCGAATGGGTCGAGGAGCCGGCCTCCGCGTTGCGGGTTGCGGCGACAACCCAGAAGCTTCACCGTGACTCGATCGGCGCGGACGTGTTTGCCGCCGAGACGCTTCTCGACGTGCTTCGCTACCGCGCCACGCACAACGGCGAGCAAACGCATCTGCTGGTTAGCGAGGATGGTCCGGACGGAGAGAAAGAACTCACGCTGACCTTCTCCGAGTTGTATGCCGCGGCCGAACGGTTTGCCGAAGAACTGGCGCGGCGAGGAGTGCCGGCAGGAGGCCGCGTGGCGCTGATGCTGCCGACTTCGCGCGCATTCTTCGTTTCCTACGCGGGAATTCTTCTGGCCGGTGCGGTGCCGGTACCGATCTATCCGCCGTTTCGCGCGGACCGCATCGAGGAATACGCCGAACGGCAATCGGCGATTCTCAGCAACGCGGAAGTCTGTATGTTGCTGACGTTCCGACGGGGCGAAGCCGTGGCGAAGTTGCTGCGGCCGCGCGTGAGGTCGTTAGAGGAGGTTGCCGATGCGGAGAAGGTGATCGAAGCAGCCGACAAAGCTCCTCCGCCGGCCCCCGGAGCCCTCTCTCCTCAGCTTATGGGCAGACGCCTACGCAAGGGCGGCGACCTGGCGATGCTGCAGTACACTTCGGGTTCAACCGGAAACCCGAAAGGCGTGATGCTGACGCACGCGAATCTGCTGGCCAATATCCGCGCGGTTGGCCGGGCCGTCGAGGCGGGTCCCGGCGACGTGGCGGTGACCTGGCTTCCGCTGTATCACGACATGGGCCTGATCGGCGCATGGCTCACCCCGCTGCACTTTGGACTTCCCGTCGCGGTAATGTCGCCGCTCGCGTTCCTGACACGGCCGGAAAAATGGCTGCACGCGTTTCACAGACACCGCGGAACGGTTGCCGCCGCGCCCAACTTTGCTTATGAGCTTTGTGTACGGAAGATTGCCGACAAGGACATCCAAGGACTGGACCTCAGCTCGTGGCGCGCAGCGCTCAATGGCGCGGAGCCGGTGAATCCGGAAACGCTCGAGCGTTTCGCCGAGCGATTCGCGAAATACGGATTCCGCCGCGAAGCGCAACTGCCTGTTTATGGATTGGCAGAGGCCACCCTGGGAGTCACCGTGCCGCCGCTCGGTCGCAGGCCGCGGATTGATCGGGTCAAACGCGAAGCGTTTACGCTCGAAGGACGCGCCGTGCCGGCCGCCACGGAAGAGGAAACGGCAATTTCGTTTGTTTCTTCGGGGAAGCCGCTGCCTGGGCACGAAGTGCGGATTGTCGACGGGAATGGCAACCCCGTGTCGGAGCGCATGGAAGGATTTTTGTGGTTTCGCGGTCCTTCCGCAACCAGCGGCTATTATCACAATCCAAAAGCAACCGAGGCGCTTCTGCCGCAGGGAGCCACGGCGAGCGACGGAGGATTCCCCTGGCTGAACTCGGGCGACCGCGCTTATCGCGCCGAAGAAGAGGTTTATGTTACCGGGCGCGTGAAGGACATCATTATCAAGGGCGGACGCAATTTGTATCCGCACGAAGTCGAGGATCTGGCGGCGCGCGCCGAGGGCATTCGCAAAGGCGGTGTGGTGGCGTTTGGATTGAGCGATGAAGGCAGCGGCACGGAAAAACTGGTGGTGGCGGCGGAAACGCGGGAACGCGACGCGGGTCGCCGCGCGGCGATAGCGGCGAGAGTCACCGAACTCGTGTCGCAAGGCCTGGGGCTGCCGCCGGATCGTGTGGAGCTGATTCCGGCGGGGAGCATTCCCAAAACATCAAGCGGCAAGTTGCGACGGGAAGAGACCAAGCAGCTTTATCTTGCGGGCACGCTTTCTCTAGCACGCCCTCCGGCGTGGGTGCAGATCTTGCGGCTAGGCGCGAAGAGCGGGCTCCGCAACTTCAGTCAAGAACTCCTCGCGGGATTAAAGCGCGGTCTCGAGATGCTGTATGGAGCGTATCTCCTCCTCGTATTTGCGCTTTGGATCGTGCCAACGTGGGCGCTTCTCCACCTCATCAAAGAGCCTCGCGCCGCAGGACGTTACACCTCTCGGGCGGTGAAGATCCTGCTCGCGCTGGCCGGCTGCAAGGTGCGCGTCATTGGCAAGGAAAACATGGAAGTGTCCGGCGCGAAAATCTTTGCCGCCAATCACGCGAGCTATTGCGACGTGCTGCCGCTCGTGGCCGGGCTCGGCGTGCAATACCGCTTCGTCGCCAAAAGCGAAGTCCGCGATATGCCCTTCATCGGCGCCTTTCTTGACCGCATGGGTCACTTGAGATTTGACCGCAGCGATCCCGAGTCGCGTTTGCGGGAGGTTCAGGAAGTGGAAGAGCTGCTTCGGAACGGCGAGTCGGTTTTCTTTTTTCCCGAGGGCACATTTACTTCGGAAGTCGGCGTGCGGCCGTTCCAGCTTGGCGCTTTCAAAGCAGCCGTGGCCACCGGCGCGCCCGTCGTTCCCATCTCGCTTGAGGGCACACGGAAGATTCTGAGAGACGGCAGGCACTTACCGCGGCCCGGGAGCGTGAAGATTACCGTGCACCCACCGATCTATCCAAGGACGGCGAGAAACGAAGGAAGCGCGGGCGACTCCTCGGGTTGGCGAGAATTGATTCTCTTGCGCGACACGACGCGCGAGGTCATAGCGCGCGACTCGGGGGAGCAGCTTCTTTAGAAGGATCTTCATCGACAGGCGCCGTTGCTCTTACTTGTTGTTGGCTCTCCCTGTGTTTCGATTTCTTTTTCGCGTAACGAATTGTAGAAAGACCGTTCGTTTGAACGGCATAGCTAAGCCATCCCTTCCCGTTGCGCCTTCCATTTGTTGTAGATGTCTGACGATTCTTGTCACAGCACTTCAAGAGAAAAATTTGGAGAGACTTACAACGAAGAGGCGATTGCCCGCATCTCTATGGACAAAACAAATCGAGGAATGCGGAGCGCTGCCCTCCCTGCCTGAGGCAGCCCGCGAAGAGCGCGGCCGCGCCTACCGCGTGCGAGCCTGCGCAAAAAGTTAAATCCAAATGGAGGCATTATGAAGTTGAAGCTATGGGTGTCTTGTCTCGCTGTCGTTTCGCTCGTCGCCGTTTCGGCTTCCGCGCAAGAAAGCGCGCCGAAGGTGGATGTTTTTGCGGGGTATTCTTACTTGCAGGCAAACCCCGTAGTGACCGGTGTCGACAGCTTTCACCTGCACGGTGGCAACGCTTCGGCGGCCTACAACATTACCAGCTGGCTGAGCGGCGTTGCCGATTTCGGCGGCTACACGAACGGAAACATTCTAAACACGCACACGAGCGGCACGTTTTCAACCTACCTCTTTGGGCCGCGGGTATCCTACCGCCATTATTCGAGGATCACGCTGTTCGGGCAGGTGCTCTTCGGCGTGGCGCACGCCAATGCTGCGGCGTTCGGGACCGCCAACACGCAGAACGCTTTTGCCATGACCGCAGGCGGCGGCGTGGATTACAAGCTGCTCGACCACTTCTCGGTCCGTCCGTTTCAAGCGGAGTATTTGATGACGCGATTCGGGGAAGGCACGCTCGGCACGCGAACACAGAACAACCTGCGCGTATCGACCGGGTTCCTTTTCCGATTTTAACGGGAAGGGAGAAGCTTATCTCCTCGAGTCGCAGGATGGCATGGCAAAGTTCCGCGCCTGGAGGGGCCGAGGCCCGGTTAAATGCAGAGCTTGTCGGAGCTAAGCTCCGACCCTTCACGCAACGAATTTCTGGCTCGAGGAAGCCAGCAAGAATCGGTTGCCGGGTGTTAGGCAGAGGGGCCGTGAAGTCAGCTGGAAGCGGCCCCTGCACCTTTCTCGCGCGCCTCGGAGCAAGTTTGCGATGCTCCGGTTGGATTCGAGAGATCCTCGCTAGCCCCTGCTTGCCGAGAGGCAGGCTCGGATGACGGTGAAATACGATCCTTTCAGCAAATGCTAATGTGCCATGGTGTAAATGACCGTGATGTGCGTGTCGATTTCTACCGGCTGGCCATTGAGAATCGTGGGCCGGTAGCGCCATTGCCGCACGGCTTCGAGCGCCGATTGGAAGAACATGGGATCGCCTCCGACCACTTCGAGGGACTGCATCGAGCCGTCGGTTGCAATCCGGGCATGCAGTTCTACACGCCCTTCCTTGTGCATCTGTTTCGGCAAAACCGGATAGAGGGGGTCAACGCGGTAAATCAGCATGGCCGGGTCGAGGTGCGTCATACGCACGACCGTTGGACGGGCGACGTGCTGCTCGGCCGGCGGCGGTGGCACAGCGGCCCGTGCATCCTGAATCGGGATCAATCCTACCGGAGCCCCTGGAATGCCTGGACCCCCACCTTGCGGTAGGTCATCAGGCCCTTCGTCTGATGGGCCTGGGTCGTGCGTCACGATGGTGCGGGGAATGACAGGTCGTAGATAAAACCGAGAAGCGGTCGGCAACCGGCGGTGAGGATGCTGAACGCCGGGATCGCGCGATGAGCCCGTATAGGGAGAGTACGGAGGAACAGGGGTCGATACAGCGAGGGCAAGATGCTCTGTCTTGCCGAACAAGGGAAGGAGAACCAGCGCGGCAAGGACGGAGGCTTGGATCAAAATCGAAAGAACGAGAGCGCGGCGGCGCATCCGGCGTTCGCGACGGCGTTGCTCAGGATTGCCTTCGACCAGACATACGCCTAGAGACCCGAGACTTCCTTCAAGGATTTCTTCAGATACGTTTCGAGAATCGAGCGGCATCACGCACCTCCACAGTTTCTCCTGCGAGGTTCCGCCGGTCCCTTAGCGGGGGCTCAAAAAAGATTCTTGGTTCGTTCCAGGGGCGCCCTCGCGTCCTGAAATTCGCAAGTCTTTTGAGCACCATTTTGCAGACACAAGCAAAGGGGAACCCGAGAGATGTTGCGACGCCAGTCCCCCGGGGGGTTGCTCTGGTCCTCCAGGAGACCGGCGCCGCGCTCGCAGGGATGTGAGGTTCCGCGGTCCCTCGGTAGCGTTGGACACCGCGCGGCCTGACAAGTTCCCGCGAGAAAGGGTTTCAAATTTGTAATCCGTAATAAGTCGAACGAAGGGCGGCGCGTGTTCCAGAAGCCGCCCCGCCGCCGGACTGCCGAACAACGCAAAAGAGGCACGACCGACAAGACCCTGATCTACGAGCAGGTTTTAGCGAGATGGGGGGACGAAGGGCAGGCGAAGGCCATTGCCTCGGCGCCGGCGACTGCGCCTTATTTTTTTGGATTGAACGAGATACAGAAAACTGTACCCGCATTACTGCTTTGTGCATCTTATGGTTTGAGGACGTGGATCGGGAGGAGGCTGACTCCCATGGACAGGCGTAATGCAGAAACGATTGGCGTACGCCGCACCGGGTGGGCTGCTCTGGACCGCGATCCGCAGCAAGACAAGGTGGAATTCATCTGTCCGCACTGCGGCGCGCGTGACCAGAAGAATGCCCGGCGCGAGCGGACGTTGTACCATTTCACGGACGGTTTTTTGCAGGACCTGCAAGGTGAAGTGACCGTTTGCCATTCCTGCAAGAAGTCGCTGCGCGTGGTTCCCATCGTGATGGTGCACGATCAAGAAGAGGCGCGAAGGTTCGCGGCCGTTTTTTCCGACGAGCACCTGGTCACGGCGAACTGAGCATTTTACAAGTTGAACAGGGATGCGGGGCGCGAGGATTCGCGCCCCGCTGCTCTTTTTAGCTTGAAAGAAAGAGGCGCCCCCAAGTGAGGGAGCGCCCCTTAGAGACACTTAACGCTTAGTGGCGGTCGTGATCGTGATCGTCCCAGTCGCGGTCATTGTGCCAGCGGTGGCCGTCTTCATCCCACCAACGGTGGTTCAAGTTCCAGCAGCTTTCGCGCGCTTCACGTAGTTCATGCCGGGCATGGTCCGCTTGCCGGCTGTTCCCGCCATGATGCTCGATGGCTTCGTGGAGCTTATGATCTGCCTTGCTGATTCGCTTTTGACAATGATTGTCATCGGCGTAAGCTCGCGGCGTCGCCGCGAATCCTAGCAGGCCAACCAGCGCTGCGGCGGCAAGCACCGAGCGTCCCAGAAACTTCTTCTCTCCCGTGTACTTGAACATGGATTCTCCATCCTCTTAGTACCCCGACTGGGATGGGGGCGTTTGGTCCCTGCCTATTAAACACGGTCGAAGGGAGAATGTAGCGGAGCCAGAAACCGACGTGCAAAACCATGACAGACTTGGGGGTCTTCGCCGCGCATCAATAGGCTTGCAAGAACGAATCAACGTTCATGTGGTATTTTTCGAGGCCGGCGCGCACGCGGTCGAAAGCTTCGTCCACGGTGTCTGCAAATTGCAGCAGGTTGTATTCGCTTTCATCGATGGTGCCCCAACGCACCATGGCCTTCCAATTCAGTACCTCATCCCAATACCGGCGGCCATAAATGAGGATCAAATTGCGCTTTGGCAATTTGCCGGTCTGCAACAACGTGAGCATTTCCCAGAGCTCGTCCATGGTGCCGAAGCCGCCGGGAAAAACAATCAGCGCCTTGGCGATTTGCGCGAACCAGAGTTTGCGCATGAAGAAGTATTTGAAGTTGAAGCTCAGCTCCGGGCTGATGTAAGGATTGGCGAACTGCTCGTCCGGCAACTCGATGGAGAGTCCGATGGACTTGCCGCCGGCCTCATAGGCGCCGCGATTGGCCGCTTCCATGATGCCCGGGCCGCCGCCGGAGCAAACCACGAAACGGCGCGGCTTGGGACCGAGCGTCAAAGCCCAGCTGGTCAGCTTGTGCGAGAGCTGGCGCGCCTCTTCGTAATAGCGGGACATTTCAAGCGAGCTTTTGGCGCTCCTGAGAGCCGAGCGGTGATGTTGCAACTCTTCTGCCGACATCTTGCTGGTTTTCAGGTGCTTCAGCCGCGTGTAGCGCGCCTGCGCGGTTTCGTGCGACTCGATGCGCGCCGAACCGAACATCACGATGGTGTCGCCAATGCCCTCGTTCTTGAGCTGCATGAGAGGATGGATGTACTCGGCGAGGATACGTATCGGGCGCGCCGGCACGCTCTCGAGGAACTTCGGGTCCTCATGGCTGACCTTGGGCGCATGCTGGGGCTTCATTTTTTTGCCGTCGGGCATGTCTCTATTCTCCAGAAAAGACGACCTTTGATTGTAGGAATTCCGGGCGGTGCGCGGCAACGTCTTCGCGCAATGTTGCGTCGAAAGGAGTACAGTCGTCAGGTAATGACCTGACAGAGCCTCGGCGCGGGACGGATGGTATGAACGCGATAAGACAACCGGGATGCCGGGCCGTATGGCTCCTCCTTGCGGCGCTGGGCACGGCAAGCACGCTACTCGGGCAAGCGCCCACGGGGCCGCTCCCGCCAAGGCCGGGTGTTCCGGTGCAGCAGGCGCCCAAGGGCCAGATCAAGGTTCAGGTGGCAATGGTGACGACACCGGTGACCGTGCGGGACTCTCGCGGCGTCATGGTGCACGACCTGGACGCAAAGAATTTTCAGGTGACCGACAACGGCATGGCGCAGAAGATTTCGCATTTCGATCTGGGCGGAGATCCGCTGTCGCTCGTGATTCTTGTCGAAACCAGTTCGCGCGTCGAGCCGCTTATGCCCGAGATACGCAAGACCGGGATTCTTTTCACCCAGACGGTTATGGGTCCGACGGGCGAAGCCGCGGTCGTGGGCTTCAACGATTCGGTGGACAAACTGCAGGATTTCACAACCAATGCCGAAACCATCGAAAGCACGATTGCGAATTTAGGACCTGGAACCTCCAGCTTGAAGCTGTACGACGCCATGGCCGCAGGCGTCGAAATGCTATCGGACCGGCCGCAAGCGACTCGAGAGAAGCCCGGACGGCGGCGCGTGCTCTTGATTCTTTCTGAAGCCGTGGATGAGGGAAGCCAGAAAACGCTGGGAGAAGTCCTGCGGCAGGCGCAACTCGGGAATGTGACGGTTTACGGTGTGGGGCTTTCCACCACGCTCGCGGAGATGCGGTCGAAACCCAAACCTCCGCAAGGAACCGGTCTGCCGGTCGGCACGCTGCCGCCGCCGCCGGGAGTTCCCGATACGCCGACGCTCGAAGAGAACCGCGCGGGCGTCGACTTGACGGCCGCGGCCGTATGGATTGTGCAGCACGTTCGCGGCGAGGTAGGGGGCAATCCCCTCGAAGTGGCGGCTGCGGCGACAGGAGGCGCGAGCCTGTCCACGTTCAAAGACCGCTCCATTGAAAAGGCCATTGATGAAATTGGCGGGGAATTGCACTCGCAGTACACGCTCAGCTACACCCCGACCGATGCGGATCTGACCGGCTACCATGAGATCAAAGTGTCGGTGATTCGCAACGATGCGAAGAATCTGAAAATCCGCGCACGACCGGGATACTACCTGGCACCACCGGAAGGCTAAGACCGGCAGCGGCCTCCTTGTAGGATTCCGTCCCATGGCTAGCGATCCCCGGGCGGTAGCGAAGCACCCGATGGTCGTGGAACGATCTGGAGACCATCGAGAAGAGCGTCGCTCGAGGCCGCGGCGTTCCTGTTGGTTGATTTTTGGTGGGCCGCGCAACATAGTTTTCTTCGGCTAGTGTTCGACTGGCGGTTCATGCTCTGGCGGTTTCTCGCTTTCCTGCCCGGTGTGTCCTGGCCTTGATGGTGCTGTACCCGGAAGAACCTTGCTCCCGTGATTGTCGGACATTGGGCAGTGGACGTCATGGCTGCCGCCACGACTCTGTCGTTCTGAAATGGCCACGGGAGACCTAGGCGATTTGCCTCCAGAAGGTGCCGTCGCGAGAGGTGAGGAGAGCGTCTTTGCGGGCATCCCAACGCAAAAAATGGGACGTGTGCATGTGCTCGGTGTGCGCAGCGCGGCTGGCCCAGACTTCGTGGAGCAGATAGCTGCCTGGCGGATCGACCGAACCGTGCAGGTCGAAACCGAGGCAGCCCTCCTCCTTTCGTGAAGGCCCGATCAGAGCGCGCAGTTCCGCCTCCAGCAGAAGTTCCTGGCCCTCGCGGGCGCGCAAAATGACCATTCGAGTGACCGCGTCTTTTGGCAGTTTTCCGCCCGACGCCGATGTTTTGTGGGCTTTCGGTCGGGCCGGCCGCCGGGCCTTGGTTTTGCGCTTCACCATAGTGCCGGGGATTGTAGCGCAAAACGCTCGCCGCGCAAGGGAGAGGTGAAGCGCTGGAGCGCTCGCGAGAGGATGACGGGATGCTGCGCCTCGAGGCGCAGGGAAGGGGCAACAGAAGGGTGGTCTGCGGGACGCGGCACGGCCAAAGGCCGAGCCCTGACCGACAATGCAGGTATCCTGCCCTACTCAGAGGGGTCTCTGCGCCCGGCGTTGAGGCTGTCGAAGTTCAGGATGGTGTTCAGCACCATCGCATAGCTTCCCCAGGTTTCGCCGCGATAGACCGGGTTAATGGAGAACAACACGACGTGGCCTTTGCCCGAGGGCGCGTCCACCACGGCGGGGCGCTGGGCGATCTCGTCGCCGCCCTCGACCAAGCCGGAGACGAGCAAGTCCTTGCTGTCGGCGTAGCGGAAAATCACGCGCGGCCGGAGGGATGGAGGAATCACGCGGAAACCGTTGCGTTTCTGTTCGTCCAACACCGGCGGCGACTCCCAGGTTTCGGACTTGCGCTCTTCCGGGACCTCGACTCCAGGGCGGCCGACGGCGAAGTCGGGGTCGTCCAAACTGCCGCGGCCGGTGGGGCGGGCGCGCACTTCCGGGCCCAGGCGGCGACGGCCGCGTTGTCCCGCGATGCTGCTGAGCGAAAAGATCGGCCCGTTGTCGCAATAGGCCGCACCCTTTTCTTCATAGCCATAGGCGATGGGGCTAGCCTCATCCACGAGACGCGTTCCGACGACCGAGCCGACAATCTTCATTTTGCTCGCATTTTGCGTGCCGATGCCGTCGGCGAAGCCGAGGGAAAGCGCGAGCGACGAGGTGTCCATGGCGGTCAGGAGCACCCCGCCGCGCTCGACGAATTCCTGCAAGTGCGCGACGCCGTCCCAGCCGAGGCCGGGGCGCAGATCGTCGGTTGAGTCGTTCTTGCCGACAAGATTTGGCGTTTCGGGCGTATTTTTCCAGGGCAGGGGATTGCCCCAGGCGGTCGGAATGCCGTTGACGACGGCATTCACGCCGGCGTTGTAGCCGACGGGCGGAAACAGAATCACGTCGTATTTGGCGTTCAGGTCGGGGATTTTCGCGATCGCTTGTGTGCTCCGGTAATCGTAGGGAATCCCGAGCTTGTCAAGCGCCAGACGCCACCAGCCTTCGGTCTGCGTGCTGAGCCAGGTATGCACCAAAACGATGCGCGCGGCGCGCACCGGATGCGTTTTCACCCCGGGCGGGGCGCCGAGCGCGGTAACTTCGACGCCGAGTTCGGCCGCCGCGCGGTCGAGGTCGGCGCGGCTCGTGTTGCGCACGATGTAGGAACCACGGTTGAATTTCTTCCCGGCGCTTTCGAAGGGCTCCTCGGCCGCTTCGATCGAAGCGTCATGAAGCTTGTAGCGCAGCGTCGCAAGGGCCGGCTCGGCGCTGTTGTTTATGGCGAACACCGTGCCTTGGCCTTTCACGCCGCCCGGAGCGCGAATTCCCGTCACGCGGTCCATCGGCACATCGAGGACTTTGATGTCGGTCACGCGCGTCACCTGCACGCCGAAGAGTTCGCCGAAGGTCCAGCCGGTATCGTCGTAAGGAGTCTTCTGCGGATCGTCCGGGCTCCAGTATTGACGATCGAGCAGCGCGTCCGCGATCCGGGAATACGGCTGGTCCATGCGAATGATGTAGCTTCCTGCGGGGAACTCACGCGTGGTTCGGGCGGGCGCTTCGGACTTTTCTTCTTTCCTGTCTTTCCCTTTGCCGGGCTCTTTGGGCTTTTTCGCGGGCAGCGTTACGGTGAAGGCGGACTTGGCGCGCGAGATTTCTACGGCCTGCTTTTCCAAGACCTGTAACAGCTCTGCCTGCAAGCCTGGCCGCGGATCATCACCTGGGAGAACGTAGGCGGCGGGCCCTTCCTCGGAAGGCTTGGTCGTGGAGCGCTTGGCTTTCAAATAGAAGTTTTTCAGGAAGCGCTGCTTGTTCTCCGTGAAGAAGTGCAGCGATGTGAGCAATCCGGTCTCTTCGTAGTTGTTATTGTCGCGCTGCGACCAGAGCACCTTGGGGAGAGGGGGATTCTGGCGATACCACGTGCGCGCGTACTCCTCGGGCTGGAGGGTGCGCTCCTCGGTGTCGGCGCCGCCGTTTCCAAACGTTTCATAGAGGCGGCTGATGCCGTTATGTAGGGCGGCGATGAACATCAGGTAGCCCGGCGACCAGGTGTCGAAATCGCCGTGCGCGAAGACGCCGGGCATGCCGAACTTGGTCATCGCTGAGACGTTGTTCCAACCAATGACTTGCCACTCGTCGGCCAGAATCGGGTCAATCCAGGCGTTGTACGGCTCGTCGCCGATGGTGTTGTCGTAGAGATACGGCACGGACTCGTGCAGATCATGCAGCACCTGGGCTTTCCAGCCGACGTAGGTGTTCAAAACGTTTTCGGTGAGCTTTAGCGTCACGCCCATGGCGTCGCGGTTGTTGTCGTGCGCCACGTATTTGCCCCAATAGACGAGCCACGGATAAAACTGCTTCGCATGCGCAAGGTGCCATTTGTAAAGATCGACCATGCGGTCGCGTCCGTCGACTTCGACGACCGGAGTGATCAGCGTAACGGTGCCGTCGCGAATTTCCTTGATGTACGGGCTCTCATCGACGGCGAGGCGATAGGCCAGCTCCATGAGCGCGGTGGGCGCGCCGGTCTCGGGCGAGTGAATCGTGCCGGTGATGTAGTAGACGGGCACCGCTTCGGCGACGAGCTTGTCGGCTTCCGCGTCATCGAGCTTGATCGAGCGGGGATCACCGAGCTTGCCCAGCCGGGCGCGGTTTTCCTCCAGATTTTTCAGATTTTCTTCCGAAGAAACCGCGACGGCGATCATCTCGCGGCCTTCTTCGGTCTTGCCAATGGAAAAGACTTTCACACGCGGACTGGCTTTCTCAAGCAGACGCATGTAGCGGTAGACATCTTCGGCGTAGGGAAGGATTCCCGGCGCGCCGGCCACATCGCCAAGCACCGCCTGCGGCGTCGGGACGTTTTTGGACGCCGGCAAATAGTCCACGAGCGGCGAGCTGAAGTAAGGCTTGGTGGTGTACTTGCGGATTTTCTCGGTGTAGGCCTCGTCCACGGGCTGCTTCGGGTCGCGCCCCGGCGGCGTTTCTCCGTCTGCCCAGGCGCGCGGCGCGACCGCGCCGCCCAGCGCGACGAACAAAACAAGCTTGGACCAGCACCGACTCCTCATGACGCGTCTCCTGTATGTCATTTTGAAAGAATCGAGATTCTAACTCACTTGGAGGCGCGCAAAAACACTTTGCGAGGGGCGCAAGCTAATCAAGCGGAAGGAAGGCGATGCAGACCGGCGAAGGCACTTCCAGGCTCGCCCCTGTCGGCGTGAGCGCGCCGGTCTTTTGGTCGATGCGAAACGTGACGATTTTGTCGGAGAGTTGGTTCTCAGCGAGCAGATAGTTGCCGGAGGGATCGATCGAGAAGTGCCGAGGTTCTTTGCCGCCGGTTCGCACATTCGCCGCCAGGCGCAGCAGGCCGCCACTGTCGACTTGGAACACGGCGATGCTGTCAAGACCGCGGTTTGAGGTGTAGATGAATTTGCCACTCGGATGCAAAGCGATTTCCGCAGCGTCGTTGCGGCCAGAGAACGCCGCCGGCAGTGCCGAGACGGTTTGCAGGGCATGGTATCTTTCGCGAGCTTCGTTCGCGAAGGTCGTCACCGTGGACTGCAATTCCCCGAGGACATACATAAAGTTGCCGTCGCGAGAAAACGCGAGATGACGCGGCCCGGAACCGGGCGGGAGCGCGGCGCGAAACGCGTCCGGTTGAGTTGCATCGGGGTTCGAGAGCTGGCCGAGGTCTGCGTCGAACTTGTAAATCAGGACTCGGTCCAGGCCGAGATCGGCTACGTAGGCGAAGCGGTTGCCGGCCGACGTTTCAACCCAATGCGCGTGCGCAGTGTCCTGGCGCTCCTTGTTGGGGCCGAGCGTGCCCTCGTCGCGAACATTCGCGGTGGCCGGGCCGAGCTTGCCGTCGGCACCGATTCTAAAGACGACGACGTTGCCGGAGGTGTAGTTTGCCACCAGGAGGTATTTGCCTGTTTTGTCGAGCGAGATGTAGCAGGGATCTTCGCCGAGCGCCGGTAACGCGTTTAGCAGCGTGAGCTTGCCCGTCTTCGAATCCAGCGAAAATCCGCTGACCATGCTGTTTTTTCCGGCTTCATTCGCCGCATAAAGAAATTTGCCGTTGGGATGAATCGCGACCCAGGAAGGGTCCTGCGTTTCCGCGGCAACGCCGAGCGGCTCGAGCTTCCCCGAACTCGCGTCATAGCGAAAGGCGTAAATGCCCTTGCTCGCCGTCTTGGTCGTATAGGTGCCCACGTAGGCCAGATAGTGATTCCCTGCCGCATGCTTCTCCTGCGCTTCTCTCGAGGCAAACAGAAGAAGGGGGCCGAGCGGAAATGCCAAAAGCCATCGCGTCATTTTCATGATTCGGTGGAACCTGAGAAGAATTCTCCCGCGAGCCCTAGGCTAATGTTTGCCTCGAACCAGCGCAAGTCAAATCAAGGTGTCCCATCCCGCCGGTCTTTGCTTACTTCTTTTCCTCTTCGTTTTCTTCCTGGAGCACGACGGCCGCGGCCACGGAATCGTCCGCGTCGAGGCGCAGCAGGTGCACGCCCTGCGTGGATCGCCCGGCTTCGCGGATCTCGTTCGCGTGCACGCGGATCACTTTTCCGTTGTGGGTAATAATCATCACGTCGGACTCTTCGGTGACCTGCAGGGCCGCCACCACCGAGCCGTTGCGGTCAGTCGTCTTCATGTTGACCACGCCCTTGCCGCCGCGCGAGGTGATGCGGTACTCGGCCAGCAGCGTGCGCTTTCCGTAGCCCTTTTCGGACACGGTGAGCATCAGCGACGTGAGCGAATCCTTGATCTGCTCGTTCTCGAGTTCCTCGAGGTCTTGCGTCGTGGTTTTGTGCTCTTTGGCAAGGATTTCGAAGTCGGGTTGCACCGCATCCATGCTGACGACGTAATCGCCCTTGGCGAGATCCATGCCGATCACCCCGCCGGCGTTGCGCCCCATCGGGCGCACTTCGGTTTCGCGGAAGAGAATCGCTTGGCCCTCGTGGCTCGCGAGAAAAATCATCTTTTTGCCGTCGCTGAGCTTGGCGCCAATCATTTCGTCCTTGGCTTCCAGGTTGATGGCAATGATGCCGCTCGGCCGCGGGTTCGAGAATTCCTTGAGCGCGGACTTCTTCACCGTGCCGTTGCGCGTGGCAAAAAAGACGTACTTGCCTTCGTCCTCGAGGCTGTGCGCGGCGACAATGGCGCTGAGTTTTTCGTCTTCCTGGAAGCGCACCAGGCTGGAAATCGCTTTGCCGCGGGTGGCCGCCGCCGCTTCGGGAATTTCGTACACCTTTAGCCAGTAAACGCGGCCCTTGGTGGTGAACAGAAGGATGTAGCTGTGCGCCGAGGCGATGAAAAGGTGCTCGACAAAGTCCTCTTCCTTGGTGCGCGCGCCAATGCGGCCTTTTCCTCCGCGCGACTGGTGGCGGTAAATCTCGACCGGGGTGCGCTTGACGTAGCCGGCGTGACTGACGGTGATGAGCATGTCCGTGTCGGCGATCAGGTCTTCGAGTTTGATCTCGTCGACTTTGTCCACGATCTGCGTGCGGCGGTCGTCGCCGTACTGCTTCTGCACCTCCTTCAGCTCGCTCGAGATCACCGACTTCAGCCTTTTCTCACTGGATAGGACTTCTTCGAGCTCAACGATGCGCTCGCGGATGGTCTTCAATTCCTTGATGATTTCATCGACGGAGAGCTGCGTCAGGCGGTGCAACTGCAGTTCGAGTATGGCGTCCACCTGAACAGGGGTGAGTCCGCCGGTGACGGTGCGCGCCGTTTCGCCTTCCACGCCGCCGAGCTTGTACTTCCGGCCATCCAGCTTGACCCCGCTGATTTTCCGGGATTTCCCGTTTTCCGTGATGGTGACGTCTTGCTCGGAGAAGAAGTTCAGCAGGTTTTGCTTGGCCTCCGCGCGGCCCTCCGATCCGCGGATGATGCGGATCACATCGTCGAGGTGGTCGAGGGCCACCTGGTAGCCCACCAAAATATGCTCGCGTTCGCGCGCTTTCCGCAGGTCGTAGCGGGTACGGCGCAGCACCACGTCGCGGCGGTGCTCGATGAACAGGCGGATGAATTCCACCAGCCCCATCTCTTTCGGCTGCCCGCCGGCGATGGCCAGCAGGATCATGCCGAACGATTCCTGCATCTGCGTGTGCTTGTAGAGGTTGTTGAGGATGAGCTGCGATTCTTCGCCGCGCTTGAGCTCGACGACGATGCGCATGCCTTCGCGGTCGCTCTCGTCGCGCACATCGGAGATGCCCTCGATTTTCTTGTTCTGCGCCAGCTCGGCGATGCGTTTGATGAGCGTGGCCTTGTTCACCTGGTAGGGAATCTCGGTGATGACGATGTTTTCGCGATCCTTGGCGACCTCTTCAATGGCCGCTTTGGCGCGCATGGTGAAGCTGCCGCGCCCGCTCTTGTACGCCGCTTCGATGCCTTCGCGGCCGGCAATATAGCCGCCGGTTGGGAAGTCCGGCCCGGGCACGAGCTTCATCACTTCCTTGAGGGTCGTTTCCGGCTTCTCGACCATCAGCAAGGTGGCGTCGATGATTTCGCGTAAATTGTGCGGCGGAATGTTGGTGGCCATGCCCACGGCGATGCCGCTTGCGCCGTTGACCAGGAGATTCGGAATCCGCGTCGGGAGAACGACCGGCTCTTTTTCCGTCTCGTCGAAGTTGGGAACGAAATCGACCGTTTCTCTTTCAATGTCCGCCAGCAGCTCTTCGGCGATTCGCGCCAGGCGGGCTTCGGTATACCGCATCGCCGCGGGCATGTCGCCGTCCACCGAGCCGAAGTTGCCCTGGCCGTCGACGAGCGGATAGCGCATGTTGAAATCCTGCGCCATGCGCACCAGTGCGTCGTAGACGGGGGTGTCGCCGTGCGGGTGATATTTGCCGAGGACTTCGCCCACGATCTTCGCGCATTTGCGGTAGGGCCGGGTAGAGGTGAGGCCCAGTTCATACATGCCGTAGAGAATCCGGCGGTGCACCGGCTTTAAGCCGTCGCGCACTTCCGGCAGCGCCCGGCCGATGATCACACTCATCGAGTAGTCGAGATAGGACTTCTTCATCTCGGCTTCGATGTCGACCGGAATCGTCACCGAGAGATTCTGTTCGTCTGGCATGTGTCCTCGCTGTTAGGCCCGGCTTTCCATGCTCGGCTCGTTTTATTGCCGGAGCTCCTCGATGGTCAGGAAACCAGCCCGTCGCGCTTCTTGCCGAGGCGCTCGAGCGCCCAAGCCTTCACGGTATCGAAGGCGTCCGCGGCATTGGTAAACCAGCGCCGAGCAAAGGCGCTTTCGATTTCGCGCAAAAACGCCTCGCACTCGCGCTGGTCGGCAAACTCCATGGCCACCCCCCGCTCGTTGTCAGGCGCATCGGTCGGCGTTAGGCGAAACTCGCTGACGCTTATGCCCTTGAGCCCGGGCAGCGTGCTCCAGCCCAGTTGATACCTCATGGCTGCTTCGATCGTCGGGGCCGCAGGAGATAAAACACTCCCATGGCCACCACCAGAATGATGGCAATGGCCACGGCGTTGGCCGCGAAAGTGAGCCGGTCGAGCTCCGCGGCCGAAGGGTCGGAAAGGCGAACCTCGTGCCAGTCTCGAAAAGCGCCGCAGGTGCGCGGCAAGCGGAATCCCGCAACGGCAACCGCGGACAGGAGCAAACCCCAGCGGATGGCGTCGCGAGCGGATCTCGGAGCGATTTCTGCCATCGGCGCTCCTCGAGAGCGAAATCAGATGTCCAGGTTCACGACTTCGAGCGCATTGTCCTCGATGAATTTGCGGCGCGCTTCCACGTTTTCGCCCATCAGCGTCGAGAAAATGTCTTCTGCCGCGACGGCGTCTTCCAGTTTCACCTTGAGCAGCGTGCGCGTCTCCGCGTTCATGGTGGTTTCCCAGAGCTGCGTGGGATTCATTTCGCCCAAGCCCTTAAACCGCGTGATGGTGAAATCTTTTTTCGCGTCTTCCATCACGTAGCTAAGCACGTCCTGCGCTCTTTCCTTGGTGGTCTTGTCGCCGTTGCGCGAAATGACAAAGGGCGGCTTGTTGAATTCTTCGACCTGCTTTGCCAGCACGCGCAGGCGCTTGTATTCCGGGGTGGAGGCGAGCGCCCAATTGATCTTCTGGTTGTGCGGCGCGCCGAACTGGATTTCGTAAAGGCTGTGCTCTTCGTCAAAAGCGATCTTGCCTTCAAGCTTGAGCTTGGCCTTGTCGATCCCCTTCAAAAGCTTTTCGAGCGATTTTTTCTCCTCGAATTCCGCCTTTTTGTCGAGCCCGCTCTCCGCCAGCACTGCGACAAGGCCGGCATCGCGCAGCCGCCGGCCGAGCTTAGCGGCGAGCGCGTCGTACTCCTGCACGTTCAGCAGGAACGTCGTCAGCCCCGCTCCCTCGAGAGTCACGCCTTCTTTGGCCTTCACGACGTGATCTTCGGTTGCGCGTTTCATCAATTCACGGGCGAAATCACGCTCGTCGCGAATGTATTTCTCGCTTTTCCCGCGCTTCACGCGATAGAGAGGCGGTTGGGCGATGAAGATGTGCTCGCGGTCGATCAGCTCCTTCATGTGGCGGAAGAAAAACGTCAGCAGCAGCGTGCGGATGTGCGACCCGTCGACGTCCGCGTCGGTCATCAGGATGATTTTGTGGTAGCGCAGCTTGCCGGCGTCAAAATCGTCCTTGCCGATGCCGGTGCCGAGCGCGGTGATGATGGCGCGAATTTCTTCGTGCCCCAGCATCTTGTCGTAGCGCGCTTTCTCGACGTTGAGGATTTTTCCTTTGAGCGGCAGGATGGCTTGGTATTTGCGGTCGCGGCCTTGCTTCGCCGAGCCGCCCGCCGACTCGCCCTCGACCACAAACAGTTCGCAGCGCGCCGGATCGCGTTCCTGGCAGTCCGCCAGCTTTCCCGGCAACCCGCTCGAATCCATCGCGGACTTGCGCCGCGTCAGTTCCCGGGCCTTGCGTGCCGCCTCGCGCGCGCGCGCCGCGTCAATGCACTTGCTGATGATGCGCCGGGCCACGGTCGAATGCTTGTCAAACCACTCGCCGAGCTTTTCGTTCACGAGTTGCTCGACATCGCCCTTGATGTCGCTGTTGAGCTTGCCCTTGGTCTGCCCTTCAAACTGCGGCTGCGGCAGCCGCACGCTGACCACGGCAACCAATCCTTCCCGCACGTCGTCGCCGGTGATGGCGACTTCGTCCTTGGGATCCTTGAGCATGCCGGCTTGCGAAGCGAAATTGTTGATCGACCGCGTAAGCGCCGAGCGGAACCCGGAAAGATGCGTGCCGCCGTCCACGGTATTGATGGTGTTCGCGAACGCGAACACGTTTTCGCCATAGGTGTCGTTGTATTGTAGGGCGATTTCGATCTCGACGTTGCCGCGCTTGCCTTCCATGTAGATCGGCGAGTCGTGCAGCGTGGTCTTGCCGCGGTTCAGATGCTTCACGAATTCGGCGATACCGCCGGTAAACCGGAACTCCGCAGTCTTCTCCGTGCGCTCGTCGTTCAAGGTGATCTTCAATCCCTTGTTCAAGAAGGCCAGCTCGCGCAACCGCTGTGCGAGCGTGTCGAAGCTGTAGGTGGTCTTTTCAAAGATGCCGGGATCGGGGTGGAACGTAACTTTCGTCCCGGTCTTGCGCGTTTTGCCGGTCTGCTTCAGCTTGGAAGTGGGCTTGCCCTTCTCGTAGCTCTGCTCCCACACCGAACCCTCGCGCGAGATTTCCAGCTCCAGCCAATCGGAAAGCGCGTTGACCACGGAAACGCCCACGCCGTGCAAGCCGCCGGAAACTTTGTACGTTTCGCTGTCGAATTTCCCGCCGGCGTGCAGCACGGTCATAACCACTTCCGCAGCGGGACGCTTTTCCGTCTGATGCATGTCGACGGGTATGCCGCGGCCGTTGTCGACCACGGTGACGGAGTCGTCGGCATGCACGGTCACGTTGATTTCGTCCGAGAAACCGGCCAGGGCCTCGTCGACCGAGTTGTCCACCACTTCCCAGACCAGATGGTGCAAGCCCATTTCTCCGGTCGAGCCGATGTACATGGCGGGACGCAGCCGCACCGCTTCCAAACCGCCAAGAACTTTGATCGACTTCGCGTCGTACTTGTGACCCGCGGGTTGCACCGGAGCGCTTACGTTTTCTTTGTCACCCATGGTTTCTCCCCAGGCGGCAGCCTCTCATTGACCATCTGCGTCGCGGAACGCACCCCGAGCAACGTGGCGCCATCCTCCGCGAGTTCAAAATTTTCCCGTGAAGCAAGAAAGGCGTGTTTGCGGAATTTCGCCGTGCGTCGCCTTACCCTTTGATCCCGGCTTTGCTGGGCAACTCCGGAACTCGTAGGGTTCCTGCTCCATCCCGTCCCGCGCAGCGGGACGTGGCGAAGACTCATGCACCCCGGGGAACCCGCGTCCGCAAGGGTTTGCGCGGACCGTAGGTCCCGAAGGGACTCTCTCCAAGCTAGGTGGCTAGCCGGGCGGCGGCCTCATCAGGCGCTCTGGAGGCCGAGAGCCCGGGTCACTTTTCGCTTGGCGGACGTGTCGAAGATCCCCCACTAGGAATCGACAACCAAGAATTATACTCCGCCAAGACCTTTTTCTCAAGGCTATTTGCCCCGATTCACAGCGGATAAGCGGCTTATTTTCAAAAACTTATAGTGGTTTAAAGCGAGGCAAGCGAGAAGAAAAAGCGGCATTTCCTGCGCTTCGTTTTTCGGGCCCGTCCCTCTCAAATTCGCATCGGCATGATGATGTAGCGGTAGCGGTAAGACTCGTCGGCAAGCGGGCGCATTTGCCCGGCCGACTGCTCGTCTTTTAGCTCAATGCTGACTGGCCCGTCGGCGGCCGCGCCTAGAAAATCCAGCATGTAGCTCGAATTGAAGCCGATCGAGATGGGGTCGCCCTGGTATTCCTTCTCAATGCTTTCCTTGGCTTCGCCGTATTCCGGGCTGGATGCGGAAATCTCGACGCCTTCGCCCGAAATCGAGAGTTTGACCGCATGCGAGCGCTGATCGGCAAGCTGCGAAACGCGGCGCACCGCATCGGTCAACTCGCCCCTCTCGATCACCACGTGCTTGTTGTTGTCCCGCGGCAGGACCGCTTCGTAATTCGGGAATTGCCCGGTCAGAATCCGTGAAATCAGCAGGCGATGGTGGACTTGGAAAAAGAGATGGCTTTCGTCTTTCGCAAAATCAAATTGCGCGTCCGACTCGGCGGCGCCCGAGAGTTTTTCGACCTCATCCATCGCTTTCTTGGGGACCAGCACTTTCAGCTCGCCATTCATGCCCGAGAGTTTGTGGTCCGTTTCGGCTAAGGCGAGTCGATGGCCGTCGGTCGCCACCATGGCCAGTGTGTCCGGCCGCAAAATCAGCAATCCGCCGTTCAGCGTATAGCGCGACTCTTCCATGGAAATGGCAAACTTCGTCTTGGAGATCAGGCTTTGCAGAATGGCTGCCGGAATCTTTACCAGCGTGTGCGGCATCGCCGGCAACGCTGGAAAATTTTCTTTTGCCATGCCCACCAGCTTGTACTTCTTGCGGTCACTGGTGATTTCAACCCAGTGATTCTCGAGCAGCTTGACCTTGATCTCGCCTTCCGGCAGCAGACGCACGAGCTCCAGCAGCTTCTTCGCGGGTATGGTTCCGGCGCCTTCCTGCTTGACTTTCGCATCGCACAAGGTGCGGATGCTCAGCTCCAAGTCCGTCGCCGTAATCGTAAGCTGGCTGTGGCTGGCTTCGACAAGCAGGTTCGAGAGAATGGGGATCGTGGTTTTGCGTTCCACCACTCCTTGGGTCATGCTCAGTTCGGTCAACAGCGCGGACTTTGTTACGCTGAATTCCATCGGCTGATATTCCTCGCGTGCCGTTCCAGGTGCGGTCATGTCGAAGTCTACCCTCGGCTCGGGCGGGACGGCGCCCGCGTATTCTACCGCTGCCGTACTGTACTCGTTTTTTCGAAAAGTATAAAGCCTATCCCGACCGCGGCACTGTGGAAATTGCCGCTCGCTGCTCCCGGATCGCCGCTTCATCGATCCCGAATTCGCGCGCATCGACAGCAGTCACAGCTTTTATCGAAGAAGGTCTCCTTGCAAACCAATTCTTCTCCGAGGTGGGGTCGAAGCGATGGCAGAGGAGGCTCGGGGCAAGCCAGAAGATGGTCCGCTAAGGTCGGGGATCACATGTGGAAACGCGGCCCGTTTCGCTTGGGCCGCGTTCCACATGAAGCGGGATTGAGGGTCTTACTGCAGGGCGTCCATCAACCGAGTGATGGTTCGGTTGAGATCTTTGTCCGACCGGCGCAGCTCCTCGATCTTGTTGATCGAATGCAGCACCGTGGTGTGATGCTTGCCGCCGAACTGACGGCCAATCTCCGGCAGCGAGGCCGTGGTGAGCTGCTTCACGATGTACATGGCCACCTGCCGCGGAAAAGCGATCGCGCGCGTATTGCTGCGTATCTTGAGGTCCTGCTCGCGCAAATCGAAGTGTTCGCTCACGCGTTTCTGGATCAGGTCGATGGTCACGCGCTTTTCCTGCGAGGCGATGATGTTCCGCAACACCTGCTGCGCCGTGGACAGCGAAACCGCGGCACCGGTCAGTGAAGCATAAGCCATCAGGCGGGTCAGCGCGCCTTCGAGCTCGCGCACGTTGGACTTGATGGCGCGCGCGATGTATTCCGCCACGTCGTCGGGCAGGCTGAAGCGCTCGTTCTCCGCCTTCTTCTGCAGAATGGCGATCTTTGTTTCGAGGTCGGGCGGCTGGATGTCCGCAATCAATCCCCATTCGAACCGCGAGCGCAGGCGTTCCTCGATGGAGTTGATGTCCTTCGGCAAGCAGTCCGAGGAAATGACGATCTGCTTTTGCTGCTCGTACAGGGCATTGAAAGTGTGAAAAAACTCTTCCTGCGTTCTTTCTTTCCCGGCGATGAATTGAATATCGTCCACCAGCAGCACATCCACGGTGTGAAAACGCTCGCGGAAGCTGATCATGCGGTCAAAGCGCAGCGAGTTGATCACCTCGATGGTGAATTTCTCCGCGCTCACGTAGCTCAGCCGCATGGCCGGGTTGCGCTTCTTGATGGTGTGCCCGATAGCGTGCATCAAATGCGTCTTGCCCATGCCCACCCCGCCGTAAAGGAACAGCGGGTTGTAGGCTTTCGAAGGGTGTTCGGCCACCGCGCGGGACGCCGCATGCGCAAATTCGTTGGACTTGCCCACCACGAACGTGTCGAAGCTGTAGCGGGGATTGAGCTGGTGGTCGCTCGACTCAAAATCCAGCTTGGCTTGTCCCGCCTTGGGCAAAGCCGCGGGCGAGGCCGGCACCGGTTCCTCCTCGCTGCACACGTATTGGACCTTTATGTTGGGGGTTCCGAGCTCATGGAACACCGCCGTGATGATGTCCCCGTACGTGCGGGTGAGCACCTGGCGGAAAACGGCGCTGGGAATCTGAATGTACAGGATTTCGCCTTCGGCCCGGCTCAGCCGTGTTGGCTGGAACCACGTCGTAAAGGTGTTGATGCTCACGCGGGCCTTGACGTGGTCGAGAAACTGGTCCCAGGGATTTCCCGCTTCACGCTCACGCCCAACTTGGGTTGCCGTCGTCATCGCTAAAGACAAAACAAAGCCCCTTGGCTATTTCCACAGAATGTGTAAAACCTGTGGAAAGCAGTTCCTCGCTTACTCTTCTTCAGGCTTCGGGATTCCTGGCCGCGGCGGATACCTCATGCCCCTGGGATCCGTATGCGACTTGTTAGGATTTGCCGGCCCACCTACCGCCGCTTGAGACCGCGCGGATTGTCGCCGATTGACTTGCCCAGGGCAAGCGAAAAGTGTGCGAAGGTCTTGGCGGTGTTGCACATGCTCTGCACAACTTTTCCACAGCCAGCAATTCCTCCCCGGCTGCCCACAAATACCTTTTTTTCACAACATTGCTCGGGAAAGTCTTTGCCGGGGAGAAATCTTTCACAAGGTCGGCGGGCGGAGGCTGAGGAAAACTCCATTCACTTCGTGTTTTTTTTGTCGGGCCGGCTGAACAGGTAAAGACCCAACGGATCGCTTCCGATGATCAACTGATCTTTCTGGACGAGAATGGTTTTGGCCTCCAGGCGCGCGCCTCCGGGGGCATAAATCTTGTAGGTCGCGAGGCGGTTACCGGCCTTATCAAAGTGCAGCAGGTTGTTGTTCAACGCCATCCACACCTCCCCGCTCGAACGGTCCACGCCCAAGGCCGTCAGGACGCGCTTGAAGGAGGGCGCGTCGCCGCGCTTTTCCTGCCGGGCGATTTCCTTGCGCACGGCCACCGCCACCGGGAGGGAGTCGATCGCCGTGTATTGAATATCCTGGCTCGCGTAGCCCAGCCGGTCATATTGCCGCACCGTGGGCTCGGGCAAATACGCGAACGCATAATAAAGATGGCCCAGCTCGTCGGTCGCGAGTTGCCCGATGTTCAGGAAGCGGTTCAGTTCCGGGCGCTCGGCAATGGGCTCCGGATCGCCAAACTCCCTTACGTCTTTGCCCTGCTTGTCGAAAACCATCACCAGGTGCGTTTCGCCAAGCGTCGCGACCGCGACTTCGTCTTCCTCGAGGACGGCCACCGAAACGGGGTTCTTCACGGCAAAGGAACGAAGAGGCGCGCCGTCGGGAGAAAAAACCCGAATGAGATTCGCGCCGCGGTCCGCCACGTAGATCCCGCCCTCGGCATCCACGTCGCAGTCCTCGCCGAAAGTAATCAAGCTGTGAGTTGCGGCGGCGCTCCCCGTAGCCGCGGGTTCCTCGCCGATGGCCAGGAGTTGCTTTCCCGCGGCGTCGACGACCACCAGTCCTGGCGCGGCCGAAGCCAGGACGTACAGCCGTCCGTTTGCCCCTTGCCGGACCGCGCGCAGCCCGGGACCAATGGCGGTCAGAATCCGTTGCTTGGCGAAAAGGTCCACCTCTTCGGGTTCTTGCCGAAGCGCCGCGGAGGAGGCAAGCAAACCGATCGCCGTGAGAAGCTTCACTTTCGAAGCCCTGGTGGTTCCCATAGATCCTGTAGATTACTACGGACGCCCGGGCGGTTGCCCGCGTTCGAACCAGCCTCGGCGCGGCCGCGTCGACAAGGCGGAAATCGGGAGGAGGAGAAGAAGGATGGACGACCGACGCACGAGCGAAGTATTGACGGAGGCAAGGAGTATCAGTCGATCGAGAAGCGCAGGCGTTCGATCGAGCGCGCGCGCAAGCGGCCGGCGGCATTGCGCGGAAGATCGCCATCGGTTTCCACCAACACGCAATTCATCTGCACATCGCCGGAAGCCACGTCAAACCTTGCCGGCAGGCCATTTAGAAATTTCTTGATGATGCCGTCGCGGTCCATCCCGATGACGCCGCCGTGCGGGCCGGTCATGCCCACGTCGGTAATGTAAGCCGTGCCCTGCGGCAAAACGCGTTCGTCGGCCGTGGCCACGTGCGTGTGCGTGCCCACGACCGCCGTCACCCGGCCATCCAGGTACCAGCCCATCGCCACTTTCTCGCTGGTCGTTTCCGCGTGCATATCCACCAGCACGAAATCGACGTCCGCGGGAAGTTTCTCGAGCTCGCTGTCGGCCTTGCGGAACGGGTCATCGATCTGCGTCATGAACACGCGCCCCTGCAGATTCAGCACCGCGTACTTCGTTCCGTTCTTCGCCGTACCGACGTAGGTCCCGCTGCCGGGATTGCCTTCTGGAAAATTCGCCGGGCGCAGCAGCCGCGGTTCGTGCGGCAGGTACTCCAGGATTTCCTTGCGGTCCCAACTATGATTTCCGCCGGTGATCACGGCGACCCCTAGGTTCAAAAGCTCTTGCGCCAGCCGCGGGGTGATCCCGAATCCCGACGCCGCGTTCTCGCCATTGACAATCACCAGGTCGATCTCCCGCTGCGACACCACATCCGCTAGGCGGTCGTGGACGATCAACCGTCCCGGGGCTCCCACAATGTCTCCCACAAAAAGTATGCGCATGAAGAAGTCGAGGCTGGCAGGCGGCTAGTGACGAGCAACCGGCTCGACGAAGCGATGGCTTGCGCTCCTGACTCGCGGCTGGTCGCTAGGCTCCTGAAGTACAGACGTCAGAGAAGCCACGGTTCCCCTTTCGACGAAAATCTGTTGGATAGCAAAATGGAGCGGACCGCTTGGCCGTGGGGAGCTAGGCCGTGAACCTCTGTAGTAGGTGGGCGCCACGAGCCAGCCGTTAGGCTTTCCTGCCCCGCTCGCGTGCCGCCGTGCGATCGGTTCCGTTGTTCGTTTTCCGCCTGCGGTACAGAGTAGGAAAGAAACTTCCTGACGGCAAACGGAAAACTCGGAACTGACCATGCTTTCTGGAGAAAATCGGCGGCGCGCCAGTGGGACAGGCCGTGCTCACAGGCTGTCTATCCGCAGCACCCCAGAGATTCGTTACGGTTCAAACGGCTTTCGCACCCTCACCTGCGTCGAAGTACCGCTCCGCTCTCATTCTATCCTTAGCGCCGACACGCGTCCAAAGTTTTGCGCGGCGCTTGTTCCTTCCTCTCCGAATCAGGAACGCCCTAGGCTCGAGGGTACCTTCCACGCGCCGCCGAACACGGCCCGCGGATTCGCGGTAGAATCGTCTGGATCGGCAAGGAGGACGCCCCCATGCGTGACCGTTGTCACTCGAAGGCCGCCATCCCGCTAACCGTTGTTCTCTTCCTGCTCGGCCAAGCGAGCTTGTCCGCCACGCCGGCCGACCAGCTTGGCAAAGTGCATTTCCCCACGACTTGCTCGAGCGCCATCGCGCCCACCATCGAAAAGGGCGTCGCGCTGTTGCACTCGTTTCAGTACAAGGAATCCGAGCAAACCTTCACGGAAGCGGCCACACGCGAACCTAAGTGCGCGATCGCCCATTGGGGCAAAGCCATGGCTCTGTATCACCAGCTTTGGGACTTTCCTGTCAAGGGCACCCTCAAGGAAGGCCGCAAGGAGATCGACGAAGCCCGCAAGGTTCATTCGGTTAGCCCGCGGGAGAAAGGCTTTATCGCTGCCGCCGCCGCGTTCTTCCGGAAAAAATCCAAACTGTCCCATGCCGATCGCACCAAGGCCTATTCCGCCGCTCTCGAGGAGTTTTATGCCGAAAATCCAGGCGACAGCGAAATTGCCTCCTTCTATGCACTTTCTTTGGTGTCGCTTGCCGACGAAGACGTGGACGCAACAGGCAACCTTCAAAAAGCCATCGCCATCCTCAATCCGCTGCTCGAAAAGTTTCCCGATCACCCCGGCGTTGCGCATTACCTGATTCACGCCGCCGACCGGCCCGAGCTGGCCTCGCAAGGCCTTGAGGCCGCGCGCCGCTACGCCGAGATCGCTCCCGAATCCTCGCATGCGCTGCACATGCCTTCGCACATCTTCGTGCGCCTCGGCTTATGGCAGGACTCCATCACCTCGAACCTTGCGGCCAGGGGTTCCGCCGCCCACGCCGCGGAAATGCGTATGGCCGAGTCCCACTACCAGACCCACGCCATGGACTTCCTGAACTACTCCTACTTGCAGTCCGGTCAGGAAACCAAGGCGCGCGAAGTCATTGCCGACGAGGAGAACGTCGTAGGCGCCGGCGAGGAGAGCAAGGCCAGGCAAGCCGCAGAACTGTCCTCCCGCACGGCTCTCGAGCTGCATCGCTGGACGGAAGCCGCGGCCCTGCCGGTTCCAGAAGTAAGGCTCGTCGCCCGAGAGCCTGCCTACCACGCCCGCGCGCTCGGCAAAGCGCACTTGGGCGATGTGGCGGGCGCCCGCGCCGATCTCGAGAAGCTCAAAGAGATTTGGGCCGCCGAGGAGGGCGAGGACCGAAAACTAGATTATCCCGTCTCGCACGAAAAGCACACGAGCTCGGTCGAGGTTTGGATTCTCTTCGCCGAAGGCAAGCACGACGAAGCGCTCCAGGAAATGCGCGCGATTGCCGATCGCCAGGACTCGAAGGGCATCGATTCGCTCGCCATCCCCGCGCGCGAAATGCTTGCTGACATGCTGCTCGAGCTCAAGCGCCCGGCCGACGCGCTCGCGGAATACAAAGTCGCCTTGAAGAATTCCCCGAACCGTTTTGACAGCCTTCTCGGAGCCGCGCGTGCGGCCGAAGCCTCGGGCGACTCGAGCGCCGCGCAAAGCTTCTACGAGCAACTCGCCGCGGTCTGCCCCGCCGCGGCCGATCGCCCCGAATTGGCCGAAGTTAAAACCTACCTCGCTCGAAAATAGCGCCCAGGCCCCTGCTGCCCGCGCTTAGTGTTTTTTCGGAGACGGCTCCGGTGCTCTCCCTTCGTAAATCCGCGCCGCGTTTTCATGCAGTGCAGAGAGCAGTGATCCCAAGCGGTTGAGATCGTCGCTCGGGATCCCGGTGAGGAATTCCTCGCGCACTTGCTCAAAGGTCTTCTTCAGTCGGGGCACCGCGCGTTCCGCCCGGGCAGTGGATTTGATGATGAGCAGCCGCTGATCCCGCGGGTCGCTGACGCGCCGCAGGAATCCTCCGGCCTCCAGGCGGTCAACAAAACGGGTAATCTTGCCCTTGTCCCGCCCCATGGCCTGGGCGAGCCTCCCCGCGGAAAGTTCGTTGGCCTCCGCGCAATGCACCAGCACGGCGGCTTCCTGCGCCGTCAGTCCCGCGTAGGCGAAGCGCCGGTCAAAGGCCTTTTGCAGTCCGATACTCGCTCGCAGGAGCTGCGAAATAACGGCTTCGCCCTCCCGGCCCCTCAGGCTCATGTACTCGCTCAAGAGCACGCCAAGATCGCAGGGAGGCTTTTCTTCCCTGCGCCTTTTCACGGTTTTCTTTCTCGCCTGGAAACTCATGGGCTGGAGCTACCCGCCTTCCGAGCAGGAGCTTCGAGCTTCCACCCGACTGGCTCGAAAGATGGCCTCCTCTCCCGGCTCCAAGTCATCCGAGCGCCTCCAAACTAAAAATGGAAACCCAACTCGGCGGTAAAGGCTCGCGGTGTGACGAAATGCGTTCCGCTGAACGTCGACAGGAAGTTGTAAATTGCCGTTTTGTTTGTCAGGTTGACAGCTGTCAAGCGCAAACTCCACTTGTAACGGTCGTTGTGAAACAAGCCATCGTCGCCGACGCTCAGGCTGCCACGCAGGTCATCCAGGGAGAAAAACTCTTCGACCTCATCGTTCGCATGTAGCCGCAATTCCGTTCCGGCGCGCGCCAGATTGGGGACCTTCTTGTTCCCGCTCCCGGCGGACAGCAGATTCCGCTTGCCGAGCTCGCCAGCATCAAAGAGTCCAGCGGCGCGTCGTTCATCTACCGGGAAAACAATTCGCGTTACATCGGCATTCAATTTTCGATTGTTGGGCGAAACTTGAAAGGCATTGTGAATGCCGGACAGGCGGCGGTCGAGAAATCGGTACAAATCCCCGAGGGATACACGCTCGATTGGGGCGGAGAGTACAGCGAGTTGCTCGAAGCAAAAGCACAGTTCGTCATCATCGGCCCCCTCGCCGTTTTGCTCATTTTCCTGATTCTTTTCGCGCTCTATGGCAATTTCAAGTTTCCGGTCACGATTGCTCTCGGCGTGGTGCTGACCGAACCGGTCGGAGCGCTTATCGCGCTATGGCTGACCCATACGCCTTTCAGCGTCTCGAGCCTCCTGGGCTTGCTCGCGCTCCTGGGAGTTTCCGTCGAGACCGCGGTGATTCTCGTCAGCTACATCAACAAGCTTCGTCTTGAAGGCAGAACCATTCGCGAAGCTACCCTCGATGCCTCCTTGCTGCGCTTGCGTCCCATCATGATGACGGCGTTGGTGGCCTGTCTCGGCTTGCTCCCCGCGGCACTTTCTACCGGCGTGGGCAGCGACACTCAGAAGCCCTTTGCGATCGTGGTGGTCGCAGGACTGATTTCGCGCCTGTTCCTGGGCTTCTTTGTCAATCCCGTGCTGTATGAAGTCGTCGCCCGCGAAGGCGACGTCTTGCAAGTGTGAGCTCGACCGCGCGACTGCAGCTCTGGCGCTGACCTCGATCACCGAGCAATAGAAACGCAGTTAATCTTTTCTCGGCTGTGCCGTGGGCGGCAGAATGCCATTCAAGCGCAGGTAGGTTGCTTGCGCCCCATAATGGTCGTACCAATCGTCGCTCAGAATAATCAGCACCGCGGCGCGGGAAAACGGGCGGTTGCCGAACAGCATCATCTGGTCTCCGAGCTTCGAATCATCCACTTTTTCGAGCGCCGCCGAGCAATACTCGAACGAGGCTTTGAGCGCCGCCACGAGCTTGTCTTTGGGATCCGTGTCCGCGAGCTTTACGTCCGGCGCGGCAGTGTCGGAAATCTTCGAGCACAAGCCGTTGTTCGACTGCGCGATGTGCATCACCAGGTGAGCGAAGGAGTTCATTTCCGGAATGGGCTTGAAGTTATATTTCTCCGCGGGCATGGCTTCCGCGGCGGCAACCATGTTCTTGCTGAAGCGAGGCAGCTGGGCCTTCACCGCGGCGCTCACGGGATTGGCCACCGGAGAAAGGTTCGGGGATGCCGAGGTGCCGCCAGCGGACTGCTGGGCCGGAGCACCCGCAGCCACCGCCATGGCTGCAACCGCGAACCATGCGAGTCTTTTCCAGATCATTTCTGTCCTCCTCCCTGCTTTTTTCCTGCCGCTTCCCGAAAGCATACTCTCTCGCTCCGCCGCCAACAATCTCGCCGCTGCCCGGGTCAGGCAAACCAATCGTGCGGACAAACAATTTGGGCAGCCGGCACGCTCTCGCGCAGCGGCTGCCCGGAACGACAGCACAAAAAAAAGCCCGTCAGCTGGGCTTGTTGTCGTCCTTTTTCTCTTCTTTCTTCTCAGTCTTCTTCTTCGAGCTCTTCTTCTTGGTTTCCTTCTTCTTGGTGGTGTCTGCCTTGGCGTCGTCCTTCTTCTCGGTGTCCTGCGCATACGTCGCGCCGGAAACACAAAGGAAGGTTGCGAGCGTCAGAGCACCTAGCAGTTTCCTCATACTTCCTCCTCTGCAATCAGTGGTTCAGATGTGAAATGCAATCCCGGCTGGAAGGAACTGCCCGACGGAGAAAGCACTTCCTCCCCCGGTTTCCGGCGCCGAAAAGGCTACCCCCACTCAGCGCCAGACACGAAGCCTACCATCAGACACCCCACACGGCAAGTGATCCTTGGCCTTGGGTGGCCTTTTGGCACCTCGTGGCCCCCTGTGGCACCTGGTGGCCCGGTGGCCCGGTTTCCTTCGAGCCAGCGCCATGCGAGGAACCAAGACGCTATCCGCCTGCTCCACAGTTTCTCTCCACCCGGGCCCCCTTTTGTTTTATCCTGTGCCGCTTGCATCTTTGCCGGAGGTCCTTTTGTGAATCGTCAGTCCTGCATTTTCTCGTTTGCGCTCGTCGTTTTTTCGACCATCGGTTCGTATCCTGCCGGGGCGCAAATCCCCGAATCCACGTACCAAGAAATGCGCTGGCGCATGATCGGTCCCACGCGCGGAGGCCGGACGCGCGCTGCTTGCGGCGTGCCGAGCGAGCCCAACGTTTTTTACATGGGTGCGGTCAACGGAGGCGTGTGGAGGTCGGACGATTACGGCCGCACCTGGAATCCCATGTTTGACGGCCAGCCCACCGAATCCATTGGCGCGATTGCCGTGGCGCCTTCCGATCCCAACATCATTTACGTTGGCAGCGGCGAAGGCCTGGCGCGGCCGGACCTGTCTTTGGGTGACGGCGTCTACAAATCCACCGACGCGGGCAAGACCTGGACGCACCTTGGCCTGCGCAACTCCCAGGGCATCCCCGCCCTGGCGGTTGACCCCCGGAACCCCAACCGCGTTTTTGCCGCGGCCCTTGGGCACCCTTACGGAGCAAGTGAAGAGCGGGGCATCTATCTGTCGACCGACGGCGGAGAGAATTGGCAGAAAGTTCTTTCGAAAGACGCGAACGTCGGCGGCTCGGACGTCGAAATGGATCCCGCGAGTCCCGATGTGGTCTACGCATCGTTGTGGGAGGTTCGTCTCGGCCCGTGGGAAGACGGCAATCAATACAGCGGCACGGGCGGGGGCCTTTTCAAATCGACCGATGGGGGAAAGACCTGGCGCGCGCTCACGAACGGGCTGCCGAAGGGGATCATTCAAGTGGACGTGGCCATCGCGGCGAGCCGGCCGAGCCGCCTGTACGCGTCGGTGGCCACGAACGAGCCGAGCGTCGGGATTTACCGCTCCGACGACGCGGGAGAAAACTGGACGCGCATCACCAGCGACCCGCGGCCGGCATTGCGCATTGGCGGCGGCGATCTGCCCGTGCCCCGTGTGGATCCGAAAAATCCGGACATCGTTTACAGCTCGAGCATTGTCACCATGCGCTCGACCGACGGAGGCAAAACGTGGACGAGCCTTCGCGGCGCGCCGGGCGGCGATGACTATCAGAATCTCTGGATCAATCCCAACTTTCCCAACATCCTTCTGCTCACGAGCGACCAGGGCGCGCTCGTCAGCGTGAATTCCGGCCAAACCTGGAGTTCCTGGTACAACCAGCCCACCGGCCAGCTCTACCACGCGGCTACGACGAATTCTTTTCCTTATTTGGTGTGCAGCGGCCAGCAGGATAGCGGATCAGTCTGCGTCTCCAGCCGCGGCAAGGACGGTGAAATCACTTTTCGCGAATGGCACCCCGTGGGCATCATCGAATACGGCTACGCCGCGCCCGATCCGCTCAATCCGGACATCGTTTACGGCGCGGGCCGCCGCGAGGTGTCGAAATTTTCGGTTTCCACGGGTCAATTCCAGAACGTCACCCCGGTTCCGGCGGCCGATCCGAAAGTGCGCGCCGACCGCACGCAGCCCATTGTTTTCTCGCCGGTCGATCCTCATGTTCTCTATACCACGACGAATTTCCTGTATAAGACAAGCGACGGGGGACAAACCTGGCAAACCATCAGCCCGGATCTCGCGCGCGAGCACGGCGCGATTCCTGCGAGCCTGGGGGACAAAGCGGCAAAGGATCCCGGCGCCGCTGAGATTCGCGGCGTCATTTATGCGCTGGCGCCTTCGTTCAAAAACGTGACCACCGTTTGGGCGGGCACCGACGATGGCCTGCTCTGGGTTACGCGAGACGGCGGCGCCAACTGGAAAAACATCACGCCTCCCGAGATCACGCCCTGGAGCAAGGTCACGCAGCTTAGCGCTTCGCATTTCGATGACGAAACCGCCTATGCTTCGGTCAGCCGCTTCCGCATCGACGATCTCCGTCCGTACATTTACCGCACCCATGACGGCGGGAAGACCTGGCGGCTGGTCACGAACGGGCTGCCGGAGGGCGCGCCGGTCGATGCCGTCCGCGAAGATCCCGTGCGGAAGGGTTTGCTGTTCGCCGGAACCGAAACCAGCGTGTGGGTCTCCTTCGACGACGGCGACCACTGGCAGTCGCTCGAGCTCAACCTGCCGCACACCTCCATGCGCGATCTGTGGATTCACGAGGACGATTTGATTGTGGCCACGCACGGCCGCTCGTTCTGGATTCTCGACGATATTTCGCCGCTGCGCCAGCTCACGGAATCGCTTCGAGGATCGGAAGCGCATCTGTTCAGGCCGGCAACGGCTTATCGCGTCCGGCGCAACACCAATACCGACACGCCCCTTCCGCCCGACGAGCCCACCGCCGAGAATCCTCCCGATGGCGCGATCATCGATTATTTTCTCGCCGAGGCTTCCTCCACTCCCGTGACGCTCGAAATCCTCGACGCCCAAGGAAAGATCGTGCGCAAATTTTCGAGCACTGACAAACCCGAGCCTTCCGCGGAAGAGCTCCGGAAGGAGTTGATCCCGCGCTATTGGATTCGCATCTCCAAAGCTCTTCCGAGCACTGCGGGCATGCACCGCTGGGTATGGGATTTGCGCTACCCGGCGCCGCGCGCGACGCGCTCGGAATATCCCATCTCCGCCGTTCCCGGCGACACGCCGCGTGCGCCCGGGGGCCCCATGGCCGTTCCAGGGGAGTACACCCTCCGCCTTACGGCGAACGGACACACGTCGAGCGAACCGCTCGACGTGAAGATGGACCCGCGCGTAAAAGGCTCCGAGAGAGATCTCGCCGAGGAGCTCGAGAAACAGCAGCTGCTGGCGGGAATGATGACGCAAACGACCGAGGCGGTTAGCGAGGCCCGGGCTCTCCATGAGCAGGTCCAAAGACTGACGGGCAAAGCACCCGCCTTGGCTACCGTCGGGAGCACCGCCGGTTCACCGGCCGAAAAAATCTCCGGTCCGCTTGCCGAAGCGGTCTCTGCTTTTGACAAAAAACTGACCGCGATTCTCGGCGGCGCCGGCGGTCAGGGAGGTTCTGGAGCTCGCGCGTCGCCTGCGCCGACCTTGACTCGCACCTCAGGCATGATCGGCGCGCTCTATTCCGAGATCGACCGCGCTGACGCGGCTCCAACGGCCGCGCAGCTTGCCGCCATCACCGCTCTGGAGAGCGACTTCACGGCTACCCGCAAACTCTGGCAGGCCTTCCAGGCGAGCGATCTTCCGGCGCTCAATCGCCAGCTCAAATCGGCAGGCCTCGCGGAACTAAAACCGGCTTCCGCGTCAGGCGCGGCAAAGGATGAAGACGGCGACATCGCGTGAGATTTTGCTGAAGCCCTTTCCGGAAAAGGCGGCCTTGAGATTCGGGGATAGCGGCGGGGTTCGGCAGGTGCCGCCGAGGCCACCAACCGCAAAAAAAACTATTGGCTATCCCGCCGGAAACCTGCTATAGGAGATACACCGTAGACCCGCGTCCAAGTTAGGGTTTTTCCCTGCTTGTCCAGCGCGATGTTGGGATGATACGGAAAACTGGAAGCGGCGAAGCGCGCCGCAAGTTCATTAGAATGTCATCGTTGGAGCCCCAGCCCCGGACGGAGTATAGGGTGTCCCGGAAAGAGTTACTGTGGATCGTAGGGTCCGCAGGAATAACGCTTCTGGCGTTAGCCCTGCTTGCCAACAGTACCTCCCTGTTCAAACGCTCGAATCGCGAGGAAGCCGCGGCATGGAGTCAGAAGCCCATCAGCGCGGGTTATATTGGAAGCCAGCTCAAGCAAATCGACAAAACGCGCTCCTCCCTGATTATTTCCTATGAGCTCGAGAACAACACGGATTCGGACTATCACCTTGCCGAGGGACCCGGCCTGGTGATTCTGAGCAAACTGAAAACCGATGGCAGCTTTAGCCAGGAGGAACCGATTCGGCTTGCTTATCCGGTGTTTTTGCCGGCGAAGCAGCACGCGCGGCTGGCCATTGAAATCACCCAGCCGTTTAACTGGCCGGCGGAAAAAGACGCGGGATACCTCGACAAGATGAGAAATTTTGTCAAGGAGCGGCTCGAGAACGTCGGAGAGTTTGTTCTGTTCGATCAGACCAATCACTGGCAGCTCGAGCTACCGAGCGGTTGGGAACAGCTCCAGGAAACGTCGCAGGCGAGTGATTGATGCGCCGGCGTGGAACAAGAGACCCGGCAGGAGCCGCAAAGTTTGCTCGAGAGGAGCCCGGTCTATGCCGCTTAACGACGCATAAGACCGAAACCGGCAGGATGAGCTTATGTCTTCTTCACCGGTAATTTCGACTGACAAGGCAAAACCCGGAGAGCGGCGCAGCTCTTCGCGGGGAGTGCTCAATCACTATGTGGTGCTGGTGTATTTCGGCGAGGACAATTGGGGCAAGCTCACCAACATGAGCGAGGGCGGAATGGCTTTTGAGTTCTCGAGGCCGCCCGTCTTGCATGCGCGAATCAACTTCACGTTTCAGGTCATGGGCTGCATGCCCATGCCGCACGACGCCAGCGTTCTCGGCGAATCGTTCGAAGCAACCGGCGAAATCGTCTGGCTGCAGGAGTTTGAGAGAACTGCCGGAGTGCAATTTGTCGAGTTGGCCGACGGAAACCGGAAACATATCCGGCAGTGGCTGTCGTTTGAAGCCTCGACGAACACGGTTGCCGCAACCGAGAGCGCCAAAGAAGAAGTGCTCGCGCTGGCCGCGGAAGAAACGGAGTTGCCCCTGCCCCTCGCTGCCTTGACTCCAGAGCCGGAAACGGCCGGCAAGGCAGAGACGAAAGAGAGTGTGGTTGAACTGGATGCGCCGGAATCTCCTGAAGAGCCGGTCGAAGAGCCGGAACCGCCCCCAGCCGTGGCCGGGCTCGAGGTGCCGGAGTTCCCGGTGCTTGCGTTGGCCCGCCAGGGAGAGGCCGTCGAATGGCAGCCGAGCGTCGCGTCGTCCCCGGCCGCGCAGCCCTCGGTGGCGCGGTTGACTTTTCTGGTTGTCGCGGGCTGCCTTGCGGCGTTTGCGGTGACGGTCGGCGTAAGAGTGTTCATGGCCCGGGAGGCTCGCCGCGCTGACCTGGCCGCAGGCGCGACCAGCCTAGCCAATGTTCCTTCTGCCGACGCTCCCCTGGTTGTCCCTTCCGAAGCCGCGCCGCCTTTTCAGGTAGAGGTGCTCGACGAGAGTGGGAAACGCTGGATGCTGTGGTTTGTTCGCAAGGATTCCCAAAAAGCCAACGATCAGATTCCCAGGCGCGCCGAGACCGAGTCTCCGGCCTTTTCCTCTTCCCCAGCCAGAGTTGCGAAGGAGAAAGACACGCCTCCGGCCGAGGATCTCGGGACTCCCCACACCTATACTCTGGCGGCTCCCATCATCAATCGCCCGGCAGACAATGGTTCTGCGCCGGACAATCCAGTGGAAGAAGCACCTGCCATTCAAAAGGAGCCGGCTGTTCCACAAGAGGAAACTTCTGGCGGGGTGCTCAACGGCCGCCTGACGCCGCCGCCCTTGCAAGTCCCGGTTGGCGGAATGGTTCAGCAGGCGCGCTTGATTCACTCGGTGCCGCCTGTTTATCCTTCGCTTGCAAAATTAACGCGCGTCAGCGGAGACGTGGTGGTGGACGCGCTGATCGACGCGAGCGGCAACGTTAAGACCGTAAAAGTGCTTTCCGGCCCGACGACCTTGCAGCAGGCAGCCATCGAAACGGTGCGCCAGTGGAAGTACGAACCTGCGCGCCTGGATGGGCAAGCGGTGGCCATGCATCTCTCGGTAACGGTGAAATTCCGGCTGAACTGAATCAACCATTCCTTCCTCGGCAAGAACCCTCGGCTTTGCTCGGATCGCCTGATCGCCCTTTCCGGAACAGCGCGCGACGACCGGATAGGGGAAGATGGGCCGCGAGCGCTCAACGATGCCTTCCATTGAGCGGCATGCGATGCACTTGTCGGGCGCTTGTCCTTTCTCTACCCAATTCTCCAGGGCGCTCACGGAGTCGAATTCGGCCGTATTCGGAGGGAAGCAAAGTGAAGTATGCAAAGCTAAAATGACTTGCTCCGATCACAAAATGAGACAAACTACCTTCAGGCCTCGACGGCTCCATTCAAGATTAGGAAAACCGTCGAAGTCAGGCAGGGGCAGAGGTTCGCTGACCTCCTGAAATTCATCTTTAAAGGATCACCAATGCTTCGATTTGCCGGAGCTCTGCTGACCGTGTTCCTAACTGCACTCCCGCCGAAGGCCATGGCGCAGGAAGGGAGGGCGCTCGCCGAGCCAGATGAGCGCTACAAAGCGGACATTCTCGTGGTGGTGGCGCATCCCGACGACGAAGCCGCGGTAACGCCGTATCTCGCCCGGGCGCTCGACGAACACAGGCGCATCGCCGTGGTTTTCGCTACGCGCGGGAGCAGCGGTTCGAACGAAGCGGGAGCGGAGCAGGCGGCGGCGCTCGGAGATGTGCGCGAGATCGAGGCGCGCCATGCGCTCGCGACGCTCGGCATCAACAACGTTTGGTTTCTCAGCGGGAAGGATACGGCTACGCAGGACGTTTTGGTGTCACTGGCAAACTGGGATCACGGAGAAACTCTCGCGCAAATGGTGCGGCTGGTGCGCCTGACGCGGCCGGAAGTCATCCTTACTTTTCTGCCGGGCACGTTTATCGGGGAGGATCACGGCGACCATCAGGCTTCCGGCGTGCTCTCGACCGAAGCCTTTGATCTCGCGGGGAACCCGGCTGTATTTCCCGAGCAGGTTGCCGGTCCCATGAAGCGGCTCGAACCCTTCCTCGAAAACTTGCGGCCATGGCAGGTGAAGAAGATCTATTACTTTCCAGATGCCGATCGCCAGGACATTTTCCGCGGCAAAGGTCCGAGCTACTCGGTGAAGGAAGTCTCTCGATTGAGTAACAAGCCGTACTGGCGGATGGCGCTGGATGCTTTTCGTGCTCATCAGACGCAAGCCAAATCCTACCTCGATAAGATCGCGCAGATGGACGAGGCGCAAATCGAAAAGATGGCTACTTCGCAAGACGGCTGGGGAGCAGATCAGCATTTCGTGCTGGGCAAGTCCTTGGTAGGAGGCAGCGTCAGCGGAGACGTTTTTGAAGGCATCACGCCGGGTGCGATTCCTTACGCGCGGCCCGAAGTTACGCCGGAACCCGCGAGGCCGGATTTGGCGATGGAGCTTGGCGGCCCGTGGAGTTTTTATGCCGAGTTCCGCCGCGCCCACGGACTTGCCAATTTGCCGAATCCCGAGCCGCCAGAGATCGCCCTCGAAGCGCCGGGAACACTGGTGATTCCGTTGTGGATTCGCAATCAGACCGCGAAGGCGCAGGAAGTCACGCTTTCTGCCAGCTTGCCCGCAGGATGGAGGGCCGGGATCGGCACGGGAAAATTTACGGTAGCGGCAAAACAAACCTCCGCCGCGCGAGTGGAAGTGAGTTTGCCGGCGCTGCCGGAGGAAACCGGGAAGAAGGCAGAGGCGCAACACGTCACGGTGCGCGCCGAAGCCAATGGGCAGGTCATTGGCGAGGCCAAGCTCGGCGTCGAACTGCGAAAACGCGCGCTTCCCGAGTAACGGCATCAGGCACTAGGATTTTTTTCCTCGCGCGGCTTCCATCGTTTCCCACGCAGTTTCCGGCAAAAGCAGCAGGTCGTTGAATTCTCCGGCACCGCGCAGCCACTGGCCGCCGTCGATCACCACGCATTCGCCGTTGATGTACTCGGCCATGTCGCTGAGCAGGAAGGCGGCGAGGTTGGCCAATTCTTCGTGGCGTCCAAAGCGTTTCATGGGGTGCTTGTCCAGGCTGTGTTCCTCGAATTGTTTCGAAGGCATCAGGCGGGACCAGGCGCCTTCGGTTGGAAAAGGGCCCGGGGCGATGGCGTTCAACCGAATGTGATAGTTGGCCCACTCGACGGCGAGCGAGGTGGTCATGGCCAACACACCCGCCTTGGCGCAGGCGGAAGGCACGACAAAGCCCGAGCCGCAGTTGGCCGCCGCATAGGTGGTCACGATGTTCAACACATTCCCGCCCGTTTTGCGCGACATCCAGCGCTTGCCAAAAACCTGCGTGCAGTGAAAAGAGCCGTTCAGCACGATACCTACGACAGCGTTAAACGCGTTGGCCGAGAGCTTTTCGGTGCGAGCAATGAAATTGCCGGCGGCGTTGTTGACGAGCGCATGGATTTCTCCGAATTGCTGCTCCGCTTTAGCCGCGGCAGCTTCGACGGCGCCGTAGTCGCGAACATCGCACGTGGCGTGGGCTGCTTGGCCGCCCCGCCTGAGAATCTCGTCACACGTTTCGCGAAGAGGGTCCTCACGGCGGCCCACGAGGAATACCCGCGCTCCCAATTCGGCAAACCGCAGAGCCATGGAGCGGCCGAGTCCGGTGCCTCCGCCGGTGAGAAAGATAGCCCGGGCTTTGAGCAAATCGCGCTCGAACACGTTTCACCGCCTTGCCGTAGGTGCCCTCGGAGAAATCACTGGAAGCGAAATTCTAGACTATCCGAAAAAATCTGGCCCGGTTTTTTCTCTGCCCAAGCCTTGGGCGGGGATGGCGGTGGGTCGATTCAACAAAAATGCGGGATGGAGCTCCATCCCGCCAGCTGTGGCGGCGAGTCGATGAACAACCGGCCTACGGGCTTACGAGCCATGCGCGACCGAGCAGCAGGAATCGGCTCCGGTCGCAATGCCCGTGAGACGAGCGTCACAATCGCGAAAACACACGGAAGGAAAGACACTCTAAGGATGCATGGATGCGGGAATCGGCCGACCCATGGCTTTGGCGTACTCGGCGGGGTAGAGCGGGCTTTCGGGGAACTCTGCGGTTAGCTCGCGAAGAAGCTTCTGCGCCAGCGGTTTTTGTTTCTCGCGACGCGCGGACAACGCCAGCATGATCTTGGCAAGAGGCTCCAGATAGCGGCCTCCGTCTGCGGCTTCCTCCAATTGACGCATTCCGAGCTTCTTGTCACCGTGGATTCCGCCGAACCACAGCATCGCGCGAAAGCCCATCGATAAACTCCCAATGATGTAATTCGCGGACCCCAAAGCAAGATAAACGTCTTTCGCATCGGGCCGCTCGGCCAACAACGCCTTGGCATGGGCATTGGCTTCCTTTAGCCTGTGCAGCGCGTCCAAATTGTGCTTCCTGAGAATCATGTCGGCGTCCGATTCCATGCCCGCCGAGAGTGTGAGAGCGTAGAGAGCTTCGGGGTCGCGGGGGTCTTTTGCAAGACGCTCCGAGGCGAGTTCGCGCGCTTTTTGAATGGCGGTTTCAAAGCTCTCCATGCGCACCGGGTCAGGCTCGCCGTCGATGCCGTGAAGGAATTTTTTCTCGTTCAAAAAGAAGTCGCTGGTAAGCACGCCTTGGCGGTAAAACTCTTCGAAGAGATAACTAGCGGCGATGGCCACCTGCCCAAAAGGCTCGTCGGGGTGCTGCGATTCCCAGGCCTCGAACTGGGCGCGGCCTTCGGGGAATCGTTGAATATAAAGCTGGCGAAAACCCGAAGCAAGTTCTGGGACGCGCACGAACGCGGGTGTCGCCGTATCTTCCAGGGGTTGCGCCTTCAGGGCGGCGGTTGGCAGTAGGAGGAGGAAGCAGAAAAGGAGTCGCAAGCGCATTCGAGCATCTTTCTCTAAAACAAGCTCGGCTCTAAAACAACCCGTTCTCCAAAACAGGCCGGGCCCTAAAACAGGCCGGGCAAAAATCGCGGTTTGTGGCCCATTGCCGTGCGGTATTCGGGATTGGCCATGAGCACGCGTTCTTCCGCACGAATCCGCGTGGACAAGGTGATGGAATGAGCGGCGGAAGTTAGAAGGGCCGTGATCCATGCCGTGTGAATGAGCGGAAGCGAGATCATCTCCAGAATCACCCCGGTGTAATTGGGATGCCGCACGAAGCGAAACGGCCCGGTGGTCACCACGCCGATTCGCGTGGAATCCATCACCTGGACGCTCCACAGGTCTCCTAGCGTGCGAACGACCCAGAAGCGCATTAGATTAGATGCAGAAAACAGAGCTAACATCGTCGCGCCGAGAAGGGGAAGAAAAGGCCGGTGGAGGAGGACCACTTCCAGGGCAGCGCTAACCAATACCCCGGTGTGAACGACGACCATCCATTTGAAGTGCGGTTCGGGGACGCGAACGGCCCCTTGGGTCAGCATGCGCTCCTGGTGCTTGTGCGAAATTCGCAGTTCGACGAGCCGGAGTACTCCCACTGCGGCCAGGAGCGCCAGGTAAAGGTAACGACTCAGGCCCATTGCAGCAAGAGAAATTCCGCGCTGAAGCCGGGTCCAAAAGCGGCGGCCAGCGCGTAATCGCCGGTTTTAAGGGGGCGCTTCTCAAGCCATTCCTGAAGGATGAAAAGAATGGTCGCGCTCGAGAGGTTCCCGACGTTGCCGAGGATGTCCCAGGACGGCTGTGTGTCGCACTTGCACAGGCCCAACTCCGCTTCCACATTTCCGAGCAATCGCGCGCCGCCCGGGTGCAGGATCCATCCCTTGATGTCCTCCTTTTTCCGTCCATTGCGCTCGAGGAATCCCTCCACCAGCCCGCGGATTTTTCCCCCGATCATTTCCGGAACATCTTTGTCCAAAATAATGTGAAAGCCGGAATCACGCAGGTCGAATCCCATGGCGAAAAGCGAATCGGGAAACGTATAAGTCTCAGAAATTAGAATTTTTGGTCCCGGTCCGGGATTTCCCCGGACAATCACCGCGGCGGCACCGTCGCCAAACAGAATCGAAGAAATCAGATTCGCCTGAGATATGTCTTTGCGCTGAAAGGTAAGCGACGGCAGCTCCACGGCAATGATCAGGACGTTCCCGCCCGGATGCGCTTTCAAGTAATCCGCGGCGCGGCCGAGAGCCATGGCTCCGGCGGCGCAGCCCAGCTCGGTAAAGGGCATACGCCGCACGTTCGGACGAAAGCCCATCTGGTGGATGAGATGAGCGTCGAGTGAAGGAATCATGAAGCCGGTGCAAGAAACGGTGATGATCAGGTCGATGTCTTCCGGCTTGAGGTCGGCGCGTGAGAGACACTTTTCGGCGGCTTCGCGGCCGAGCTTCACTGCGTGTTCGATGTACTCGTTGTTGGTCTTCGAGAGCGCGCGCGGCTCAATGGTGTAGTCGATGGGGAAAATGGAGTAGCGCTTGTGCACCTGCGCGTTATCCACGATGCTCATCATCGCTTCCACGCGCCGCTCGGGAATGTCGAAGACGCGGCCCATGTAATACTTCACATCGTTGCGGGTGATCGTGTACGGCGGAAGCGCCGTGGCCGTCGCGGCAATCGTGGGATGCACTGCGTCACCGTTTACCCCCGGAACATGATTCACGGATTAGATCATCTCCTTTGGAGCGCATAGGAAGTTGCTTGGCTCTGCCCCGTTTTAACCGGTTGGATGCCGGGCGCTCGAACTCCTGATGCTTCCTGAAGTACTGACTGTACCTCAGACCGTGCCTCTAACCCAACTATTTGCAATTCGTTGCGGCCCCATTGGCAAGCGTCCTAGCGCAATCCAACCAGGCCGCGGACCGATTCAATGAGTTTTGCCGAATCGTAACCCACGCCGTCCTTAAACACTATCTCTATTTTTTCGATGTCTTTGATGTTACCGGACGGGTCGCCGTCAATCACCACGAGATCGGCCTGCTTGCCGACGGCGAGCGTGCCGATTTTGTCCCCTTCGCCGAGAAACTCGGCGCCATTCGAAGTGGCGATGTGCACCGCCTCGAGGGGTGTGAATCCCGCTTCGACGAGCAACTCCACTTCGCGCTGGTCCCCGAATCCCGCGATCACGCCGCCATATCCTGTGGGATCGAGTCCGGCCAGCAGCAAACCGCCCTGCCTCACAAACTCGCGCTCGAATTCCAGTTCTTTTTTGAACAGTGCCGGCCAATCCGATTTCGCGGCCCCGTCGGAAAGCAAGGCACGCCTTCTCAGGTAGGAAATGCGCGCTTCGGGAAGCATGGCATCGAGCACCCGGCCGTCGAGGGGCGCGCGGTTCGGGACCAAGGTCTCAAACACCGGCAGCGTGGAAGTGATCGCAACGTGGCGCGCCACGAGGTCGCGAATCATGTCGTGAATCGGCCCGCTCGAGACCTCGAGTGGCAGCAGGGCTTTGTCGGCCTCCGCGGGACTTGGGCACAATCCCGGTTTCTTGCCCGTGAGAAATTCCGTGTCCACCACCAAGCCGTGCTCCAAATCATCGATGCCCAAGCTTGCCGCCTCGCGAAAGCCGATGGAACAAAGATGCCCCGTCACTTTCATGCCGTGCGCGTGCGCGGCTTCGACCGCCGCGCCCAGTTCTTCCGGCGTGATGTTCTGGTAGGCCTTGAACGACGTCACGCCCTGCGCAATCCAGAATTCCACCGTGCGGCGCGCATCTTCGGCATCGGTGAGCTGATGCATTTGGAGGGCGAAGGCTCCCGGGCCTTCCAGGTACGGCCCGGTGACGTGAATCTTGGGGCCGGCCATCTTCCCGTCATCCGTGTCGCGTTTGAGCTCGAGATCCGCATACGGCTCGATGCTTCCCGTGGTTCGAATCGAAGTCACGCCTCCCGCCAGATACAGCCGCGGAAAACTTGCGGCATGCTCGGGGTAAAGCGGCGGCGGCCCGCCCGGCGACGGGTAATACATGTGGTCGTGCATGCCGACCAGGCCCGGAATGACCGTACGCCCGGAAAGATCAACGACCTTCGCACCTTCGGGAATCTTTGTGCTGGCGCGGTCGCCAAGCGAAGCGATCTTTCCCTCGCGAATCACGAGCGTTTGGTCGGCTCGAGGGGCCGCGCCCGTGCCGTCGATGACGCGCACATGCGTCAGCGCAACGAGCGGCGCGTCTTCCTTTACGAACGCGCGCAGCTCGGGAGCGAGTTTCGGCGCGGCCTGGGCACGGCAACGCGCAGCGAACAAGGAAGCCAGCACCAACGAACAGAAAACCGGGAACAACCCTTTTCGCATGAATCCACCCCGGAGGCGATTGTCGGGCTGGGGCAGTTTATGCACCCAGCAGCGCTAAAGCAAGGATGTTTGACGTGAAACACCTCAAAACATTCCATCGCCAGGCCTCCCGCTCGGTCGCAAACCCGGTCGGGTGCTGTTTGTGATAGAGTCCACTCCTTCCGGAGCAAATTCTTGAGGTGCGTCATGCCCAGATCCTTCCTACGAGTGCTCGTTTGCTTGTTTACCGCGCTCTTCCTGCGCGAATCGCCGGCAGCCGGACAGCAGGCCGCGACGCCGGCGTCGACCGAAGGCGACTTTGTCGTGAAGAATTTCCAGTTTCGCTCCGGCGAATCGCTCCCGGAGCTGCGCCTTCACTACACAACGCTCGGAAAGCCCGCGCGCGACGCCCAGGGCCGTACCACCAACGCCGTCTTGATCCTCCATGGCACCGGCGGCACCGGCCAGCAATTCCTGCAACCCATTTTCTCGGGCGAACTGTTCGGCCCGGGCCAGCTTCTCGACGCTGCGCGCTACTACATCATTCTTCCCGACGGCATCGGCCACGGAAAATCCTCCAAGCCCAGCGACGGCCTGCATGCGCATTTCCCGCAATACGACTACGACGACATGGTTGCCGCGCACCATCGCCTGACGACTGAAGGCCTCGGCGTGAACCATCTCCGCCTGGTCATGGGCACCTCGATGGGCTGCATGCATTCGTTTGTATGGGGCGAAACCTATCCCGATTTCATGGATGCGGTCATGCCGCTCGCCTGCCTGCCCGTCGAGATCGCCGGCCGCAATCGCGTCTGGCGCAAAATGGTGATGGACGCGATTCGCAACGACCCGGAATGGAAAGGCGGAGAATATTCCTCGGAACCGCAGCAGGCCCTGCGCACGGCCCTCGACTTGCTGCTGATTGCCGGCAGCGCGCCGCTCTATATGCAGAAAACTTTGCCCACGCGAGATGCCGCCGACAAATATCTCGAGGACTATTTCAAGGCGCGCTCCGCCGGGCTTGATGCCAACGATCTCTTGTACCAGGTGAACGCTTCCCGCAATTACAATCCTTCGCCGCAGCTCGAAAAAATCACCGCGCCCGTCATGTACATCAACTCCGCCGACGATTTCATCAACCCGCCCGAACTCGGGATTGCCGAACGCGAAGGCAAGAAGGTGAAAAACGGCCGCTTCGTCCTGCTGGCGATCTCCGAGGAAACCCGCGGCCACGGCACGCACACGCGTGCGGCGGTTTGGAAGCAGTACCTGGAGGAGTTGCTCGGGAAGGCCGCCCGGTAGTTTTTGACCTCGGTCCTAGACTAGGTTTCAACCGTCGCCCAAAAAACTCTACCGCGCAGTTTCCTGGCTTGCGCGGATTTCCTGCCAGCGGCGCGGGCGCTTATTGGCTTGCAGGACCTTCTTGCGCAAGCGAATGGTCTTCGGGGTGATTTCCACGTACTCGTCGTCGGCGATAAATTCAATCGCCTGTTCGAGGCTCAATTCGCGGTGGGGAATCAGCCGGATGGCTTCGTCCGCCGTCGACGAGCGCATGTTGGTCAGCTTCTTTTCCTTCGTGACGTTCACGTCCATGTCCTGCTCGCGCGAGTTTTCGCCGACAATCATCCCTTCGTAAACGTCAACACCGGGACCGATAAACAGCTCGCCCCGCTCCTGCAAATTCCACAGTGCGAAAGCCGTCGAAACTCCGGCGCGGTCGGCCACCAGCGCGCCCGTAGGACGCAGCGCCATCTCCCCGCCATATTGCGTCCAGCCATCGAAGAGCGAGTGAATCAGCGCCGTCCCGCGCGTGTCGGTCAGCAGCTGGCTGCGCAATCCGATCAATCCGCGGGAAGGAATCTTGAAGTCCAGCCGCACGCGCCCCGAGCCGTGATTGCTCATCTTGGTCATCTCGCCGCGGCGGCCGCCGATGGTCTCCATGATGATGCCGATGAAATTGTCGGGAATGTCGACCACCAGGCGCTCCACGGGCTCGAGCTTGCTTCCCTTTTCCATGCGCGTCACGATTTCCGGCTTGCCCACCATCAACTCGAAGCCCTCGCGCCGCATGGTCTCGATGAGAATCGCGAGTTGCAGCTCGCCGCGCCCCAGCACGCGAAACGATTCCGGCGTGTCGGTGTCCTCTACGCGAATCGAGACGTTGGTGAGCAGTTCTTTTTGCAGGCGGTCGCGGAGGTCGCGCGAGGTCAGATACGCGCCGTCATGGCCGGAAAGCGGCCCGCTGTTTACCGTGAAAATCATGGCCAGCGTGGGCTCGTCAATCAGCAAAGGCTCGAGCGGCGCCGGCGAAGCGAGGTCGGTGATGCTCTCGCCGATTTGAATGTCTTCGACGCCGGCAATCGCCACGATATCGCCCGCGGCAACCTCTTCGGCTTCGTCGCGCTCGAGTCCCCGAAAGGTGAAAAGTTTCGTGATCTTGGTGGGCTGGAGTTTTCCGTCGAGCTTGCTGACGCCGACTTCCTCACCGCGCCGCAGCGTGCCGTGGAACACGCGGGCAATCGCGATGCGTCCCAGAAACTCGCTGTAGTCCAGGTTCATCACTTGGATTTGCAGGGTGCCTGCGGGATCGCCCGGCGGCGCGGGAATGTGTTTCACGATGGCTTCAAAAAGCGGCAGCAAATCCTTCGAATGGTCGCCAGGCTTGGCTTGCGCCACGCCGTCGCGCGCATTGGCGTAGACGATGGGAAAGTCGAGCTGGTCTTCCGTCGCATCCAGATCGATGAAGAGGTCGTAAATCTCGTCGAGCACTTCTTTGGGGCGCGCGTCGGCGCGATCGATTTTGTTCAGCACGATCACCGGCGGCAGCTTGGCGGCCAGCGCCTTTTGCAGCACGTAACGCGTTTGCGGCAGCGGCCCTTCGCTCGCATCCACCAGCACGACCACGCCGTCGACCAGCCGCAGCGCGCGCTCGACTTCGCCGCCAAAGTCGCTGTGACCCGGGGTATCCACGATGTTGATTTTCGTGCCCCGGAAAAACAGCGCGGTATTCTTCGCCAGAATGGTGATGCCGCGCTCGCGTTCCAGTTCGTTCGAGTCCATCACCCGCTCGACCACCGCTTCGTTGGCGCGGAAAATGCCGCTTTGCTTCAGCATGGCGTCGACCAGCGTGGTCTTGCCGTGGTCCACGTGCGCGATGATGGCAATGTTGCGAATCTCTTGACTCATGGTTTTTTGTCTGAATAGCGCGCTCGTGCGCCGGCTCCTCTAAACACAAAAATAGCCGCTCCAAACAACCAGCAGCCCGGATATGTCTCCTTTTGGGGATCGCTTCTCGAGGTGCGGTCGAACCGTTTCCAGTGTAACAGAGCCGACCCGCTTTCGTGTACTATCCTGCCGTAAGGGCCGCAAGAGTAATCGCCAGTTTGGCGGGCGGAATCAGGCAAATGAAGATCGGCTCTATCGTCATTCGCTCGTATGAGTTTGACAAGATGCTCGCGTTCTGGCAACAAGCACTCCACTACGTTCCGAGAGAGCCGGCAACAAGCGGCTCCGGTCGTTCTTCGCGACCCTCAGGGGAAGGGGCCGAACCTGTCTTTGAACCGCGTTTTGAGAGAAACGTTCCGGCAAGCGAAGCAGACTGCACCTCGACCTGTCCACAACAATCGAGAGGCGGAAGTCGAACCTTTAACCAGCGTTGGGGCGACCCCCGCTATCCCTGGCGGTATAAACCGGGCCGCGACTTCGTTGTTTTGCAAGATCCCAGCGGCAATCTTTTCTGCGTGGTCGAGAAAGCCGACGGCTAACCGAACCAAGGCAAGGAGGAGGAAAAACTCGTGCGACCGTTTACACTTGACGGGAAGTATGTCTATTTGGTCTTGCCCCTTGTTCTTCTGGCCAGAGCTGCCGCCGTGCCGCAAGAGCGCGCCGACTATTCGAAGATCTTCGATAAGACCGACGTCATGATCGCCGCCCGCGACGGCGTGAAGCTGCACACGGAAATCTATTCGCCCAAAAACGTGTCCGAGCCCCGGCCCATCATCTTCGAGCGCACCCCGTATGGTCTTGCCGACGACGAAAAAGGCTACAGCCGCAAACTCGGCCGCTACGCGGAAATGATTCCCGACGGCTATATCTTCGTCTTGCAGGACATTCGCGGGCGCTACGGCTCGGAAGGCAAATTCGTCATGCAGCGGCCCGTTCGTGATCCGAAAAATCCCAAGGCCATCGATGAAGGCACGGACACCTACGACTCGATCGACTGGCTCGCTAGAAACGTTCCCCGCAACAACGGCCGCGTCGGGCTGCTCGGCGTCTCCTACGGCGGCTGGCTCACCGTGATGGGCATGCTCGAGCCGCACCCGGCGCTCAAAGCCGTTTCCGAGCAGGCTTCCCCCGCCGACATGTTTCTCGGCGACGATTTTCATCACAACGGTGCGTTCCGCCTGAGCTACGGCTTCGAATACTCCACCATGATGGAGACCGACAAGACCAACTTTTCGTTTCAATTTGATTGCTTCGATACTTATGAGTGGTACCTGCAGCTCGGCGCGCTTTCGAACGCCAGCAAAAAGTACATCCACGGAGCGCTTCCCACGTGGAACGACTTCGTCGCGCATCCCAACTACGATGCTTTTTGGAAGCAGCAGGCCATGCCTTACATCCTGACGCGGCCCCGGGTGCCAAACCTGAATGTCGCCGGCTGGTGGGACCAGGAAGATTTCTACGGCCCCATGAAAATCTACGAGATCCTCGAAAAAGAAGATCCCGACCACCTGAATTATCTCGTCGCCGGCCCCTGGAACCACGGCGGCTGGGCGCACGGCGCGGGCAATTCGCTCGGCCTCATTCCCTTTGGCAGCGACACCGCGCTTTATTTTCGTCAGAAAATCGAGGCCCCATGGTTTGCCTACTGGCTGAAGAACCAAGGCAGTCTCCCTCTGAAAGAAGCCTTGCTCTTCCAGACCGGCAGCGACACCTGGGTGAAATTCGATTCCTGGCCTCCGCGCGAAGCCAAAACGCAGAATCTCTACTTTCACCCCGACAGCAAGCTCTCCCTCGACGCCCCGACCGAAGAATCCGCCGAGGCCTTTGACAACTACACGAGCGACCCCGCGCATCCCGTGCCTTATCGTCATCGCCCCGTCGATATGACCTATCCCGAAGACCACCCCGGCAGTTGGTACACCTGGCTCGTCGAGGATCAGCGCTTCGTGGACAACCGCCCGGACGTAGTCACCTGGCAAACCGACGTGCTCAAGGAAGACGTCACGCTTGCCGGCCAGGTCACCGCCAAACTCTTTGCGTCCTCGACCGGCAGCGACGCCGACTGGATCGTCAAGCTGATCGACGTGTATCCGGAAAAATATCCGGAGAAATGGCAGCTCTCCGGCTACGAGCTGATGATTGCCGATGAAGTCTTCCGGGGGCGCTTCCGCAACTCCTTCGAAAAGCCGGAGCCGATCTCGCCCGGCGTGGTCACGCCTTTTAAGATCGATCTGCACACCGCGAACCATGTGTTCAAGAACGGCCACCGCATCATGGTTCAGGTGCAAAGCACCTGGTTTCCCCTCATCGACCGCAACCCGCAAAAATTCGTCCCGAACATTTTTGCAGCCGAGGAATCGGACTACCAGAAAGCCACCGAGCGCATTTATCGCTCGAAACGCTTCCCTTCGAGCGTGGAAATTTCCGTACTCCCTTCCGCCGCGGGAGCAAATTGAAGTAGCGCCTGGTGCGCGGGCAGCCGGGACAAAGGTCAGCTCGTTGGGCTTGCATGGCGTGAAGAATCGCCGCGCCAGCGGCCAGTTCCCTGGCAGACACAGGCAGCCTGCCGACTTCGACAGGCGGCTGGCCGTTCTCGAGAAAAGCCTTTGGGGATCCCGAAGAGTTTTCCATGGCCGCGAGGACCAAGGTACTGCCTCGGAGAAGAACGCGCCCTTGACAACAGAGTCGGACTGCGATATATCGTAACCAGACTATGAAAGAGGATCTGAGCGCCATGCTGCCCCTGGCACCGGCGGCGCTGCACATTCTGCTCGCGCTTGCCGGCGAAGACCGCCACGGCTACGGAATCATCAAGGAAGTCGCGCGGCAATCGGAACATCACTACAAGCTCGGTTCCGGCACTTTGTACGGCAATCTGGAAAAACTCCTCGATCGCGGGCTGGTTAAAGAAGCGACAGGACGGACGAGCAAAGAGGATCCGCCGCGGCGATACTACCGGCTGACGGAATTTGGCCGGCGTGTTCTCGAGGCCGACCTCGTGCGTCTGGAAACCGTGCTGCGAGAAGCCAGGTTGCACCTCCGCGCCGCGGAATCGGGCAAAGCCTCATGAACCGTGCTATCTACAAAGGGCTGCTCTGGCTGCACCCGGCGAGCTTCCGCAACCGGTTCGCCGACGAAATGCTGTGGATTTTCGACGAAACAGGAGAGCAAGCGGGCTTGCGGGTGTTCACCGACGCCCTCGTGTCGCTCGTCCGGCAATGGACGTTTCATTCCTCCGTTTGGAGAATCGCGTTTGGCGCCTTGGTCAGTTGCCTGTTGCTGGCTGGTTGGTGGCATTTTCAGGAAGCTGCGCTGGCTTCGGCCCTTGGCCGCGGGAATCCCGGCGCGCTCGAAGAGATCAAGCACCGGTTTGCGAAGGGCATCCCTTGCGGGAACACTCCGGCCAGTCGAGTTGCGGCAGCGGAAACCGGGCATGCACCCGCAGAGGCGGACACGCCCTGCGACGTGGCTGACGGCGTCCAGGGCATCGTGGCCGCATTCGGGCAACATCCCGTGGTCGTGATCGGCGAAGTTCATTGGCTAAGGCCGGCGGGCGAGTTCTACGTGCGATTGATCCGCGACCGGAAGTTCCAGGAAACCGTCAACGACATCGTCGTCGAATTCGCCAGTCGCAACAATCAGCCCTCACTCGACCGCTACATCGCGGGTGAAGACCTTGCCATCGAAGAAGTCCGGCACATCTGGCGCGACACGACCAAGGTGGCTTCCTGGGAGTCTCCGATTTACGCCGAATGGCTTGCCGCCATCCGCGAAGTCAATCAAGGCCTTCCGCCGAATCGCCGTCTGCGTGTGCTTGCGGGCGACACGGCTGTCGATTGGCAGCGCCTACAGTCCCACGCCGACTGGGAGGCCCTTGGCGACAATAACCTTTCTTTTGCGGACGTCATCGTGAACGAAGTTTTAAGACGACGGCACCGCGCCCTGGTCGTCTTGGGAATCAATCACGTGAGGAAGTCCCGAGATCGCAACGAGGACGCGACCTCGCGCGTCGAATCCCGTTATCCCGGCTCCACCTATGTGGTTCTGCTGGACAATCGAGGGCTCCTCCAGCCGGCGGCGCAAGAGCTCGTGCGCCTCGACCGGTTCAGTCGAAATGCGCCGATGCTCTGCGAGCTGGCCGGGACCCCTTTGGGAGATGCGACGCACCTTAGCAGCGAGGCGGACGCCTTGCTCTATCTCGGGCCCCCGGAGACGCTCGCCCGGGCGTTTCCGCCGGCGGGAAGTCTTGAACCGGGCTACATGAAGGAACTCGATCGGCGATCCTGGATCGAGTGGGGCGAATTGCGGGCCCGGAGATTTTTGGGCGCCGCCGCCGAATGACCGCGCGACACGAAGCACGGGGTTTGCTCGTGAGAGGAAGGTTGCGGTGCTCGAGGCAAAACACCTCTCGAAATTCTATGGCTCCGTCCCGGCCGTTCAGAATGTGGCCTTGACGCTCGAGCCCGGACAAGTCCTCGGCTATTTGGGGCCGAACGGGTCGGGAAAAAGCACCACGGTCAAAATGTTGACCGGCCTCCTTGAACCGACCTATGGAGAGGTCACCTACCATGGCCAGAACATCCACAAAGATCTGATTGCCTATCGCAAAGTCCTCGGCTACGTCCCGGAGGAACCCAATCTTTATCCCCACCTCACGGGCGAAGAGTATCTCGACATGGTGGGGACGCTGCGGGCCATGTCCTCACCGCGGAAAAGCACAAGGATCGGCTCCCTCGTGGAGCTTTTCTCGCTATGGCCGCATCGCCACGTCACGCTTGGTTCTTATTCGAAGGGAATGCGCCAGAAGATCCTGTTGATCGCCGCCCTCATGGACAATCCGGACGTCTTGATTCTCGACGAGCCGCTCTCCGGGCTCGACGTCACTACCGTTCTCGTGGTCAAGAGCCTGATTCAGGCCCTGAGCGCTCAAGGCAAGTCGGTTTTTTACTGCTCGCATATTCTCGAAGTCGTGGAGAAGGTCTGCTCGCATTTGATTGTTCTGCGGAAAGGCCACGTGCTCGCTCATGGCCCCACGTCGGCGGTTCGCGAAAAGATTGGCAAGTCTTCGCTCGAAGACGTTTTTCTGGAGCTTGTCGAAGACGTCGATGTCACCCAGATCGCAAACGAAATTGTCGAGGTAATGGTCTCTTCATGATTGCACGGACCAGGCAATGGCTCGACGAGCGGCGCAGCGCTTTTTGCCGATCGCCGTTTGGTTGCCTCGTGGGGCTCTTTTTAAACCGCACCTTTCGCGGTGCTGCCGACGCGGACGCAGGTGAACTCGACCTCGGCGTGGCGGTCATCCTTGTCCTCCTGGCCATGCCGGGTTTGCTGGTCTCTTTGCTGATGTTGGAGAAGTACGGCTCCTTAATCCGCTTTCTCGCTGGCCAAGGGGCCTTCGACCCCTCCAAGGCCACCATACCCGATGAATACCTCTTCATCGTCCTTTCGGTGTCCGTGACGGGAGCCGCCGCGCTGTGGCGCTGGGACAGCATCTTTCTCGACCGCCGCGACTACTCGAATCTCGTCCCCTTGCCGCTTTCTCTCGGCACGATTTTCTTTGCGAATTTCTGCGCCATCCTCCTACTGGCGGGCGCGTTCTCGATCGTTGCGAACGGCGCTTCGCTGGTTTTGTTCCCCATAGCGGTCGTGGGGTCCCGCCCGTCTCTTTCCCTGTTTCTGCGGTTTGCGGCCGGTCACGCTGCCGCCGTCTTGGCCGCGAGTGTCTTTAGTTTTTTTGCCATCTTTGCGCTGGCGGGACTGCTGGCAGCCCTTCTGCCTCCTTCGGCTTTTCGCAGAGTTTCGCTATCGATACGTTTTGCCTCGGTCGTCATCCTCCTGGTTCTGCTGGCCACTAGCCTCAGCGTGCCCGATCTACTCAAGCGTCTCTCGGTAGTGAACGCGCAGCGCATTGCCGTCCTGCCGCCGGTTTCCTTCTTGGGGATAGCCCGATCGATTTGGGTCGGAGCGAGCGATAGCTTCAGCGCCGGCATGGCCAGGGCCGCCATGATGGGTGTGGCGCTCGCGGTGCTTATCGCCGTCGCCACCTACGCTGTCAGTTTCCGCAGGTCCTTCCTGCGCCTCCCGGAACTGGCCGATGCCCGTCCCATGACTCGAATCTCTTCGTGGGTGTCTCCGCTGGCCTTTTTTCGCAACCTAGGCTTCCGCCCCTCTCCTCATCGCGCCTGCCGCCAATTCGTGTCGCGGAGTCTTTTGCGCAGTACCGCGCATCTCGAGACCCTGCTGTGCTTTCTGGCCGCTGGGCTGGTGATTTCCGCGGAGACTTTCGCGGCCGGCCCCTACCACGTTTCTGCCGGGCGGAGCACCGCGCCTCCGGTGCAATTTCTCACGATCCCGTTTATCCTGGGCTACGCGATTCTGGTGGGCATCCGTTTTGCGTTCGAGATTCCGCTGGACTTGCGGGCGAACTGGATCTTCCGGCTGTGGCTCGACGCTGACCGGCACGACGCCCGGTCGGTGGCGAGGCGCGTGCTGCTCCTGTTTTCTCTGTCCTGGATGGCACCGCTCATCTTGGTCTCCACATTGGCGTTTTGGGGATGGATGACCGCCCTGCTCCACACCGCAATCTGGTGCGCCTCGACTGTCGTTCTTGTAGAGATTCTGCTGGTTCGCTTCCGCAAGATGCCCTTTACCTGCGCTTATCCTTCCTTCCAGAGCCACTCTCCTCTGATTGTCGTGGGTTATCTGTTTGGGTTTTATGTTTTCAAGTCTTGGGTTCCGCAGTTCGACCAATGGTCCCTGCTGAGTCCCATCAACGCGGTGTGGTTCATTCTGTTGTTAGGGGGCGTCTTCGCGAGCCTGTATTGGTATCGAAATCAGATGCTCGACATGGACAAGCGCCTCACTTTTGAAGACCTTTCTGCTCGGACCTTTTCCTAAGGTCACCGCCGTGGGGGTGCGCGGCGTTGCCTTCACCTTCGGCCTGGGGATGACCGTGGGACGGGTTCTGGTTTGCAGCCTTTCCGTTGGCGTTCAGCCTGTTTTTCGTCGGCTGCCTTTTTCCGAGCGCCGCTTGCTGAGGGCGCTGGTTTTCGTCGCTACCCTGGATCCCGTCGTGCTGGCCGTACGCATCGTCAGCATGTTCACCGATTCCTCTATTAGGGAAACCTGGACTGGGGCGAGCCGAAGTGTTTCTATTGCTATTGTCCGCCGCTGGTTTGGTCGTTGAGTTTGGAAGAAGGCGGCGAGCCGCCGGATCGCCGGTCCCGGAAATTCCGCCTGTGCGGCACTAGAATTAAACGACCTAGCGATGGTGCGGATCAGTTTCTGTCCAGGCGGTTCATCGCCCGTTGGTCTGTCGAAAGGGGTCTAGGGTTTCGCAGCATTCGAACTGCCTGGCTTCCCGGGCTGGCCGCTTAAGTGCGCCACGCAGGCCGCCGCCGTAAAGCGCACCACATCCTTGTCGTCGTCGAGGGCCGCGCTGATTTTGGGAACGACCGACGGGTCACCGCGTAAGGCGATGGCTTCGAGCGCGGCGGCGCGCACCGGCTAGGAATCGTCTTTCGTCACCGTTTTGAACACCTCGTAGCCGATTCCCGCAAACGGAATAAACCCAATTCCCTGTTCGAATCCCAGTTCTGCCATCTTTTTCTTGTCTTTCAGCGTGTCTAATTGCTCTTTGATCAGCCCTTTGCTCGCGCGTTTCTCGCCGGTCAGCACTTCGAAGTATGTGTCGTAGCCCACATCGTCGTGAAGCAGCAGCAGCGAATTCGCCGCGGCCAGCACCACGCTCGGTTCCGTATCCCCCAGCGCTTCTTCGAGATGGCCCGCCGAACGCTCCGCGTGCATCGAGCCGAGCGCCGTGGCTGCTGCCAACCGCACATTCGGTTTTTCGTCTTGCAATCCTTGAACCGCGGCCTTTTCAGCCCCCGCGCTTCCCGCCAGCAAACCTAGTGCGTGTACCGCCCTGGCCCGTCGCTCGGAATTGGCGTCCTCCAAGCCCTCATGAAGGATTCTCCAAGCCTTTTCGGCCGGCGCTTCCGCGCGTCTCGCGGAATCATTGCTGGCTTGTTTTGTTTGTTCCGTCGGTCGAGTGCGGGACGGAGCCAGAATCACAGCCTGGGCGCCAAGAAAGATAACCGGGCCTAGCGTCCGTATTCGGACACATGTCCGCTTTTGAACAATCCCTGAAGGTATGGCCATGCTGTATCTCCCTGATCTCCGAGATTCCTATTGAAGATAACCAAAAGCACGGGCCAGCAGCGAAGGATCGGAAACGGACGGGAATAATAGACGGCAAGAAAGTGTCTCATTTAGGATCGATTCGACGGGAGGTCTCCAGGATTCCGTATAAATCGCAGCTAAAGACTTGGTCTTAGCGACGTGTAACATTCCGGTTTTCGCGGAATCTGCGCAAAAGGAACTATCTTCCTTGAGACGTGACCTGAGTATCATCATTAGAGATGGAACTTATGTGCGAAAACATTCGTAATTTCAGAAAACACTCTTACGGTTTGTACGTCTATAGATGAAAAGGGGTAAGGGTGACCGTCTATGCCATCGGAAGTCATGTCGATGCAGGAACCGGATAATCCTGTCATTCCCGGGCCAGGTCTGCTTTCTACCGGTCGTTACATTCACTTTGGACCTTTCCGGATCGATCAGCAGAGGCAGGAAGTCACGCGCAACGGGGCCCGGCTGAAGCTCCAGGGGAAGGTCTACCAGACGCTGCTAACGCTCCTTGAAAAGCCGGGGGAAGTCGTCACTCGCGAAGAGCTGCGCGCGCGCCTGTGGCCCGCGGACACGCATGTCAACTATGACGCCAACGTAAATACCACGGTGAACAAGCTGCGCATGGCCCTGGGCGATTCCTCCGACAAACCCCTCTATGTGGAGACCATTCCGCGAAAGGGATACTCGCTCCTGGTTCAACCGGAAATCTCCAATCGCGTTGGAAATACTTATTCCGCGCAGAATGTCTCATCGCGAAAAGAGGCGGAGAAGGCTGCTGCCGGTGCCGGAATGTTCAAGCTCTCCAAGTCGGATTTATGGGTCGTCCTCAGCGCCATCGCCTTGATTCTCACGGGAATGCTCCTCGGCGCCGCAATCATGCGCCTCTGGATGAACCATGCCTCCTCGCTTCCAACTCATCCCCTGGTGTTCCTTGTCTCTCGCATGCTCGAGAAAGTCTTTCTTTAATCCAGCTCGCGAGTAACCGTGCCGCACTATTCGCCGAGAAAACTGCACTCCAATCATCATTGTTTCCATCACCGAGGAAGCTCCTCATGAGCGACGGCCTCGCTCCCTTTTCGTGTAAACTTCTCGCCGCTCGTCATGCTCACCGCCATCACCCGCGGCGTCAGTCCGGCCATCGCGCGTTGCGAGCTTTCCTTCATCGATCGCCAGGCTATTGATCTCGCGCGGGCCCGGCAGCAGCACCAGGCCTACGAAGTGCTTCTCGGGAAATTGGGCGCGCGGGTCATCTCTCTGCCCCCCGAGCCCGATCTTCCGGATTCGATGTTTGTGGAAGACCCGGCCATCGTGCTCGATGAAATCGCGGTGATTCTGGCCATGGGTACCGAAAGCCGTCGCGGCGAGGCCGCCTCACTCGAGAAGGAGCTCTCGAAATACCGCAAACTCGAGCACGTCTTGCTCCCGGGAACGCTCGAAGGCGGCGACGTTCTTCGCATTGGCAGAAAGCTCTTTGTCGGCCTCACGAGGCGCAGCCATACCGAAGGCATCCGCCAATTGGCGGACATCGTTAAGCCGCACGGCTACGAAGTCGTCTCCGTCCCGGTGAGCGGCTGCCTGCATCTGAAATCCGCCGTGACTTCGATCGCAGAAAATACGCTGCTTGCGAATCGCACATGGTTCGACACCGCGCCGTTTACAGGCTACCACTGGATTGACGTGGATCCCTCAGAACCGCACGCCGGGAACGCCTTGGCGCTCGGCGGCACGATTATTTTGCCGGCATCCTTTCCCCGCACGCGCGGGCGCATCGGCTCGCTCAATTATCGCGTCACCCCGCTCGATATCTCCGAGCTCCAGAAGGCCGAAGCCGGCCTCAGCTGTTCGAGCTTGCTCTTCGAAAGCTTCTCGAGCTAGCGCCGGGCGGCAGTGTACGACTCCGCTCGGGCGAAACTGCCATGGCCGTTTCGGGATAGCGCGGCGTCGGGCTGTTAAGCGCCTTGCGCGTTTCCTGTGCGCGTAAGGCCTGGCACGGCCGAGCCCAACCCCATCGTCAGCAGAATCTTCTCGACGCTTTTTGTGGTCTTGACCTCCATGTTCGTCTTTCCGTTTTCGATTTTTTTGTTTTCGCCGGCGTTTTCGGAAGGCGGCCGCGCCTGCGCGTTCTCTGTCAATCGCTCGTTGTTACGGTTCGAGCGTGGCGCACGCTGTTTTTTTGGAGCGAGCTGCTGTGAAGTGCAGGTGTGAGTGTGGAGAACTGTTCGGGCGTACAAGTTGTGACTCCCCACGCCTTAAAGGCTGGGGATTCTTTGGAGTTACTAAGCAGCATGGCTGCTCGTCTCCAACGATGTTTCCTGCTTCACAGGCACATGCTTGAGTTCGCACGCAAGTCTTACTGTGCCTCCACAGGCGGATACCGAGCGTCCCTCGGCTAAGATTCGCAAACCTTCGACAAAGATATTGACGACAGCATTTTCATCTCGCTGGTGCTCCGTTTGACACTCGGGATTAGGGCACTTCCAACGGTCTTGGAGTTTGAGTTCTGCGTTCTTCTGACGGCAAACGCAGCACAACTTCGATGATGGGAAGAACGTGTCTAC
>QHYH01000162.1 GCA_003223215.1 Acidobacteriota bacterium
CGCAGAGTCGCCGAGAACATCGGATCCTATCTCTGGCAACTTACGCTAACAAAATCGGAAGGATTTCGCCAGCCCTAATTTAATTTCAACTAATTTCAAGGCTGGAACCGAAGGTCACGCTTTCAGACAGGCAAATCGTTGGAGCTCATGTTTTCGCGGTTCTCGACACGGTAAACAATGATAAATTCCGGAGCCGGCGGGACCGGCGGCTGGGGCTTCAGCAGCAGGAAAAGCTGTTGGCAATGTGGCACGATATGGCGAAGAACCTGCATGCGGAAGACACTGCGCGTGTCCCAAAACGCGCTGGAATGATCAAGCAAGAGATTGCTGGTGGCGGTGCGGTCGAATTTCAACTCCGAGGCGACGTCGTAAGCGTCTTGCAAGTCAAACAACATCAGCGGCGCATAATCTTGCCGTACGGCGTTGGACAGAAAGGCGTTCACACCCACACCCAGGACTACGACCTGGGGACGTGATCCATCGCGAAACAAACGCCGCAGTGCATAGAGCCAGTCGTAGTAGCCGGTGGCCTCGAGAAAAATGGGGTGGATGCTGAGCTGGCTGGAAGTTAGTTTCTGCAAGCGGTCCACATCGACGCCATATAAGAGCAAAGAATTGCCTACCATGAGAACGGACATGGGTTCTCGAGGCTTGGCATGGCGCAGGCGCAAGGCGTCGGCGTATTGCTGAGAAACGCGCGCATAGGTTTCGGAATGATGTTTGAGCAAATCATCGCTCAACAGCTCGAAGGAGATGGTAAGGGACGCACAAATGGCGAACAGGATCTTGGCGTAAGTGAATGCCGGGTGCCTAGAATTGGAAATAGACGAAGGCATTGAGGCTGCTCCCTGAAAAAAGTGCCAGCGCGACGAACGCGCATGCGGCTAACACGGTTCGAAATACATAAGAGGCGTTGGCAAACGGGTATTCCTGATCGGTAACTTCCAAATGGAGATCGATGAGGAAGAGGGGCACGGAATAAAGACAGAGCATGAAAAATGCAGAAGCGTACTCCGGACGCCAGGCAAAGTTCGAGAGTCCGGCGAGAAACGCCGCGGCGGCGTGAAGGGAAGTGGCGCGGAAGAAGGCCAGGCTCAAGCACAGGATGTTGAAGGTCAGGATCCGCTGGGCCCACAAGGCGAAAAAGCCAGCCGGAGGCTCAGGGGCAGAACCGGCGGCGGGCCTGGTTTTTGCCGGGAAAAAGAAGCGCTCAATGGGCAAAACAATTCCGTGAATGGCTCCGAAAATGACGTAGGTCCAATTGGCGCCGTGCCAGAGGCCGGCGAGAACCATGGTCAGGAAGAGATTCTTGACGGTTTTCCACTCACCCGCCCGGCTGCCGCCCATGGGGATGTACAGGTAGTCGCGAAGCCAGCTGCTCAGGCTGATGTGCCAGCGGCGCCAGAAGTCCTGTAACCGGGGCGCGAGAAAGGGCTGTCGGAAGTTGACCATGAAGTGGAAACCGAGCAACTGCGCCGCGCCGCGAGCGATGTCGCTATAGCCGCTGAAATCACCGTAAACCTGCCAGGCAAATCCGTAGGTCCCGAGCAGTACCACCCACAAATTGGGCGGCCCGAGCTGGCCGCCAAAGGCCGCGTTTACCAGGAGCGCGCAATTGTCCGCGACGATGCACTTGCGAATCATTCCGGAAAAAATCAGCATGAGGCCATCGAAGAAGCGGTCCGCATCAAAAGTTCGTTCCCGCTGAACCTGTGGCAGCAAATGTCCGGGCCGTTGAATGGGACCGGCAATCAAGTGCGCGAAAAAGCTGATGAACAGGCCGTATTCGACGAAAGATCGCGAAGCCGCAATCCGTCCGTTATAAACGTCCACGATATACGCGACTTCCTGAAAGGTATAAAAAGAAATTCCCGGAGGAAGAATGATACGAATGAGCGGCAGGGGAACGTTGTGAAGACCAAGGTTGTTCAGCATGCCGACAAAGGACCCGGCAAAGAAATCAAAATACTTGAAAATCCCAAGAATCGTGAAGTTCAGAAACAGGGAAAAGATGAACCACTTTCTGCGATGTGGATTTTGCTGCTCGGGAACGATTTTCTGAGCGATCAGAAAATCCATGGTGGTGCTGCCAACCATGAGCGCGAGGAACCGCCAGTCCCACCAGCCGTAGAAAAAGTAACTGGCCAGGAGTAGAAAGACGTTCTGGGTGCGATGGTTCAACCGCCAAAGGATAAAAACGACGGGAATCAGGAACGCGATAAAGGCAGGCGAATCAAAAAGCATGGCACCCAATCAGGTTGGTTTTCATCGGTTCCAGCTCATTTGCGAGCGCGTGCCGGGTGGGCTTCGAGGATAAGGGCGTCCGGGCGAAAGCGGCAATCGGATGATATCGGGAATCGAGCTAAGGGAAATACCTGACTTTTTGTGATAAAGAAGTAAAGAAGTGTAATAAAGAAGTAAAAGAGTAAAGAAATAAAGAAAGGAAAAACGAGCCGGCAGTAACAGCTAGGCTAGAACCGAGCAAGGTGAGGTTCGGCGACCTTAGCTTCCACCCCTTTCTTTCCGCCGCGAAATGTTACAAAAAAGCGATGGAAAACCTCTGAGGAGATCTTTGGGTGTTTTTTAAGGTTTAGACCGGATTGTGATGGAGTGACCGCAGCGGTAGCGTGACTTGTGGGGCCGGGATTTCCCGAAAGCAGAGTCAGTCCGCGCATTCGGGCAGCGATGCACAAAAGCGAGGGAGTGCAATGCCGACCCAGGGTTACAAGCGCGAATTGTGACTCTAATGGCGGTAGCTTCTCAAGAGGAAAGATAATGAGAGTTCGATCTCAACAGTGGCCTTGGTTTGCAATTCTTGTCAAAACGGGGAGGGAAAAGAGCACCAACCTGCTTTTGGAAAACGCCGGGTACGAGTGCTTCTTGCCGGTCAACCGGAGCACGCGACGCTGGTCGGATCGCACGAAATTGATCGACGTGCCGTTGTTCCCGGGGTATTTGTTCTGCCGGATGAACCCGCACAATCGCCTGACGGTGCTGATGACTCCGGGAGTGATGCAAATCGTCGGAGTAGGCAAGACGCCGATTCCCGTTGAAGAGGAGGAGATCGCGGCGATCCAGCGGGTGCAAAGGAGCGGGCTTGCGGCCATGCCCTGGCCGTACATGCAAGTGGGCAATGTCGCGGAAATCCTGGGAGGTCCGCTGCGCGGCTTGACCGGGATCGTCGTCAAAATCAAATCGGGAGTAAAGCTCGTGCTTTCCGTCAGCCTGCTGCAGCGGTCGGTGGCCGTGGAAGTGGAGCGAGGTTGGGTGGCGGAAGTGCGGACGGGAAAACCCGCGGAGATAGATGCGTTGCGTCACGGACGCGCTTCTCTGCCCAGCGAGGCGGTGCAGTTGAGCGCAATGCAAGGCGTCAGCGACGAGAGCCTGCAGGCGGACTAGACGGCGCGGAAACTTTCGCGCCGAGAGAGGAGGCCCCCGTGGTTTACCAGCATCAAGAAACCTTCCATTCTTTGCAGTCTTTTCGGAGGGTTTTCTTTCCCATTCTTCTGGCTTTCGCCGGAGCCGCGGCGGCGCTCGCGCAAGACCCGCCGCAGCCGATCCCTCCACCTTCACAACCAGTCGTTCAGGACCGCGAAGCCACAGCGGATAGTCACTCCCAGACGCCCGTGCTGCAGCATCGCAACCGGCGGTATCAATTGCATTCGGCCGACGTCCTGACGCTGGAGTTTCCGTTCACACCGGAATTCAACCAGACCGTGACGGTGCAACCCGACGGTTATGTTACCTTGCGCGGCGTAGAAAACATGCACGTGGAAGGCGAGACGTTGCCGGAAGTGACGCAGGCGCTGCGGATGGCGTATTCGAAAATTTTGCACGACCCGGTCATCAACGTCGAGCTAAAAGATTTTGAGAAACCCTTTTTCATCGTTGGCGGCGAGGTCGGGCACCCAGGAAAGTTTGACCTCCGCGAAGACACCACGGCCACGGAGGCGGTGGCCATTGCCGGAGGTTTCCGAGAATCCGCAAAGCATTCGCAGGTGTTGCTCTTCCACCGGGTACAGGGTGGATGGGCGCAAGTGAAAAAGCTAAACATGAAAAAGATGCTGAAGGAAGGGGATCTGGACGAGGACGCCTATCTCGCGCCCGGTGATTTTCTCTACGTGCCGAAAAACACCATGTCCAAAATCGCAAAGTTTATTCCGACTTCATCCATGGGCTTGTATGCAAATCCAGGTATGCTGAGGTAAGCGGGCATGTTTCAGCGGAATATGAACGAGGGACAAGGCGACGAGCGGCAGTCGGTGACGCTGCGAGACTTGCTGAGCGTCGGTTTTCGACAGAAACGGTTGATGATCAATACTTTCCTGGGAATTTTTTCTCTGGTGATTGTGCTGGCGGCGATTCTGCCGAGGAAGTACCAGTCGGAAATGAAGATTCTGGTGAGGCACGAACGCGCCGACAACATGGTCACGCCCGATCGGGAACAACCGATGCAACTGCGAACCGACGTCAGCGAAGCGGAGCTGCAGTCGGAAGCCGAGCTAGTGAAATCAAGAGACCTGTTGACGAAGGTGGTCGAGACCTGTCACCTGCAAAAAGCCGGCGACCAATCGGGATCGAACGCGGACGATGAGCAGACCTCTCGTGCGGTCGTGAAACTGGAAAGAGACCTCAAGGTCGAGCCCATCAAGCTGACAAACTTGATCAGCGTGAAATACAGTTCGAGAGATCCGCAACTGGCTGCGCGCGTGCTCAACACGCTGGCCAGCCTATACCTCGAGAAACACCTGGCCATGCACCGGGCCCCAGGGGAGTTCGACTTCTTTCATCAGCAAGCGGAGCGATACCGCAAAGCACTGGCCGATGAGGAGGCCAAGCTAACCCATTTCAGTAAGGAGCAAGGGGTCGTCAGCCCGGCGCTCGAGAAGGAGATCAGCGTCCGCAAACTAGCCGACATGGAAGGGGATTTGAAAACGACGCGGGCCAACATTGTGGAGACCAGCCAGCGGATTCGCAAGCTGGAAGCGCAATTGGGCAGGCTGCCGAGCCGGGAAACAGCCCAGGTTCGCACCTCCGATAATCCGCAGCTGATGGAGCGCATGAAGACCACACTGCTTGACTTGGAGCTGAAGCGCACGGACCTTTTGGCGAAATTCGAGCCGACCTACCGGCCCGTTCAGCAAGTGGAGCAGCAGATTGCCCAGACGAAAGCGGCCATCGCCGCAGCCGAGAAGGCGCCGCTGCGCGATGAAACGACAGACCGCGACCCGACCTATGAGGCGCTGCGCGCGGAGCTGGCGAAATCTCAGACAGACCTGGCGTCACTCGAAGCCCGCGCGACGGCGACCGCTTCTCTCGTGCGCTCCTACAGAGCGGAAAGCCAAGAACTCGACAATAAGGAGCTTCTCCACCAGGACATGGTACGCGCCGCGAAGGCGGACGAAGACAATTACATGCTTTACCTCCACAAACAGGAAGAGGCGCGCATCAACGATGCGCTGGACCGCCAGCGAATCTCGAACGTAGTCGTCGCGGAGCCCGCCGTTGTGCCCCTTTTGCCGCAGCCCCGATGGTTGCTGGCGTTGCTATTGGGCGGATTGGTGGCGGCTCTGTCGAGCGTGGTGGTCGCTTTTGCCGTGGATTACTGGGACCCGTCCTTACGGACGCCGGAAGAGGTGGAATCGTTATTCGGGAGCCCGGTGGTTGCCGCGATTCCGCGGGATGGCGAATAAGCGATGTTCCTCAACTTTTATCGACTGCGCGAGCAGCCGTTCGGAGTGACTCCGGACCCGCGCTTCCTGTATTTCAGCCCGGCCCACAGGGAAGCGCTGGCATCGCTGTTCTACGGGATCGAGACCGGGCGTGGGTTCTTGTCACTGGTGGCCCAGCCCGGGATGGGAAAGACCACGCTGTTGTTCCAACTGCTGAAACGATGGAAGGGCTACGTCCACAGCGCCTTTCTTTTTCAAACGCAGTGCGATTCCCGGGAACTGCTTCGCTATTTGATGGAAGACCTTGGTCTCGACAGCCAGGATCGCGACATCGTGCGCATGCACACGGACTTGAACGATTTCCTGTTTCGCGAAACGAAAGCCGGGAAGCGCGTCGTGCTTTTCATCGACGAGGCCCAGAATCTCTCCGACTCGGTGTTGGAAACCGTTCGCCTGCTCTCGGACTTCGAGGCCCCGGACAGAAAACTGCTGCAGATTGTGCTGGCCGGCCAGCCGGAACTGGAACAGCGGCTGATGCGGCCGGGATTGACGCAATTGGGGCAGCGCATTGCGGTGCGCGCCAGGCTGGATTCATTGCCCCCTGCCGAGGTGGTTCGCTATCTGAATCACCGACTGCATGTGGCGGGGTACCCTGGCACGCAACTGTTTACCCCGGAGGCTTCCGCGGCCATCGCGGAGTACAGCCGGGGAGTTCCGCGACTGATCAATCACCTGTGCTTCAACTCGCTGTCGTTAGGATGCGCGACGCGGTCGACACAGATTGATCTGCAAATCGTGCGAGAGGCGGCCGGCGACTTGTCATTGGATCAGCACGGACCGAAATCACAGCCCGGCAGCCGGCAAGTGGCAAAACCGCAGACGCCAAGGCCCGCCGCTTCGGAGACCCTATCGCTAACAAACCCGTTCGTACCCTTGATGAGGAGGAAACTTTTCCACCAGCGAGTCTTTCAGGCCTCGATTCTTGCGCTGCTATTACTGAGCGTGGCGATTTATCTAGGGACACGCGCAGGCGCGGGGACGTTTGGACCGGAACACCCGAGCGACCTCTCGTCCACAACCGCTCGATCAAGCTCAGATCACCGCCCTGCGGAGGCTCCTGTCACAACTGCTTCCGACCAGTCGCCGCCGGCCGATCCGCCACCTTCCGACGGGCAAGAGAATTCGTCCACCGTTTTTACTTATGTTATTCAGCCGAACGACACCCTTCGCGAGTTGTGCTTGTCTCTTGTCGGGCGCTACGATGAAGCCGTTCAAAAAGAGATTCGCAAGTTGAATCCAAACTTGAAAGACCTGGCGCATCTGAACCCCGGGCAAGAGATCCGCCTTCCGCTAAACGCTGCAAAACCTGAGCCCTCCCAGCACTAATCAGGTAGACGTTGTAAACCGGAACAGGCGCACCACGGAAAAGCTATGAGCAAGAACTTCGAACTGCTGCACACCATAAGCAACGAAAAGGAACTTTTTGAGACCCTGGAGGGCTGGGAGGACCTCCCTAAAACTGCCGCTGAGGGCGCCGGGCCGAGCCCGCAAGCGGATGCGAAGGAGCGTGGAAGCACTCCGTTAGAAACCGGTTTGCCCGACGTGTTTCAAACCGTCAGGCAGACCTTGGGCCCGCTCGACCCCTTCGTTCCGGACCTGACTCGACGCGCAAAACCAGCAGAAGAGCCAATCGAGGTCAAGGGCGGCGGGGAAACCGGAGACACAAAGTTTGGGGAAAGATTCCCGATCTCTCGCAATCCCATCACACGCTTCAATTCTGCCCCGGTCATGTCGCCTTGGGCCGACCCGCGGATCGGCCCGGAACCGGAACCCGGCAGTGACGTCGAAATGGAATGGGAGAGGGAAGCACTCCGAAGCATTACCGTTCCCGAGGCGTTGCCGAGCACAGAGGAACCGCGTCCCGTCAAAGAAGAAAAGACTCCTCGAGAAGCGCCGCAATCAGGGAAGGTATCGCACCGCGAGTCACCGGCGGGCCCCTGGATAGACGAGAGCAAATCGAGTGGCAAGGCCCACGGGAGAGAGGTTCGGGCACGAGGCCTCTACAAAAATGCAAGACGCGAATTGATTGCGTGTGAGGAAGAACTCAGGTTGGTGCAGCGCATTTTCCTCGGAAGGGAACAGGATTCGCCGCGAATCGCGCTGTTCTCCGGGCCGGAGCGCGAGGGTGGTTGCGCTGCGATTTGTGTACGGACAGGCGAGATACTCGCGTCCCAGGCAGCAGGGACGGTTTGCCTGGTGGACGCCGATTTCCGCGCGCCTTCGCTGCACGAATATTTCGGCGTGCGAAACGAAAAGGGGCTTGCGGAGGCAACGCTTGAGTGCGGGCCCATCCAGGAGTTTGCGCAAAAACTTTCCCCGGCAAACCTCTGGCTCGTGCCAAGCGGGTACGGCGCCTCCCAGCTGCATCTCAGTAAGACCGCCGAAGGTCTGCGCGCACGGATGGAAGAGCTGCGCAACGCGTACCGTTACGTGATCGTCCACTCCGGACCGCTGTGGCTCAATGCCGACGCGATGATGTTTAGCAAGTGGACCGATGGCGTCGTGCTGATTTTGGAAGCAGACCGAACGCGGCGGGACACGGCGCGTCGCATCAAGGAAAGCCTGGCCGTAGCCAACGCCAAAGTGCTTGGCGTTGTTCTCAACAACCGGTCTTATCCCATCCCGGAACCACTCTATAGTCGGCTCTAAGAAAATCCTCACGGCTGCCAATGAGTCGCGGGACTGGCGCATCTATGCGGACTTTGCGCAAACTCTGATCGCGATCGCACGCCCGTTGTAGGCTCATGATGAGTCTTTACCAAATTCTACAGATTTTCAGTATCACGCTACTCGAGAAAATACCCATTTTAAGTGTACTGGAGGCATTCGACTCCCGTTCCGACTCACTCGATTTCTCTAGCCAATTGATTCTGTTCGATTTTTAACCGGACAGCAGTGAGTTAGCGTCATCAAGCTTTTAAAAGTCTGGGGCCCTTTCTTTACTCAAATTCACAAGGTCAGGAACCAAGAATATGGCTCAACAGCAAATCTGGCAATGGTCAACGCGAACTACGCTTTTGGCAAGCGGGTCGGAAAAGGTGTTCTACGACGTCTTAAAACGCTCCATGGACATTCTTTTGGCAACGGCACTGATCATTCTTCTGCTGCCCTTGCTCTTGCTGATCGCCCTGCTGATAAAGCTCGACTCGCCGGGGCCGGTGATCTTCACTCAGGAACGTGTGGGGGCCAAGCGCCAGCGGTTCGGGAACTATCGTTTCTGGGTCGTGCAGAATTTCACTTTCTATAAGTTTCGCTCCATGGTGCGGGACGCGGATCCCTCGCTGCACGAAGCTTACGTCAAGGAATTCGTCGAGGGCCGCGCGCAAGCTTCACCCGAGAGCGGCGGAAAATTCAAACTCATCAACGATCCCCGCGTGACGAGAGTCGGTCGGCTTCTCAGAGAATTCAGCCTGGATGAGCTTCCGCAGCTTTTCAACGTGCTCAAGGGCGATATGAGTCTGGTCGGGCCACGCCCGGTGCCCCCTTACGAGGTGGCCGGCTACCAGGCCCGCCACCACAACCGGTTTGCCGCACCGCCCGGAATCACCGGTTGGTGGCAAGTCAAAGGAAGGTGTCGCGTGTCGTTCGAAGAAATGATCCGCATGGATGTGGATTACATCCGCAACGCATCCCTGTGGCTCGATCTGAAAATCCTGTTTCTAACCATCCCCGCCGTGCTTTCCAGGAAAGGTGCCGAATGATGAACGGCGTCCTTCCGCTCGGAGCGAATCAAAGCTCCGCAAACAGCAATCCCACAGGCATCGCGGTGATCGGATGCGGCTATTGGGGAATGAACTACGTTCGTATTTTCAACGAGCTCACGGAGTCGCGCGTTGCCGCCGTTTGTGAACAGAGTCCGGAACGCCTGAAAGAAGTAGCACGGCGGTTTCCCAACGTTTATCTGACCACCCAAATCGACGACGTGTTGTCCCAGCCGGACGTGCATGCCGTGGTGGTATGCACCGAGGCAAGTTCACACTACAACGTAGCGCGCCGCTTGCTGTCGGCAGGCAAGCACTTGCTGGTGGAAAAGCCGCTGACCACCACCAGCCGCGATGCCGAGAACTTGATCGAGCTGGCGGACTCACATTCTGTGACTCTCATGGTGGGCCATACGTTTATCTTTAATGCCGGCATCCGCAAAGTAAAAGAATATGTGAAGCAAGACACCGGCCGGGTCTACTACCTGTACGCCCGCAGGACCAATCTTGGTCCCATCCGCCGCGACGTCAATGCACTCTGGGACCTCGCGCCGCATGACATCGCCATCTTTAATTATTTGCTGGATGCTACGCCGGAGTGGGTCAGTGCCGTGGGCGGCAAAGTTCTCGGGAATAGCCGGGACGACGTAGGTTTTGTCTCGCTCGGCTATCCCGGCAACGTTCTCGCGCACGTGCACGTCAGTTGGGCGGATCCCGACAAAGCTCGCGAGGTCGTGGTGGTCAAGAGCGACCGCAGGATCCTTTTCAACGACCTGAATGGCGTGGAACAAGTGCGCGTGTTTGAAAAGGGCGTAAGCTGCGTGGAAGAGGAACCGCTGAACTACGGAGAGTTTCGCTTCCAAATCCGGGACGGCGACATTATCAGCCCCCGGATCGAAGCCGCTGAACCGCTGAAGAGTCAATGCCGGCATTTCCTGGAGTGCGTCAGAACCGGGAAGCGGCCGGTCAGCAGCGGAGTGGCTGGGCGGGATGTCGTGCGAGTGCTCGAAGGTATAAATCGTTCGATGGAATGCAAAGGATTACAGGTATCGGTGGAGGATAAAGCGGATTATGTCCACCCAAATGTCGAAGCCGCCGAAGCACCCGAATGTTCCCTTCGTTGATTTAGGAGCCCAATACCGGACCATCGCTACGGAAGTTAATCAGGCGATTTCGAAGGTAATCGAGCAAACAGACTTCATCCTGGGGCGCGAGGTGCACCTGTTCGAGGAGGAGTTTGCCGCTTTCTGTGACGCGCCCTATGCGATCGGTGTGGACTCCGGCACATCGGCCCTCGAGTTGGCGCTGCGGGCTTTCGACATTGGCACGGGCGACGAGGTCATCACTGCGGCCAACAGCTTCATCGCCTCCGCGCTCGGCATATCGCATGCCGGGGCCACACCGGTATTGGTGGACGTCGATCCATACACGTACACGCTGGACGTAAAGGCGATCGAGCGAGCCATCACGCGCCGCACCAAAGCCATTATTCCCGTGCATCTGTACGGGCACCCCGCCCACATGGATCCCATCCGACAGCTTGCCGACCAGCACCGGCTGGTGGTGATCGAAGACGCCTGCCAGGCTCATGGCGCGCGCTACCAAGGCAAGCGGGTTGGATCTTTGGGACACGCCGCGGCTTTTAGTTTTTACCCCGGGAAAAATCTGGGAGCTTACGGCGATGGCGGCATCGTGGTCACCAATGACCGCAAGGTTGCCAAGCGCCTCGAAATGCTGCGGAACTACGGGCAGAAGGAAAAATACCAGCACCTTTTCCGCGGCTACAACCGGAGGCTCGACACCATGCAAGCCGCGATTCTGCGGGTCAAACTGAAATACCTGGAAAAGTGGAACGCGGCGCGGCGCTGGAACGCCAACCTCTATCAAAAGCATCTGGAGGGAAGCGGAATCGTTTTGCCGGGCGAAGCCGGTGGCGCCGAAGCGGTGTGGCATCTTTACGTCGTTCGCACGGAACGCCGCGACGCCCTGAAGGAGCACCTCGCTGGCCAGGGCATCCAGGTTGGCGTTCATTACCCGGTCCCGATCCATCTCCAGCCGGCTTACGAAGACTTGGGTCACAAGCTCGGAGATTTCCCGGTTGCCGAGGCGTACGCCGATAGAATTCTGTCCTTACCTATGTATGCGGAATTGAATTCCGGGCAAGTCGAGCGCGTGTCCTCCGCCATCTCTGAATTCTTGGCCGCGAATTCCGCGGGGCAGACGGAAGTGCGTCAAATCGCATGAGCTTCGATCGCGTGCTGAATCGAGCCGGGCGGCGGTCTCTTGAGTTTGTTCGTTTGTTCAAGACCGGTGGTGTGATTGTCAATGAACACGTTCTGAGTCTTGAGCAAACCCGCCGCCACGTCGAGGTGCTCGGCCGTTCGTTCGACTTTATTCACTTGAGCGACCTGCAAAACCGCATCCACGCCCGCAACAAGAAGCCGTTTTGTTTGCTGACCTTCGACGACGGGAAAAGGAGCAATGCCACCGTCGTGGCTCCGGAGCTCAAACGGCTCGGCGTGCCCGCCGCGTTCTTTGTCGTAACCAGTTCCCTCGGCGGCCATACACCCTTTTGGTTTGACCGCCACTGGGCGCTCCGCGCAAAGCTCGGCACGCTTCCGCAAGGCCTTGCGTTGCCGGTGCTAAAGCAACTCCCCTATCGCGTGTTGGCTGCCCGCATCGAGCAAGCTTGCGCGCAGTACGGTGTCGAAGCCGATTTGAGAAACGACGATATCTGCCCGATGTCCTGGGAGGAAGCCAGGCGCCTCCATCAGCAAGGATTCAGTGTCGGAGCGCACGGACACACTCACGCGATCTTGACTCGCGAGACGAAGGCCGACGCCTTTGAAAACATAGCCACAAGCATCAGGATGGTCAGTGCCGAGATTGCGGCGCCGTGCCCTGGCTTCGCCTTTCCGAATGGGAATTACACTCCGGAACTTGCGCTCCACGCCTTCGATTGTGGCGCCTGCGCGGTCCTGACCACCGAACCGGTCTGGGTGGACGAAACATTCCCGCTCTGGCGGTTGCCCCGCGTTCAATTGTTCTGTGGCCACAGTGCGGGAGTGATTCACTTGAAGCTGGCCCTGGCTGCAAGCGGCTGGATGCTTTCGAACCCGGATGGCACCGGAAGAGGCTATCGAGCGATGAGGAGAGTCCGCAGACGACCGGGTCACAATTCGGAATCTTTGATCGAGCATTTTGCCGCTGGAGCGGCGGGATCGGTTTCTCACAGGCCCGTCAACCTCCCGGAGTGATCCCAGGCTGCGCTTTTCCCCCTGCGGATCGTGTTTCAGGTGGGCTTCGGTAGACCGTGTGCTGCTCGGATGGCCTTCGAATTCGCCATACTTGACTTCTTGACGAACCGCTAGCTTGAAAGCAATGCGCTTTCCAAAGACCAACATGTGCGCCGGATCGACGGTCGGTGAGTTGTCGCGCGGAGAAAGAACCGTTGTCTCCGCTCTTCACGGAAATTCCGATGCAGCGCAGGACTCTCTCGAGCGCTTGCGCCGCTCCATGACTTCCGCGTTTGTGGTGGCGCTCTTCAGTCCCTTAACCGCTTTGCGATCCAGTTTGGTTCAGAGAATTCTTCTTGGTGTCGTCCTGCTCGATCTCCCTTTTCAATTTGGAACCCACCTTTTCTACAGCGAACAAGATGCTGCATTCGGTGCTCTCGGTGGTCTGAGCATTTCCGCGACAACCATTGCGCTGGCCGGGCTCTATCTTGCCTGGCTCTTCTTGCCGCTCGCAAACAGAAACCGGAAGGCCAACCCTCCGTTTCATTTCAACTTGGCGCTCGTCTTTTTCCTTGCTTTTACTGCCGTCAGCGTCTCTGTGGCCTCGGACGTCAGCCTCGCGCTGTACGAGCTCTTCCTCGCCGCGCAACTCTATCTTGTCTATTTCTACGTCGCTAACAATTTGCGCCGCCGCGAGGATATTCGATTTGTCGTCTCCCTCCTCTTGATCGGTTGTTTGATTGAGAGCGCAGCCATGATCGCTCTCGAATTCACCGGCACGCCCTCGACCATCTGGGGGCTGCCTACCCATATCCATCTGCAAACCGGAATCCACGACGCGTTTGTTCGCGTCGGGGGAACCGTCGGGTCTCCCAACGAAGCCAGCGCCTACTTGAGCCTCTTGCTTCCCTTGGCCGCCTGCCTGTTGTTTGCGGGCGTTAAGTCCTCGGGAAAATGGCTTTCATGCTTGGTGATCGGGTTCGGCGGTGTCGCGATGATCTTCACGTATTCACGGGGTGGTTGGATCGCCTTGGCTCTGGCTGCCATCCTTGTCAGTTTCGTGCTGGTGCGCACCCGCGGCATTTCCTCAAAAGCGCCCATCGCCCTTCTGGCGTTTTTGATCGTTGTTTATCTGCCGTTTTACAGTGCGATCTCGGCCCGCGCCTTCGGCGACGATCAGGGTTCAGCGGAATCACGCATCCCGTTGACGATGTTGGCCTTCCGGATGATCGCGGACCACCCGGTTCTCGGAGTTGGCGCCAATAACTTCTCCGTGGTGATGCAGCACTATCTGACTTCGTACTTCCGCACCGGTTTCCTGTACGTGGTTCATAACAAATATCTGTTGATCTGGACCGAGACGGGCATGGGCGGGCTTTTCGCCTATCTGGCTTTCTTGTTCGCGGCCGTGCGCATGGGCTGGAAATGCTGGAAGCAAAATGACGGATACCTCTCGATGCTCGCCCTGGGCATTACCGCAGCCATCATAGGCCAAATCGTGCACATGAATTTCGACGTCTTCCGGATTGGCCCGGTACCGGAGCTACTCTGGTTGCTCGCAGCGCTTCTGGTCCCCATGCATCGAATCGGTGCCGGTGTTCCAGCCGGAAGGCCCTGATAGCGAGCATTACTCAGATGAAAGTGCTAATCATGACGCCCATTTATCCGATCCCGGATCGGCCGGCTAATGGCACGTTTGTGCGAACGCAAGTCGAATCTCTCAGGCAAGCAGGGGTCGAAGTCGAAGTGTTTCATCTGAGCGGCCCCTTTCGGAAATGGAACTATCCCAAAGCGGTGCTGCAACTTCGCCGGTGCCTTCGAAACAATTCCATTGATTTGATCCACGCCCATATCAGCTTTGCCGGTATGGTGGCGCGCACGCAAGGGAAAGTGCCAGTCGTAGTCACTTTTCACGGCAGCGATTTGTTGGGTCTGATCAATGCGCGGGGGAAGAAAGGATGGCTTAGCCCGCTTGTGGTTGGAGCAGGCCGGATGCTGGCGCGGCATGTGGACGCCTCCATCGTTCAGAATGGCAAGATGGCGGCTTTGCTCGACAACCAGCCGAATGTTTTCATTATCTCCTGTGAAGTCGACCTGAAAACCTTTCAGCCGACGGAAAGGAGTCAAGCCAGGGCGGCCCTGGGCCTGGACCAGGACAAAAAGTACCTGCTATTCGCGGCCAACCCGCAAATTGCGGTGAAACAGTTTCCCCTCGCTCAGGCGGTAGCGCACGAATTGAAGCGCCGTGACGCGGCGACCGAGTTGCTCGTCGTCTACCAAGAACCGCAGGATCGCCTGGCGCTCTATATGAGCGCCTGCGATGCTCTGGTGTTCACCTCCTACCAGGAAGGATCGCCGAACATCATCAAGCAGGCGATGGCGTGCAACCTGCCGATTGTCTCGACCGATGTGGGAGATGTACGCGAAGTCATCGCCCATACCAAGGGCTGCTACGTTTGCGACGCCGACGTAGAAAGTTTGCTAAGGCGGCTGGAGTCCATCCTGGTGGCTCGCGAAAGGACTGACGGACGCGCGAAGGTACAACACCTTACCGGTCCCTTGGTGGCGCGCAACCTCATCCGGGTCTACCAGCAAGTTCTGGAAAAGCGAGCGTGCCCGATCAAAGGACCAAGTCAACACCGTGTTTTGATTCCCGGCGAGCGAACGCGGTGAGTCGCTTTCCAAGCGAGCTCCCGCGGCGGGCAATGGTTGCGCGCTGACTCGCCCTGCGCTCGAGCAGCGCAAGCTAGAAAGCTCCGGTTATGAATGGCAACCAAGCAAACGCGCTCCTGGGTGGAAGGCCCGGAAAGGACACTGGCCGGAATTTTTGTCCCGAACAACAATGGTCATAAAGAAGCAAAATCGAATCCTAATGTTTCTGGAGAACTTGCCTTTCCCGCACGATGTCCGAGTCCGCCGGGAAGCCTTTGCGCTCGCTTCGGCAGGTTACCGGGTGACGGTGATCTGTCCCGCGGCAACCGGCCAGCCTTCTCGCGAAATCATCAATGGCGTTCGTGTTTACCGCTACCACGCATTTGCTGCGGCGAATGGTCTTCTCGCTTACCTTTGGGAATACGCCTACGCGATGGCTGCCACCTTCGCGCTTTCGATCGTGGCTTTCCTTAGCGAAGGCTTTGATGCGATCCACGCCCACAATCCGCCCGACACCTTCGTATTCATTGCGTTGTTTTACAAACTGTTCGGCAAACGTTTCGTCTACGACCATCATGACTTGTCCCCGGAAATGTACGCGGCACGATTCCGCGGAGGCGGTAGACCGGTGGTTTATCGCGCGCTGGTATGGCTGGAGAAGCTGAGCTGCCGCCTCGCCGATCATGTCATCGTCACCAACGAGTCTTACAAAAAAGTTGCGCTCGACCGCGGCGGCGTTCCGGAAACGCGAATCACTATCGTTCGAAATGGAGTTGACCTCAGCCGGGTGATGGCCCCCATTGAGCCGGATCGGACTCTTCGGCAAATGGGGAAAACGATCATCGGCTACGTGGGACTGCTGGCCGTCCAGGACGGCGTGGACTATCTCCTGCGGGCGCTCCATTACCTGATTCACGGTCTTGGACGAACGGATTTCTATTGCGTCATCGTGGGCGTTGGCGATGCGCTGGAAAAATTGCAGGCGCTGGCGCAGGAGCTGGGCCTCCAGGACTACGTGCGGTTTACCGGTCCGGTTTTCGGGGAGGACCTCCGGCGGCTTCTCTCGGCCGCGGACATTTGCGTGGACTCTTCGCCGGCGAATCCCTACACCGATCGCTCGACGATGGTAAAGATTATGGAATATATGTCACTGGGCAAGCCAATCGTTGCGTTTGATTTGCCGGAGCATCGGTTCACCGCCCGCGGCGCCGCGGCCTACGTCACGCCTAACGACGAACGAGCCTTTGCGTGCACTTTGGCACAGCTCATGGACGATCCAAATCGCAGGATGGCGCTTGGCGCTTACGGCAGATGCCGCATCCAAACGCAGCTGGCGTGGGAGTACTCCATTCCGAATCTGCTTTCCGTGTACCGGGAGGTCCTGCCCGCGGCAGAGATCGCGGAGACCGTGATTGCTCACGAATCAAAACCAGCGATCGAAGCCCGCGAGGTTCCGGACGCCGACATGCATCCGCAAGCCAGTCAACCAGAGACCCTGCATTCTCACGCAAAGCAGACTACGGCGCACTTGGCCTGATGGAATCGGCGTTCCGGCAGTCCCTTTTCTTCAGTACATTTCAGGAGGAGGCAAAAATTGAATGTTGTAGGCAACGTTGTCTGTGTCGATCCGCGAAGCGATCCCTTGTGGTGCCGGTTGGTCCGGCAGGTTACGACCAGCGTTTTTCATTCACCCCAATGGATGCAGGTTCTCGCCGATACCTACGGTTGGCAGCCAAGCGCTCATATCGCGCTCGACGAGCATGGGCAACCGCAGGCGGGCATTCCCTTCTTTCGGATTTCGGACATGCTCGGGAAACGCATCGTAACGCTGCCTTTTTCCGACTACTGCGATCCGCTGGTGAGTGACGAGGAGTCGTGGCGTTTTCTGATCGATCGCTTGGTGTCCGAACACCAGCCCATCAGCGTGCGCTGCCTGCACAACGATTTGCCACTTGGCGACAAGCGTTTTTCTTTGGTGAAGCAGGCGAAATGGCACCGCCTGGACCTGCGGCCGGATCTCGAGAAGCTCTGGAAAGCCATGCATGATTCCACGCATCGCGCCATTCGGAAGTCGGAACGCGAGGAGCTCAGTGTTCGCACAGCGCAGTCAGAGCAGGAACTGCGCGCCTTCTTCGAGATGCACCTGAAAGTGCGCAAATACAAGTATGGTTTGCTGGCGCAACCCTACAGTTTCCTGCAAAATATCTGGCGCCGTTTTGTGGAGCCAAAGCACGGGTTCCTGCTGCTCGCCATTCACAAAGACAAGATCGTGGCTGGCGATTTTTTTCTGGAGTGGAAGGACACGCTGTATTACAAGTTCAATGCGTCCCTCCCCGACGATCTCTCGCACCGGCCGAACGACCTGCTCATCTGGCACGGGATTCAAGAAGGAAAAAAACGCGGCCTCACCTACCTGGACTTTGGGCTAAGCGACATCGACCAGGAAGGGCTCATCCGCTACAAGCGCAAGTTCGGCACGGAAGAGAAGACCATCTCGTTCCTCCATTACTCGCCCAATGGGGGGCCGACGAGCGCCGAGAAAGAAATCCGCCAACTGCTCGGCAAACTCACCGCGACTTTCACGGACCATCTGGTACCCGACCAGATTACCGAGAAGGCGGGTGAGGACCTCTACCGCTTGTTCAGCTAAAGTGTCTGGCTACCGTTGCGCAATCCATGCCCAAATGAAACATGCTGATTCCTGGTTCGGCGAGGCCGGTTTCACCCTGGCGGTAAGGCCTGTGCCTTCCTCTCCCCAGGCGTTGCTTCAGGCGCAACTCGCCCTATTGAGAGCGTAGCAAACACAGATTGCTCGCGCCATTCATGTTCCCGTCGTGGGATGCAGTCGCTGGCGAGCTTTTCTCCGCCCGAGAGCGTCGCTGCCGTGCTCACGCCGAAGTCCATTCCCACAGCCGCTTGGCTATCGCGGACGCAAATCCCCCCCTTGTGATCTTCGTTATCTTCGCCTTTTATTCTCCTGCAGTCAAGACCGGAAAGCCATCCGAGCCCTCCCAAGGACACGCCGGGTGTGCCGAGACGCTAGGTCGGCGGCGATTGCTCGTCGAGCGGGAACCATGATTCGAACAGCTTGAACCCCGGCACGGCGAAGATCGACGAAAAGATCCGAGGTTCTCACTCACGGCCCTTCTGGTACCTCATCGAGCGGATCTTGACAATGTTGAGATAGCGGACCGCCCGGGACGCAAATGCTGGCGTACTCTCGAGCTGCGGTCGGGAATCCGTCTGTCTAGCGTCGGACCTCTGCTGTTTCCGGTGCCGGTGACGAAGTTGGCTTTCCGACCGATTTGGTAGTTTTCCCATCGGTGAATGCGGCATCTTCCTGATTGCAAGTGTTTGATTCGCGCGATACTGATGAAGCCGCAAGACCATTCCCGATAACCTACAGAGGCACCGTTCCCACCCCGCCTGGGAAAACACGTTTCGAAAGCGGAATCCGTTATGGGCTTGCTACCCAACCAGAGCCAGAAAATCCATTCGATTAGGAGGACCGCACCGTGAAGCACCGCATCAAGCTCATGCTCTTTGTATGTGCAGCGGCAGCCCTTTGTTGTTGTCATTTCCATTCCGCAAGTCCATGCCGTGTTGAAAGCCAGCCTCAAGTTGATTAGTCCGCCCGCTGTTTTCGCGGCGTCTGGAAACTCCGGCGGCCCGCAAGGCTCGCCTTCGGCGTTTCTCAGAAACAGTAGTGGAATACACGCTTCGCTGGCACAAAACTGCACCCTGATATGCCTCGGCTTTCGGAGATGACACTTACACTGGCACGACAAGATGGGCGCCTAAGACGCTATTTGGAGGGAACCCGGCGAGTCCCGGCGCGGATAGCGCGGCCGGTGTTGCCAAACCCGGCGATGTAGCGTGCCTGTTGGGAGGCCGATATGAATTAGACCAAACTTTTTGTCCACCGAACTCGAGCACGACGTGGATCACCTACCAGGCCCTTGGCGACGGCGACGTGGATTTCGTCTGGACCGCAGGCGTGACGGCCGCCCAAGCCAACGGCACGCTGACGGATGTGGCCAGCATCGGGTTTCTGCAACCGATGATCCGCGTTGGCAGCGGCGGCTACTGCGGTGGTAGTTCCAAATATCTAAAATTCATCGGCCTCAATTTAGACGGCGGACAGAACAATGCGCTGGAGGGTTTTTTTCTGCTATGCCTCAGACCATGCGCAGTTTATCGGCAATACCGTCCGCAATACCGCCGGATCGGACATCGCCGGCGTTGGCTGCGATTATTTGGTCAGCGATCATAACCTGATAAACCACAACGGCTATCTTCCGGCCGTCTGCTTGCCAAGCCCTGGCAGCAATCCACCGAGCAGCCCGCCCGCCGATCTACAAAGCGTCTGCGGCAGCGCGAGCAACAGCAGCGGCATCTCGTACAACAACGTCACGACGCCCGCGGGAGACACCTATCATATCAAGGGCTTCACAACATCATCTCGAACAACATCATTGCCGGAGAGGTGGATCAGTGCGAGTTTTGGCCGGCACAACTGTGTCCGGGAGCAACGAGTAGTTCGAGCGACTTCCCCACGGACGGAAATGGAATCATTCTGGACATCCTGAAACAGGGCACGGCGCCGGCGCTGGTCGTGAACAACGTGGTTTACGGGAACGGCGGGCGGTGCATCGCAGTGTTCAACTATACGAACTTTTGGGTGGTGAACAACACCTGCCAGAAGAATAACCTGGACACGCAGGAGCCGGGCTTGGGGTCTTTCTCCGCTATGGGCACGAGCTCGACCGGCTACAGCGGCACACTCAACGGATATTTTGTCGATAACATTAGCGATGTTTGGAGCGCCAACAATGCCATCCCCTACTACTATTCCGATGATCCGGCTATCCCGTCGACGGTAGTCTTCGACGCCAATCTCTACAACGGCCGAACAGACGGCGCTTGCTGCAATTTTTCGCCTCAGCCAGCACAGAATTTCATTTCAGGCGATCGTTTTCTTGCCGATCCTCGCTTTGTTCATCCTACGGCCCCCGGGCAGTACGCTGCTTCGCGTCCGCCTTCGGCGGCGACGCCAACCTACAGCGCATCGACGCAATGCACAGGATGGATTCCGATCTGCGATATTTCGAGCGCTTTCGCGCCAGGTGCAGACCACGCATATAACGCGGGCACCGACCCGAGCAGCAACAAGTTCACGTCGGGCTGGCCGCAGGTCCAGGCGGACATGCGGAACTACATTTACGGCGACATCAATGGAAACGCGCGTTGCGTTACGGAAGCAGGCTGGGATGCAGGCGCAATTCTGTACTCAGCAAGACCTTCCCTGACCCACTGAACCGCCGTTCGCCCGCCCGCAGGAGATGGACGTGTTGCCCAGGCGGCAAGGAACACATACGGGTTCGCTCGATCCCCTGTGCCCGGTTTCTGCCTTTGCTGCTCGGCTGGTCCGCAGGGCATGCGGCTATATCGGCACCTTTCCGGGCACCACGGGGAATTGCCGCAGATGGAAACGGGAACTTCCAGCTCGGCGTGCAGTCAGCAGAACCGGGTCTTTTAAAGGGGATGCGGGTGGCGCCGAATGGCCAAACCAAGCGGGCTCCAGAGCTGAGCAATGCGTCCTTATTTGTTTCGCTCAGCGTGCCGGGACGTATTGGCTTGGCTTGACTGATATGCGCCGAGGTCGAAAGGGCCACCCTCGGGACGTGGGTTTCCCGCGAAGTCGGCGTAGATGTGCTTTTTCAAGTCGGCGGCGACTTGTTTGGGCAGTCCGGGCAGAGTGGCGGGATCGATTCCCTTGGCGAGCGCTGGGCTGCGAGGCAGCAGGGCAAGCCCATCCGCTAGAAGACGCGGCGAGGGCGTCTCCGCGGCTTTTGAATGCAAATCCAGCGGGCGGGCAAAGAGCGGATCGCCCGAGATAAATTGCGATGAATTGGCATGGCGCCACAGATTGGAGCCGCCAAAGCACAAATTAGCGAAGTAGCGGATTTCTTCGGCCTTGTTTTCCTCCGAGTAGCATGGGTGGGAGGCTGCGGCCGCGACCACGAGGTTGTTGACGATGTAGCCGTCGTGAGAATTATTGACGGTGATGGAAGCGTCGCTTTTCTCGGGAAGATCCAGAACATTTTTGTAGCAGGTGTTGTTGACAAACCAGAAGTTCGTGACGGTGTAGGCTTCCAGGCAGCGGCCGCCGTTCCCATAGACCACGTTGTTGATCACCAGAGCGGGAGGCGTGTCCGCTGAACTGTAGTCGTAGGTGCGATTGCTGAGGTCGAGAATGATGCCGTTGCCGTCGGTGTGTTTGGGGCTTTGGTCGACTTCGCCGGTAACGACGTTGTTCGAGATGACGTTGTGGAAGCCGGAATACCGGTCGAACCACTGGTTGGAGTTGAAGGAGATGCCGCTCGTCCAGCTATACCATTGCGGGACCTTGGTAGAGCGCGGCATGTAGCCGTTGTGGACGATGACGTTGTGATCGGCGGTGAGATAGTCGCAACCGATGGAGCCGACGCCTGAGCCGCCGGTGTCGGTGACGGTATTGTTTATGAAGCGCAAATGATGGCCGCCACGGCAGAAAAAACCATCGCCGGCATTGCCGCGGCCGTCGAAATGGAGACCGCGGAATTCCACATAGGATGGGCCGGAAGGGAACGGGCCCGAGCCGAGTTTGAACATAGGAGAGGCGTCGGGTGAGCCGGCCCAGACGAAATTGACGGCGCCGTCGCCACAGCTCTTGTAAACGATCCAGGCGGAGGCCGCGCCACTTTGGGGCGGAGTGAAGGAAGAGTCCAGGTCATAAGTGCCCGGGAGAAGGCAGACGAGCGAACCCGGCCGCGTGGCAGCGGCGGCGCCGAGGAAGGTCTTGGGAGAAGAAGGATCGCTTCCGGAGTTTTTGTCGTTTCCGGAAGGCGAGGCGTAGATGGTGCAGTTCGCGGAGCAAGGCGCGGGATCCAGTTTCTGGATGACGAGAAAGTTTTTCACCACATAAGCAAGCAAAGATAAGAGGGCGAGAATTAAAAGCGAAGTGAGGAAGAGAGCGCCGCGGCTGGCGCGGTCGGGGAAGGCTTGTGGTCTGCCAACAAAGCGCGAAGACATAGAAATTTCTGCCGAATGCAGCGGGAACCCCAAGGAAGCCGATATAGCCCCTCTCGGAAGGAATGTGGCTTCCGATGATGGATCGCACATATTGTCAAAAAAGGATAGATCCGTCTGCAATCAGGTAAATGCTTGCAGCTCGATTGGCTTTTGCACCTGACCCGTTAGCCGTTCCATCGCTAAAGATCGACGCGCCCGCTCCGTGGTTTTCTCGGTAGGTCCTCAGGTGTATCCTCGATTTTACGGGTGGCGAGCGGCCTATAGCGTATGGAAAGAACCAGTTCGAGAGGCCAAAGACTTATTCAAGGCTAACGATGAGCACCAGCCTGCGAAACATAGGCGCGAATGCGCTTTCGATTCTCACGAGCGACGTGATGAACCGGGCGACGAGCTTTGTGGTGTATGCGATGGTCGCGCGAAAGCTGGGCGCGTTTGAGTTCGGACAAATGTCGCTCGCGCTGTCGCTCTTCTATATCTTCCAGATTTTTGCGGTTTCAGGCGTCAAGACGCTGCTCATACGGGAAGTGGCGAAAGACCGGTCGCAGACGCGGAAGTATTTCGTCAATGGATGCCTGATCGTCGGGGTGATGTCGCTTGCTTCCCTCGCCGGGTTATTCGGTTTTGTGCGCGCGGTCGACTACACGGGCGGAACAAAGCTGGTGGTCCTGCTGCTTTCGCTGGGTCTTTTCCCCTATGCGATTTCGGCGATTTGTGAAGGAATTTTTCAAGCCTGGGAGCGGATGCACTACATCGCTTACGTGAATGTGCCTTCGAACATCGTGAAGATGGCGGGCGCGTACCTGCTGCTGTCTTGGGACCGCGGGTTGTACACCGTCATCCTGCTGTTGCTGGCGGCGTTCTTCACCGTCGCGGTAGTGGAACTTTGCCTGGTGATGCGGTGGTTTCAGATACGGCAGGCGTCGGTACGCCAGCCGGGCCTGGACCTACGATTCGCGCTGGGCACGCTGCGCTCGGCAAGCACCTTTTTGGGGATTGACAGCACGTGCGCGATTGCGGGAAACCTCAATGTAATTCTTCTCTCCAAACTGGCAACGGAGAAAGAGGTGGGCCTGTATAGCGCGGCAACGCAGATGATGGTGCCGCTGCTGCTGGTCTATCAGAGCATCGCGCAGAGCATTTTCCCGGTGATGTGCCGGAAAATCGAGCCCGGTCTTCGAACGTTGAGGCGCATCTCCGAGCAGGCGATGGAAGTGCTCTTGATGTTGGCGGTGCCGACCATCGCGGGAATCTTTTTCCTTGGGCAGTGGGCGCTCTCGGTTCTGTACAAGAATCCTACATTTGTTGAGGCCGTGCCCGCGTTGCACATCCTATCGTGGATGCTGGTGCTGCAAGTGTTCTCGAGCATACTCGGGCAAGTCCTGGTGGCGACGCACCGGGAGAAACTCACTCTGAAGATCGCCATGGCCAGCGCGATCGTGAATCTTGGGGTGGGTTGGCCGCTGATTTTGCGCTTTGGTCTCCGCGGAGCGGCGGTGGCTCAGTTGGCCGCGGCAGCCCTGGGCTGCACGATGCACTACATTCCGGTGGCGCGCCAGCTCTCCGGAATCTCCTTGCTCAAGATTATTTGGAAGCCGATGGTGGCAGCGGGTTGCATGACGGTTTATCTCGCCCTGGCCATCACTCGCGTGGATATCCTGACAGGCTTCTCGGCAACCCTTGTCTATCTGGCGGTGCTCGTTGTGTTGGCGGTGTGGGCGTCGGGCGGGGTTCGTCAATTCAAAGAAAAATACCTAGTGCTGCTTCTGCGCAAAACGGCAGGGGAGAATTGAAGTATCGGCCGATGGCGCAGCGAGAACGCTTAAGGGTCGCGCTCGTTTCGGTCAGCTTTGGGGAGTATTGCATGCGTCTGGCGAATGCTCTCTCCGCCTACGCGGACGTTTTGCTGCTGATGCCTGAACGAGTTGTGCGCCCTTTTGCACCGAAGCTGGATGGCACGGTGCGCTTGTTTTCTTACCAGAGTCCCAGGCTGCGGCAGCCGCTTAGCCAATTTCGAACCATTCGGACGGTGATGCGGGAGATCCGGGCGTTCTCGCCGGACCTCATCCATTACCAGGGTTTTCATTTGTGGTTTGATTTGGCGCTAGCAGCTTGGCGCAGGTATCCGCTGGTGTTCACCGTCCATGATTTCCGCGCGCACCCGGGGGACACACTCACGCAAAAAACACCATTTTGGCTGGAAATGCTTGCGCGGCGCAGCGCTGATCAAATTATCGTGCACTCCCGGCACGTGGAAGAGTTGCTGGGGAAAGAGCTGGGCGCCCGAAGAAATATACATCGCATGCCCCACATCCAGATTGGCGGTGACCCGGTACCGGCCAAGTTCGAGGAAGACGAAAACCTGATTCTCTTCTTTGGGCGGATTTGGGAATACAAAGGGCTGGAGTATTTGATCCGCGCGGAACCGCTGATCAGCGCACGAGTGCCCGGGGCGCGGATTCTGATCGCCGGCCAAGGCGAGGATTTTGAGCGCTACCGGCGAATGATGAAAAATCCCGAGCGCTTCCTTGTTGACAACGAATACATCTCCGAATTGCGCGCTCAGGAATATTTTCAGCGAGCCAGCGTTGTGGTGTTGCCGTACATCGAGGCTTCGCAAAGTGGTGTCATCCCCTTAGCTTACTCGGCGGGAAAGCCCGTGGTGGCGACGGAGGTGGGTGGGCTCCCGGAAATGGTCGAACACGGCCGCACCGGCCTGCTGGTGCCTCCGCGCGATGCCGCGCAGTTGGCGGACGCGGTGGTACGGCTGTTGCTCGATCGGAAACTCCGGCGCCGGATGGGAATGTGTGGGAAGGCAAAGATTGCGGAGGAATGTTCGCCGGAACTGGTGGCCCAAAAAACGATCGATGTTTATCGCCGCGCCTTGGAGGGAACCGCCGGCGCCGGGGAGGCGACCGAACCGGCGGCGGTTGATTAAAGCGTGCGAGAGAGGGAGGTGCCGGCCTACGCCACTTCTCGTAGCGGCACTTGAACTCCCCCTCGCACGGGATTGAGAGGGGCAGGGGCTAGATAAAACCGTCAGACCTTGCTGTGAAGTGGAACCGTCGGTCACTCCTTAGGTGCATGGATCGTTCCTGCGAGCCGTTTTGGGAGCCGCTTATCCAGAAGTTGGTGACGATGTAGGCGTGGATGCAGCGGCCGCCATTGCCGTAGACGACGTTGTTGATGATGAGGACGGGCGGGGTATTGGCGGTAGAGGCGTTATAGGAGCCGTTGGAGAGATCGAGGATGATGCCGTTGCCGTCGGTGTGGTTGGAGGAGGAGTCGAATTCGCCGGCGACGATGTTGT
>QHYH01000078.1:0-2098 GCA_003223215.1 Acidobacteriota bacterium
AAGACCAACATCCTGACGCAGCCGCAGACTTTCAGCGGCAATGAGACTCTGAGCGGCAACAACAGCTTTACCGGCAGCAATACGTTCAGCGGCGCGAAGGTGGATCTGTCCGGTGCCGGCGCGACCTTGCCGGTGCAGACGACCACCGGAACAGTGCCCGCCTCGGGCAGCGCGAACGCCTGCGTCGACGGCGAGATGCTGATGAAGGTGAACGGCACTCCGGGGCAGCAGTTGTTCATCTGCAATGCCGCGCATGACGGTTGGGTGATGGTGAACGACGACACCGCAACCGCGAGTGCAGCCAACGCCTATACCGATTCCAAAGTGGCGACGGAAGCGACGGCGCGGATCGCAGGCGATGCAGCCACGCTGTCCTCAGCGAATGGCTTCACCACCACGGCGGTAACGAACGAAGCGGCGGCACGGATCGCAGGTGACGTGGCCACACTGGCCTCAGCCAACACTTACACCGACAACGCCAAGACCAACATCCTGACGCAGCCGCAGACTTTCAGCGGCAATGAGACTCTGAGCGGCAACAACAGCTTTACCGGCAGCAATACGTTCAGCGGCGCGAAGGTGGATCTGTCCGGTGCCGGCGCGACCTTGCCGGTGCAGACGACCATCGGAACGGTGCCCACCTCGGGTAGCGCGAACGCCTGCGTCGATGGCGAGATGCTGATGAAGGTGAACGGCACTCCGGGGCAGCAGTTGTTCATCTGCAACGCGGCGCATGACGGTTGGGTGATGGTGAACGATGACACGGCGACCGCAAGTGCAGCTAACGCGTACACCGATTCCAAAGTGGCGACGGAAGCGACGGCACGGGTCGCAGGCGATGCGTCCACGCTCTCCTCGGCCAACACGCTCACCAGCAATGCGGTAGCCGCGGAAGCAACGCTGCGCGCAGCTGGTGATGCGGCGGCAGTGGCCTCGGCCAATGCTTACACTGATGGGCAGGTAGCTACCATCAACACCAGCTTGGCGGGTAAGGCCAACCTCGCGGGTGGGAATACCTTCACCGGAACACAGACGCTCGCGCCGAAAACTGGATCTGGAGCGCAGGCTTCCAACTCGTTGCAGTTGAACTCGACCGACGGAACGACGCCGCAGACGGCGCAATTGCAGGCGCGGACCGATGGCGGCCTCAGCTTCCAGTTTGGGCCAACTTCCGGGACACCCAGCGAGAAAGCTTCTATTGATAAGAACGGCGTGTTTACCGGCAACGGCTCCGGACTGACCAACATTAGCGGCATCAACGTTACGAATATTCCCAACTCATCGTTGCAGAACAGCAGCATTGGCGTGGTCGCCGGAACCGGAATCGGAGTGAGCGGCACGTCGAGTCTTGGTGGATCTTTCACCATCGCCAACACGGGTGTGCTCTCGTTCAACGGCCGCAACGGCTTGGTCGCGCCTCAAAGCAATGACTACTCCTTTGCGCAATTGAGCGGCACCGATTCCGCTACCAGTAACCTGGTCTACAACAACCAAGCCAACACCTACGGCGCGGGCAGTAAGCAGACCTTCGTGGCCTCCAATACTCTTGCTGGCCTGAGCGTGGGTACCGGAGTGGCAAATGATCCTTCAACGCCGGGCACAGGCGACGTGTGGTTCAACACAACAAGCAGCCACTTGAAATTCCGGCAAAGCAACACGACCACGAAAACGTTGGCTTTCAGCGACGATACCCTGAGCAACGGCCAGCTAAGCGGCAGTTACACGAACGCGGTCACTCTGAGCAACGCCGGTAACTCATTTACAGGCTCGTTCAGCGGCGGCGGCGCGGGATTGACAAACTTGACTGCAGCCAATATCAGCGCTGGTACGGCGGGGATCAACATTAGCGGCAACGCCAGCACGGCGACCTCGGCGCTCACCGCAGGCAGTGCAGGTTCGGTCCCATGGAGCGGCGTGACAGCCAGCGCGAACACCCAGGCCTTGACGGTTGATAGCGGTGGATCGTTGTCTCCGACAGGCACGGGCACGATCACTGCCAATTTTGTGCCGGTCTCGGGCGGGGCGGCTCCGACTGCTAACGGCGCGATTGCCTATGACTCGACCGCCAATAAGTTCAAGGTTGGCGTGAACGGCGCAA
>QHYH01000078.1:2148-2995 GCA_003223215.1 Acidobacteriota bacterium
AATTTTCCGAACATCGGGGCCGTGCCCACGACGCCTGTCACAGGCGATCTGTGGCTCACGACCGGCGACAATCACCTTCAATTCCAGAGCGCCGCAGGCCTCAAGAGTCTGGCGTTTACCACGGACATCGCGGCCGGAACCGTGACCGGCACCGGTCTCACCTCAGGGCAGCTCATCGTCGGCAACGGTGGTAGCGCCATCGGAGTGGGAAACCTCTCCGGCGATGTGAGCACCAGTGGCGGGACAATTACCACCTTGGCCTCTGTTGGCGCAGCGGGCACTTTTACCAAGGTCAGTACCGACGTCAAGGGTCGCGTGACTGCAGGCACAACGGCCTCGGCGGGCGACCTATCAAACGGCACTTCGGGATCGGGTGCAATCGTGCCGGCCACTTCGCCGGCGCTGGGTGGTACGCCGACGGCGCCGACGGCTGCGGCGGGGACAAATACGATACAGATTGCCACGACGGCGTTTGTGCAGTCGGCGGCTAGCGCTGCCGTCGCGGCAGTCACGTTTATCAAAGACACGAGCGCCGGCGCTCTGCCGAACAAGGCTAGCGCCTGGGTAGGAAATGGCAACTCTGGTGATGGCACAGGTCCCGAGGTCAATTTCGAGATCTTGATGGGAGAAACGCTGACATTACCGAAATTCTTCTGCAGGCTGAGTACGACCTTGCCAGCGAATGTCACGTTCCAGGTCTTCGATAGCGCCGGAATCGCGCTGGCTGGGGGAACGTGCGTTATCACCACCGGTTCAACGAGCGCGAGCAGCACGGGCAATACCATCACCCTCACGGCAGGCAGCGTGTACGCCGTTAAGGCGACGCTCGCGACCGGCACGTTTGGCG
>QHYH01000078.1:3176-3709 GCA_003223215.1 Acidobacteriota bacterium
CTGCCCAGACCAGCGGCGGTATGCAGACGGCCACGGTCACGCTGAGTGCGGCGCAGTTGCAGACCCTTAGGGAAAGCCCGGTCATCCTGATTCCCGCCCCCGGGGCGGGGCAAGCGATCAATGTCGCAAGCGCCACGCTTCAGTACAACGCGGGTAACGAGCGTTATGCGGGGGGGCATAGCCGTTTTGAGATTACGCTGGGCTCGTACGACAGTCTTAACCCCATCTGTGTGTTCGACAGCGTTCTGACGAGCGGTTTCACTGACCAGGACGGCGACCAGACGAAAACCCTCCAGGCCAACCCCTTGGATCCGTCGTTGGATATCCAGAACCTGGATCTTGAGATTGTTAACTTCGGTCCGCCGTTGATCGATGGCAATGGGACGGTAACGGTCAGCGTGAACTATACCGTTGCGGCGCTGCCGTAGGGAAGAAGCTCTATGAAGACGAACGAAAAAACTGACACTGCGCTGCCGCTGGCGCTGCCGGTCTCCAAGGGAGACGGGCTCAGCTCCTTGCCGGAAGCTTTCGCC
>QHYH01000078.1:3732-5620 GCA_003223215.1 Acidobacteriota bacterium
GGGCTACGCCGGGGCTCACCAGGGCCCAAGCAACGGCGCTGCGGGGACATCAGCGGCCGAAACGAAAACAGCGCCGAAAAGTGGACCGCGGCGGATGCTCTTGGGCATGCCCTGTCAGAAATGCGGGATTTACTTGCGCAGCGTGGAAACGCATTGTCCGAGCTGCGGGGGACGAAATAGCTAAAAGCTGGAAGCTTTGGCTAGTTGGGAAGTCAGAACCGTAAGGGAGGACTCATGTTTCGCAGTTTCAAGCGTGTGGCGATTTTGGTGGGGATTCTGCTGGGTGCGGCGCTGGCGCTGGCGCAATCCACGCCAGTTACGAACAGCTATGACCTTGTTGTCACGAATCAGACGACGGTGAACAGTTGCTCCGTCGGCGAGCCGGTGGCGCTCAACGGCACGGTGCACGTTTCTTATTCAGTCAGCGCAGACAACAGTGGCGTGAACCATTTCGCCATGACGGCTGCCAACAATCTGACCGGGGCTGGTCAAAAAACAGGCACGCCATACCTGGCGAGCGATTCGGACGATTACAGCTCGAACAATAACGATTCATCGGCGGACCTGACGGTCGAGCTGAAGTCGGACTTGAAATCGCAGGGCGCAACACCCGGCCTGACGCTGGTGCAGTCGCTGCACATTGTGGTGGATACGACTGGCAATATCAGCGCGCAGGTGGTCAGCAATACGACTGGTTGCGGAAGTTAGCGGGGAAGGCACGGCCTTGGCCGTGCTGCCGAGTTCGGCAGTAACGGGGCTTTGGCCCCCGTGGTGGGGGAAAGGGCGCGTCTTCCGGGTAACGCCCTGCAAGAAAATTTAGGGAGGATTCAATGCTTCATCGTACGAAACGCGCTGTACTGACGCTCACATTCGGATTTCTGGCCATGATGGTGTGCGCGCCAGTAGCGTTCGGCCAGGCAGTCGTTACCGACATGCAGCTTACCGACCAGATCGTCACCAATGAGTGCAACGGTGAGCCTGTTCTGTTGAACGGCACCCTGCATCAGGAGATGTCTTTTTCCACCAACCCGAACGGCAACACACACTCATCGTTCAATGCCACCATCCACATGAACGGGTATGGGCAGGTCACCGGCGTGTATTACGTGGCCAATGAAAACATTCACAACGAAACCAACACCAAAGGTGTAGCGCAGGAGCAGTTCTTTGGCACGAAGATCAAGCTGGTTTCGCAAGGCCCACAGACCCCGAACATGATGGACCGGGCTACCCTGCACGTGGTGATCGATAAGAATAATGTCGTGAAAGTGGAGATCTCGAAGCACCAGATCAAGTGCAACTAAGCAGCTCGGGTCGGCACCCGAGCGGTTCGGGGAAACGGAGTAGAAATGCGAAGTGCGGGATTGCTAGCTATCGTTTGCCTCTTATCGGGTGGGCTCGCGGCAGGTGCGAAGAAGAGCCGCCAGGTCGCAGCCGTTGTCTCTATACCTAACCCGCTGGGCTTCCCCGACACTACAGTTGGCGGAATCAGCGCGATCCGCACGGTGACGTTCTACAGTACCGGACAGGTGCCTCTTTACATATCGCGCTTCGATGTGCCGCCAGATTTTGCCATCCTGCAGAACACCTGCGTCACCTACATTCCAGTAGGCAAGACTTGCACCATTTCGCTCGTCTTCCGGCCCAGCGCAAGCGGCTCGATTGGCGAATACCTCTATCTCTCGGGCAACATGAATTATGTGTACGCACAGGCCCTGCTCGGCAACGGTCTATGACCCCGAAATTAGGATTCAGGTCCATCCCATAGTCCATGGGAACGTTCCGGCTAAGCGTCAATGCGCACTTCGCGTCACTTAGCCCGAGGTCCGCGGTATTTCAATGCCGAACCTCGCGTTGGGCGAGTTGATAATGGAACGGACGTTTTACT
>QHYH01000100.1 GCA_003223215.1 Acidobacteriota bacterium
CCGTAGCGCCATGTACCGCCGGCTGCAAAAGCATCGACTGGAATGACCCGACTAACGTATGAGCGCCGGATCCAACTCCTAGCGCTGGGCGCTGGCCTTCCGGGGTCGCTGGTTGCCCTGATTCTTCTGTGGACCGGAAATTCTTCCTCGGGCACCGCCTGGACGCTGACTTTCTTTATCGTCATTTTTTGGCTGGGTTTCGCGCTTTCCGTAAAACACCGCGTGACCTTTTCTCTGCAAACCCTTTCCAATCTCCTGGCCGCCCTTCGCGAGGAGGATTTTTCCATGCGCGCTCGCGACGCCCGCAATGACGATGCCATGGGCGAGGTCATGGTGGAAGTCAACGCCCTCAGCGAGACGCTGCGCGAGCAGCGTTTGGGCGCGCTGGAAGCCACTGCGCTCCTGCGGACAGTGATGGAGGAAATCGACCTCGCCATTTTCACTTTCGATCAGGATAAGAAACTCCGCCTCGTTAATCGCGCGGGCGTTCGCCTGCTGGGCCGCCCGCTCGAGCGGTTACTCGGATTCACCGCCGAAGAGCTGGGGCTTGGCGCATGCCTCGAGGGCGAACCCGTTCGCATGATGGAGTTAGCCTTCCTTGGCAGTTCCGGGCGCTGGGGACTTCGCCGCGGCTCGTTTCGCGAGGGAGGCTGGCCCCATCACCTGGTTGTCTTGAGCGACCTGAGCCGCACGCTTCGCGACGAGGAGCGCAAAGCGTGGCAACGGCTCATCCGCGTTCTCGGGCACGAACTGAATAACTCGCTTGCCCCCATTCAATCGGTCGCGCAAAGTCTCGAGAGTGGCCTTCTTGCCGCAACAAAATCTTCCGGAGTGCACGGGGATTCGCTCGGCGCGATTCTGGATGACTTGCGGCAAGGACTGGGCATCATTCGTTCTCGCACCGAGGCCCTCGGCCGTTTCATGACTGCCTACTCGCAACTGGCGCGGTTGCCGCAGCCCAAGTTGTTGCCGGTAAGGGTCTCGGAATGGGTCGGCAGCACGGTGAAACTCGAAACCCGCGTGAAAGTCAGCCTGGGAAAGGGGCCGGAGGCGGTGATCTCCGCGGATCGCGATCAATTGGAACAGTTATTGATCAATTTGATTCGCAATGCCGCGGATGCTGCCTTGGAAACGAAGGGAGGCGTTCAGGTTGGCTGGATGCGAAAGCGCGGTCAGGTGGAGTTGTGGGTTGTCGACGACGGTCCGGGACTGCCAAACACGGCAAATCTGTTTGTGCCTTTCTTCACTACCAAGCCCGGGGGTTCCGGCATTGGCCTCGTTCTCAGCCGCCAGATCGCCGAAGCTCATGGCGGGGAATTGACCCTGAAGAACCGCTCGGATGCGCGAGGGTGCGAGGCTAGGCTGGTGCTGCCAATCTAGTGGCGTTCAAGGGAATCAGCGCTGGGCGGAAGATCGGTGAAGCTTCTTCCGCTGTTGATCAGAACTTCTGGATGATCTCTCGAAGCGGCTGTAACGCGGTGCGAACTCATACGCCGCCGCTCCGCTCGACAGCGCGGTCGAAAAACCAAAGAACAAGCGTGGCACCGGCGAGCATCTCGGCGACGCGATCCTGAAGCGTGATCGTGAAGCCCACCATCGTTAGGAAGAAACCCCACATGAAAGCTTCGCCGCGAAACGCCTGACCCCACTGTGGCTTCAGCCCAGCCGCTGGTATGCGCGGGCGAAACGAGAGAAATATCCTTGGCACCCGCCGGCAGAATTCGCGGAAACGTTCTCCCTGTTGTTTTTCGAGTTCCGCCTCTTCGCGCCCGATCAGTCGGAGAATGCGGATCGCCGCTCCTACGGCGAGTACCACCAAACCGGAGCGGCTAGCCAGAAAGCCTAATCCCACAGACATGAGAAAAGTACCCAGATAGAGAGGGTTGCGGACATGGCGGTACGGCCCATCGGCCACGAGTGTTTCTGTGTGCAACGCCGTGTCGTGGACTACCTCCGAGCGAGGGTAGGCCGCCGCCCAAGTTCGGACCGTGGCTGCCAAGCCGAGCAGCAGCGCGGCGGAGCCAAAAGCGACTCGCGCGGTGAAATCGCCGCGGGGATTGTTCCAGTGAACGAAGGCCCACACAACGTTCATGTGGTCGACGGAATGGAGCTGGAATGCAATCCAGAAATGAATAAGATTGAGAATCGAACGGTGGCGAAATTCGAATTCGGTTGCCTTCACGGCAGCGATTGTGCTTCCCGAAACGTCGCCCGAACTAGGTTGGATTGCGAGCTGCGGCCGTGCTGGCGCGGCAGATCAACTCGGGTTGCACCACAATTTCCTTGGGGTAGGGGGCTTCCGGAGGCGCGGCAATGCGCCGCAACAGCGTCTCGGCGGCGAGCATGCCCATCTCTCGCAGCGGCTGCCTCACGGTCGTGAGCGCCGGGTTTTGAAACGCTGCGCTTTGAATGTCGTCGAAACCCACTACGGAAACATCCTGCGGGATCTGACGGCCCGCTTCGCGCAATGCCTGAATCGCGCCGATCGCGGAGATATCGTTGAACGCAAAAAGAGCTGTGAAAGGTTCCCCTGAGGCGATCAGCTTCTTTGTCACATGGTAGCCGAGTTCCGGTGACGACGACTCGCCTTCCAGTTGGCCCACCAAACCGTCCTTAATGGTCACGCCCAAGGCTTCGGCCGCCGCGCGCACCGACTCCCAGCGAATCGCCGTGTCCGAGCTGAACGCTTGTCCTTTGATGAACGAAATCTCGCGGTGCCCGAGCTTTGTCAAATGTTCCATCGCCAATGCGGCTGCGCGCGCGTGATCCAGCACAATGTTGGTGACTCCGGGCACCTCGCGATGGCCCGAGACGGCAACCAGCGGCACCTCCGCTGCGCCTGTGATTGCCGTGTCGACGGCAATTAGTCCCTCTACCGCGCGCTGCTGCAGGAGCAGCGGATACTCTTCGATCAGCTCATCGCGATGCCGGTGGCTCACTACGAAATAGAAGTAGCCCTCTTGCAGCAGATGATCTTCAATCCCGGACATCACCAGCGCGGCGTACCCTTCGCTGATTTCCGGCACCACTACGCCGATCGTGTAGCTTCGTTGTTGCCTGAGAGACCGCGCCAGGTGATTGGGCCGGTAGTTCAGTTCCCGCGCCGCTTTCCGGATCAGCTCTTGCGTGCGCTGCGGAATCGATTTTGCGCCGGGCGCGCGGTTGATGACCAGCGAAACAGCTGCCTGTGAGAGTCCCAGGTGTTCGGCGAGAGATTTGAGACTCACGCTTTGCCCGGAAGGTGTTCGAGCGCGCAAAATTGTGCCTGATTTGGGCCGGGGCATCGAGATATCGTGTAAAGTTTCCCACATTTACCGAACTAGCCACAAGTTCAAATCGTGCTCCTGCCGCGCAAGCGTAACTTATCCTGCCTTTCGCGCCACATCGCTTGTAACAGCCAATAAATCGGTTTAGTATCCTACTGCTTTACCGGGAATGGGGGCTCGGTGCAGCCATTCCAGACCGTCCCGGTCGTGCCATTCATGGGGATTTTGAAGGATCAAAAGAAAGCTGTTACGAACCGGCCTCGCGCTAGAAGTGTACAAGTCGATTCTGACCGGGGTCGAATCCAAAAGATAGCACGCAAAAGTTTCTGGGCCTCTTTTTCATGACAAGGAGCGTCTGAAACGTGACATCTCTCGTCTATCGCTCGGCGGCCGCAGCCTTCCTTCTGTTGGTTTTTCCGTTCACGCCCTTATCAACCTCGTCTGCGGAAAAGACTTCTGGGGCCACCGCGGCTCGCGCAAGTCTTTCCGATACCGCAACCGAAAAGAAAATCGACGAACTCGTCGGAAAGATGACGCTCGAGGAGAAAGTCGGCCAGTTGGTCCAATACTCCGCTGGCCAGCCCACCGGCCCCGGCACCGGCCGCACCGACTACGACGACATGATCCGCAAGGGGGAAGTCGGCGCACTGTTTAATATCACCACGGCTCATCAGGTCAACGTCTTTCAGCATATTGCCGTGGAACAGTCGCGCTTGCACATTCCTCTTCTCTTTGGTCTGGACGTGATTCATGGCTTCAGAACGGAATTTCCCATTCCTTTGGGGCTGGCTTCCACCTGGGATCCCGACTTAGTCGAACAAACCGCTCGTGTTGCCGCGCGTGAGGCTTCCTCTAGCGGCATCCGCTGGACTTTTTCTCCGATGGTCGATATCGCGCGCGACGCGCGCTGGGGCAGAATGGCGGAAGGCGCCGGCGAGGATCCCTATCTTGGCGAGGTAATGGCCCGCGCCTATGTGCGCGGTTACCAGGGAACCCGTCTCGATGCGCCCGACAGTGTCGCCGCTTGCCCAAAACACTTCGCGGGTTACAGCGCAGCCGAAGGTGGCCGCGACTATAACACCACGGAAGTTTCCGAGCACACTTTGCGGCAATACTATCTGCCTCCGTTTCATGCGGCTATCGAGGAAGGCGCGGCCACGCTGATGAGCGCCTTCAATGCTCTCGATGGAGTGCCTTCCTCGACCAATCCATTTACCTTGACAGAAATCCTCAGAAAAGAATGGGGATTTCAAGGCATCGTCGACAGCGACTATACGGCGCTTGCGGAGCTCATCCCGCACGGCATCGCCAACGACGGTGCGACCGCGGCTCGCAAAGCTTTTCTCTCGGGCGTCGATATGGACATGGTCAGCAGCCTCTACCACGACCACTTGGCCAAATTGGTGCGCTCCGGAGACGTTCCGGAGGCCACAGTGGATGAAGCCGTCCGCCGCGTCTTACGTGTGAAAGTTGCGTTGGGGCTTTTTGAGAATCCCTACACCGATGAAACGAAGGAAGCCGGCGCCATGCTTCACACCGATAGCGTGGCGCTCGCGCGAAGCGCGGCGGAAGAATCTTTTGTGCTGCTTAAGAATTCGAGCGTTGGGGCTGGCCCTCTTCTGCCGCTGCCCGGCAATGCGAAGACTTTCGCGTTAATTGGCCCCTTGGCCAACGACAGGGGAAACATGCTGGGCTCATGGGCTGGGCAGGGACGTGCCCAGGACGTAATCACTTTGCGCGCAGCCCTCAGTGAAAGAATTGGCGCGAAAAATCTTCGCTATGCCAAGGGAGCAGAGTTCATCGGCGGTACCGACGACCAATTGGAAGAGGCGGTCAAGGCGGCAGAACAGTCCGACATCGCCATCTTGGCGCTCGGCGAAAATGCCCCGGAGATGACCGGCGAAGCCGCTTCTCGGGCTTTTCTGGGTTTGCCGGGGCGCCAGGAAGAGCTCCTCGAGAAAGTCGTCGCTACCGGAAAGCCGGTTGTCCTCCTCATCTTCAGCGGCCGGCCGCTCACGCTGCCTTGGGCGTTCCAACACGTGCCCGCGGTAATGGCTGCCTGGTTTCCCGGCATCCAGGCCGGGCCGGCGCTTGTGCGGACGCTGTTTGGCGACGCAAACCCGAGTGGAAGACTTGTTGTCAGCTGGCCTCGCAGCGTCGGTCAGGAACCTTTGTATTACGACGCACTGAATACCGGGCGCCCCGCTGGAAAAATTGACCTTACACGCCCACCTCGTAATGGCCCTGAGAAATATGTTTCCCGCTACATCGACGAACAGAATAGCCCGCAATTTCCCTTTGGGTTTGGACTGTCCTACACAACCTTTCGCTACGGAAACCTACACGCCGACAAGACACAAATTAGCGCGAAGAGCTTGAACGAAGACCTCGAAGCTCGCGAGCCTAAACAAAGCGCGGCACTGAGCGCCAGCGCAGAGGTCACCAACACCGGGACGCTCGCGGGCGTGGAGACCGTCGAGTGCTATCTCCGCTTCCAGGGGACGAGCGTCGCTCAACCGGTTCGCGCCCTGACTAAGTTTCAACGCATCACCCTTGCTCCAGGTGAAACAAGGAAAGTAACTTTTCTGCTGGGGCCGAATGCATTTGCCATCTGGAATGACCAGCAAAAGTTCGCCGTCGAGCCGGCAAAAGTCACTTTGTGGATTGCGCCTGACTCGAGCCAAGGTGTGCCAGCTACGCTCGAAATCACGAAGTAAGCTGAGCCGCCAGCGATAAGCAAAGAAAAGCCATGACGCGCGTCGACCTTCGTAGCAATACGCATCTTCTCACCAGAAGGGAAGTGCTGCGCATCGGCGGAATGGGCTTGCTGGCTCCGCCACTCATCACTCTCGCCAGTTGTCAAAAGCACGCTTCTCCGTCCTTCGTACCGCCTAACGGAGCGCCGTTCGAAGGGACCGATGAGCAACTGTTGGACGAAATCCAGCGCGCCATTTTTGATTTTTTTTGGAATGAAGCCAGCTCCAAAACAGGACAGGTCAAAGATCGTGCCCTCGCGAACGGCAACGATTCGCGGACGATGTCAAGCATCGCCGCCACGGGATTTGGCCTGACCAGCCTTTGCATTGGCGACCATCGCGGTTACCGGAAATCCGCAGAGATTGCCGAGCGCGTTCGCAACACGCTGCGCTTCCTGGCCAACGACTTACACAACGAGCATGGTTTCTTCTTTCATTTCATCCACATGGAAACCGGCGATCGCTGGGCCAAATGCGAGCTCTCCTCTATCGACTCCTCGATTCTTTTGTGCGGCGTTCTCACTGCAAGGCAATATTTTGCCGACCAAGAAATCCAGGACCTCGCGACAAAAATCTATCATCGTGTGGACTGGCCATGGATGCTGAATGGTGGCAAGACCTTTTCCATGGGCTGGCATCCCGAATCAGGTTTTCTAAATGCCCGCTGGGAGCATTACTGCGAATTGATGATGATCTACCTGCTGGCCCTCGGTTCGCCCACTCATCCTGTAGACGCCAGCTCCTGGGATGCCTGGACCCGCCCAAAAATCACGTATCAGGGAATCGAATATATTTCGGGAAACGATCCCATCTTCACGCATCAGTATTCTCACGCGTGGTTTGATTTCCGCAACAAGCGTGACGCCTACGCGAGTTACTTTGATAATTCCGTGAAAGCCACGAAGGCGCACAAACTTTTCTGTCTCTCGCTGCGCGACCGCTTTCCCGATTACAGTGAAAATCTTTGGGGCATCAGCGCATCGGATTATGTGAAAGGCTACACGGCGTGGGGCGGCCCGAACGCGCAGGGTGGCCCGATTGGGCCGGTGGATGGCAGCATCGTTCCGTGCGCGACAGGCGGCTCGCTCGGGTTTCTCTTCGACGATTCGATCCGCGTGCTGCGCAATCTCCGCGGGCCTTACCGCGAAAAGGTTTGGACGAAGTACAGCTTCCGCGACGCTTTCAATCCGCTGACGAATTGGTACGACGGCGACGTCCTCGGCATCGATCTCGGCATAACGATGTTGATGGCCGAAAATCATCGCACTGGTTTTGTGTGGGAGCAATTCATGAAGAATCCCGAAGCGCAAAAAGCCATGCGACTTGCTGGATTCCGCGCGGACTAAGGTCTGTCGCTCCTTCGTGGTAACGCCAGGCTGCGGCTGGCGGGCTGCCCGTGTGTTCGAGAAGCACTCCCTGTAGCTTTTTGTAACTGCGGATTGTAAAGGGCCTGGAGTGAGGATCTGGTCGAGCTGGGCGAGGCAAGCCGCCGTGAATAACGGAGCGACGCTCCGCGGGGCTAGGTTTTTTTGAAAAAAGGAAGAGGGGAGCACGTGTCAGTGCACCCCTCTGTTTTGCAGCGATTCCTGACTAGAAGCTGAAGTGAGCACCCAGAGTGATGACACGGGCGCCGAGAGCAGAGGTAGCCTGGCCAAAATTCGCGTTCGCAATGTTGTTCGAGATGCTGTCTGGTTTCAAGTTCAGATTATTGAACAAGTTGTAGGCATCCATCCGGAATTCAACCCTGGCGTTTTCGCCGAGTACGGGCGCCTTGGGCAGGCCAAAAGCCTTCGCCAAGGTCAGGTCCACGTCTCGGTATCCCGGGCCGTTGAGCGAGTTGCGGTGGACACCGGGTGACTGAGGTAGCGAGCTTCCGAAGTTGCTCCCGCTGTAGGCCGTATACGTTGGCGTTGAGAAATACGCTGCCCCACCCTTCGGATAGTTGGAACCGATCTTGAAGGCGTCGTTGCTGGTACTGGTGCCGGCGCCGCCCAGGTACGCAGCGGGGAACAACGCTCCGTACCCGCAGGTTCCGCAGTACAGGCTTCCGCCCTGAACGCTCACCACCGGAGACCATGGAAATCCGGAGTGCAGAGTGAAGATGCCGCTGAGGGACCAACCGCCGACGATCTTTTCCATCCAACTGTTGCTGCCGTGGAAGATGACCGGCTGCCACATACCATAGAGCTTGAAGGACTTGCCCACGTTGTAGTCAGAGCGGCCGTAATTCAGACTCAGGTTGTACGGGTAAGGCTGTTCGAAGTACGGTCCAGAACTGGTGTCCATACTCTTGGCCCAGGTGAATTGGGCATCGGCCATAAACTGGTGCGAGAATCGATGATTCAATTCGGCAAGCATAGCGTTGTAATTGCCGCGCCCTGAAACCCCCCAGTAGTCACTGCCACCGATCTGCGGGTTCAGGGCAAAGCCCGATGCCGCAGGGACCGCGTTGGGGTTCTCATGGAAGAAGATGTCGCGAGACAAGCTGCCTTGATATCCCAAAGTGGCCACGAAGTCGTGGCCCAGGTCGTATTGCGCGTCCAGAGAGTAGTGATGGACACGCATAGTAGGCAGGTTCGTGGGGAAGACTTGAACATTGACCGAGCCGGTGGTTGGCAGACCATTCGGGCCAAAACTCGAAATCGTATTGGGGTTGGCCGGATACCGGAAGAGCGAGTGCACGTCCGCTGAAGTCGCGTAGATAATACCCGGATTCGGAGAGGTAGGTGTGGACATGCTCAAGCTAGGAAACACCACCAACCCCGGGTTATTACTGATGTTTGCCGAAATAGCGATTTCTTCCTGGTTGTAGTTCAGGCCGTAACCACCGCGGACGGCGAGTTTGTCCTTAAATCGATTCGGACTCCAGGCGAGTCCGATCTGCGGACCGAAGTCATCTTTTTCGGCGTTCCAGGAATGTCCCTTCCGAACGACCAACCCAGTCACGTAATTTGCCCCTGCACCAGGAATGGCCACAAGCATGTTGCCCTGTTTGGCCGAGAGTGGGCCAAAGTAGGACCAGCGCAGTCCCAGGTTGAGGGTCAGATTCCGGCGAAGCTTGAAGTCGTCTTGAGCAAAGAAGCCCCAAAGAGCTGCGCGGTCGTCCTGGCGAATGGTCGTCGGGAAACCAGTAGTTGGATCGAACCCACCCCCTTCGTTATGCGGAGCATCGTTGAGGAAGTCCCACAAATTGAAGAAGTTGTAGTTTGGCACGCCGCAACCGGTACAGTTTTGCAGGTAAAACAGGCGCGTGAGCTCGCCGCCAAACTTAATCGTGTGGCGTCCGAGAATCTTTGTGGCCACATCTTTATAGCTGTAAGTCCATTGATTGAGGATACTGCCCACATTGGGTCCAAAAGAATTCAGAGTAATGCTCCCGATTTGGTCAATGTGGTCGGAAGGAAGCCCAACGGGCGACTGCGGGTTGGAATTGATCTCATTCCAGCGCCAACCCGCCGCATTCGTCCGAAATTCGTTTAGGAAGGTCGGCGAGATCGTGTGATCCCAGATCACCGAGAATGCTTGGTTAATTTGCGAGTGATGGAAGAGATTGTAGGCGCGGGCCGGGCCGTTAAGGAAGGTGGTTGACTGTGGGACCCAATAGATCGCAAAGGCGATGCGGTCCCTATCGGTGACGTTGGCATCGAGCCGGCCATTGTACTGGTTTTTCGAAAAGTTCGTCGTGCTGGAGGTTACGTAGTTCGCAATGTCGGCCACGGTCCCTAGGTTATTGCTTCCGCCGTTTCCGTCCCCACCAGTACCCGGGTTCGTGGAAGTCGTCCAGCCGGTATCCTGCGTACCCAAGCCTGCCGTCAAAGGAGTGCCGAGATTCAGCCCCTGGCCTGGAATGGTTCGGCAGTTCACGCCTTCCGTCAAACCAGCGTTGGCGCAGGTGACGTTATTCGTGCCAATGCTGACCACGCCTGAACCAGGGAAGCTCAAATATTTCGCGGCGATGCTTCCCGAAGGCGCTAAGGCGGCAAACGCCGGGGTCTCGTACCAGCCGTTCGAAATGTTGGTCTGCGCTTTGGGGCTCCGAACGGTTTCCCAAGCGAAGAACGCAAATACCTTGTTTTTCCAGATCGGGCCGCCGCCGCTGGCGCCGAACTGAGAGAAAAAGCTGTTATCCCTCAGGACTGTATTGCCTTGGCCGTTGAATCGTTGGTAAGCGTCCAGTCCCGGACGGTGGGCCGTAAAGAAGCCGCTGCCATGATACTGGTTGGTACCGCTCTTGGAAATGACTTGAATCTGGGCGCCGCTAAAGCGTCCATTCTCGGCGTCATAGCCATTGGAGAGGACTTTTACGCTTTCCACCGAGTCTTCCGACGGTGTAATGATGGTAGTTCCACCCCAGACGGCGCTGGTGGTGCTGATACCGTCGATCGTAATGCTGTTATTCTCGTACTGCTGGCCGGCGGCCAGCGCCTGCGGACCGTTTTCCGTTTGGAAAATGCCCGCGTTGCCGCCGGTCGCGCCTGGCCCCTGTGTTCCGGGGAGGTTTGCGGCGCCACCGCCATTTCCTTGGGCACGATCGCCGAAGACGCCCGGCGCCAATTGGATCAATTGGAAGACATCGCGCCCGAACGAGGGCATATTCTGAATTTGGTTGTTGGAAATGGTACCGCTGAGGGATGCGGTCTCCGTGTCAATTAACGGGGTCGAGTCGCCGCTCACCGTGATGCTCTGCGTGACATCCCCTACTTCCAACTGGATGTTCAAGGCGTTTGCTTGCTCGGCGATGACGCTGACGTTATCGAGGACTCTCTTCTTGAAACCCGCTTTCTCCACAGCTAACGAGTATTGGTTTGGAGGAAGAGCGTTGAAGTTGTAAATTCCGTTTTCGTCCGTTGTCGCAGTCAGAGTCTGGTTCGTTTGCAAATTCTTCAGCGTTAGGGTCGCTCCGGAGACGACTGCTCCTTGTGGATCCGTCACCACACCTTGAATTGAGGCGCGGTATTGCGCGTGGGCCGCGACGCCCATCGACAGGATGCAGACGGAAAACGCAATGGCTCGAACAAAGTTTTTAAGAAGTCTCATGAGATACTTCCTCCACCCCTAAGAAAAGAAATTCTCGAACCCAAAAGAATTCTCAACCAAAATAAGAATTCTCGAAATGGCCCCGCACCCTTAAGTAAATCGGTTAAGTATCTATTTGCGAGGGAGTATAATCAGCGAAATTTTTGCTGTCAAGGTCTTAGCTATTCGATGCTAGCTAGGGGTCAGAAGTGAACGAAGTCATGCGCGGAGGCCTGAGAAAGAAGTGGCGAGACGGGGGAAGTAAGGAATCGACGGCTCAAGGCCTACCTGCCGCAGGCTGGCTCTGGGAATGACAGGCTGTTAACCCAGGCCTCAGCGAGGATGGATGGAGCGAAAAGCTTCGAGGCAGCGCTCGGCGGTTTCGAGTTCAGAGAAGCGGCTGCCTTCCTGCTCGATGAGGTAGTATTCGGCGCCGCCAACGGTTTCGGCGGCGACTAAAATGGCTTTCCAGTCGGCTTTGCCTTCACCGAATAAAACCGAATAGCCCTTCGCGGGGTCAGGCGACCAATCCTTGCAATGCAGCGAGCGAATCCGGCCGGGGTTCCCACGAATCCAAGCCACGGGGTCCGAGCCGGCTTTGAGACACGTGCCGACGTCGAGTTGAAGCATGATGGAGGGCTTGGTGTTTTTCGCGAGAACTTCGATAGGCCGCCCGCCATCAGCCTGGGTGAACTCGGGCTCGTGATTGTGGTAGCCCGCGTGCAATCCTGATTTTTCCAACTGCTCGTCGGCGAAGTTCAGGGCGTCAGCGACGGTTTTCCAGCCGTCGAGACCGGGGCCGGGCTTGGACGACGCCATGACCACGTATTTGCAGCCGAGGATGAGGTTTTTGTCGCGGGCGCGCGCGATGTTTTCCGCGTTCATGGAAGAGCTGTCGTTGTGGGTGGAAAAGCAGCGGATGCCGAGGTCGTCGAGCAGTTTGCGCATCTGCTTGGTTTCGTCCTCGGACCATTGGAAATACGGCGCGTAGAATTCCACACACTGGTAGCCCATTTTGGCGACAGCACGCACCGTAGCTTGCGGGTCGCGCTGCAACTCTTTGCGGACGGAGTAAAGCTCCAGCCCAACCGGGATGGAGGAAGCCGCGCGAGCCCTCCATGCGAAAGGCAGCGTTGCGGAGAAGGCGAGAAAAGTTCGGCGCGAGATGGTGTGTGAGGTCATGGGTGAATCCTGCCGATGTGCATCCTAGGCCGAGAACCTACTTTTAAGCAACTACTTTGCGGGAGAAAGGAAATTTCACTCGCCTCGGCGAGCCGCAGGCGGGGCCTCCCGCCCCGGAACGACGCTGCGCACCATCACGTACAAAACAGGAATGAAGAGCAGATTCAGCGTGGTCGCGGCAATCATTCCGCCGAAAACAGTCGTGCCCACGGAAATGCGCCCGGCGCGCCCGGCGCCCTGGGCGAGCACCAGGGGAATGACGCCGAGGATGAACGCGAACGAGGTCATCAGGATGGGGCGGAGGCGGATGCGCGCGGCTTCCACGGCAGCTTCGACAAGCGTCAGCCCCTGGGCGCGCAATTGCTCGGCAAATTCGACGATCAAAATGGCGTTTTTGCTGGCGAGGCCGATGAGCATCACCAGCCCGATCTGGCAGTAGACATCGTTTTGCAATCCCCGTAATGCTTGCGCGCCCAGAGCTCCGAGCAACGCTACCGGCACGGCCAGCAGCACGATAAACGGCAGCACGTAGCTCTCATATTGCGCGGCGAGCGTCAGGTAAACGACGACAAGGCCCAGCGCGAAAAGAATCAGCGCCTTTCCGCCGGACTCGATTTCTTCCAGAGAGAGACCGCTCCATTCGAAGGTCATGCCGTTGGGGAGGACTTTCTTTGCCAGCGCTTCCATCGAGGCGATGCCTTCGCCGGAACTGCGGCCGGGCGCTGCCGAGCCGTTGATTTCCGCCGAGCGAAACAGATTGTAGTGGCGAATCACCTGGGGACTCGCGGTTTGCTCCACGGTCACCAGATTGTCGAGCGAAATCATTTTGCCGGTGTCGGAACGCAGGTAATATTCGCGGATGTCCTTGGGCTGCGATCGGAACTTGCTGTCCGCCTGGACGTAGACGCGGTAGGAGCGGTTGTTGAAGTCGAAGTCGTTTACGTAAACCGAGCCCATGTAGACCTGAAGCGCGTCGGTAATCTGGCTGAAGGGCACCAGCAAGCTCTTGGCTTTTTCGCGGTTGATCTGAACGATGTATTGCGGATCGTTAGCGGTGAAGCTGCTGAAGAGCCCTAGCAAATCTTTGCCCGCGTTTCCTTGGGCCGCCAATTTGTTGGCGGTTTCGGCGATGGTCTCGAGCGAATTGCGCCCCAGATCCTCGAGTTCAAACGTGAATCCTCCGAACTGGCCCAGTCCGAAGACGGCCGGCGGATTGAACGGGACTACCACCGCGCCGGAGATGGCCGACAGGCTACTGCGCAGGCGCCTGATCACCGTGGCCGCCGAGTGAATGTCGCCCTTGCGTTCTTCGAACGGCTTGAGGCTCGCATACATGAGGGCCTGGTTTGGCGCACTACCGGCCGTGCCTTCTCCAACGATCGTGAAGACTCCCTCCACCTCCGGGTCGCGCTCGATGATTTGGTCTGCTCGAGCGCAGATGTCGCGCGTATAGCTCAGCGAAGCGCCTTGCGGCGCCTGCACGACGAAAATCACGTAACCCTGGTCGTCTTCAGGGAGGAATGCGCGGGGCACGCGTTGATACACAAAATAGGTGGCACCGAGGAGCGCGAGGAAAACCACAAGCGCGACGACGCGCAGGCTCAGCAGGAGGCGCACTCCTCTGCGATAAAGGCCGGTGCTTCGAGCGACCATTTCGTTGAACCAGCGGAAGAAGCGGAACTGCGCGCGTTCGCGGTGATGGCCAAGAAAAATCGCCGACAGGGATGGCGTCAGCGTCAGCGCGTTGAACGCGGAAATGGCCACGGAGAACGCGATGGTCAGCGCGAACTGGCGGAAGAGAATTCCGGTGGTCCCGGGAAAGAGCGCCACCGGCACAAATACCGAAACAAGAACGAGCGAAGTCGCAATCACGGCTCCCGCCACTTCTTTCATGGCGGCGGACGCGGCATTGTGCGGCTCGCTGATGCCTTCGGTGATGTGCCGCTCGACGTTTTCGATGACCACGATGGCGTCGTCGACCACCAGGCCCGTGGCTAGCGTGATGCCGAACAAGGTGAGGGTGTTGATGGAGAAGCCAAGCAACTTGACGAAGATGAAGGTGCCAATCAAAGAGACGGGAATGGCGATCGCCGGGATGAAAGTGCTCCGCCAATCCTGCAAGAAAATGTAGATCACCAGAATCACCAGCCCGATCGCTTCGAGGAGCGTAATGAGCACATCGCGGATGGATTCGCCAATGACGGTGGTGGTGTCGAAGGCCACAGCAGCTTTCAGTCCTGGGGGAAAATTCTTGGATAGGCGGACCAACTCCGTTTTTGCGGCTTGGTCAACGTCGAGCGCATTCGCGCCGGGAAGCTGCGTAACCGCCAGGCCGACCGCGTCGTGGCCGTTGAAACCCAACAGCGTCCCGTAATTCTCCGCGCCCAGTTCCGCGTAGCCCACGTCCTTCAAGCGAACCAGCGTCCCGTCCGTACCCGTTTTCAAAATGATGTTGTCGAATTGCGCTGGCTCGCTGAGCCGCCCCACGGCCCTTACGCTGATCTGAAAGGAGTGTTCCTGCTGCGTGGGAGGAAGGCCAATCTGTCCCGCGGCCACTTGCACGTTTTGTTCCTGCAATGCGTTCAAAACATTTGTCGCCGTCAGGCCGTGCTCGGCCATTTTTGACGGGTCGAGCCACAATCGCATGGCGTATTTGCGCTCGCCAAACACAATGGCATCACCCACGCCTTTGACGCGCTTCACCGAATCTTTTACGTAAACGTCCAGGTAGTTGCTCAGGAACAGGCTGTCGTACTGCCCTTCGCCGGCATAGACGCCCGCCCCGAAGACAAACCCGCCAATCTGCTTGGTGATGATGACCCCGGTATTTTTGACTTCGTTGGGGAGACGGCCGAGCGACTGGCTCACGCGGTTCTGTACGTCCACCGCGGCCAGGTCGACATTGCGGGTCACGTCAAAAACTACGGTGATCTGGCTGGTCCCGTCGTTTCCGCTCGTCGAAGTGATGTACTTCATGCCTTGGACGCCGTTGATCGCCTGTTCCAGCGGAATGGTGACCGCGGATTCCACCGTTTGCGCGTTCGCACCGATATAGACGCTGCTGACAATGACTTGCGGCGGAGCGAGGTCGGGAAAGTACGCGACCGGCAACAACGGAATGGAAATGGCCCCGCCCAAAATGATGAAAAGGGAACAGACCGTGGCGAATACCGGGCGCTGGATGAAGAAATCAACGAACAAGGCCGGGTTCCGTCCTCGCTGGAGTTGGAGTGTTGCCGCTCATCTTGTCGGAAGAGATTATTTGCCCGTGGAACTCTTGTCGTCGTTCTGCATCTGCTCGCTCACGGGCATCCCGTCTTGCAGGAATTGCGTGCCGGAAACGATGATGTGGTCCCCGGGCTTCAAACCGTCCAGCACGGCGAAATCGTTTCCCACCGTGTCACCGAGTTTTACCACCCGCTGGCGGGCGACCGCTCCTTTACCTTCGTTGACCGCGACAAACGCGAAGAACTCGCCGTTGATGCGCTGGACGGCAAGCACGGGAACGACCGGTCCTTCGTGGATTCCCCAGGTAATCTGCGCGCGCAGCTGCTCGGCGATCCGCACTTTCGACTTCGGATTCTGGACCGCCGCCTTGGCCATGTCCACCTGGGGCGAGACGAAAGTGACTTCCGTATCGCTCACCCTACTTCCCGCACCGTCGAACAAACGCACGCGCAATCCGATTTTGAGATTGCGCGCTTTTTCGGCGGGGACGTAAATATAAGCTTCGAGCGCACCCGGTTCGTCCACCGTGGTCAACAATGTCCCGACTGTCACGCGATCCCCTACATGAACGGGAATGTCGCCGACACTGCCGTCCATCGGAGCACTGACGCTGTAGTAGTGCAGCTCCACTTTTTGCTGGTTTACCTGCTCGTCAAGCGCCTTGAGCTGCGCGACGGCTGCATCGTAGGCCGTCTGCGCGTTGTCCAGCTCTTGCTTGCTGATGACTCCGGCATCGTGCAATTTTTGTGAGCGCTCAAGGGAAATCCTGGTGTAGCGCACATTGGCTTCCTGCGCCATCCGCGAAGCTTCCTGGCTGCTGACCGTGGCTTCCTGTTTGAGCGGATCGATTTGCAACAGCGGCGTCCCCGCCGTTACGTGGTCGCCCGACTTCACAAGAATCTTGGTGATTTGCCCTTCCACCTGAGGATTAATGGCCGCCGAATGGCGCGACTTCAGGATGGACAAGTACTCCGTGGTTTCCGGAATTTTTGCTGCCGTCGCAATGCGCACTTGAACCGGCATGGCGCCCGGACCAGCACCTGGCGCATTCGCAGAGCTCTTCCCGCAGCCAGCCAAAAACGAGCTCAGTGCGAGAACAAGCGTGCAGATTGCTATTCGCTGCTCGGTGCCCAAAGCACTCCTCCGGCTACGAGATTCGGCATGCAGATTCATACCAGTTCACGTTACTTGGGATTCTACGACACTCGTGCGCCGGGATATAGTCCTGCAGGGTCCGGCGCTAAACTAGGATGCCACGCCCGACGTTTGCTTAACAGGCTTGCGGATTTCGCCGCTCAGTAGAAATCGCGGGAGTCGATGCGCTTGCCGGAGAGTCCGAGTTGGAGGACCTCCATCTGACCCGGCCGGTCGAAAACTTTTCCGGGAAAGACGATCTTCAATAAGACCCGCACGCCCCCAAACGCCGCTCCCACGGCGACCGCCAGCCCCATGAACAGAAGCGTCGTGATGAGGATCCTGCCGAGGATCACCACCCAGGGCGGGTCGGAGAGCTGGTGGGTTGGCTCATTCCAGGTAACTTCCGTCTGATAGTGGACTCCGTTTCGCAGCACCTCACCGAAGGCGGCGGAAGACGGTCGTAATACCAGCGAAAGCAGCGAACCTTTCCGTTCAACCGTCGTTCCGGCCTGCTTTGCCGCAGAGGAAAGCGCTGCCTCCAAATGCCGCAAGTGCTGCTCGGCCAACTGCGGCGTGGGGTAGTCAATCAGCAGGAGCACTCCGCTTTCTTTTGCCTTTTGGTAGCTCGCAAACATTACTTCTGCGCCAAAATCAAACCCAACTTCCTTGGTGAGCGGCGCGAGTGCGGCCTCGCCCAGCCCGCTGAGGGCCGCCCGGAAAGCGGCCGGTCCCAGAGCGTACCGTTGCGTCCCGTTCGCAAACCCCTGGGGCAAATACGCACGAATCGGCGGCAGCGGCGTAGTATCGGCAGACTTTCGTAGAATGCCCGCAAGCTCCCGCAGGGCGGCCTTGGAAGCAAGCTGCGGCTGCTCCACCATCACCAGCAAATTTCCAATGAGCATGATGAGCCGGCCGTGACCGACCGCCGTTAACTGCCCAACCGTGGAAGGCTCTAGGTCTGTATCCAGGAGCGCCGTGTAAGCCTCATACGCCCCTGAGGGGTCGTGGAATCGCTCCAGGCTTACCTTCAAGATCTGAGACCCGTTGGAGTACCGCCTAATAAGCCATTCTTCCAATCCTGCCTCGGTTAGAAGTGCCGCGTCCTGCTCTGCCGGTTTCACCTTGTCTGGAGGAGCGGTGGAGATCCAGTCCGCAAAGCGATCGGGCAATATGCTTTGAGGGGTGTTTTGCGCGCGGCAATACGGAGCACTCGCAAGTGCAAGCGCTAAGACAAAGAAAAAAAGAGTGTGGCGTCGCATCCCTACCACTTATTGGACACCAACAGGCTACCTTTGGTTGCGCGATTGTTCAACCGTCGCGGTGGAGCGGCTGCGCTCGGAGCCCTTTCTTCCCGAAAGGTTCACGGTCACGCTGTTCATGTTCTGCAAGTAGCTGGAGATACCCTGATAAAGTCCCTCTGCTACTCTTTGCCGCTGCTCGGGCTGCTTTAAGAGCTTTTCGTCGGCAGGATTGCTGAGGAATGAAATCTCCGTGAGGATGGAAGGCATATCCGCGCCGATCAACACTACAAATGGCGCCTTGCGCACGCCCCGGTTTCTCACGCTTTTGCTGGTTTTTTGAATTCGATCGGAGAGCGATTCCTGGATGTCTTCGGCGAATTCCTTGGACTCGTCGATCTTTTCCGTCTGCGCGATTCTCTTCACCAGGCTTTCCAGCTCGTGCACGCCTTCCTGCGCTGTGGCGTTTTCGCGCGCAGCCACTTCCATGGCCTCCGACGTGCCTTTCAGGTTCAGGTAATACGTTTCGATTCCGCGTGCATCCGTATCGCGGCTCGAATTTGCGTGAATGGAAATGAACAAATCCGCCTTCGCCTGGTTGGCGATACTCGTTCGCTCTTCCAGCGGAACGAAGGTGTCGTCCGAGCGCGTGTAAACCACGTCTGCGCCAGGCAGCCGCTGTTCGATGATTTTTCCCAGCCGCAGCGCTACATCGAGGCACAGATCCTTTTCCATCAAGCCCGTCGGCCCGATCGTTCCCGTGTCGTGGCCGCCGTGGCCCGGATCAATGACGATACGGCCGATCTTTAGCCCGAGCGTGCGCGTCAAGGTGGACTGTCCGTCGCGCAGAGGTTGCGGCGCGCTCGCCGGGCGGATCAAATCCGGCTTGGCGTCCGGCGCTGACGTCTTAAAGGATGTCGACTTCCGGCTCTTCGCGCTCGGCAGCGTGTCCCGCGGGCTCGGCGTCGAGTTGGCGGCTGCGTTGGGCCGGCCTAAGGTGCCGATGCTGACGCTTTTCGAATTAGCGCCCGGCCATTGTTCGGAGGCCGGACCTGTTTCTCCACCGGGGGGCTTTGCCGCAACCGTTTGCGTGTCTCGCGTCGGGCTAGCTGCGGCTGCTTCGGTTGGGCGAGAATCCTCCGCCCCTGCCTTCTCTGCGCGCTTGGCGCTGGCCGTCCGCACCGATTCCGCGGCAAAGGAATTACCGTAGAGATCGATCACCAGTTGCGTCGGATCTTTTGTCAGCAGGGCGGTGTACTCTTTGACGCCGTTTACATCGAGGGCCACGCGCACGACTCCCGCATGGTTTTGCGCCACGCGCACCGCTGTCAGCAGATCGCCCTCGACGTGGATGCTACTTCGCGCGACCTCCGGCGTCAGCCGCGCCGCGTGCAAATCAAAAAAGATCCGGTCCGGATTAGAAATCCGTGCGGAGGAGAATTGCACGGTGTTGTCGAGATCTATCGTTACGCGCGTAGCGTCCCCGTTCAATGAAGTGCGAACGCGCCGCACGCGCGGAGTCTCTCCGGAATTCGTAACCGCCTTTCCGCCGGAATGCACGGGTGGGCCGGGCCGCGGCTCATCCACGGCCAGGGTCCTTCCGAGCGCGGAGCTTTCTCGATTTTCACGCGAGTTGGACTGCGCCAAGGCGTCCTCGCTGTTTTGCAGCAGCGCCAATTCCGCCAGCGCCTCTTCCACATCTCGCCTCCACGGCGAGCGCGGATAGCGTTTCAAAAATTCCTCGTAGGTTTTCTGTGCCTGCGCGGCTTGCGCAAGATGATCGCGCTCGAGCTTCGCAATCCGCAGCAGTGCCTCCTGGCAATGTTTGTGCGCGGGATATTCGCGCACCAGGAATTCGTAGGCATCGGCAGCCAGTTGGTAATAGGCGCGCCCGAAGCGATCGCCCATTTCGGTGTAAAGTTCCGCAACCGCCAGCAGGGAATCCGGCACTTCCGGCGCGCGCGGCGTGATCATTTTCACGCGCCGGTAACTCATCACCACTTGTTTGTAATCGGCGAGCGATCGCTTATCGCTGGGTTTCGCGTTGAGAGCGGCGCGCTGCTCTTCCGCTCGCGCAAATTGTGCGGAGGCGGACTGGCGTTTTACCGAAGAGGTGGGTTCGGCGGCGTTCCATGGCGGCGCGGCGACAACTCCGGTTGTCAGGAAAAAGCCCAGCGAAAAGGGGGCGAAGATCCGAAACAAACGATTTTTCTCCGGAGACATCCGGCTGCTCCCGCAAACCGATCGCTGTATCTCCTTAAACATTCTAGCCGCTTTTACGGCTCTCGCTGCCGTTTCTGGGAATAGTAATGCATTTCGTCTCTCTGTTACTCGGTCATTTTGCAGAGACTTAGTCCTAATATTAAACATACGGTACTGTAACCAGGGCTCGCGATCCAGAAGCGGAGCGGCGACGCGCTTTGGGACCCCGCACCCTCCGGAGTCCGAAACTTGAAAACCGATGACTCCAGAACCGGTTACTGTTTTCAGTCGTTCCTAAATATGATGCGTCCTTCGGGTGTGACGTCCCGGTGGATCGCGTGCGTGTTGACAAACGCGTCAGGCAGGCGGCCGGACCCCGGCCGGAAATAGGCGTTCTGAACCTTCTGCACGTAATCGCGTGTTTCGCGGAATGAAGGAACTCCGTGGGCGCGGTCCACCGCGCCTTCTCCGGCGTTATACGCCGCCAGCACCAGATCGAGGTTGCCATGATAGCGTTCCAGCAGTGTCCTCAGATATCTAACCCCGGCGTCGATGTTCTGTTGCGGGTCAAAAACGTCATACGCGCCATAGCGCTGGGCGGTGGTGGGGATCAATTGCATTAATCCCCCGGCGCCCTTATGAGAATAGGCCTTAGGGTTCCAATTGGATTCCGTTTCGATCACCGCGCGGACCAGCGCGGGATCCAGGCGGTGACGGCCCGCCGCTTCGCGGACCAGCTTCTCGACGCCATCCCGGTCCATATCCACAGCCGGGTGCGCGAGTCCTGTAAACGAAATCTCTCCCGGCAGATAAATGTTGGTGTGCGCTTTCGACGCGGGGGCGAGCTTGACCGAAGCCGTGTTCGAGTTGACAAAAAAGCTACGGCCGCTATTGTCCACGATCTTAGCGATCTGAGCGTCGGCCGGCCGAGCCGACAACGCCAGCGAACCTAGAATCAGGCATGCCACCGCTGTCGCGCGTTCGATCTTCATGCTTGGGGAAAGCTCATGTCCTTCTTGGATTTAACCCCTGTCCTATTGGGACTTAACCCCAGTCCCATGCCCTCCTTCATTATCGCTACGAAGGTTCAGGCGTCAATAAACCCCGAGTACTATGCGCCGCTGCCCAACGGTTTGCTTCGGCACAAAATGCCTGTTTCATTCAAGCGAGCCGCTGACACGCCGAGGGAGCAAAATCACCGTGCTACTGGGCATTATAACCACGTTTCGATCAGGGAGGGAACTGTCTGCAAGGCCCTTTTCAGCCCAGCAGTATCTTTACCGCCAGCCTCAGCCAGATCGGGCCTTCCGCCGCCCTTGCCTCCTAGTTTCTCCGCCAAGGCCCCTATCAGCTTGCCAGCATGGATTTTAACGGTCAGGTCCTTGGTAACTCCTGCGATGAGAGCCACTTTGCCATTCTCGGGCGTGCCGAGAGCGACAACGCCTGAGCCGAGCTTTTGGCGAAGGCTGTCGACGAGCTGCCTAAGTCCGTCGCGGTCAACATTTTGCACTTCTTCGGCAATAACCTTAATGCCTTTAATGAGTTGCACGCGGGCGGCCAGTTCGTCAAGCTGTCCCAGAGCTCCTTTGCGCTTCTGTGCTTCCAGGTCCTTTTCGAGCTGCTTCACGGTCTCAGAGAGCTTTTCGACTTGGGCGAGGACGGCGTCTTCGCCGACGTTGAGCTGGCTGGCCAGTTGTCGAAGAGTTTGCGCTCGCCGCTGGTAGTGTTCGAGGGCGCCGATGCCGGTGACGGCTTCGATCCTGCGCACTCCGGCGGCCACGGACTCCTCGCCTACGATTTTCAGCACGCCGATATCGCCCACGCGCTCGACGTGCGTACCGCCGCACAGTTCCTTCGAGTAGAAGCCGCGGGGCGAGCGGGGATCGGGAATGGTCACCACGCGGACGTTCGATTCGGGATATTTGTCGCCAAAGAAGGCCAGCGCGCCGGAGTTCAGCGCCTCCTCGAGCGAGGTCACGCTGGTTTCGACTTGCGTATTCAGGCGGATTTCGTCGTTCACTTGCTGCTCGATGTCGCCCAGCTCTTCGGCACCTACGTGTGCGAAGTGCGAAAAGTCGAAGCGCAGGCGGTCGGGCGCGTTCAGCGAGCCCGACTGTTTCACGTGGATGCCTAAGATGTTTCGCAAGGCGGCGTGCACGAGATGCGTGCCCGTGTGATTGCGGATGATGCGCGCGCGCCGCTCGGCGTCGGCGACGACCGCAACGCGGTCGCCCACCCGCAGCGTTTCCGTCGCCACTACCCGGTGCGCGATCAGTCCCGCAACGGGGTAGAACGCACCAGTAACAGCCGCGAGTTCTTGTGCGCCGGAATTGTCGTAGAAGGCCCCGGTGTCCGCGACTTGGCCGCCCGATTCGGCGTAAATGACGGTGCGGTCGAGCACTACTTCGCCGCTCTCGCCCGCCTTCAGTTCCTTGACGGGGCCACTTTTCGAGATGATGGCCTCGATCCGGCAATCCTTTGCCGCCGTTCCGGAATAAAAGCCCGGTTCGGTCCTGAGCGTTTCTGCCAGCTTCGCATACGCAGGATTCGCTGCCTCTTTTGCGCCGCCTTTCCAGGACGCTCTTGCCCGTGCGCGCTGCTCGTGCATGGCGCGGTCGAAGCCCTCCCAATCGACCGCCACTTGAGCATCACGGGCAGCATCTTCGATGAAATCTCGAGGCAAGCCGTAGGTGTCGTAAATTCGAAACACGACGTCTCCGTCAAGCCGAGGATGGCGAAGCAGGGGATCGAGCATTTTGAGACCAGCGTCAAGGGTGCGTCCAAAGCGGGTCTCTTCAGCCGCCAGCAACACGAGAATGTGTTCGAAGGCCGCTTCGCGAAGTTCCGGATATGCATCACCCATGAGCCCTCGAACGTCGCTCGCCATCTTGAACAGGAACGGTTCGGATACGCCCAGGAGACGACCGTGACGAATGGCGCGGCGGATGATTTTCCGGAGCACATAGCCCCGGCCCTCGTTTGAGGGGAGCACTCCGTCCGTCATTAGGAAGGTCGTGGCGCGGGCGTGGTCGGCGATAACGCGTAGAGAGGCCGCGCCGCCCTTGCCTTCTTCGAGCTTTTCTTCTTGCTGGAAGTCGACGCCGCAGAGTTCAGCGGCGCGCTCCATCAGCGGCACAAACAAATCGGTATCGTAGTTGGAGATGACTCCTTGAAGGACCGCGGCGGTGCGTTCAAGGCCCATGCCGGTGTCAACGCAGGGCTTGGGCAAGGGCGCCAGTTTGCCGCTCTCATCGCGGTTGTATTGCATGAAGACGAGGTTCCAGATTTCGACGAAGCGGCCGCAGTCGCAAGGGAATTTGCATTCCGGTGCGGTAAGGCCGTGGCCGAGATCCGACGCGGCGGGGCCCATGTCGTAATGAATTTCGCTGCATGGGCCGCAAGGACCGGTATCGCCCATGGCCCAGAAATTTTCTTTCAGGCCGGGGATGGCGACGATTCGGTCTGCTGGAACCCTCTGCTCGAGCCAGAAACCCTTGGCTTCTTCATCGACACCGAGATGGTTGCCCGAGACTTGCGCGCCTCCGAAGACGGTGACATACAGCTTGTTTTTGTCGATGCCAAACCATTCCGGTGACGTCACCAATTCCCAGGCATAGGCGATGGTTTCCTTCTTGAAATAATCGCCGAAGGAGAAATTGCCAAGCATCTCGAAGAACGTGTGGTGGCGCTTGGTAAAGCCGACGTTTTCAAGGTCGTTATGCTTGCCGCCGGCACGCACGCATTTCTGCGCGGTGGTGGCGCGCGAATAGGAGCGCTTTTCGAGGCCGAGGAACACATCCTTGAACTGGTTCATCCCGGCATTGGTGAAGAGCAGCGTCGGATCGCCATGCGGCACGAGCGACGAGCTCCGCAAGCGCTTGTGCCCCTTGCCCTCAAAGAAGCGCAGGAACATTTCGCGGATCTCATTCCCGCTCAAGACTTTGTTTTCCTCCCCGCCTACCGCCGGCGCCCGCGCTTTCTCTCTTCCCCTCACTTGTTCCTCGTTCTTTGGTGCGAACAGACTCATGAATTATGGCAGACCATCTAACGCTCAGCAATTCTAGGGGCGCAACCCGGCGGCCCTCGTCGGTTTTCAACGAGGCTGGCGTTGGGGTTCTCTCCCGATCCCCCTTCCTTTTCTTCGGATTCTCCGTCATAGACCCGGCTCGCATGGGAAAGCCCTGGCCTGACTCGCAACACGCGCTCGCCTCATTTGCTCGCCGCGCAACAATGGATTGGAAAGGGCGGATGATCGGGCCTCGGGAGCTAGGCATTACCGCCAAGTCGTTTTTTGACCTCGTGTTCCGGACCGCAGCGGAAGAAGGCCAAAACGCGGCCAGCAGGCTTGCGGGCATGGCGTCGTCGCGCAAAGATAGGAATCGTACCCAGCTCGACGGGAGGAACCGCATGGGTGAAATGATTCAGGTCAGGCGGCCGGACGGGAAGACCTGTCCTGCTTATCTCGTAGACCCCAAAACGGCAAACGCGCCTGGCTTTGTCTGCATTCAGGAATATTGGGGGCTCAACGACCAGATCAAGAAGACCGCCGACCGTTTCGCCGAAGCGGGGTATCGAGCACTTGTCCCGGACTTGTACCGCGGCAAGGTCGCCAAAGCTGCCGACGAGGCCGCGCACATGATGTCGAACCTGAATTTCCCTGATGCCGCGGAACAGGACATCCGCGGCGCGTTGCAGCACCTGAAGCAACGTTCGAAAAAAAAGGTTGCCGTGGGCGGCTTCTGCATGGGCGGAGCGCTGACGCTTTTGGCCGCCCTGCGGGTGCCGGAGATGGATGCCGGCGCGTGTTTCTACGGTCTTCCGCCGGTCGATCCCGCGGAGTTCAAGAAGATCAAGATTCCCCTCATCTGCCACTTCGCGAACCAGGACGACTGGTGCACTCCCGCCAAGGTGAATGAGCTTGAGAACATGCTCAAGCAGGCGAAATCAAAATTCGAGATGTATCGCTACGATGCAAAGCACGCCTTCATGAATGAAGCGCGCCCGGAGGTCTACGATCCGGCATTCGCGAAACTGGCTTGGGACCGCACCCTCAGCTTCCTGAAGAAAGCGCTCGCCTGAGCGATCGTGGGGCAAGGCCAGCGGTAAGGAAGCAGGCAGCAAGCAAGTTGAAAGAACAGCATGAAAAATCAAGCCTGTTCATCCGGGGTCGGCGCCTGGTTCGGGAATGTCCTCCCGGGTGATGGATTTCAGTTCGCGGCGGACCAGGTCGGCGGGGAAGCCGGCGCGAAGAAGACTGCGATAGAGCGAGGCGAGCTTCTTATCAGCGATTTCGCCGCGAAAGGCGCGCAGCTTGCGCTTGATGCGCTGGCGGACGAGCTCAGCTTCATCGATTTGCTGCGCGGTTTCCCAGAGCGCGGCTTCGATGTGGCGGTCCGGGACACCACGCGCACGTAGATCGCGTGCGATGCGGAATTTGCCCTGCTTGCGGGACTCCGTGCGGTGCCGGACAAACAGGCTTGCGTAGCGTGCGTCGTCAATCAACCCAGCACTCTTGAGCCGCGTCATGACCTTCCTTACAAGCGACTGGTTTTCGCAGCGGCGCTCGAGCGCTTGTTTCATTTCATGGACGGAATGCGCGCGGCGCATGAGGATCTTGATGGCGGCGTCGTACAGCGCGGATTCGGAGTCAATCTGGCGGGGCTCGGAGAACACCAGAGAAGAATAGAGCAAGAAGTGGCGAGTGGCTAGTGGCGAGGGAAGAGGTTCAGCAGTCGAAAGAAAGGGAAAGATAAGACGCGACACAAAAGACGCGGAGTGCGCAAGGGGGAGGAAAGAACGTTTCCGGTGTTCAGGAAAAAAAGCGCGAGGGAATGGCGTCGAGCCTCCGGCGATGAATCGTGCGCGCCGCCTGCCCCGGCGGGCAACGCGGGGATGATCGCACCCATCGAGCCTCAGAAGTCGCCGCCGTACCAGGGATACCAGATCCGGCCAAGTGCCACTTTGTCCGGCAGGCGCATGCCGTTTTGTTTGAGGGCCAGGGCGATCTGGCCGCGGTGATGAGAATCATGCGCAATGAGATAGCACATCCAGCGAATTGGTTTGCCCTGAAAAAACTTGATGCGCTCTCCCGACTGCATCCTTTCGCGGAGGAAGGTGTCGACGGCCGCGCCCGAGGCGCGGAAAGCGGCGGCCAGGCGCTTGCGGTCGAGCTTTGCATTACGGTGGAGTGGCCGAGCGTCGCGGGAGAGGCGTGCGCCATTGTATTTGAGCCAGCCGGAGTGAACCTTCTGCATGTGGGCAAGCTGTTTCGCGACGGTGCGTCCGCGCGAAGCGAGCGGCACGGCATCGAAGCCCTTCTTGGGGATGGCGTTCACGAGATTGAGGTTGATGGCGTTGTTGACGCGCCAAGCTTCGAGGGCCTGTTCGAGCAAGGAGCGGTCATTCATGGCGACTCCTGTTGTCCATTGCCGCGAGCGGAGAGACAGAAGAAAAGAATTTAGCAGGAGGGGGTAGGAGAGGCCAGAGCCAGCGAGCTCACAGAGTAGAGACGAACGACTGCTGCTTCAGCTTGATGTCGGCGCGCTCACGTGGGCTCTGTTCGCGATGAAGGTTCGCTTTCGCTAATGCGCGCGGTGGCATCCAGCGGAACGGCAATCGCTGACTCTTGAGGAAACCGTTCTCATCCCTCATCCAGTTGACTGTGGGCTATCTGCGGGCGAAACGCTCGAAGTCAGCCATCTGGCGCTCCATTTCCTCGCGGGCGGCGTCGGAGGCGGAGCGGATGCCCTGGATGCGCAGTTTGAATTCGTCGGCGTTGGAAGCGCGCGCCAGAGCCTCGTCGATGGTGATCAGCTGCTTGGAGTACAGATCGAAGAGCGATTGGTCGAAGGTCTGCATGCCGTACTGGCTGGTGCCGGCGGCGATGGCGTCATGAATCAAGCGGGTCTTGTCGGGATTGATGATGCAATCGCGAATGTACGCGGTGGCAATCATGATTTCCACGGCCGGGACGCGGCCTTTGTCGTCGGCTCGGCGGACCAGGCGCTGAGAGACGACCGCTTTCAGCGTGGCGGCAAGCTGCAAACGAATCTGCTTCTGCTCGGGCGGCGGGAAGACCGCGATAATACGCTGAATTGTTTCCGTGGCGTCGAGAGTGTGCAAAGTGGAAAGCACGAGGTGGCCGGTTTCGGCGGCGAGCAAAGCGGTCGAAATGGTTTCGAGGTCGCGCATTTCACCGACCAAAATCGCGTCGGGGTCCTGACGAAGGGCGGCGCGCAGCGCGGTGGAAAAGTTCGCGGTGTCCACTTCGACTTCGCGCTGGTTGATGAAGCTTTTTTTGTCGCGGTGCAGGAACTCGATGGGGTCTTCGATGGTGATAATGTGGTCGGCGCGGGTGGCGTTGACGCGGTCAATGATGGCTGCGAGGGTGGTGGACTTACCGGAACCGGTGGTTCCGGTGACGAGCACCAAGCCGCGTTGCTCTTCGCAGATTTTGTTGATCACCGGCGGAAGATTCAGCTCTTCGGAGGTGCGGATTTTTGTGGGAATGACGCGCAGGACCATGCCGACGTTCCCGCGTTGCTGGAAAACGTTCACGCGGAAACGTCCGAGGCCCGCCACGCCGTAAGCCATATCCAATTCCGCCGTTTCCTTGAACTTTTGCTTCTGGCGGTTGGTCATCATGCTGAAAGCCATCGAAAGCATTTCTTCCGGCGTAACGCGGGGTACGTCGGTGAGCGGGGTGAGCAGGCCATCGACGCGCAAATACGGGTGGTTTCCGACTTTTAGGTGCAAGTCGGAGGACTTGTTTTCGACGGCTCGGCGGAGCAGATCGTCAACGCTAGTTGGCATAGTGTGTAAACCCCGCAAAAGTGCAGCTAGTGTGCAGCTATCGAGCGACGGTAGCATCCGCGGGAAGGACGGGCAAGGACGGCCGGACAGGCCGGTTGCGCGCTAGTTACCTGTCCGGAAGAGCACCGTTCGTTTTCTCCGCTAGGCTCTAGAGGTAGAAAGAGGAGGAATGAGAAAGGGAGACGTGACGGCAATATCCGTATTCCTTAGGCCGTTAGGCCGACGGCGGTCGATGGGTATAAGCGGGCGGAACTGTGGTGCTTTGGCCCCGTCACCGGGATGGAAATGGCAGAAGCTGCGTTCTTCCCGGGTGAACCGGCCCAAAATGGATGAGAGAGTACCGCCAAGCCCCTTCGGGCATGTCTGGCTGGTTGGTGACAATCTCCGCTAACGTCGTTTCCCTCGCCGCATCACTCGCGCTCCTGGAGTCTCTCCCGAACTCCCGAGCGATCACGCTTTTTTCAGGTACAGGCCATCGTAAAGCAGGCCGGCGATGAAGCCTCCGGCAAGCGGACCAATCCAGTAAACGCCGTGGTGAGCCCAGTGATTCGCAGCCAGCGCCGGCCCAAACGCGCGGGCGGGATTCAGCGCGGCGCCGGTGAGCGGGCCGGCTACCAGAATGCCGATCGTAATGGTGAGGCCGATGCCGAAGCCGGCGATGGCTTTGAAGGCGCCCTTTTCATCGATGGCCGTGGCAAAAACGACGAGCACGAGAAAGAAAGTGGTTAGGGCTTCGAGGGACATTCCTGCCCAGACGGGAAAGTCACGCGCCAGCTCCGGCGTCCCGAGAGCGACGGCGCGCCAGGTGTCATCGGGAATCAGGGCTTTCAGGATAAACGCGGCCACGACGCCGCCCAGGAGCTGCGCAGCCCAATACAGAAGGGCTTCAATCGTGTTGATGCGCTTGGTGACCCAGATGCCGATGGTAATTGCCGGATTGTAGTGGCCGCCGGAAACGTGGCCAAGCGCGGAGACCATGATGCCAATGGCCAGACCATGCGCGAGCGCGATGCCGAGAAGGCCAAGACCGCCAGAGCTGCGCAGGTATTGATCCGCGCAGATGGAGCCGGCGCCAAAGAAAATCAAGGCAAACGTGCCGAGAAATTCCGCGACAAGCTTTTGCGTGAGGCTGTACATGGAAAATCCTCCGGAGGTGAAAAGGAAGATGCACCGGATTCGAACCGCTGCATTCTAGCCGCAAAGGTGCGCGGAACGCCAGTCCCTCGAGGAAGTCGAGGGTTGACAGTTCAAACAAGTAAGCGTCGCGCTGTTTAGGAAGCTGCGGGCCCAGTTCACGGACTCGCAACTGGTAGAGTTGACGGCTGCGCTGGCATGGGAAAACCTATCGCGCCCGATTTGACCATGCCTTCGGAATCGAGGCGGAGGGATTCACGAGAGGAAGTTACTGCGCCATGCCGGTCGGCATGACTCGGAGGAGTCGGGCCGCTAATCCCTAGGGGTGCGACTGGATGTCCTTTTAAATTTAAAGACGATGAACCGAAAGGGCCCTTATACCTTGGTGGCTTTGGCGCGCGGCTTAGGGTGATCAGGGCGCGTGGTGCTCGGCTTCGATCGGGCCTTCTGGAATTTCATCGCGGCGCGCAAGAAGGCCAGCCAAAAGCGGTGCGGTGCTTCCGGCCGCGAGGAGAGCTGCGGCTGAAACAAAGTGGCGATAAAGAAGCGATGGCCAGGCAGTTCGACGGCGCGAGTCTCGCCCTGGATGCCCCGCGCGCTTACGCGGAGTCCGGCCGCCTGGAATTGCTTTTCATATTCTTCGTTCACGCCGTAGTTGCAGTAGTACTGCTCGGAGTCATCTTCGCTTCCGCAAATAGCATGCAGGCGGGTCCCTGGCAGGATTTTCAAGCGTTCCTCACCCGAGGCTTTGGGACCTCCCTCGCGGCGATCGGGCAAGCTGCAGGAAAGCGGCGTGACCACGCAATGGGGCGAACCGGAATCGTTTTCTGCGCTGTCCGCGTCGGCAATCTTCAACACATTTCGCGCATACTCTAACAGAGTATATTGGAAGCCCCCTCAACTTCCCGTGAAGGGCCAGTCCTGGGTGCGGGCAAATTCGATGCCGCGGAGCATTCCCCTGAAGCTTTGGTAGGGGCTCCCAGGCGAGGCGATCAGCCCGTCCGAGAGGCCGAGGATTTTCCGAGCGCCGGGGCACGCGAGCGCAAGTGTCGGGATCCAGCGCACCAGGAGCGGCACATTCAGCTTTGCGGCCGCATCGTAGAGCGCGGCATTGGTTGCGAAGTGCGAATGATAAGCCGGCTCGAAGTCTCCGATGACGCCGATGCGAACGGCATTGGGCATGATGGACCTCTTCCATCTCGGCAGTGGACCCAGGAGGAAACTCGCTGCTCGTATCAGAACATAGGCGAGCAAGAGAGCCCAGAGCCAAATTGGTGCGGAGGGGTTCGTCTAGCGTGAGGCGACGCCGACAGGCGCGCCGACCGGCGTGAGCCAGTTGTGGCGGTCGGGCTTGGTACCGCTGGTGATGGCGAAGAATTCTTCTTGCAGTTTGCGTGTGATCGGCCCCGCCACGCCTTTGCCGACTTGAATGTGATCGACCGAGCGGATGGGCGTGACTTCCACGGCCGTGCCTACGAAGAAAACTTCGTCGGCAATGTAGAGCATCTCGCGCGGGATAACGGTTTCTTTGCAGGGAATGCGGAGATCTTCAGCAATCTTCATGACCCCGTCGCGGGTGATCCCGGGAAGAATGCTCGTGGCCAACGGCGGCGTGTACAGCGTGCCGTCGTGCGCCAGGAAAATGTTCATGCCCGAGCCCTCGCTGACGTGCCCGTTGGAATCGAGAGCGATGCCTTCCGCGAAGCCGTTGAAGGACGCTTCCATACGGATGAGCTGGGAATTCATGTAGTTCGCGGCGGCTTTGGACATGGCGGGAAGGGTGTTCGGCGCGATGCGCGTCCAGGAGCTAACGCCGACATCGACGCCTTTCGACAGCGCGTCGGGGCCAAGATAGGCGCCCCAGCTCCAGCAGGCCATGTAGAGATCGATCGGAGAATTCAGCGGATTCACACCGACGTCGCCATAGCCGCGCAGGACAATCGGCTTCACATAGCAGGAGTTCATCTTGTTGATGCGCACGAGTTCGCACGCGATGTTCGAGAATTCGTCGACCGAGTGCGGAAGCTCCATGCGATAGATGCGGGCGGAATTGATCAGCCGCTGCATGTGTTCGCGGAGGCGGAAAATGGCCGGGCCCTGCTTAGTTTGATAGCAACGAATGCCTTCGAAAACCGCAGAGCCGTAGCTCACCACATGAGAAAGAACGTGCAACGTGGCGTCGTCCCAATTGATCCATTTTCCGTTGTGCCAGATTTTCTCCGTCGGTTGAATGGCCATGTGCGTTCCCCTTGGATAATGCCGCGCACTGCAGTGCGGCTCAAAAATTCAGAATACGGTACAGGAGTGCGAGCGTCAATGCGCTTTAAACCTGGCGAAGCGGAAGCGCGACATCCAAATTGGCGTGGCGAACGCCGCTATGGGGGGGACTTGCTGGCAGGATTGACGGCATTACCAGGTTGAATGGTCATTCTCACGGCCGGACGCAGGGAGTCCAGCGCGCTCTCAAAAGCGGCAAAGGCCGTCTGGGATTCCCGGAGAATGCGGTCCGTGCGGTTTTCCCAGATACCCAGGAGCACGAAAGGAATGGCTGTGGCGAGTACGAGAAGTTTGGCGCGGCGGGGGATCTTGGTTTCCGGCTCCCAGCGGAACAGTTGCATGGAGAGGAAAAAAGTAAGGATCGCCCAGAACACGAGAGAGGCAATTTCCGTATAACGGCTCAGCACGCTGGCGGAATTGACGATGACCTGCTGAAAGGCGTTTACCAGGTAGGTGGCGGGCAGGAAGAGTCCCACGCGCTGCACGACGCGGGGAAGATACCCGAGCGGGAAAGTGGCCCCGGAGAGGAAAATCAGCGGCAGCCAAATGAGCTGGTTGAGGACCTGCGTCTCCTGCATGGTGTTGGTGACGCTGGCAATAACCAATCCAAGACAGGCGAAGGACATGGTGCCTATGGCGACAAGCACAAGAATGCCGAAGAGATTGTCGAGGGTATGGACATGGAAAATCAGGCGAGCAAGAAGAAGCTCGAGCGTCACCGTGGGGAGAGTGAGGGCAATGTTAGCCACCACGCTCGAGGCGAGCAAGTCGCTGGCGGTGACCGGAGAAACGTGAAAGCGCCGAAGGATGCCCTGTTCGCGAAACATCACAATCGTGGCGCTCAGTCCCCAGAAACTGCCCATCACGTTGAGCGCCAGAACCGGACCGAGAAAATAGGCGGCACCGGCCGGCACGCTTTTGCCGAAAAAGCCCAGGTAGCCAAAAAAGAAGATAAACGGCATGACGATGCTGAAGAAGAAAAACATTTTGTTGCGCAAAGCGAGACGGATGCGCATGTGGGTCAGGCTGGCAAAGTTGCTCAATCGCGTAGCCTCCTTCCGGTCATTTCGATGAAAACGTCTTCGAGAGAAGGAGTGGCGATTTCGAGGCTGACCAGTTCGTTGCCTTCTGCTTCAAGATGTTTGACCAGCGAGACGATGGTTTGGGGCGGACGCGCTGAATGCAAAACGTACGTGCCATCGAGTTCCCGAGCATCCACGACGCCTTCGAGATTTCTCAGCGTCCCGTTGGGCTCGGGTTTGGAAAGCCGTACTTCGATGCGCGTTGTGCCTCCGGAGCGGGTTTTCAATTCGCGAGGGGTGCCGAGGGCGATCAGGTTTCCATGATCGATGATGGCCACGCGGTCGCAGAGCCGTTCGGCCTCCTCGATGTAATGCGTGGTCATGAGGATCGTTTTTTGGTCGCGCTTTAATTCCTCGATGATGTCGTAGATTTCTCTTCGGACTTGGGGATCAAGCCCGGCGGTCGGTTCGTCGAAAAAGAGAAGCTTCGGGTCGTTGACGAGGGCCATGGCCAGGGCCAGCCGCTGCTTTTGGCCGCCGGAGAGCTGGTTATAGAAAGCGTGGCGTTTTTCTTTGAGGCCGAAGCGCTCGAGCAATTCCTCCGGGTTGCGGCGCCTTCTGTAGAAGCTGGCAAACAAACGCAGTGCCTCCATGACGCGGAGCTTGTCCGGAAGCGCCGTGGACTGCAGCGCCGCGCCGATCTCGTGCTTAAGGGCTTGTGAATCGCGCTGCGGATCCAGCCCGCAGACCGACACGCGGCCGCTGTCGCGGGCGCGCAGGCCTTCGAGAACTTCGACCGTGCTGGTTTTCCCCGCGCCGTTGGGACCGAGCAGCCCGAAAACTTCGCCTTCCTCCACCGAGAAACTGACCCCGCGCACGGCTTCCACGTCGCCGTAGCGCTTGACGAGGTTTTCCACTTGAAGGATGGCGTTGCCCATATCCGCTGCTTCTGATCGGAGCAGAGAGATTTATAGGATACCGCAGATGTGCGGTTTGTGCGGATTCCGCCGGGCCACGGCTTGCCGAAGGGCTTCGCCGCGTTGGCCACCTTGCTGCCTCCCTTGACATTCTACATATGGAGGTGTATATGTGTCGAATGTCTAGGAGAGAGGATGCCCATCGAAAAATCTGATCTCCTGCAGGGCACCCTGGATCTGCTGATCCTGAAGATTGTTGCCCTCGGTCCGGTTCATGGGTACGGGATCTCGCAGCGAATCCGGCAGATTTCGAAGGAAGTTTTGCAGGTGCAGCAGGGCTCACTGTATCCCGCGCTGCACCGTTTGGAGAAGCGCGGCTGGCTCGAAGCAGAGTGGGGCCAATCGAGCAACGGCCGAGAGGCAAAGTTCTACAGGTTATCGGCGAAGGGCCGCAGGCAGTTGGCGAGTGAGGAATCGAATTGGAATCGTTTGGCCGGCGCGGTGTCGCAGATCCTCGAAACCGCGAGTTAGGAGCGTGCTATGTCCTGGTGGAAGTTTTTCCTTCCCAAGCGTGCGTCAGGCGCGCAACTCGATTCCGAACTGCGCTTTCATATTGACGAACTCATCGAAGCCAACATCGCCCGAAGGATGCCTCCGGAGGAAGCGCGTCGCCGGGCCATGCTCGAATTCGGCGGCCAGGAGCAGGTGAAGGAAGAAGTGCGCGATGTGTATCGCGTCCGGATCATGGACAGCGCCGTCGCCAATGTAAAATCCGCGATGCGCTTCCTACGCAAATCGCCTTCGTTTTCAGCCACGATAATCCTGACCCTGGCGCTCGGAATTGGCGCAAACAGCGCGGTGTTCTCCGCCATCGATGCGATTCTGCTGCGGCCACTCCCGTTCCCCGAGGGCGATCAACTGATGCGGCTCGAACAGTTTCGTCGCAAGGTCAAGAACCCCATGGGGCGCTTGGCGCCGGTGCGGCTCGAGGATTGGAATCGCATGAACTCCACGTTCCAGGCGATCACCGGATATTACACCGAAGATGCCTCGGAGTCTTCCGGAATGCTGCCGGAAAAGGTGACGGCGGCGTTTGTGGCGCCTCGCTTTCTCCAGGTTTGGGGAGTCGCGCCCGAGCTGGGCCGTGATTTCAGGCCAGAGGAGGAGCATTGGGGAGGCCCAAGCGCCGTTCTCATTAGCGACCAGTTCTGGCGGCGTCGCTCTGGCGGTGATCCGAGCGCCCTCGGACAGAAGCTCAGACTCGGGGACCTGTCTCTCACGATTGTGGGCGTCATGCCTTCGTCTTTTTTGTTTCCGGACCGGGACGTAGATCTGTGGGTTCCGGTAATGCTCGGCGGGCCTTTCTCGGAGAACCGATACCTCACCTGGTATTTGACGATCGGCCGGCTGAAGCGCGGCGTTACCCTAGGGCAGGCACGAGCTAACTTGGCGACGGTTCAGGAGCAACTCGGGAAAGCCTATCCGAATACAGACGGGGACCTCGGTGTGTCAATGGAACCGCTGAAGGAAACAACCGTTGGCGGGGCGCGTAAGTCGCTGTGGATGCTGTTTGGCTCCGTGTCGCTGCTTCTGCTGATCGCCTGCACGAACATCGTAACGCTGCTTTTGGCCCGCGCGACACAGCGTGAACATGAGATCTCCGTGCGGTTTTCGCTTGGTGGCCCCCGCGCGGCGATCGTTGTGCAATTACTGACCGAAACGTTCGTCTTGGCACTGGGTGGCGCAGGGCTCGGACTGATTGTGGCTGGCGCGGCGGCGCGCGTGTTTCGCACGCTCGCCCGAGACCTCCCGCGAGTCGGAGAGATTCGGCTTGATGCTCGAGTCGTTTGGTACTCGCTGCTGTGTTCTGTTGTTGTGACCATCCTCTGCGGTTTGTTTCCGGCGATTCGCGGGACGCGCAGGAACTTATCGAGCGCGTTGGCACAAACCAGCCGCAGCCAGGTTTCCGGCCGCCATCCGCTTCAGTGGCTGCTGGTGGGCGTGCAGGTGACGCTGGCCGTGACACTCCTTTCCGGAGCGGGATTACTGTTGCGGAGCTTTCAGGCGTTGGGTCGGGTGTCGCCTGGCTTTGACCCGAGCCACGTACTCACCTTTCACATCACGGGATCCTATGCCGAGACGGCCAGCCCCGAAAAACTGGCGCAAAGAATCGACGGGACGATTGACACAGTGCGTCACCTTCCTGGCGTGGAAGCCGCCGCAACCTCCTCCGAACTGCCGGGTTTGGCTCGCGAGTATGAGACCGAGCTCAAGTTTTCGGAAGGAGAAGTGAATCCGGAACGTAAAATCCTGGCGGAGAATCGTTTTATTTCGGAAGGATATTTCGCGGCAATGAAGATTCCGCTTCTCGAGGGTGAAGACTGCCGGAGGGGCTTTCGGACCCAGGAAGGGGGCGCTTTGGTCAACCGCAGTTTCGCGAACACGTATTTCGGCGGATCTCCGGGCATCGGGCGGCACGTTCAAGCGGTGATTGGCAGCCTGTTCATAGGCCCAGGGGAAATCCGAGGCATCGTGGGCGACGCGCGCGAGGAGGGTTTCGATCGCGAGCCAAGCCCCACGGTGTACTGGTGCGGCAACGGTTTTGATCCCGACCCGGTTTACTTGGTGCGGACCCAGGCAAAGCCTATGGCGATGGCAGAAATCCTGCGCCGGAAGGTTCACGAAATTGAGCCGGGGAGGTCGCTATTCGCCGTCAAACCGCTCGAGGAGCACCTGGATGAAGCGTTCGGAGAGAACCGCCTGCGCACTTACTTGCTGAGCTTTTTTGCGGCCACGGCCCTATCCCTTGCCTGCGTTGGCCTGTACGGGACACTGAATTATTCAGTGATGGTGCGCCGGCGCGAGGTGGGTTTGCGTCTCGCTCTCGGAGCCTTGCGAGAACAAATCGTGAAACAGTTTCTTCTTCAAGGGCTTCGCGTTACCTTGCTCGGCTGTCTCGCGGGCTGGGGCCTCGCCTCGGCCTTTGCCCGGGTCCTGTCCGGCATGCTGTTCGGCGTTTCTCCGACCGACGCCGCAACACTGTCCGCGGTCATTTTCCTGGTGCTGGCCGTTGCCGGGGCCGCATCTCTCGTGCCGGCCATTCGTGCCGCCCATGTCGAACCCATGCAGGTTCTGCACGAGGAGTAATCGGGAAGAGAGCACTCTTCCCTTCGATGGCTCGAGGCGGTTTGCTCTCCCGCAAGTTTGCCCGCGGCCTCAGGTGGGAAAATAATCCGGTTGCAAATTCTGCGTGAGCTTACTTTCGGCGCTTTGTTCGCGGCGCCTCGCCTTTCAAGCTGCGAATTTTCGACGGCTGCCAGAGGTGCCGTTTCAAGTCCACGCGAAATTCAACGACGGAGACACCTTCGGTTTCGAGAAGCTTTTTTTGGAGCAAAGCGTGTGGGCCACGAATGAGGATTTTTCCGCGGTCGCCGATCACGCGGTGCCACGGAATGCCTTTTCCCGAAGGAGTGCCAGCCATGGCGCGTCCGGCGGTGCGCGCGCCTCCGGGCAAACGCAGGGCTCTGGCGAGCCCTCCATAGGTTAGAACCTTTCCTCGAGGAATACGTTGCACGAGACGGTATACGTTATCCCAGGACATATGCGGAACTCCGGAGATCCGAGGGCTCGCAAGAGCGAATTGCGTATCGTAGGTGCGAGCACACCGAACAACAAGAGAAAAATGCCGCGACGGGGTTTAATAAAATGGCTAGAGTCTGCCGATGGCAGCAGGAAACGGGAATGGAGCCAGACCATGGAGCGCGGAAATATAAAACCAATGGTTATGGTTGATGATAATAAGGGAGCAGAAAACCAATGGGAGCGCAGCAACAAAACTGATGAGGTGATAACCGCTGGCGTCTTTAGGGTGAAGCCGTTACTGATACGGTGCAACTTTTGACGAAATTCCGTGTCTAATATTGCAGAGCGTAGTGGAAGCTCGTTACACTACGGCAGCTGCAATCGAGCACGAGACGAGGTAAGCGATGGCTTTTGTTCGCCGCAAAGGGAATTCGTTCTACCTGGTGCACAATGTGCGCCGCGGCGAAAAAGTACTGCAACTTCATTTAGCGCGGCTCGGACAGCGCGCGCGTATTACCGATGAAGTCGTTAAGGAAGTATCGAAGAAGCATCCGTTCGTGGAGCTGAATTGGAGGGCTCTGCGAGAGCAGTGCAATCACTCCGCGGACCTGGGGGATCCCAATTCTCCGGCGGTGCAAAAACTGGTATCTTCTCTTCGTACCCTCAATCTTGAATTGGCGGATGTCCTTCCGCCGCTCGTCCGAATTTCAGAATCGCCCGTGGTGGCAAGGGAGTTGCTGGTACAATTGCGGCTCCTGCAGTCGACCATCCAGGTCAAATTGGAACAGTTTGATCGGGGACGCGAGCGGTACGGCAACCCGCACGGGCGGGTTCGCTAGGAGGCGGTCATGGACGACTACACTCTTTCTCTCGATCCAAGCAAGCGCAGCACGGACACGATTGATTTTCAGTCGGCGCTGCGATCGAAGATTGTGGGTCAAGAAGAGGCCGTACAGGCGCTGGTTGACTTGTACCAGGTGTTTCGCGCCGGCTTGAATTCTCCGGGGCGCCCGGTAGGGAACCTGCTGTTTCTGGGGCCCACTGGATCCGGAAAAACCCGCATCGTCGAAGCGGCGGCGGAGATCCTGTTTGGGGATGCCCGCGCGGTCATCAAGGTCGATTGCGCGGAGTTCCAACACTCCCACGAGATTGCCAAGCTCATTGGCTCCCCTCCAGGCTATTTGGGACACCGGGAAACGCATCCGCTGATCACGCAGGAGACGCTGGCGGCCTGCCACACCGAAAAGCTGAAACTAAGCTTCTTGCTCTTGGATGAAATTGAGAAGGCCAGCGACGCCCTGTGGCAGTTGCTGCTGGGCATCCTGGATAAGGCCACTTTGACCCTTGGTGACAATCGGAAAGTGGATCTGTCTAAAACGGTTATTTTTCTCACCTCCAACCTGGGCGGCGGAGAGATCAGCGAACTGATGGAAGGCGGCATGGGCTTCATCCAGCCGGGAGACAAACCGGCAGCCGGCCTGGACGAAAAGGTACAGCGCACCGCCGTCGAGGCGGCCCGGCGCAAGTTCTCCCCCGAATTCATGAACCGCCTGGATAAAGTCGTGGTCTTTCATCCCTTGCGCAAGGAGCAGTTGCAGGAAGTCCTGGACATCGAATTGGGCCAGGTCCAGCAGCGCGTGCTGGACACGGCCAAGGGCCAGTTTCTTTTCCGCGTGACACCTGCTGGCCGCGATTTTCTGCTGCAGGAAGGCACCGACCAGCGCTACGGAGCACGCCACCTGAAGCGGGCCATCGAGAGGCACGTTGTCTATCCGCTGGCGAACCTGCTCGCCACCGATCAGGTCAACTTGGGAGATTTGGTGTGCATTGACTGGGATAAGACGCACAACCGGCTCACTTTTGTGCGCGAAGGCGAGGGAGCCTTGGTGGAAGCGGCAGCAAAGCGTGCGGGAGCCGCGGCAGCCGGGGCCGAGGCGACCGACGGCAAGTTCGCAAGCGCGCCCGAGGAGACGGTGACGGAGGAAAAGAAGACTCGTGCGGCTCAGCCTGGAGCGGCGCCTGCCGCAGCGCCACAAAGCCGGAAAAAGCAAGATCGCTCTAACTCTTAAGGCCCTCCTAAGGCCAAAGGTCTCTTAAAGCAAAACTTTAACTCCTCTGCGGGGGCGCACCAAAACGGCGCCCCTTTTTGTCGTTTGTGGCGTGACACAAAGTGTTCTGCTCCCGGGTCTTGGTCTCTCATTTTTGACTAAAATGGAAAGCAATCTCAGTTTGTGAGACGCCTACAAAATTTGAAATCCTGTATCTGACTGAAATTAGTGCGTTTCCTTGCCAGCAACAAGGTGAAAAAGATTGGCATCCGCCATGCTCTATCTGATTTTTCGCGCAGAGCCTGAGACGCGCGTCGCGTTTGGGGGATCAGACGCGGAGAAGGGGCAAACGATGAGAGCTGCTGTCCGCCACCAACTGGACCCAACCATACGCAGCAACGATACGCGGGATTTTCATGCTTCCTTGCGCGCCAAGATTGTTGGCCAGGAGGAAGGTATACAGTCCCTGGTCGACATGTACCAGGTCTTCTGTGCCGGATTGAACTCGCCTGGCCGCCCCGTAGGAAACCTCCTCTTTCTCGGGCCGACGGGCTCGGGAAAGACCCGCATCGTCGAAGCGGCGGCGGAGATCCTGTTTGGGGATGCCCGCGCGGTTATCAAGGTAGATTGCGCGGAATTTCAGCACTCCCACGAGATTGCCAAGCTCATTGGCTCCCCTCCGGGCTACCTCGGCCACCGCGAAACCCACCCCCTGATTACCCAGGAAGCCCTGGCGGCCTGCCACACCGACAAGCTGAAGCTCAGTTTTTTGCTTTTCGATGAAATTGAGAAGGCCAGCGACGCGCTCTGGCAGTTGCTGCTGGGCATGCTGGACAAGGCGACGCTTACCCTGGGCGACAACCGCCGCGTCGACCTTTCCCAGACGGTCATTTTCCTGACCTCGAACCTCGGCGGCGGTGAGATTACCGAAATGATACAGGGCGGCATGGGCTTCATTCAGCCGGCGGACAAGCCGGCGGCCGGTTTCGATCAAAAAGTGGAGCGCACCGCGGTCGAGGCGGCGCGCCGTAAGTTTTCGCCCGAGTTTATGAACCGGCTCGACAAAGTGGTGGTTTTTCATCCCCTGCGCCGCAAACAGTTGGAGCAAGTTCTCGATATTGAACTGGCCCAAGTGCAGGAGCGCGTTCTGGAAACGGCCAAAGGGCAGTTTCTCTTCCGCGTGACCGAGCCGGGCCGCGATTTTCTTCTGCAAGAAGGCACGGATCAGCGGTATGGGGCGCGCCACTTGAAAAGAGCCATCGAGCGCCATGTGGTCTATCCCATGGCTAACTTGCTCGCCACCGAGCAAGTGCATCTCGGAGACCTCATTTGCATCGACTGGAACAAGGAGCAGGAGCGCTTGACCTTTGTTCGCGAAGGCGAAAACCTCGCCTTGCCGGCGCGCAAACCGGAACCGGCTCCGGCAGCCAAAGTCGTTAGTGCCCGAAATGGCAAGTCTGCCGATGCTCCGAACGCTGCGCCTTCTCCCGAGCCTTCGCCGCGCCTAGCTCGGTAATCAAGTTCCTTCCAGCAAGCCCTCACCCCCCAGCCCGGGTGCCAGCCACCCGGGCTTTTTCTCTTTGTGTCCCCCAAATGCTAAAGTAACTCTGGAGCGAGAATCCCGATCGTAGGAGTCATAGCGGAGGTTACAGTGAGTGCGTGCGGTGGCCTAGGGAATTTGTGCCTAAGGGGCGAGAGCCAGGCGCGCCGGCGACTTGGTGCGCGCGCCGGCCTCCCGTCTATTGGCCCTTTGTGCCTGTTCGTTCTACTCGCGCCGACGGCCTCCGCGCAGCGCACCGTGCTTAGGCCGGGATGGAACATGTTCACGCCGCAGCAGGACATCGAGCTGGGCAAGCAAGCTGCCGCGGATGCAGAAAAACAATTGCCTCTTTGCCATGCGCCCAGAGTCGATGCCTATCTGACGCAACTGGGAATGCGGCTGGTCGAAAAGCTCCCTACTGGCGGCGTGCAATACCCCTTCGAATTTCATTGTGTGAATGACAAGGCCATCAATGCCTTTGCCTTGCCCGGCGGATACGTTTTTATCAATCGCGGAGCGATCGAGGTGGCCGACAATGAAGCGCAGCTTGCCGCTGTGATGGCGCACGAGCTTTCGCACGTGGCGTTGCGGCACGGGACGAATCAAGCGACGAAAGCTCAGGCGGCGGAAGGTGTTCTTGGGATTGCCAGCGGCATTCTCGGCGGCTCGACCGGCGGGGCACTATTGAGCGAGTTGGGCGCGTTTGCCGCTGGAGGCGTGCTGCTGCGTTACTCGCGAGGCGCCGAATCGCAAGCGGATGTGATGGGCACGCAGGTGCTCTATGACAGCGGCTACGACCCGCGCGCCATGGGGCAGTTTTTCGAGAAGCTCGAAGCCGAGAGCAAGGGGAAGAATCCGCCTGAGTTTCTTTCCGACCATCCGAATCCCGAGCACCGAGTCGAACGTGTGGAAGAGGAAATCGACAAACTGCGCGGCGTCCCGCCGAATGCCAAGCGGGATTCCGCGGAATTTGAAGCGATCAAGCGCGAAGTGCTGGCTCTGGCGGTGGTGAAGAGGCTGGCGCCGGCGGCTGCGGGGGCGGCAAAAGCTCCTGCGCCTCCTTCGGGAAATTTCGCTGCTTATAAGGCCAATGCGTACGCGCTGAAATATCCGGACAACTGGAAGAAGTATGCCGACAATAACGGCAACAACGCTTCGTTCGCGCCGGAAGGCGGCGTGGTGGACGACAGCACTGGTCATGCTGCGCTCGCCTACGGGCTCATCGTAACCGTGTCCCAGGCCACCGGCGACCCCAACGATTGGGACGCCCTGAACAACGCCACCGAGCAGGCCATTCACGACCTGCAAAAGTCGAACCCGAACATGAAGATTACGCGCCAGCCGGAGCACGTCCGCTTGAATGGCCAGCCCGGCCTCGCGACGTATCTCAGCAACGATTCTCCGCTAGGCAGCCAGGAAACAGATTGGATGATTACTACATTGCGCCCGGAAGGGCTGGTCTCGTTCGTCTGTGTGGCTCCACAATCCGCCTATGAAAAATACGACAAGACCTTTAACGGCATCCTCGACAGCGTGCGGTTCACGAAATAGGCAAGAATCAGCAAAGCGAGCCGAACCGAATTTCCGTATGGAAAGCAAAGGGCGTCCCGAGCTTCGGAACGCCCTTTTTGGTCTATTCCGTTGGGATCGAAGCTACTCGAAGAAAAGGAACGGCAGAACTGGCGTGCCTTCCTGCCTAACGGCATCGAGGGCGTCCGGATCCAGGCCCAGGATTTTCAGGATCGTGGGAGCCACCTGAGCGGTTTCCACAAAGCTGTGGATGGTGCGGGCCTCAATACGAGGATTGGATACCAACAGCATCACGTTGGTATCATCCCATGCGTAGCCGCCATGTTCGGATTGCTTCTTTAGGTTTCCGGTATAGACCACGCCGATGTTTGGAATGACTACGATGTCGGGAGTACGCGGGTCGCCCCCTTCCCGAAGCTTGCAGCAGGGGCCGGGGTGCTCAGGCACGCCGGGTGGGTTAAAGAGCGTGTTCAGTGAGGCGCCATGGTAGATCTGGCCCGGTCCAATCGCTGTCGCGGCATTCTCCAGAGCCGTTACTGCGTCCCCGGTGCGGTTTGAATCTGCCAGCCAGATCTGGGAAATGTCGTCCTCGGCCAGTCCGAGGCCGTTATTGGGGTCATTGTAAACTGCCGGGAGAAGATTTCCGACGATCCCAGACGGCGGCGTGCCGTTGTTGCCGGAATTCCCCGGAATGGGGAAGAAGCGGTTCGGGTCGATCGGCGACTGGCCGTGTTTCGCGGTAACAATGACGGTGGTCGAATCCAGAAGACCCTGGTGCTTGAGGGCAGCGACCATCTGCCCGATCGCCGCATCCACGAACTGGATTTCGGCCAGCATTTTGGGTCTGGGGCTACCCTGGGCATCCTCATAACCGCCAGTGTTTGCGTCGGTTCTGATAGCGGATTTGGGTTCAATCAGCTTCTGTCCAACGCTGACGGCCTGGAAGTTCATCCCAAAGATCGTTGGGACCGGAGCATTGCTTGTACCGAGGTGGGTCCTGCCGTGGATTTGGTTGAGTACGCCATTGACCTTCAGCTGGTCGTAGCATTTGATGGCATCGAAATCGGTGGTCCAGTCATCGCCATTGGGAACAAGCGCTCCGCAATCAAAACTCGCTTCCGGGCTGGGGGCTGCGGTCTTAATTCCGGGCAGCACAATCTGAAGAGAGTTGACCTCAGGGGAATAGTAATCATCCACGTTGCTGGGTTGATCGGTTCCCGTGGGGCCGGAAACTGAGGCGTAGGCAGCGTGCTTGTCGGACCAGGCTGTGTAGCCGCCCGCGGCGTGGATCACGCCAAAAATGGTGTTCGTGCGAACGAAGTTCCAGGAGTAAACGGGTTTGCAGTTGTTAAACGGATCGCGCACCAGCCTGTCGGGATTGATTGACTGAACGCCACCGTCGATAGTGGAGTACCCGGGAAAGCCACCATTGAGCTTCGACTGGTCGAATTCGTTGCCTTCCTCATATTCGGTCTGGGTTCCGTTAATGACGTTCAAATTGCAGGTTCCGCCCGGTAGCCCGTTGCCCGTAGCAATCTTCGGCGGTGCCAGAACACGATCGTAAGCCACGTCGTAGAACGCGCCTACCGTTCGAGGACTCCCGCCGCTGACGATCGCCATCAGGCCGGGAAACGAGTCGGACGGCCTCGATGTGGTCGTGCGTGTGTAGTGCACTCCGGTCCTGCCGAGAGCGGCCAGATTGGGACAAGTCTTCGATGCCACGCAGTTTTCATAATCAACCGCATGCATGCCATCGATGCTGATGAGCAGCACGTGCTGGATAGGGCTTGCTTGGCCGAGGTTGTTGGCGTGGACTGGCGCGGGGACAGTTGTGCCAACGAGCCCCAGAGACAATGCGATTGCAAGAATTCTTTCTTTCAAAGGCGATCTCCTTTTAATTGGGAAGACAAATGAACACAACCGATCCCGCGCAAGACACTAGGGGCGTTGTGTTACAGGAGATAGAACGGAGCGTGTCGGCTCCGTAAATCAGGAGGAGTGGAGACGTCGAGTACTGGTTCTCCCAGTGCCGAGTGAAAAATGCCCGTGAATCCGTTTAAGAACGGGCCGGGATGGGTTCTTCCGCCGCTTTTCCAGCATATTGCGAACGATAAACTTCGGCCGCGCGTTCGAGAGCTTCAGCGATGCTTTCGCAAATATTCTCCGCGCCGACGTGGCGTTCGAATTCTGCCTGCTTCATCAGCTGCGAAGGTTGCTCTCTGGCGCCGCAAAGCAGCAGCGATCGGCCCGATTCGTGGACCGTATCGGCGAGGTCGCGAATCGCGCCGAGCCCGGTGGCGTCAATGGCGGTCATGTTTCGCAGGCGCAGAATGAGGATGGGCGGCAGCTTGTCGAGCGAGTGCAAAATATCCGCAAACTTGTCCGTTGCGCCGAACAGAAAGGGCCCGTGAATGCGGTACACAATCGCGTAGTCCGGGATGTCCTTGCCTTGCAGCACGTGCACGCGGCTGTCTTCCACATAATCCTTCGTGACCGGGCTAACCGTGGTTGTCCGGGAGACTTTGCGGATGAACATGAGCGCCGCGAGCACCATTCCGACTTCGACGGCGAAGGTAAGGTCGGTGACCACGGTCAGCACCATTGTCAGCAGCCAAACGGCAATGTCTGCCGCGCTCAGCTTGAGAATTTCCGGGATTTCCTCCCAATCGCCCATGTTGTACGCGACGATCATCAAAATGGATGCCAGCGCCGCGAGCGGAACGCTTTTTACCAGCGGCGCTGCAAAAAGGATGATCCCGAGCAAGGTAAGCGCATGAATCATTCCGGCGACCGGAGTCTTCGCTCCGGAACGCACGTTGGTAGCCGTGCGCGCGATGGCGCCAGTGGCAGGCAAGCCGCCGAAGAGCGGTGAGAGGATGTTTGCCACGCCCTGCCCAATCAATTCCACGTTCGGATTGTGCTTGTCGTTGCTCATGCGGTCGGAAACCACGGCGGACATAAGCGACTCGATCGCTCCCAGCATTGCTACCGTGAAGGCGGAAGAGAGCAACTGGCGGAAAATATCGTAATGAAATTTCGGAACGGCAATCGTTGGGAGGCCTTTCGGGATGCCACCAAAACGCGTTCCGATGGTTTCCAGGTTCATGTGGAAGAGAATCACCGCGGCGGTCGCGCCGAAAGTGACCAGGATCGCGCCCGGTATTTTCTTGGCGTACTTCAGGCAGAAAATCATCACCGCGATCGAAAAGATGGAAACGGCGGTGGCTGGCATGGAGAACGTGTTCCCCGCCTGGGCAAACGCCTTCATGCGATGAAAGAAGTCGCCCGGGACGTGATCCATCTTCAAGCCGAAGAAGTCGCGGATCTGCGTGCTGGCGATGAGAATCGCGATTCCGTTGGTGAAGCCGACCACCACGGGCCGCGGAAAGTATTTCACCATCGCGCCCATGCCGGTGATGCCAAGGAGCACCAGCAGGACGCCCGCCATCATCGTGCACATGAAAAGGCCGTCAATGCCGTGCTTCGCGATGATGCCCGCGACGACCACCACGAAGGCTCCGGTGGGGCCACCGATCTGCGTTTTTGACCCGCCCAGGGCCGAAATCAAAAAGCCGGTTACAATCGCGCAATAAAGTCCCGCTTGCGGCGGCACACCCGAGGCGATCGCGAAGGCCATCGCCAGCGGCAGCGCCACCAGCCCAACGGTGACTCCGGCAATCAAATCCGAGGCAAATTTGTGCCGGTCGTAATGACGCAGAAGGATTGCGGATTTGGGCAGCCAGTCTTCGATATCGAATTTCATGCTTGCTGCAATCTTCGAGGCAAAGGAGTCATCCAAGTCTAGCAGAAGCGGAGCAGACGCAATCTGTCGGACGCGGTTTGGTGTGCCTGGTCGCAAATAGCCGGAAAAACGAGGCCGGCGAATGCTTTGCGTTTGCGAGGCAAGGCACCTTGCTTTAATCTGCGGCTGTGCTTCGCGGCGCGGCGGGTTTCCAGCGCAGCACCGGCTTGCGCGCTGCTGCAACTTCATCAAGCCGCCGCACGCGCGTCGTATGCGGCGCGGTTTTCACGATTTCCGGTTGTGTCGCGGCCTCTTCTGCGATCGACTTCATGGCGTCGATGAACAGGTCGCATTCTTCCCGCGACTCGGATTCGGTCGGCTCGATCATTAAAGCACCGGGAACGATCAATGGAAAGGCGGTGGTGTAGGGATGGAAACCGTAGTCGATCAGCCGCTTGGCGATGTCCATGGTGTTTACGCCGTTCTTCTTTTGGATCGCGTCGCTGAAAACCACCTCATGCATCGAAGGCAGGGAATACGGCAGGTCATAAAAGCCCTCAAGCTGCTTTCGAATGTAATTCGCATTCAGCACCGCATCTTCCGTGGCCTGGCGCACGCCGGGACCGTACGCCAGAATGTACGCCAGCGCGCGAACCAGCACTCCGAAATTGCTGCTGAACGCCTTCACTTTGCCAATCGAGTCCGGCCGCACCGGCTCGAGCGCCAGCCGGCCGCCCTCTTTTTCCGCGAGGATCGGCACCGGGCGGAACGGCTCGAGAATCTTCTTCATTGCGACCGGACCGGCTCCCGGACCCCCGCCACCGTGCGGCGTCGAGAATGTCTTGTGCAGGTTCAAATGCATGACGTCCACGCCGAGATCGCCCGGGCGGGTTATGCCCGCAAGCGCATTCATGTTCGCGCCGTCCATGTACAGCAACACGCCCTTCGCGTGCAAAATCTGCGCAATTTCCGGCAGGTTTTGCTCGTAAATCCCCAGTGTCGAAGGGTTGGTGATCATCAATGCCGCAACGTCTTCGTTCACCATCTTGCGCAGGCCTTCGATGTCGACCTGTCCCTGCGCTCCCGATTTGATGTTTGCGACCTCATAGCCCGCGATCACCGCCGTCGCAGGGTTCGTGCCGTGCGCGGAATCGGGAATCAGCACTCTCTTACGCGGATTCCCCTGTTTTTGCAGATACGCGCGGATCAGCAGCAATCCGGTGAGCTCTCCCTGGGCCCCGGCGGCTGGCTGCAAGGTGATGGCATCCATGCCGGTAATTTCCAGGAGGCATTGCTCGAGCAGCCGCAGAATCCTCAGGCATCCTTGCGAAAGTTCTTGCGGCTGATAGGGGTGCTCCGTTGCGATTCCTTCGAGCCGCGCCACAAATTCATTGACGCGCGGATTGTACTTCATGGTGCAGGAACCCAGCGGGTACATTCCCAGGTCAATCGCGTGATTCCAGGTGGAAAGACGCGTGAAGTGGCGGAGCACCTCGATCTCGCTGACTTCCGGAAAACCCTCGATGTCTTCGCGCAGATGGGGGGCGCCCAGCACTTTCGCTGGTTCCGCTTTAGGTACGTCCAGTGGCGGCAATTCGAACGCGCGCTTGCCGGGCGACGATTTCTCGAAGATCAGGCCCTCGTTCTGATTCGTGTGCCGTGATGCCTTTTTGATTTTCTCGTTCATGTCTCCCACGTGCCTGCGTGGCACGGACGCCAGCCGCGCAGTTTTTGTCTTGCGTCTAGACCGGCTGTTCCAGCGCCCGCTTCACCGCGCCCGCAAACCGTTCAATTTCCCCGCGCGGCATGGTTTCCGTGACGCACACGAGCGCATGCTTGGTAAGCTCCGGATACGGCGTGCCGAGAGCCAGTGGCCCGACAATTTTTTCGCGCAACAGGTGCGAATTCACAATTTTCACCGAGCGCGGCAGCGCGACGGTGAATTCATTGAAGAACGGAGCGTCAAACGTGCGCCGTACGCCGGGAATCTTGAGCAATTCCGCGAGCGCGAACTGCGCTTTCGAAAGATTCTGTTCCGCCATTTCGCGCAAGCCTTCCTTACCAAGCAGCGTCAAGTGCACCGTTGCTGCCAGCGCGCAAAGCGCCTGGTTTGTGCAAATATTGGAAGTGGCTTTCTCGCGGCGAATGTGCTGCTCGCGTGTCGCAAGCGTCAGCACAAATCCGCGATGTCCCGCAAAGTCCGTGGTTTGCCCCGCCAGCCTTCCCGGCATCTGACGAACGTATCTTTCACCCGCGGCAATCACGCCGGCAAACGGTCCGCCATAACTCGGCGGCAAGCCAAAGCTTTGCGCTTCAAGCGCCACGATGTCCGCCTCTACCGGCGGCCGGAGCAGCCCTAGCGAAACGCCCTCGGCAATCGCCACGACCAACATCGCGCCAACCGCGTGCGCCGCTTCGGCCAATGGCGCGTACGATTCGATCGCGCCAAAAAAGTTCGGCGATTGCGCAACCACCGCGGCCACGTCGTCTTTCAACGCGCCCTGAAGCGCTTTCACATCGACTGTTCCGCTCGTGGCGAAAGGAATCTCCTCGATGCGCAATCCGGAATTCTTCGCGTAGGTTTTCAGCACGTCGCGGTATTCCGGATGCACCGAACGCGCCACGAGCACGCGCTGCCGCCCGGTCAGCCTCTCTGCCATCAACACCGCTTCCGTCGCTGCCGTCGAGCCGTCATACATCGACGCGTTCGCCACGTCCTGCCCGGTCAGCTGGCACATCAACGTCTGAAACTCGAAGATCGCCTGCAGGGTGCCTTGCGAAATTTCCGCCTGATACGGCGTGTACGAGGTAAGGAATTCACCGCGCTGGATGATCGTGTCGGTCACCACCGAACGCAGGTGGTTGTAAACGCCCGCGCCGAGAAAACTCGCATAGCCTGCTGCGTTTTCCGCCGCGCGCTGCTTGAAATACTGGATGACTTCGGCTTCCGAGTAAGGCCCAGGAATCTTCAGGGCCTCGCGCAGCCGGTACTTTTCCGGAATGGTCGAAAACAGCTCATCGATCGATTTTGCCCCGATGGCGGCCAACATTTCTTGCCGCTCGACGGGGCTCTTCGGGAGGTAGCGCATTAGGCGGAGGTTTCCTTGCCCTTCTCCGCGATATAGGCTTCGTAGGCGGCCGCGTCCATCAAGTCGCTGATCCCTTTGGCGTTTGTCAGTCGCACCTTGATCAGCCACCCGGCTCCGTGCGGGGCGTTGTTGATCGTCTCAGGTTTATTTTGCAGCTCGCCGTTGGCCTCGATGACTTCCCCCGAGGCGGGGGCGTAAATCTCGCTGACGGCCTTCACCGACTCCACCGTGCCAAACGATTTTCCCGCTTCAATCTTGGCGCCTGGCTTGGGCAGTTCGACAAAAACCACGTCGCCCAGTTCGTGCTGCGCGTGGTCGGTGATGCCGATCGTGGCGAGGTCTCCTTTCATCTCAATCCACTCATGCTCTTTGGTGTAGCGGTACGACTTCGGATACGCCATCAAACCACTCCTTGCACTCGCAATACCTGCATTCGTCTCAATGGGACTGGTCCAAGTTAGACTATCTTCCGCTTGCCTGCGGCGCGGCTGCTTTTTTCTGCCGCTTGTAGAACGGAGTTCGAACCACCTGGGCTTTGTAGTTTTGCCCGCGAATTTCCACATACAAAATCGTACCCGCCGCCGAATATGTTGGCGGCACGTAGGCCAGGGCAATGTTTTTGCCCAAAGTCGGGGAAGGCGAACCGCTCGTCACTACGCCGATGTGTTCTCCGGCTCCGTTCGAGCAGCAATACTCGTCGCGTGCGATTCCGCGATCGATCATCTCGAGGCCCACCAGCGTGCGCTTCAATCCCGCGGCCTTGGAGCGCTCTAGCGCCGCTCGGCCGATAAAATCGCCCTTCTCCATTTTGCAGTAGCGCTCGAGCCCCGCTTCCCATACATTGATCTTGTCGCTGATCTCGTGCCCGTACAGCGCCATCTTCGATTCCAGCCGCAGTGTGTTGCGCGCGCCCAGGCCGCAGGGAACGATTGCGAACTCACGCCCGGCCTCGATCACCTGGTTCCAGACTCTTTCGCTTGTCGCTGGGTCGGACGGCACGTAAATCTCAAATCCGTCTTCGCCCGTATATCCGGTGCGCGCAAGCAACCTATTCTTCAGGCCGCAGACCGTGGCGTGGGTGAACCAATAAACCTTAAGGCCGCTCAATTCCGCGTCCGTCAGCTTTTGCACCACCTCCGCGGCTCGCGGCCCCTGAATCGCCAATTGGGAGTACGCGTCGCTCAGATCTTCGACCACGCAATCGATGCCCCGGGTATTTTCACGCACCCAGTTGATGTCTTTCTCCCGCGTGCCCGCGTTAATCACCAGCAGATAATCGTCTTCGCCCAGCCGATGCACGATCACGTCGTCGACAAACGTCCCTTCCGGATAAAGCATCGCCGAGTATTGCGCCTGCCCAATCGCCAGCCGTGACGCATCATTCATGGTGATGTGCTGTACCGCCTCGAGCGCTCCCCCGGGCTTCTTCCCGCTGCGAATGCGAATGTCCCCCATGTGGCTGACATCAAAAACGCCGACATTTCCCCGCACCGCTTTGTGTTCGGCGATCAAGCCGCCGCTTGACGGGTATTCCACAGGCATGTCCCAGCCGCCGAAATTAACCATTTTCGCGCCAAGGCGGCGGTGCAATGCGTTCAGCGCCGTTTTGCGAAGCGAACTTGTCTCGGAAGTTGTTGCGGAATCCATTCCCATCGCTCGGGCAGAGACCGATACTAACATGCGCCTCCAAGGCGGTCAAAGAAGCGGCGCGACCGACCGTACCGCGAACCGATGCACCACTCGCCATCCACGAGCCACCTTGGCCTTGCCGCGCGCGGCTTCGCTCAGGTACAGTTTTCTTGAGGGCGCTTATGGAAGGTCCAACCGTTTGTGTGCAATGCGACATGCCGGAGGAACGCTGCAGTTGCGAGAAGTACTGCACCATTTGCAAAGGGCAGCACAACATCCGGCTCTGTTCGGACGGCCTCTATTATTGCCCCGATTGCCGGGAAGCCTGCGATGTGGGGCTGGCTAGTAGCCGTGGCCGCTGAACTGAAAAGCTTGCACATGTGCCTTGACGGCGACGCCCGCCTGGCCGCGGCGGCGGGCGGTGTAGCCCGCTTCTTCGCGGATGCCGCTGGCCTTGAAACCGATGCCGTCGTTCGCTTGCAGTCCGCGGTCCTCGACGCCTGCAACGAAGCTTTCAAGCACCTCTCCGCCAAACACCCCCACTTGGAAGTCACCTTCGCGCGTTTTTCCGACCGCATCGAAGTTTCTCTCTGCCATGAGGAGGAACCTAGCGCTTTTGACCTGCAAACGATTACAAGGTTTGCCGCAAAGAAAACAGCCAGCGCAGGGAGCTCGGAAACTCTAGCGGGCGTAGACCGTGTGCAACGCGAAACCCACGGCAGGGAAGTTGTGACCCGCCTCACCAAGTACCTCCGCCAAGTAGCGCCCAGCGTCTGACGGCCTTGAAAAAGAGAACAGGCCGGGCAAAGTTTTTGCCCGGCCCGTTCTTCTTTCCGTAACTTCCTGCACCCTTACATCTTCAAAGCGAATGTATTTCTCCGGATCAGCGCCGTCATCTGTTCGTCGCTCAGCGACATGCTGAGCGCCACCCGGTCTCCGGCCGGCGTGATGCGCGCCTGATCCAGCAGATCGGCCAGCTCCGGATTCTCTTTTTGCGCCTGGTAGCGTTTATACAGGAATCCCGCCTGCAGCAGTTGGCCGAGCGTGTTCGCGTCTTCCGTGGATGCGCAAATGGCCTGGAACTTTCCATTGATGCCGCGGTCTGCTTCCACATTGATAATCAGGTTTTGCATCCGCGCCACGAGCTTGGCGGCCTCGGGAAACTGCTCCACTTCTGGCGCAAGTTGCTGCATCGCCAACCGCGTGTACGCTGGATTCAGAACCGCCCACACCACGCCGCTTCCGTTCGCTTCATTGATCAGCGGGAAAAGCCTGTCGTTTTTAAGCAGGCCCTCCTCCTCGCCGAAGCGTACGCCAACCATTTTCTCGAGGATCGCGCGATTCCCGAACGCCGCGGTATTCGAATCGATGAAGAAGAAAAACAGGTCGCTCGCCCCGGAACCTGTGCCGAACGAGTACAGCGTGTAACCCCGCGTCTTGAACGTCGGCAGCTTCTGTTGCTTGAAATACGCCTCGGTCGAATTCGGATTGTAGGTGCCGAGCGCAACTCCCACGATCTGTTCACCGCTGGGAACCGCTGACGAGCCCGAGCCCTCGGTCTTGGTGTTCAGCCCTTCGGCCACCAGCCCCCAGGCCAGTTCGTCGACCTGCGAATTCGGATCCACGCCCGCCGACGCCAGGAACTTCTCGAATTGCCGGAACCGCTCCGGAATCATCTGCTCCCGCAATTGCGCGAACCATTTTTCGGACCGCGCCTTCTTTAGGTCGCAATACGCAAATTCGCCTATATTCTTGGGGAACAGCGCAATAGTGTCTGTACCGAGGCGGCCTGCCCGCGCCGGCTTGGGCGCCGCCAGCAGGATAGCCGTCACAATTGCCGTGGCGCCGGCCTTGCCGATCGCCCTGATCACTCTCATGAAATGCTCCTTTCGGAATGGGCCGAGGGAACCTCTATTCTACGCGCTTCTTGCTCGAGGCGCATTGCCCAACCGCTCCTTGAGCGCCGCCGTTTTCGCCCGCGTCGCCGCTACGTAAGCGGCATCCTTCAAACCATCCAGGTTGATTTCCACGTTGGCGAGGGCTCCGCGGGCGGCCGCCTCGGCTAGCAAACCTGCCACCTGCAAGTCTGAACGCATGGATGCCGCGACGATACCCTCCAGTTGTCCCAAGCGTTCGAAAAGGGCAACCGTCCGCTCGGCCACCTGCAGGGGAACTTCGGCAGCCCCCTTGGTCGCCTTCTCGACAGCCTCGGTACGCTCCCGCGTTGCCTTCTCGTTCCCTTGAGGAAGTTTCAAGGCTGCCATCACCGCGTCGTACGATTCGGCGTCGCGGTCAATCGCCTTGGCAAGCTCGTCCGCCGTTTTCCGCAGGTCGTCGAGCGCTCGGGAAAGTGGCTCGACGTGCGCCGCTTGCGATTTCTTTCTCCGCGAAAGCCCGGTGACCATCTGCCCAAGCGAAGCCGCCAGTGCCCCAGTGAACGCCGAAGCGCTTCCGCCGCCCGGCGTTGCCGCCGGCGTTGCCACTGCTTCCAGGAACGGCCGTGCCAATCCCGCAAGCTTTCCGTCCTTGGCCGTTGCGGGCGGGGCGCCTCCGAGCGCGTCGGCAAGCCTGTTCTCAAACACTTGCGCGGGCGAAAAATTCTCAAGCTGGAGAAAAAAGTCCGCCGCCATTTCCAGCGCCTTTTTCGGCACCAGTCCCACGATCTCGCTGCCCGCGGGCATTGCGCCATAGCGCTCCGCTTCGCGCTTCACGATTTCGTACACGCGATGCATGGGTGTCTGCTCGAAATCCGTCAGATTGATGGAAACCTGCGCCAAGTTGCGCGCTTTCAATTCCACGCCCATCGATTTCACGTAGCGCAATCCGCCCGACGAAAAACGGATGGCCTTGGCAATCTTCTGCGCGATCCCCACGTCGGGCGTGTTCAGGTTCACGTTGTAGGCGATCAAGAACTTGCGCGCGCCCACGACGGTTACCCCGGCGGTGGGGTGCACTTTCGGCTCACCTACGTCCGGCAGCCGGTCGTGATTCTTCTTCATTTCCTCGCGCAGCCCTTCGAATTGTCCTCGCCGCACGTTTTCCAGGTTCACGCGGTCGGGCCGGGTGGCCGCCGCTTCGTAAAAGAAAACGGGAATGCGATAGCGGTTCCAGATCTCTTCGCCCACGCGCCGAGCCAGCGCCACGCAATCTTCAATCGTCACGCCATCGATCGGAATAAAGGGCACCACGTCGGTCGCTCCCACGCGCGGATGGGCGCCCGTATGCTTTGTCAAGTCGATCAATTCCATCGCTTTACCGACGCCCAGCAGCGCGGCTTCAGCCACCGCCTCCGGCTCTCCCGCCAGGGTAATCACTGAGCGGTGATGGTCGGCGTCCATCTCGTGGTCCAACACATACACGCCCGGCACGCTGCTCATGGCCGCGACGAGGGCCTGCACCTTTGCCGGATCCCGACCCTCGGAAAAATTCGGCACGCATTCAATCAGTCGTTTCATCGTTTTGGTTTCTTGTTTTTCGCTTTCTTGTCGTCGGGGTTCCCCCAGTTGTTCGGCAGCTTTGGAGCGCGGTCTGGCAGCGTCGGCCGCTCATAAACGAAGCGCCGCTTTTTCTCCGCATTTGTCTCCGACGTCTGATTAAGCTGCACGGCGGGCGTTGGAGAGGGTGCCGCCGTTGTCGGCTGCTCCTTTGGCAACTTAGGCCAGACCGCCCGTGAACCTGGTCTCATCGGCCACTGCGGTCCAATCATCGGTTTCATTCCCGGTGGAAGAGGCAAAGGCCCTTGTGGCGTTTCGGCGGGTGCCGAAGCTTGCGGCGGGACGTTCTTCTCATTCTCCGGTTTCGATTTCTCCGCAAGGTAGGCTCTCCACTGCTGCGCAAACCAAATCAATGCCGTTAGCCAGGCCGCTACGATCAGCGCGTTATAGGTGCTGAACCCTCCGGCCTTCCCCAGGATGGCCACGCTCAGGAAAACCAGCGCCAAAAGGAGATAAAAATATTCCTCGACGAGGCTTTTCGTCCTCGTTCGCCCGATTTTCGGAAGTTTCAGTCTCCGAACGGGCTTGCCTGTATAGCTAGTTCCTGGACTCTTTGGCGGCATGGATCACGCGACCGCGCTTGATGGTCATCCAGCAGTGGTTCACTCCAAAATAATAAGGAATTTCGCGGTAGTCGGCTACCTCGAATACGGCAATGTCCGCCTGTTTGCCAACCTCCAGCGAGCCAACCTGCCCCTCGCGCCTGAGCGCGTAGGCGCCATTGATGGTCGCGGCGGCAATGGCCTCCGCCGGCGTCATTCGCAACTGCGTGCACGCCAGCGACAAAATCATGGCCATGCTTAGTGTCGGGCTGGTCCCCGGGTTGTAGTCCGTGGCCAGCGCGACAATCGCCCCGGCGTCAATCAGCGCTCGCGCCGGAGCGTATTTCTTCCATCCCAGATGGAAATCGCATCCCGGCAGCAGCGTGGCCACCGTCTCGGATTTTCCCAGCGCGCGAATGTCGCTCTTGTTCACATGTTCGAGATGATCGCAGCTCGCCGCACGCAAAAGAATTGCCAATCGCGTTGCGCCGCTTCGCGAAAGCTGCTCGGCATGGATGCGCGGGGCCAGTCCCCATTGCCGCCCCGCCTGCAGCACGCGCTTGGACTCCGCCGCACTAAACGCGCCTCGGTCGCAAAAGACATCGCAAAATTCCGCCAGCCGGTGCTCGGCGATGGTTGGCAGGAGATTTTCCTCGAGCAATTGGATGTAACGCTTGGCTCCGTCCGCCTTCTTGCGAAACTCTTCCGGGACCACGTGTGCGCCGAGGAATGTCGAAACGATGTCCAGCGACTGTTCCGCCGCCAGTTCCTTGTGCTGCTTCAGGATCTTTAGTTCGCTCGCGACATCCAGCCCGTAGCCGCTCTTGGCCTCGATGGTCGTCGTGCCGTGAGCGGCAAATTGCTTTAAAGCCGCCAGCGCCCGCTTCTTTAGCTCATCCGCGGTAGCCGCGCGCAGCTTTTTCACCGAATTGAGAATCCCGCCGCCCTTGCGCGCAATCTCCTCGTAGCTCGCTCCCTGAATCTTCAGTTCGTATTCTTCGGCGCGGCTCGCCGCATGAACCAGGTGCGTGTGCGAATCCACGAATCCCGGCAGCGCCACACGCCCACCCAAATCCAATTTCTCCGCTGCGCGCGCTCCAGGCAACGCTTCGACCTGCCCGCGCGTACCCGCGGCTGCGATCCGGCCGTCGCGCACCAGCAGCGCGCCATCTTCGATCAAGTCCGAGTTGGAAAGGGAACTGCCGCGCCGCGGACCGCGTCCGCCGAGCGTCAGCAACTGCGATGCACCGGTAATGAGCAGCGAATCGCCCAAGGCGCTGGTATTATGCCGGATTGCTCTTTGCGAGCACAGACGAAGACGCGTACTCTTCGACAGGTATGCGAAGCGTAGGAGCCAGTGTGGCCGCCTAGAGCGCAAATGGCTACCGCATTGGAGCCGTAGAGCTTCTGCCTTCAGGCATGGGGATATAGGGATGCTAAGGGATCCTATAAAACTATTGACGAACAAAAAGCGAATGTGTATGCTGTCGTCAATATCTTTGTCGAAGGTTTGACAATCCTAGCCGAGGGACGCTCGGTATCCGCCTGTGGAGGCACAGTAAGACTTAGGTGCGAACTCAAGCGTGTGCCTGTGAAGCAGGAAACATCGTTGGAGACGAGCAGCAACGCTGCTTAGTAACTCCGAAGAATCCCCCGCCTTTACGCGTTGGGAGTCTCAATGTGCGGTCAGAGCATCGGCACGTTGACGCCGGTCTTCTTAGCGAAGGCAATCGCTTCCGGATACCCGGCATCCACGTGCCGCGCCACGCCCATTCCCGGATCGTTCGTGAGCACGCGCTCGATGCGCTTGGCCATTTCCTCCGTTCCGTCCGCCACGGTCACTTGCCCTGCGTGCTGCGAGTAGCCAATCCCCACGCCGCCGCCATTGTGAATCGACACCCACGACGCCCCGCTCGCGGTATTGAGCAGTGCATTCAGTAGCGGCCAGTCCGCGACCGCGTCCGACCCATCGCGCATCGCTTCCGTTTCGCGGTACGGCGACGCCACCGAACCGCAATCCAGATGATCGCGCCCCATCACGACGGGAGCCTTGATCTCTCCCCGAGCCACCAGATGGTTTAGCGCCAATCCAAACTTGTCGCGCTCGCCGTATCCCAGCCAGCAAATTCGCGACGGCAAGCCCTGAAACTTCACGCGCTTCTGCGCCAACTTGATCCAGCGGCCGAGGTGCTCGTCATGCGGAAACATCCCGAGCACCAGCTGGTCGGTCCGCGCAATGTCCGACGCCTCTCCGGAAAGCGCCGCCCAACGGAACGGCCCTCTGCCCTCGCAAAACAATGGCCGAATGTACGCGGCCACAAATCCCGGGAAGTCGTAGGCATTCTTCACGCCCTGCTCGAACGCGAACGTGCGAATGTTGTTCCCGTAGTCAAAAGTCACCGCTCCCAGCTTCTGCAAATCCAGCATGCCCTGGACGTGCACGGCAATCGCCGCAAGCGCGCGCTTCTGGTAGTCTTCGGGGCACTGCCGGCGCAGCTCGAGCGCCGCTTCGAGCGACATGCCATTCGGCACATACCCGCCGAGCGGATCGTGTGCGCTCGTCTGGTCTGTCAGCAAATCCGGCACGACACCGCGCTTCGCCAGTTCCGGAATCACGTCCGCGCAATTTCCCACCAGCCCCACCGAAGTCGCTTCGCCCTTGCGCACCGCGTTCTTCAGGATTCGCAGCGCCTCATCGAGCGAAGTCACCAGCACATCGCAATATCCGGTCTTCAGCCGCTTCTTGATGCGCTCGGGATCGACGTCAATCCCCAGAAACGCCGCGCCATTCATGGTGGCTGCCAGCGGCTGTGCTCCGCCCATGCCGCCCATGCCGCCGCTGACCACAAGCTTTCCCTTCAAGTCGCTGCGAAAATGTTTTTTCGCCGCCGCCGCCAACGTTTCGTACGTTCCCTGCAAAATCCCTTGCGTCCCGATGTAAATCCAGCTTCCCGCGGTCATCTGCCCGTACATCATCAAGCCCGCGCGGTCGAGTTCATGAAACTTGTCCCAGCTGTTCCAGTGGCCCACCAGGTTGGAATTGCACAGCAGCACACGCGGCGCGTACTCATGGGTACGAAACACCGCCACGGGCTTTCCCGACTGAACCAGCAGCGTTTCGTCCGCTTCCAGCGCCTTCAGCGAACGCACCATCGCGTGAAAGCACTCCCAGTTTCGCGCCGCCTTGCCCGTCCCGCCGTAAACCACCAAATCTTCGGGTTTCTCCGCCACCTCGGGATCGAGATTGTTGAGCAGCATGCGCATCGCCGCTTCCTGCTGCCAGCCTTTGCAGGAAATCTCTGGCCCCCGCGGCGCGCGATACGGCCCTTTCGACCATCCCGCTTCCGCGGTCGTTTCCGATGCCGTTGCTTTCATAACATCTCTTTCTCCGTCGCCCATACTAACGCACAGCCATGCCGATTGCATCCCGCGACTCGGCTCATTTACTTGACCGCTATTTCCTTTTAGCTCGCAAAGCGGTCTCTGATTTGCCGCCGCTCGCGCTTCTTGCAGTAAAATTCAGCATATATGAAGCGCCGCACGCGCAAGCGCGATCCCTCGCCGGCCAAGAAGCCCGGGCAGAACCCCGCCGGGCCCGCAGAGCACGTCGCGGAGCCGCCGGCCGCCGTGTACGGTGAGGCCGAGAGCCAGGCGGTTGGGGCGAATTCAGTTGCCGCGCACGCCGAGACCGAAAGCACCGAAATTTCCATCGAGCTGCAAAGGGAAATTGAGAATTTCACAAACTCCTTCCACGTGCAAAGGGCCTCTGGGACTCCCCCGGCTCCCGGGGAGTTTGCCGCTGCAGAGGAAGCGCCTGCCCGGTCTGGCGCGCCGGTCGCGCGTCCCACGCTTCAAACTGCGGCCGACCGCCGAGCGAATCCTCGCTATGCCTTCCGCGCGACCGCAGAAGTCATCTCCGCCGACCCCGCGGCAAAGTCTAAAGCCCGCGTGCGCGACTTGAGCCAGCAGGGCTGCTATCTCGACACCGACAATCCGCTCCCTTTGGGAACCGCCGCCGAGGTGCGCATGACCAAGGGCGCCCAGTCGCTCGAAGTCCAAGGTAGAGTCGTCTACAACCAGCCGGGCAAGGGCATGGGCCTGATGTTTACTGCGGTCAAGCCGGAACACGGCGGGACTCTTGATGCGTGGATCAACGAGTCCCGCGAAACTTCCTGGCTTGCCAACAATCGCCGCCGCAGCCAGCGCGTCTTCGTGAAGATCCCGGTGCGCGTCTCGGTGCTGGCTGGCGCCACGCCGCTCACCGAAGAAGAGGCGCACACGCTGTCGGTCAGCGCTCATGGCGCGCTGCTCGTTGTTTCCGCGCCGCTTTACCGCGGCCAGCGGCTCACGCTGTGGAATCCGCAGACCAAAGATTCGCTCGAGTGCGTGGTCGCCCACATCGACCGGTTTCCGAACGAGCCGGTGAAGGCAGGGGTTGAGTTTCTGCTCCCCAATCCGACCTTCTGGCACGTGGCGTTTCCACCCAAAGACTGGTCCCCACGCCACCCTGACGCCAAGCGAGGACCCCACGAAGGCGCGTCCTGAGCGAGAAAGCAGCGGGTTTATCCCGTGATCAACTTGATCTTGTTGGAGTGCGATACGTCGCGGCCATGAGGTCGTCCCGCTTGCCCCGAGCGCCGTCGAAGAGAAGGCAGTTCTGCTTGCGGCCTGGATCCGCTCGCAGAGGTCGACGCCGGCATGACGGCCTCCAGGGTGATTGCTCACCACGAGGCCGATTCTTGCGTTCCTGCTTTTTTGCATCATCGCGGTACCCTACAATTAAGTCTTGACTATACCGGCGTCTGATTGCGCCTCCATGGTCATTAAGATAGAGTTTCGGCTGAACCATGACCTACGGCACGCTTACCTCGCGCCTTCTGAATGCAGTTGACCACCTGCCGAATCCGCGCGCGCAAAGGGTGCGGCGCGCCGGCCAGTGGGAAGCCGTGTCGTCCGAAGAGTTTCTTCGTCGCGTTGCCGGATTGTCTTCCGCGTTAGTGGAATTGGGCGTAAAGCCCGGCGACCGCGTCGGGCTGTTTTCCACGAACCGCCCGGAATGGCACACCGCTGACTTTGCCATCAGCGGCGCAGGAGCCATCGCCGTTCCGATTTACTTCAACGAATCGCCCGACCGCATGACCTACATCCTGAAGCATTGCGGCGCCAAGGTGATCTTCGTGGCGGGCAAACCGCAGGTCGAGAAGCTGCTTTTTGTGCGCGGCGATCTGCCCGACCTTGAAAACATCATTGTGGCCGATGCCGCCGGGGACGGCCCCGGCGAATGCCTGCGGTACGAAACGCTCATCGCCAGCTCCGGCGAGAAAGAGGTTGCCTCCTACCGCGAGCGCGCTTCGCAAGTGCTGCCCGGGCAGCTTGCGTCCATCATCTACACTTCCGGCACCACGGGCGAACCCAAAGGCGTGATGCTCACGCACATGAACTTTTGCTCGAACGTAACCGACGTGGGCCAGGATTTTCATCTCAACCCCGCGGAGGACGTCGCGCTTTCCTTTCTGCCGCTCTCGCACATCTACGAGCGCACCGTCGCGTACATCTACCTTTTTCAGGGTTGCCCGCTCGCCTACGTCGAGTCCATCGACGCGGTTCCCCAGGCCCTTCTCGAGGTTCATCCCACCGTCCTCGCCGCGGTTCCGCGGTTCTTTGAAAAGATTTATGCTCGCCTGGTCGAACAGGGCTCGAAAACGGCGGGTGTGAAGCGCATGATTTTTGACTGGGCGATGAAGATTGCCAACCAGTCCGTCCATTGGCGCTCGAGCCGCGGGCATGCGAGCCTCGCGGTGAAGCTCAAATGGCTGGTGGCGAATCAGCTGGTCTACAAGAAGGTTCGCACAGGGCTCGGCGGGCGGCTGCGCCTGGTGAGCTCGGGCGGAGCGCCGCTGGCCAAAGAGCTGGCAGAGTTTTTCTGGGCGGTAGGCGTGCCCATCTATCAAGGCTACGGCTTGACGGAAACGTCGCCTATTGTTTCCACGAATTATCCGGTGAATCGCGTGGGCAGCTCGGGAAAACCCATTGCCAATGTGCACGTGCGCATCGCGGAAGACGGCGAAATCCTGGTCAAAGGCCCCTGCATCATGCAGGGTTATTACAAGAACCCGGAAGCGACGCGCGAAGCGCTGACGCCGGACGGCTGGCTCTCGACCGGCGACATCGGCCATCTCGACAAGGATGGCTACCTGTACATCACCGACCGGAAAAAAGATTTGATCAAGACGGCCGGCGGAAAATTTGTCGCGCCGCAGCCCATCGAAAATCTGCTCAAGACCAGCCCGTACATCCTCAACGCCATGGTCATCGGCGACAAGCGGAAATTTATTGCCGCGCTGATCGTGCCCACTCCTGCGACCGTGGGGGCGCGGCTGGCCGACGAAGGCCTGAAGTTTTCGTCCCCTGCCGGAATGGCCTCCGATCCCCGCACGCACGCGCTCATCGAGGAGGAGATCAAGCGGCTCACCGGGCATCTGGCGCAATATGAAACGGTCAAGCGTTTCGCGCTGCTCTCCGAAGATTTTACTTTCGACGGCGGGACGCTTACCTTTACGCTGAAGCTCAAGCGGCGCGCGGTGGAGGAAAAATATCGCAAGGTCATCGAATCGCTTTACGCGGATGTCGCCGAGCCACGCCCCATTTTCCAGGAATGAAGAATGCCGTTCTTGGTTTTTAGAGTTGAGTTCTATCAGTGATTGGCTCCGGGATAACGCCAAAGCATTCTGCGAACAAGCTGGTGCCTCACCGGCTGGCGCGGATCTGCTGCTGGCGCGCCCACTTCGAGGAAACTTGCCTGTCACAGCTGCCCTGCTGCTGACGCCCCTTTTTTTCATAGGCATACAGGGCAAGTCCTGAACTGTTCTCCCGTACAGTTTCTTTCTAAAACGTCCCGTCGTAGGCTCGAAGCACCCAGGCATCTTCGGTTCGTAAACTAGAATCACAAAAAACAACGCCCACCTCAATTCCCGCAAATCCTGCGTTCGTGAACGATTGGACTTGCTTTCGTTGCGGCAATTGAAAGTTGTAAGCAAGAGTTGCGATAGAAAGGGGTAGATCGAATAGCCCAGTCCGAGAAGTAAGTTGCAACCGGTCGAAAAAGCACGAAAACCCTGGTTGGGAGGCGACTATGAACTTAATTCGCGGATCGTTCGGGGGAAGTCGGAGCACTCGTTCGAGAAGTCGCAGCTATCGCGTCGCGTGCGTGGTTGGCGCTTGGCTGCTGTGCGTAGCTGTTTGTCCCGCGGTGGTGGCGCAAACTCCTCTGCCGGCGGCCAAGAATCCGGCCAGCAAGGATTCCGAAGGATTTTCGGCAGGGTGGACGCTGGGCGAACGGTTCGAAGGTAGCTACAGCACCGCCGCAGGCGTGTATGACCTCGCCACGGTGCTGGGCTACAACTTTTCACGCCATCTTGCAATGGATGCAGGAGTTCCAGCCTACTTTGTCAACACACCCGCTTCGATTACGCGAAGTAACCCGGGAGCGGTGTCCGGGGTTGGCATCGGCAATCCTTTCCTGGACTTGCTGCTCAATTATCCGAGCCGGTCGTTCAATTACAGTTCCGAGATTCATTTGACGGCGCCAGTCGCAGACAAAAAAAAGGGATTTAGCACCGGCCATGCGACCTGGAATTTCACCCACCATTTCGATCGTGCTTTCGGAGCTTGGTCGCCGTTCCTGGATGCGGGAGTAGGCAACACCATCCGGGACACGCGGTATTTCACGAGACCGTTCACGAGCTTTGGCTATAACGCGGCGTTTACCGGAGGCCTGGAATACGATCGTGGGCGGTACAGTTTCCAGGCGGGCGCGTACGACGTGGCGCCCTGGGGGAACCAGACCATGTTCAGCCGCGTTTTTCGCTGCGGCGCCGCGGCGAGTTGCAGCGCAACTCGACGAATAAGCCACAACCGCCACGGCTTCGCCAGTTCGAGCGTAACAAAGGGAGGCTCGGACCTGGTGCGCGACAACGGCTACGAAGCGGGGATCGATTTCAGGCCTGTTCATTATCTCGACTTCGAATTCGCCTACAGCCGCAGCGTACCGCTGCATCTCAACAATTATTCGTTCGGGATGGGGGTCAATCTGAGTTCGCTCGTGCGGCAGCGGGCACACTAGGCAAGCGCCCCGCACCGGAGCGTCGAGAGAGGTTGCCCGTTGCTAGAGACGTGCTAAAGGGCACCCCCAAAAGGAGCTCGCCGCGGCTTTGCCGACCAGCCCTCAGAACGGCGGCGACCCCCGTTTGGACTAAAGCGGTTTGCCGTCGGGGCTGAGAAGGTGGAGTTCGCCGAGATTCAATTCTTTGACGCCCGCTTCGATTTTCGAGCTGTCGCCGACAATCACCCAGGTCAAATGGTCCGGATGGATCACGGTTTTTGCGGCGTCCTCGAGGTCGCTCACCTTCAATGCCCGGACTTTGCCGGCGTAGGTTTCATAGTAATCGTCGGGTAAGCCAAATCGGACCAGGTCGAGGATCGACTGACCCACTTCGGTTTGCGTTTCGCGCGAGCCGGGGAGGGTCAGCGTTTCGTTGGCTTGAACTTTTGCTAGCTCGTCAGGAGTGATGGGACGTGCGCCGAGGATGCCGTGGAATTCCTTGTTCGTTTCCTCGAGCGATTCCTTGGTTTTGTCGGTTTGCACGGGAGCAAGCGCGATAAATGGTCGTTGGCCTCGCGCGGGCCAGAGAATGCTTCTTGCGCCGTAGGACCAGTGCTTGTCCTCGCGCAAATTCAGATTGAGGCGCGAGCCAAACATCCCGCCAAAGGCGTCGTTCATGGCTTCCATGGCGATTTCCTTGGGGTTGACCTGCGGTGGTGCAACGATTCCGGCGATGATGACGGATTGCTGCGCGCCAGGCTTATCGATCAAATAGACGGCGGACTTCTGTGGAAGGGAAACGGTGCTGACATTCTTCTTGGGAACTTGTTCGGGTTTCCAGTTGGCGAAGAGTTTTTCAAGTTTGGGCCTGATTTCGGCGAGCGTGGTATCGCCCACAATGACCAGGGTGGCGTTGTTCGGGTGATACCAGGTGTCATGGAGCTTGACGAGGTCCTCCCGAGTCATTTTCGAAATGCTTTCGGTGGTGCCGGAGCCAGTGAGCGGATTTCCATAAGCGTGCCCTGCTCCGTAGAGCAGGCGCGGTAGAACGCGCAGCGCCATCTGAACGGGTGTGTTTTGCTCCCGTTCGATCGCCGCAAGCACTTGTTTCTGCTGACGCCTGAAATCGCTCTCTGGAAAGGTCGGGTTCAGAATCACGTCGGCGAACAAATCGAGCGAAGGATCGAGTTTATCTTTAAGCGCGGACAACTCCACGAGGGACATATCGAGATTGGAGGAAGCGTGAAGTTCGGCTCCAAGAAGCGCCAGTTGGTCGCTGATCTGAAGGGCGCTTCTTGCGGTGGTGCCCCCATCGAGGAGGCCGGAGGTCATGCTGGCGGTTCCCGGAGCAACCGACTGGTCGGCGGCGTAACCGGAGTCAAAGGCCATCCAGAAATGCACCAGAGGCACTTCATGGCGCTCCGCGAGGATGATTTTCAATCCGTTCGAGAGAGTGCTGCGCTCGAACCTGGGCAACTTCAGTTCCGGCGGGGTGCCGGTTGCCGCAGGTTGCGAGCGGTCGGCGCCCTTGGCCGCGGCCTTGTAATCCGGGAAAGGATAGACTTCGAGGATGTAAACGCCATCGGACAGCCAGCGGTTCGCGGCGTCTCTCAAATCTTCGGCGCTGGCCTCCTGCACGCGCTTTAGCGAAATCTTGTACGCTGCGGGATCGCCGAGGAACACCTGATTGCGCGCCAGCTGGTCGGACTTTCCACCGAATCCGCCAATGCGCTCGATGCCGCGGACAAAATTAGCCATGTACTCGGTCTTCACTCTTTGCAATTCTTCGGCACGGGGCCCGTCCCTTAAGAAATGAGCCAGTTCTTCATCAAGCTCTTTTTCCACCTGATCGAGATTTTGCCCGGGCCGAGCGGTGGCCTGAATGTAGAACTGCCCGGCGATTTCTCGTAAATCCACATAGGCAATGGCGCTGGTGGCAATCTGGTCGTCGTAGATCAGGCGCTTATAGAGTCGCGAGGTTTTTCCGGTGCTGAGGATGTCGCTGACCAGGTCCAGGTAATCGGCGTCGGCCGATCCGTATTGGGGCATGTTCCAGATCTTGTAGATGCGGGCCTGAGGTACGCGGTCCTGAACGATTTGGCGGTGCGTGCCGGTCATTTTGGCGATCCACACTTCCTGGTGGGCGACGGGCGGGCCCGGAGGGATATCGCCGAAGTACTTTTCGACTTTTTCTTTCGCGGTTTTCGCATCAATGTCTCCGGCGAGCACGAGCGTGACGTTGGACGGGCCGTAATAGGTCTTGAACCATTCCTGCACATCCTTCATGGAGGCGGCATCGAGGTCGGCCATGTCACCGATGGTGGTCCAAGAATAGGGATGGCCGGCAAGATAGGTATTGTGCGCGATGAGCTCGCGGGTGACGCCGTAGGGCTGGTTTTCGCCCTGCCGCTTTTCGTTTTGCACCACGCCGCGCTGGAGGTCGAGGGTCTTCTGATCTAGCGCGCCGAGCAGATGGCCCATGCGGTCGGATTCCATCCAGAGCGTATAGTCGAGAGCGTTCGTCGGCACGTCTTCAAAATAATTGGTGCGGTCGGTGTTGGTTGTGCCGTTCAGGTCCGTAGCGCCGATTTTCTCCATCGCGTCGATGTAGCGACCCGGTGCGTGCTCGCTGCCGCCAAACATCAGGTGCTCGAACAGATGCGCGAAACCCGTTTTGCCAAGCCTCTCGTTTTTCGAGCCGACGTGATACCAGACGTTCACGGCGACGATGGGGGCCTTGTGGTCTTCATGGACGATCAACGTAAGACCGTTGTTGAGCACGAATTTGTGAAAGGGGATGTCGATCTCGTCGCTAGCCTGCGCAAGCAGGCTGTAGGCGAAAACGCCGCATACCGCAAGCGCGAAGACGGGAATCAGTAGAAACATTTTGGACTTCATTTTGGAGCCCTCCGGAGGGAAATGCATGGAACCCCTCAGAGAAGATCACAGCCGACGACACCACGTTTCCGGTATTGACGAAGACAACCACCGGAAAGTTCCTATGAAATTAGCTTCTGTTAGCTGGTGCAAGCAGTTTTTGTCCCTGATCTTTTCGACCTGCGAGTCTACACCTCCGTGCGTTGATTGGAAATCTTTCTCCGGAGGATTACGGAGGATTATCGGCCGCCAGAGATCGAGCAAAGCAAATTTGGAGAAGCACGGGTCCAAGTGACCCGCCACTACCGTGGATACACAAATGGAGCCGGCCATCAGGATTTGTTTCCGCGGTGCGCAGGGTCTAAAATCCAGTTGAGCCTATTTATGCAAGATCATCTGGTGATTGCCGGGCGGGCGTTTCAATCGCGGCTCATCGTGGGAACAGGGAAGTACCGAAGCTTTCAGGAGATGGCGCGGGCGCACCGAGCTTCGGGCGCGGAGATGGTGACGGTGGCGGTGCGCCGCGTGAATCTGACGGACAAATCGAAGGAATCGCTAATCGATTACATCGATCGCGAAAAGATTTTCATTTTGCCGAACACGGCGGCGTGTTCCACGGCGGACGAAGCCGTCCGCACGGCGCGGCTGGCGCGCGAAGTGGGGCTTTCGAATTGGATCAAGCTGGAAGTGATCGGGGATCAGCAGACCCTTTTTCCGGACACACAGCAGCTCCTCGAAGCGACCCGCGTTCTGGTCAAAGAAGGATTTGTCGTCCTGCCTTACAGTAACGACGATCTGATCACCGCGCGCAAACTGATTGACGCCGGCGCGGCGGCGGTGATGCCGCTCGCGGCGCCCATCGGTTCCGGCCTGGGCATTCAGAATCCCGCGAATCTGCGGATTCTGCGCGAGCGCATCACGGAAGTGCCGATGATTGTGGACGCGGGTGTCGGAACGGCCTCCGACGCGGCCATCGCCATGGAACTCGGCGCCGATGGCGTGCTGATGAACACCGCCATTGCTGAGGCGGAAGATGCCGTGCTCATGGCGGAAGCTATGCGAGACGCGGTCATCGCCGGACGGAAAGCCCATCTCGCCGGGCGCATGCCCAGACGGCTCTACGCCTCGGCTTCGAGCCCGATGAGCGGCGTCCTGCGCTAAAGGGAAGCTAGTGTCGGGTGACAGGGATCCCTTCGGCCACCGAGAAAAGTGAATCGGGAGGCCCCCATGTCGGCGTTGCAAACCCTTCTTGTAACCGTCGGGGTCTTTCTGCTCGCCTGCGGCATGGCGCGGCCCCAAGCGCAACCGGCGACCTCCTCCGCGCACGCTCGGGTGGAATGGCAGTCCCGCAAGGTCACGATCTTGTCAACGAGAAGTGGAGTGGGCACGGCTGGCGCCACGGATAGTTTGAAAGATGGAATGCAGACCCCGCCCGATAATTCCGGTTCCTCCGACCCCTCCAACCGGGCAAAAGGGTGGGCCACAGGCGACGGTATCCTGTACCAACGAGCTAAGGTTTTTACCCAACTAACGGATTCGCAACAAAAAACCAGAAGCCCACTGCCACTTTTCTAATTCGTTGACACTACTAAGGGGAGCCGCGCGGGTACCTATGACTTCGTGGGACGGAAGCGGCGGGCCGCCGGGGCCGCAAGCCCTGTTGATGGGTTCTGGGTCACGGCATGGGTTGGCCACCGCCGCCGTCTTTGTCGTAGGGCAAGAAAGCCGTGTCCTGCCGGGTCGTACTCTAGCGACAGCCCACGTTGTGAGACAGGCTCGTTGTCGTCCGATATCGGGCGCGGAACGCGGTAGGTGGAGTCAATCTCTCGGGCTCTTATGGAAACAAAGTCGCGCGTGTGGGATTCGCCGTTACTGAAACACTTGCTTATCGGCCTGGCCGCCTGTGTCACCTACGTCCTCGCCGCGAAGCTGAGCCTCCGCCTTGCCACGGTGCATCCGAGCGCGAGTCCGTTCTGGCCGCCTACGGGCCTTGCCATCCTCACGCTTCTTCTTCTCGGTCAACGGTATTGGCCGGCGATTTTCCTGGGAGCGTTCCTGGTCAATCTGACGACCGCAGGGTCGCTGTTCACCTCGCTCGGTATTGCGGCCGGAAACGCCCTTGAGGCTGTCACTGCGACGTATTTGGTTTCGCGCTTCGCCAACGGTAAGGACGTGTTTGATCGAACCAGGGACATTCTCCTTTTTGCTCTTTATGGAGGCATTTTGAGCACGGCCGTGGCTGCCACATTCGGCGTCACCAGCCTGGCATTAGGCGGTTTTGCGCCGTGGCGTCAGTACGCCATCATCTGGCGCACCTGGTGGCTGGGAGACGCTGCCGGGGCGCTTGTTTTCACGCCGTTCCTGCTTCTGTGGTGCACCAATCTAAGCTGGAAATGGTCAAAGCCGCGGTTTGCCGAAGCCGCCGCACTTTTGGTTTCGACGCTGCTGATCTCGGGAATCGTTTTCGGGCCGCTGCTGCATTCAGAAGTCAGAAACGATCCTTGGACATTTCTCTGCACGCCATTTCTCATCTGGGCGGCGTTTCGCTTTGGGCCGCGCGAGACTTCCGCGGTCATCTGCGTGGTGTGCGCGATTGCAGTGGTGGGTACGACGCACGGGTACGGACCGTTTGCGCGCCGGTCGCCGAATGATTCGCTGTTGCTCATGCAATCGTTTCTTTCCATCCAGGCGCTCATGACGCTGGTCTTTGCGGCAGAGGTTTCCGAACGCCGTCGCCAGGAGGAACACGCCCGGATGCTAGCCGTGCGGGATCCTCTGACGGGTTTGGCGAACTACCGATTGCTGGTGGAGCGCGTCGCCGAGGAGATCCGACGTTACGGGCGCACCGGCAAGCCATTCGCGGTTCTGTTGCTGGACCTCGATGCTTTGAAAAAAATCAATGATGAGTACGGGCACCTGGTCGGCAGCCTGGCGATTTGCCGCGTGGCGGAGGTATTGCACTTGAGCTGCCGCGAAACGGACACGGCCGCGCGGTACGGCGGAGACGAATTCGCGCTGGTGCTGACGGAAAGCACAGCGGAATCGGCCACGGTGGTGGCCCGGCGCGTGGCCGAGCGATTGTCGCAGGATGCGGAAGAGCCGCGCATCTCGGTGAGCATCGGCGTTGCCGAATTTCCGCGCGACGGCGCCACCATCGAACACCTGCTCAGCGCCGCAGACCATGCGCTTTACAATGACAAGCGCCTGGGCGTTGGGCAGTCCCATCGGTCGGAAGCCAAGAAGTAACGCCGAGCCTCTCCTCAACGTTCCAAAGTAGGCGGTCTTAGCCGCCAGCAGCTTTGCGCGCCTGGGCGTCGTCGTAACTTTCGCCGTAAATGGAAGGCACTTTCGCACCCATGCAGCGCAGATAGGAAGAAAGCTGGCCGCGATGGTGAATGGTATGGACCATCCCGAGCAGCGCAAAGCTGACGGCCGGCCGCTGGAACAACCCGCGAAAATCCACCATCTTGACGAGCTGCTCGCCGCTAAGCTTTTTGAGCGCTTCGTAATTTTTTGCGAAGTGCTGCTCGTACCAGGAGGCGATCTCCTGCGGCGTCTTCACCGTGTCCGGAATCGTGGCGGCGTTAGCGTCGAACACACCGTTGATTACCGTCTCGAGAAAGCGGTTCTCCGCAACGGCGATGTGGCGGACGAGCTCAATGGCGTTCTTGGATACGGGGTCCGGGCGGTGCTGACATTTGTCCGCGGGCACCGCCTCCAATACTTTCCTGGTGATGCGGCTTTCGTTTTTTAGTGAGCCCAAGTAGACATTTTGCAGCAAGAACAGCGCTTGATCGGCCGTCAGCTCGCTCATTTCTCATCCTCCTCGACTTGTAGTTGTCCGTGAGATGGTAACGTATTTCCGGGACCGGGCTTCCTGGGCGATTCGATGCGCGAAGTTTACTACGGTTTCATCCGGGCTGGCCTTTGGTTGCTCCGCCTACCGCCGTATGGTGTCGCCTTGCCGTCGACGACGTTGGCGACATAGCGGCCTGCCGAAAGAAACTGCATGACCTTGTGTCCTCGACCGGCGAGTTGTGCCCATCGGGAAGCGGTCTCGGGGTTTTGCTCCAAACCGCGCAATTCCTGGTGATCGAAGACAAAATCGACTTCGCGCAAGCGTTTCTTCGGGGTTGTGCGGACCGGAAAAGTCTGCCCTTCAAGCTCGACTGCCGGGGCGTGCTCCACCATCGTTGCGCGCCAGACTTTGCGTAGCGCTTCTTCCAGCGTCATCGTTCCTCCAGCCTTCCCCCTACCGTCGCGACTGCCCTCCCTTGCGTCACAGAGTGCGGAACAGGAAGTGCCACGTCGTGTCCACCGCCGCGTGGACAATCGCGGAGGCAAAGATGGAGCCCGTTCGGCGCCACGTCCAGCCGTAGAAAATTCCGGCAATGGAGGCCAGCGCGACGTAGCGCCAGTTGGGAAATCCCAGATTGGTGATGTGGGAAAACCCGAAGAGAACCGAAGCCGTCCACCAGCCGACAATTTCGCTTTTGGACGCCCGCGATAACACATTCTGGAGCAAGCCCCGAAATAGAAATTCCTCAGGCCACGCCGTGAAGAAGAGAATGGCCAGCGCGGTCAACGGCAACGACTCCCACTCTCCCCATCGCGGCGCCCATTGAATGAAGCGCATGCCCGTTCCGAGAGGCATGGCGATACACGCAAAAGCGAGGAAGCTGGCCAGGATGAAAAAGCCCCAATTACGGCCCCAGCCGATCGAGTAACCGATGCCGTCGGTGTGGCGCAGGAGCACGAACGCCGCGAGCGACACGTTCAAGCACAACAGAACGGTCATGGCGTAGGCGAGCTGCCCGCCGGGAAAGGGCCAGAGCCAGTGCGACATCGAGAAGCCCCAGTGGTTGGGGAAGGGCTTTACGGCAACCCAAATCCCCACGATGATCGCAAAGTCTTGCCACGTGCCTGCGGGCTTTCGTTCTGCGGATGCCGCGACGGCCAGCGGAACGAATACCAGGACGGCGGCAGTTGCGGCACGGCCCAAGGTAAAAGTGTTTGTCCCCAGCGCGTAAATCAGGTAGACAAGAAACAACGCCGCGCCGAGCAAGTAGGCGGCGCCGGCGCCCAAGCGGGTGGCGAGGATGGTTTCCGCACCGCGCGCGGCAAACAGCAGCATGACCAGAAAGAGGAAGGCGAAGCTGGTAAGGGTCGCCGCAAATTCGTGGCCGCCGTAACCCTTCCACACGGCAAAGAACACTCCAATGAGGGTCAACAGCGCCCACAGGCCGAGCATCGAGAACAGTCCGAGTTGGCGCGTGACGGGCAAGCGGGAATTGTAACGTAAGATGCAAGCGCAGATGAACTCCGGGGTCGCGCAGCAACCGCCGCAAAGGGCGCGGGTGTTGCCGCCGTCCAAGACGACCCGTCTGGCGTACATCGACTGGATGCGCGGGCTCGCTTGCGTGCTGATGTTTCAGACGCACTGCTACGACTCGTGGCTCAGCCCCGCGGCGAGAAAATCTTCTTCGCTGATCATTTGGTCGCAGCTGGGGGGAACCCTGCCGGCGCCGCTCTTCATTTTTCTTGCGGGGGTCTCTTTTGCCCTGGTCACGGAGCGCTTGCGCGAGAAGGGTGTCGAACGTCACGCCATCGCAAAGCAAACCATTCTCCGCGGCGCGGAAATTTTCGGCATGGGCTTGCTTTTTCGCGCACAGGAATTTGCCCTCGGTTATCCCTGGTCGCCCTGGAGCGATCTGCTGCGCGTGGATGTCCTGAACATCCTCGGGTTGTCGATGATGCTCATGGGCGTTCTCTGTTGGGCGACGGGCGACGGAGCGATGGCCATTGCGCGAAGGCGCACTCTCGTTGGTGGCGTCTTGGCGGCTGCCGCCGTGGCGTTCGTCACTCCGCTGCTCTGGACGACGCACCGGCCAAAGTTTCTGCCGTGGCCGCTCGAGTCTTATATAAACGGCGTGCATATCTTCGACCAACCGCAGCCGTGGCTGTTTCCGCTGTTTCCGTGGTCGGCGTTTGCGTTTGCGGGCCTGGCTACAGGGTTCTACTTGTTCTCGGATTTCGCCAAACCAAAACAGGGGCTGGCTTTCGCCGCGTTAGGCGGCGCGGGGATTCTCGCTGGCGCTCTGTCGACGGTCTTTGATTCGTCGCGCTTCCACCTCTACGCTGTTTACGACTACTGGCACAGCAGCCCTAATTTCTTCCTCATGCGCTGCGGCATCCTGCTTACGATTCTTTTTCTCGTTTACGTCTGGTGTCGTTGGGGATTCGCGCAAAAAGGCTTCAGCCCCATCATCCAGCTGGGAAGCACTTCGCTGCTGGTTTACTGGGTGCACATCGAGTTTGTCTACGGAAGGTTTTCGATTCTGCCCAAGGGACAATGCGGCGCGCGCAAAGCCACCGCGGGATTGCTGACGATTTTTCTGGCGATGGTGCTGCTTTCCGTAGCCCGCACAACGTGGAAAAAGCGAAAGCTCAAGGCTTTGCACCAGGGTCTTGCGGTAACTGCAGCGACTGCGGAATCTTGATGATCACTTCGCCGGGTTTGGCCAGGCCTAACTCGTCCCGGGCAATCGTTTCGATTTTGCGAGGGTCGCTCTTCAGTTCCTTGACTTCCTCTTCTAGCTGCACGTTTTCCTTGTTGAGCCGCTCCCTATCCGCGTTCACTTTCTTGATTTCTTGTTGCGTGCGTCGCATCGCGAGGTAGCCGTGCGTGCCGAAAATGTCGTGGACCACAAGCGCGAAGAGCAGCAAACCCAGCAGCGCGCCTCCGTACTGGCGCAGAAACGGCGCAGGCTTTTCGTTGGCATCCGGCTTTTTCAGCTTTGCAATACCCATTTCGTTGCTTCGCTCGTCAACTTCGCGGAAGCCGCCGCGCTTTCCGCTTCCACATAAAGCCGCAAGAGCGGTTCCGTGCCCGACAATCGCAACAGCATCCAGGAACCATCTTCAAAAACAAATTTTGCTCCATCGGTGCGGTCGACGGATACGACTTTTCGCCCCAGCAGTGTCGAACTGTCCACGCCCACCCTGCACACCGCATTTGCCTTTTGTTCGTCGCTCAGGTGCAGGTTTTCCCGGACGGGCCAAAATTCGCGCCCCAATTTTTTGTACGTTGCGCGAATCTGTTCGCCCAACGGGGCGCCACGCGCGGCGATCATTTCCGCGACCAGCAGGCACGCCAGGATGCCGTCCTTCTCAGGGATGTGGCCGCGTATGGTCAACCCCGCGCTTTCTTCGCCGCCCAGCGCAATCTTATCTTCGCGGATGAGTTGGCCGATGTACTTGAAGCCGACCGGCGTTTGATGGACGCCCTGGCCGTGCGATTTTGCGACGGCATCAATCATTTGCGTTGTCGCCACGCTGCGCGCCGCCGGCATCTTCCACTGGCGCGTTTCCGCCAGATAGTCATAGACAAGCGCGAGGATCAGGTTCGGCTGAATCCACGTGCCGTCGCGGTCAACGATTCCAAAGCGGTCCGCGTCTCCATCGGTTGCCAGCCCCGCCGTGGCCTTCGAATCGACCACGACCTTTTTGAGCGGAGCAAGATTTTCTTCGGACACGTCGGGCCCGGTGCCGTCGAACAAACAGTCGCGACCCGTTCGGATTGCCGCCACGGCCACGCCGTGATCACCGAGGGTGCGGTCCAGGTAGCCCGAGCCGCATCCGTGAAGCGCGTCTACCGCAAATTTCAGGTTCGCCTTTTTCAGCGTTTCGAAGCGCACGAGTTTCTCGAGCCGCGTCAAATAGTTTTGCCGTAGGTTCACTTTTTCGCTCGGATTTGCCTTGGCGGCGCTGTGCGGGAGAGGGGGCACGCCGCCTTGCGAGGCAATCTGGGAGGCGCGAGCCTCAATGTCTTTCGTGATTTCCGGGAGCGCCGGCCCGGCGTCCGCGGAGGAAAACTTTAAGCCGTGATATTGCGCCGGGTTGTGGCTGGCAGTGAAGTTGACGGCGCCGTCCAGCTTGCGCCGCATGATTTCGTAGGCCACGGCGGGCGTCGGCGTGAACGTTTCGCACAGCAAAGCGCGGACGCCGTGATGTTCGAGGATGTCCACGGCGAGCTGCGAAAACTCTTCGGAATAGAAGCGCGTATCGTAGGCGACGAGGATTGTGGGCTCGGCGGATTCCGCCTTCACGTGTTCCGCGATGGCCGTCAGCGCCAGCCGTACGTTTGCGAAGGTGAAATCTTCGGCAATGACCCCGCGCCAGCCCGAAGTGCCAAACTTGACCGGAGAAGGGATGCTCCATCCAGCGCGTGTGCTCATGGCGCGTTATTTTAGCCTTTCGCGCCGTGCGGAAAAAGTCGTTAATATGAGGGGCCCGGGAGCAATAAAAAATGAGTCGCGCAAAAGTGAGAAACGCACGAATCGTTCTCGTGACTTGCCCGTCGCTGGCCCTTGCGCGGAAGATTGCGCGGGCCGTGGTCGAAAAGCGTCTGGCAGCGTGCGTTAACGTTGTTCGCAGCCCCGTCGAATCCTTTTACACCTGGAAGGGCAGGCTCGAATCTGCGCGTGAGCACCTGCTGCTTATCAAGACCGCGGCCGAAAGCCTGTCAGGACTAGAACGCGAAGTGAAGCGCCTGCACACCTACGCGGTCCCAGAATTCATCGCCCTACCGATTACCGGGGGCTCGCCCGAATGCCTGGCTTGGCTGGGCGAAACGACAGCGGCGCGCTCCAGAGAAACCTCGAGCGGGCAACCGTAGAGCTCAAAGGCGAATCGAACCAGCGTATTGAACAGGTCGGGTTCTAGCAATCTCGCCTGGGCAACAATACGCGTAGTTGGAATCGTCCATGGGGTCCCGATTCTTCCTTTGCTCCATTCTGGCCTCGTCCTTGGCCTGGCACTTTCCGTTCTCTTCCGCCGCAGCTCAGCAAATCACCTCCGAAACTTTGGAATTGCGCGGGAGAGTTATCAATAGCGCCACCGGGGAACCGGTTGCGCTCGCCCTCGTGCAAGTCTCGGCTCCGGGACCAAAAACGCAGTTCACGGGTGCCGACGGCACGTTTGTCTTCACTGGTCTTCCACCAGGTAACTATTGGCCTTTGGCGAGAAAGCCAGGATTCTTTGATGACTCAGAACCTCAGAGACCGGACCCGGCGCCCCTCCTTTCCTCTGGGCAGCACGAACCCATCATCCTAAAGTTGCTTCCGGAAGCAATCCTTTTTGGCGAGGTCAAAGACGAGAACGGCGCGCCACTCGAAGGCGTCACGGTAAGAGCGCAGCAATGGCAGGAGCTCGACGGGGAGAAGCAATTTGTGCCTGCCGGAAGTGCATTCACCGACGACGAAGGAAACTTCCGGCTCGCCGAATTGAAGCCAGGCCGCTATTACCTGTCCTTCCTCTCGACCAACGGAGGTTGGACCATTACGTATCAGTCGACTTCAGAAAAGCCGGAAGAGCAGGGATACGGCGCCCAATTTTATCCGGGCGTTCCGGATCTGGAGTCCGCGAGTGCCATCGAGATTCGGGCCGGCGCTCAAGTGCACATTGTGCAAACGCTCAGCCGCCAGCGCCTCTTCCAAGTCGCAGGCGTCGTGCGGGGCGCAGACCCGGCAAGCGGATTCAACCTCACCTTGACGAATTCCATGGGCGACATGGTCCAGAAGAGAGTTCGCCTTGACCCTAACACGGGGCAATTTCAGATTTCCGGTGTTCCTCGGGGCACCTACTTGCTCGAGGCCAGGGCCAACCAGCGCCCTGCGTTAACAAATACATCGAGCGGATTGCTTCGGGTCGACGACGAAGACCGCCCGCCGTTGACTGCCACGGTTCCACTGCGGCTCGAAGGCGACGTTTCCGGACTGGTGGTCGTGCTATGGAGCGGAATTTCTGTCGACGTTCAGGTCCTTGACGAGATCTCAGACAACGGCGGACCGAACGGTTTGCACCAAGTATCGTTGCAGATGAAGCCCCAGGGGTTCCCGCGATCCGCCTCGCGGATCACCGTGCCTCGGGCACCGGACGAACGGAGAGCGCCGGCGCGATTCGAAGGGCTGGCCCCGGGGGTCTATTCCGTGAGCGGGACCTCGCATGGGCCTTGGTATATCGCCTCGATGCGCTGCGGCAGCGTCGACCTGTTGCGCGATGATTTGACCCTAACCACGGCCGCGGCTCCGCCCATTCAAGTTGTGCTCCGTGGCGATGGCGCGCAGCTGGCCCTCAACGCAGTGAAGAATGGCCAGCCGGCCACTGCGGGCTTGCTGCTGTTTTCTCCGGATTACCCGAGGCGGTCTCGGTTCCTCGGTCGAGCCTCTTCGGTCTCCGTCGGTAATCTGGCACCAGGAAGGTACTACGTGATCGCCATGAGAGGCGCTGAGAATCTGGAGTTTCGCAATCCAACGGCGATGGATCGATATTTAACGCATGCAACCGAGGTGATCTTAGCGCCTCGCGCCACCCTTACCATTTCAGCGGAGGTAGCAGAGCCGGGGGAGGAGGAGCAATGAGGGCCCTTCTTTTCACTTTGACGCTCTTGTCGGCGCTGGCTCAAGCAAATTCCGAGCCACCAGGGGGAGCCGCCTATCGCATCAGCGGCGTAGTCGTGGATGCGGTAACGAATGTTCCTGTGGCCCATGCGCAAGTATTGATTTCTCGCGACAGCGAACAAACCGCTATCGTTGCGGGTGATGACGGACGGTTTGTTTTCGAGGGACTCGCGGCAGGGAAGTACTCTCTTAGCGCGACTCGAACGGGCTATCTGCACGAAGCCTACAACCAGCACGGAGGATTCTCCGTCGCGATTGTGACGGGTAAGGGCCAGGATACCGAACACCTGGCCTTTCGCTTGCATCCCCAGGCAGTGATCTGCGGCAGAGTGACCGACGAGCACGGCGAGGTGGTGCGCAGCGCTCAGGTGGTGCTCTTCGCTTCCGATCTAATGAGAGGCAGTCATGCGAAGTTTATGCAGGCAGAGACGCAGACGAACGATCTGGGGGAGTACCGCTTTGCGCATCTTGCTCCGGACAAATATTACTTGGCGGTTCAAGCCCGGCCCTGGTACGCCCAGCCGCAGGTCTCGGCTCAGATGGGACACCATAGGTCTGTTGGAAACGGCGGTCCCGCTTTTTTCGCCTCAGGACCCGGCGTTGCTTCAGATCCCATTTTGGATGTGGTCTATCCCATTACTTTTTACCCGGGGGTGACCGATGAGGGCTCGAGCGCAGGGCTGGTTTTGAGCGCCGGGGAGAAGCAAGAAGCCAACATCACCCTGCGAGCCGTACCAGCCACGCGTTTGCGCCTGACCGCCGTGAACAATGAGGCCGGGACCTCATTCGGTGTCGACGCAGGTCAGCGGGTGTTTGGCACGTTTACCTTCGGGCTGAACAACGTCTTTGGTCAAGTTGCTCCCGGCGAATATGAGGTTGCAGGCCTGCCACCTGGAGAACTAACGCTGGTCCTCGTTGCGAGCAAGGCAAGCGAATGGACTTCTCGATCCATCGAAGTGGACAGCCGCGTGGGGACAATTGATGCGGCAGAGTTGCCGGCAACGGCAAAAGTATCCGGACGCATTTTTCTGCCGGGAGCAAGCGCGGCAAGAGGTGGAAGCGTGAGTCTTATGAGTACGTCGGCGGCAACTCTCCCCGGTGCCACAACTCCGCTACAAGCAGATGGGACGTTCAACTTTTCCGGGATTCAACCAGGAACGTATCGAATTCAAGTGAGCGTTCCTCCCGAAGGCTACTATGTTCAGAAACTCATCGCGAAGGAAGCGAAAACATCCGGCCGCGAGATCACCATTACGGGTGGAAACGACGTGGATCTCACGGTCACACTGGGACAAGGGCAAGGTCAGCTGAGCGGGGTGGTGCAATTAGACGGAAAGCCGGCACCAGGCGTTATGGTTCTGCTTGTGCCTAAGTCCGGCCAGGAAATGGAAGAGGATTCGCGCATGGACGAAAGCGACAGTGACGGCACGTTCAGTCTGGGAGGAATTCTTCCCGGAGACTACGTGCTTCTGGCGCTCAAGGATGGTTGGGATTTGGAGTGGTCGAATTCAGAGGTCCTGCGGCCTTATCTATCGGCGGGGCAAAAAATGTCCATTGCTGCGAATCAGTCTGTGAAAGTAACCGTATCGGCCCAAGAGAGACGAGGCTGCTGCGAGCAGAAGCTGCGATAAGTGCCCGCCGACGAAACGGCTTACACGTACAGCAGCGCCTGATCCAGGTCCGCGACGATGTCTTCGACGTCCTCGATGCCTACCGACAGCCGCACCAATCCCTCGGTGATGCCGACGCGCTCGCGTATTTCCTTGGGCATGGACGCGTGCGTCATCAGTGCCGGAAGTGAAACCAATGTTTCAACGCCACCCAGGCTCTCCGCCAGCGAGCAAAGTTGCAAATGATTCAGGAACCGGCGTGCGGCATCCACCGAACCCAAATCAAACGAGAGCATCGCACCCGGCCCCTTTTGCTGCCGGCGCGCGACATCGTGATGCGGATGCGAAGGCAGTCCAGGGTAATAGACCTTGCGCACCTTGGGGTGGGCGTCCAGGTGCCGCGCAACCGTAATCCCGTTCGCGTTGTGCTGGAGCATCCGCACGGCCAAGGTCTTAATTCCACGCGACACCAGAAAGCAATCCATCGGCGCGAGCCCGGCCCCCGCCGAGCGCTGAATAAAGTAGACTTTCTCCGCGTCCTCCGGGCGCGTCAGGACCACAGCTCCGCCTGTCGCATCGCTGTGCCCGTTCAGATACTTGGTCATCGAGTGCACGACGATGTGCGCTCCGAGCTCGATGGGGCGCTGCAAGTAGGGGCTCATGAACGTGTTATCGACCGCGACGGTGATGTTCCGCTCGCCGGCAAGCTTCGAAATGGCCGCAATGTCGGTCACGTTCATGGTCGGATTCGTGGGCGTTTCGATGTACAGCATCTTGGTGTTCGGGCGCATGGCCATGCGCACAGCTTCGGGCATCGAAGTGTCCACGAAGCTGAATTCCAACCCAAAATGCACCAGCAGTTGCGTGGAAAGCCGGAAAACGCCGCCATACACGGCTTCCGACAGAACCACGTGGTCTCCGGGGCGCAGCAGACGGAAAACGGCATCGATTCCTGCCATTCCCGAGGTGAAAACGTAAGCGCTGTGCCCGCCTTCGAGCTTGGCAACGGTGCGTTCGAGAGCTTTGCGATTCGGGTGGCTGGTACGCGCGTAGTCGTATCCCTTGTTCTTTCCGAGCTCTTCGTTGACATACGTCGAAGTTTGATAGATCGGCGCGACGATCGCGCCCGTGGCAGGATCCGGCTCTTGGCCCACATGAATGGCATTGGTGGCAAAACCCATGATGCACTCCTTGCTCTTTCTCACACCTTTCTGAAGCAGGCGGCCTCAGGTTGGCTGCTGACCGTCCGCGGGCACTTCCAGGATTCAACTGTTCCAGTGTTACATTGCGGAGCAGGTTCTTGAAAACTTACAGGAGCCTCACAAATCCGTCAATTAGGCTACCATGGAAGCCTCCATGCCATAGCGAGACCGAAGACAGCATGCGGCGTTTTCCTCAGAGCAGCAGTTCCCGTGCTCCCGGCATCCAAATTTCCGTCGGGGCAAACGCTTGACCTCAGCCCGCGCTCGGTAGAGGATGGTGTTCAAGCAAATGATGACTTTTACTCGAATGCTTCTGTTGTCCGCTTCTCTCGCGGCATCGCTCGCGCTGGTGCGCCCGGTCGTGGCCCAAAATCCCCCCTCCTCGTCTCCGGAACGGAAGTCTGGCCAGGTCAAACCCGATCCGCAGGCACGCATCACCATCGAAGTCACCGGCGGCGATCAAGAAACACCTGTTGAAAACGCCAGCGTGTACTTCAAATACATCGAAGAGCATAAGATCAAGAAAAATAAGACCATGGAATTGAATGTGAAAACCAATCGGGAAGGCGTGGCGCACGTTCCCGACGCTCCGCTCGGCCGGGTGCTTGTTCAGGTGCTGGCGGAGGGATGGAAAACCTACGGCCGATGGTTCGACATCACCGACCCCAAACAAACGATCAAAGTTCATCTCGAACGTCCCCCGAAGTGGTACTGAGCTGTGAATTCTTGGCAAGAAGCTGTTGCCTAAGTGTTTTTGGATTTCTTTAAACTTGTTCTCACGAAAGAGTTTGCCCGGACGCTACTGGCCTCGCGAGTGAGGTGACAACTTTTTTGTTGTCTCGATCGCAGACGTTGCTCGCTTTCTTGCGGGGAAATCCAATTTTGAACTATGGCGCGGCGATCAGGAGCCCGAAACCCGATGTTGCACACAAATAGTGCAATGCGCGGAAGAATGTTGAACTGCAGGAAGTTACGCCATGGTGCGGCGTTGATTTCCACAACCTTATCAACACTTGTGTTGAAAACTTTACCGTGCAGAAACAATTTCTGTAATTTTCGGCACGCAGCTTGCTCCGCGGCGCGCTCCCGCTTGCTTTGACGCCCGCGAAATCAGAGTGTTACAGTTGCATTTTGACAAATGAACGAAACCTATGAAGGACCTTTTTCACTGCTTCAAATGTTCTGGGGCAGCATTACCGCGCGTCCGCTGCGCAGTTCTCTCAGCGTAATGGCGATTGCCATCCAGGTGATCCTCGTGCTGATGATTGTCGGTCTCACTTCGGGAGTGGTTTCCGAATGGGGAAAGCGCGTCGAGGGCGTTGGCGCGGACATCCTCGTGCAGCCGCCGAACTCTTCGATTTTTTTTGCTTTCTCAAGCGCGGTCATGCCGGTGTCGCTGGGCGATCAGCTTGCCAAAGTGAACAGCGTCGATGAAGTGGCTCCAACGCTTATCCTCACCGAGCCCAAGAGCTTAGTGCTCGTCTATGGCATCGACTACCAGCGCTTCAATGCCCTCAGCAAAGGCTTTTTGTTCCGCGATGGCCGCCCTTTCGAAGGTCCCGACGAAGTGATTGCCGACGACGTAATCGCGCAAACCCAGCATTTGCACGTGGGCAGCCAGGTCACACTGCTCAATCATGAATTTACGGTCAGCGGCATCGTGGCTCACGGCAAAGGCGCGCGCTTTTTCATTCCCATCGAAACCGCTCAGGAGATTGCTGGCGCCGAGAAGCGCGTGTCGATGTTTTACGTTCGCAGCAAAGGAGATACGGACGCGACGCGGGAGCAGCTCGCAAAGTTGTTGCCGCAATACAGCATCCGTTCCCTGGCCGAATACGTCTCTCTCATGAATTCTTCCAATTTGCCACAGCTTCGCCCGTTCACTCGCACGATGGTGGCCCTCGGCATCGTTATCAGCTTCATCGTCGTTCTGCTCAACATGCATACCATGGTCATGGAACGTACGCGGGAGATCGGCATTTTGAAGGCACTCGGGTTTTCGCGTTTTGCTGTCGTTCGCATGCTCCTCACCGAAACGTTCATCCTTGCGCTGTTCGGCACGGGCCTTGGAATCGCCCTTACCTTCCTTACGCAATTCATCCTGAAAGAGACCAAGCCGGATCTCCCGGTCCTCATTACCACGCCCTGGATTTTGTCTGCGATGGCGCTTGCCCTGGTCGGAGCCACCGCCGGCGCTCTTTATCCCGCGTTTCGCGCGGCCGCCTACGATCCCGTTGTTGCCCTGGCTTACGAGTAACGGTTTCAGTTTAGCGGCGGAGGGAAACCAGGGTTCCGCGGGGAAGCAATCGAGATGGCCCTTTCTCAGGATAAACATCATCACGCGCGGATCCTGGCTCGTCGGGACGTCTCCCGGGATTTGTGCATCTGGCGCATCGATCCAGGCGGACCTTTTGCATACCGGGCCGGACAATATGCCACACTCGGCCTCGAGTTCGACGGGGTTCGAACCGAGCGCGCTTACTCCCTGGTCTCCTCGCCTTATGAACAGGAGCTTGAAGTTTTTGTCGAACTGGTTCCCCAGGGCGGCTTGACGCCAAGGCTTTTTCAACTCAAGCCCGGCGACACGCTGCTCTGCCGCAGGATCGCCAAAGGCCGCTTCCTACTCGATTTGCGAAGTGGCCGCACGAACCACCTGCTGATTTCGACGGTCACCGGCGTCGCCCCGTTTGTCAGCTACGTTCGCACCCTCTATCGCGACTGGAAGAGCGGCGAGGGCTCTTTGCCCGGGGAACACAAGTTCTTCTGCCTTCAGGGTGCCAGCCACTCTTTTGAGTTTGGCTATCGCGAGGAACTCGAACGCCGTGCCTCCGACGCACCTTGGTTCGAATACGTTCCCACCGTGAGCCGTCCCTGGGAGGAAGCCCAATGGGCCGGCGAAACCGGGCGCGTGGACGATCTCTTACGAAAATACATCGACCAGTGGGGATTGCGCCCTGACAAGACAACGGCGTACTTATGCGGTCATCCGAAGATGATCGAAAACAGCAGGGGGATTTTGGAGCGTGCTGGATGGAAGAAGGATGCGATCCTTGAAGAAGCGTTTTTTCACGTCGCCATCAAGGAAGGCGGCGGCTCGGCCTGACGAACTTTCCTTACACTCCCGGACCGCTTTCCTCGAGTTGGCCGACGACGTCGTCCAGAGTGCTCAAGGGCACCCGCAGGTGCACGTGCTCGTCCGCTGAATCAACATCCACCTGCAAATTGCCGGAGCGCGTCCGGAACTGGGCGTGCTTTCCTCCATCGATCATTTCGATAAGATCCACGTTAGGAAGTTTTTTGAGTTCCTTAGCAAAGGCGTGGATCGTGGGCAGCACTTCGCGCGCGTGTTGCGCTGCATCGCACAAATCGTGCTTCGGCACGAAATGCATGGCCATCGGGACCATTGCCGCCGGCACCCACATGTGCACGTGCGAGCCTCCCGCGCGGTACTCGTCGACGTCCACGCGAATCAAGCCATCGCGGAACGCGTACGCGCCCGCCAACACGAGCGTCCCGCCGAGCCCAAGGGCGGCTTTCGCTAGCAGCACCATGTTTGCCTCCTCGGTCCACGCTTTGAGCCGGAAAACTTTTGGAGTTGTAAGTTCCAAAGACCACAAACGGTTTAGTCTGCGACATTCTTGGAGTCAAGCCAGACCTTCACCGTGTTTTCGCTGTCCTGCACGGAAACCAGTTCGGTGTCGCCCTGCGCACCCAGCGCGTGGAGCGCCGCCACCAGATCTAATTCGTCCTTGCCCGCGGAGAGCAGCGCATCGATCACCTTGATCGGCACCTTGACTTCCACCTGGGACTTCTTCGATGCGCTCTTGTCCCGCACATGAATCGTCAGGTGGTTGCCCTCTTTGGCCACGCGCACATGGTTATCATCGCCCTCGACGGTGACGTATTGGCCTTCCTTGGCCGTGCGGATCGCCTCCATCAGGGCGCGCAGATCCACGTCGTTCATCTCTGAAGGATCAATCCTGACCTTGCCGTTATGGAGCCGGTCGTGGTTCACCGCAGGAAGCACCTTTTCCGCGAGTTCCAGAGGCAGGTTTACGCGCACCGTTTCTCCCCTGCCGTCGGTCGAGATCACCCGCACATGCAGCCAGCGCTCGGCGTTCTCGGCGGCTGCGGAACTCCTTGACGGTGCAGGCTTTGCCGGCGCGGCGCCGCCCTGAGCCGGCGCCCGTACGGGTAAGAGCGCCAAAACCATGGCGCTAATCAGTGCGGTCTTCATGGCCAAGCCTCGATTTGCAGAAAACATTGCGGATTGCCTCCTCGCCGGAGCCTGCGCTCCTGCCGGCCTTCGCCTTTGGCCGCCAGGGTTCTGACTCAGGTCCCCGCTCAAGACCGTCCCCGCTTTTCGATAGAGGTACGAGACACTCCTTAAAAATGTTTCGCGGAAGTCTGGAGCTTGGCGCTTGTTAGAGCCAGCAGCTAGGCGCCGTGTCTTTCGACGCTCTAGGGCTGGCTTCTGTTTAGCCGACTCTGAGGAGGAAACCCGCCGCTTCTCGCCGGGAGACTCGATGACAAGCGTCCGGGTGTGGATCGCAAGGTCGCGACAGCCGCGAGGTGGGTTCACCGTTTTGCACAACCGTGCACAGCTTTCCACAGCCCAACTTTCAGATTCCTCTTGCCAAGAAAAACGGCCGGGTCTACTCTCTCGCCCAGATTGAGCCGGGAAGCCTAAAAAACTTAACGGCACAATTGAAAGAGGGCGCAGCGGCCGCAAGGCCGTTGCGCCCTCAATCTTTTTAGCCCGATTTTGGCGTTGCCGGGATCGCTCCTGCCAGCCCTACTCACGTCGTGGGGCGATAACCGCTTCGGACCTTCCCGAGAAGCTAGCTGACGCGCCAGCGAAGGAATCGTTTCCCGCGTTCCCTAGGAGCGGCTCCTCGCGTCCCCGCGCGGTCACTCTTTCTACCGACAGAATCTCGCCGTTCCGCACCAGCAGAGCGCTATCAAAGTTGTTCACCGTAGGACAAACGTGGCGGGGAAGCAGGCAAAGGAAGTCTCCGACCCGCGGACCTGAAGCTCCTCCTGCGACCGCCAAGGGCAGGTGCTCTTCGCTTGGCGAAAGTGGCGTAAGTTCCCGATGCCCAAGCACGAGGCAGGTGGGCACGCCGGCATCCGCGGATACGGCCTTGTGCCCTGCATCGCAAGTGACCACGCCCCCGCGCGGCCGGCTCACAAGTCTTGTCAAGACTAGCGCGGCTGGCTGATACGCAAACCTGGCCGGCAACTGTGCCAGGCTCGTCGCATCGTTATAGACCACCGTCCCCGGCGATACCCGGTGAACGAATCGCCTTCCGCGAAAGCCTTGGTAGGTGAGTGAGCAGGGCAGCGTTGGCGTGCCTGCGGTAATGACCTCCGGCACGTTCGCTCCGCTGCGCTCGATCTCGCTCACGGCTTCCAGCAGGGAATCGTAGCCGGCATGGGCTGCCTTGGTCCGCTCGCCTTCCGCGACCCCGCCATACTGGCCGTCGTAATAGTGCAAGCCGCGGAACTGAAGCCTTAGCGCTCCTACCGCCCGCACAAGCTTTAGAACTTCATCCTTGTGGCGCGGTTCAATCCCCGTGCGGTTCATCCCCGGATTCAGGTCCACGAACACGCCGACCGAACTGCCCTGCCATTGCAGCACTTGTTCTTCGTTCTCGGCCAAAACGGAAATGCGCACATCCGGGAAGGCAGCGGCAATCTCGCGCACGCGCCGTGCATTCGCGCCTAGTGCAGGATAAGCCATGAGGATGTCCCTAGCCGCGCTGCGGCAGGCCACCAGCAGTTCGAGAGTGGTCGCGCACTTGAAATTGCAAACGCCGCTCTCGATCAGCATGCGCAATGTGTAGTCGAGCTTTGCCGTCTTGATGTGGACTCGCCAGCGATTCGCATCGCCATCCAGCAGCTTCAGGGTGCTGGCAATGTTCGAGGCGATCATTTCCGGATAGACGACCAGCGCAGGAGTAAGCGTTTCATCGGCGCGCGGCACGCGGTAACGCTCGTCCCAGGCGAACTCGTTCAACATGAATTTCGGCGCTCCCATCGCGGGTTTGATGATAGCGCGGAAACCGGAATCGCTGCCAGTTAGCGCAAAGTTCTCCCATTTTTTCTCAATCGACGTCGGTCGAGACCGCTGCCTCGAGCGTCGGCAGCTGCGTCTCCCGTAGCCACCGCAAAGGTGAGGCGCCAATGGCTTGGTTTCGACGCTTTGCTACGCGCACTCCGGCCTAGGGCACTGCCGGTGAAGGCGGTTCTTGCTGCCCGGCTTTTTGCACAATTGTGCACAGCTTTCCACAGAGAAGCTTTCAGATTTTTCTTGCCAACCAAAAACACTGGGTCTATTGTCAGGCACAGATTGAGCCGGGAAGCCTCAAAAACTTAACGGCACAATTGAAAGAGGGCGCAATCGCTTAACGGCGGCTGCGCCTTCAATTTTTTCTCGCTCGCTTTTCCCGGCGTGCCTCGGCTTTCCTCGGCAGTGTCGTAAGATACCCGGATGAACAGGACGCAATCGTTCTTTCGGAACAAAGTGGTGATGGTCACCGGCGCTTCGTCGGGAATCGGCCAGGAGCTGGCGTGGCAATTGGGGCAGGCGGGGGCGAAGCTGACGCTGGCAGCCCGGCGCAAGGAATTGCTTGAGAATCTGGCACAAAGAATTGCGGCCACGGGAAAAACGAAGCCGTTGGTGACGCGGTGCGACGTCGCCCAAGAAGGCGATTTGCAGACAGCGGTGGCGGAAACGGTGCGCCAATGGGGAAAATTGGATGTGGCGATCGCCAACGCCGGCTTTGGCGTGGTTGGCCCACTGAAGAAACTCTCGCTCGAGGATTACCGGCGACAATTTGAGACCAACGTCTTTGGCGTGCTGCGAACGATTTACGCGGCGCTCCCCGAAATCGAGAAAAACAAAGGCAACATCGCTATCGTTGGAAGTGTGTCGGGCTGGACGGCGTCGCCAGGCGCCTCGCCGTACGCCATGAGCAAGTTCGCCGTTCGCGCGCTGGCCAATTCGATTGCGCCGGAGCTGCGGCTGTCCGGAGTGACGGTGACGCTGATCAGTCCGGGCTTTGTAGCCAGTGAGATCCGACGGGTCGACAACCAGGGAAAGCTTCATGAAGAAGCGAAAGAGCCCATTGCATCGTGGCTGGTGATGCCGACGGAGAAAGCGACGCGTCAGATTCTGCGGGCGATTGCCAAAGGGAAACGCGAAGCCATCATTACCGGGCATGGCAAGGCTTTGGTCATCCTCGAGCGCTTCCTGCCCTGGATGCTTCGCGCGGCGGGCCGAAAGATGGCGGCGGGCCGAGGGGGCTACCGTGCGGAACCGAAAAGCTTAAGGAAAATCGAAGAAGATGAGAGTTAAAAGCCGAGGAGTGAGACCTGAAAAGGGGAAAGCTCATTTTTTTGGGGGCTGGCCCTTCCCGGGTTCGTCATCGAGCTCACCTTCCGGTAGTTCCACGTGCCAAATGTCTTTCTCCCGTTGCAGCCCCATTACGCCGACTTGATTGGCTTCTGTAGTGCCGACGTGGCCGATCCACACCACACGAAATCTCTTTTTGCGCCAGAGCCGGCGCACTTCGATGGTTTGTCCTGGAGAAGTGAGAAAGCCGATGCCGTCTAAGCGCGCGCCATCCTGGCTGAGGTCGACGGTATAGCTGCTCTGCTTGAACGGATGGCCTCGCGAGTCCGTGCCGTTGACAACCACGCGCAGCGTTTTGGGGACGCGTTGCTGCTTGCGGGACCTGCGCCAGAACTCGGGGATCGGGCATTTGAACGCCAGGCCAATCTTAGTTTCGCGGTCCGTGTAAGCCTCGAGATAAACCACGCGGACTTCCTGCTCGAGGCCGCTGCCCTTTTGCATGAGAAACACGGAATCTCCGATGGCCAGCTTGGTTTTGAGCATCACCAGGGCGCCGCTCGAATTGACCGTTTGCGTTTCTGTTTCTTCGTGGAACGCGCCGTGGTCCTTGGTAAAGCCGTAAACCACCACGGGTATGCGAAGAGACATGCGCTCACTGGAACGAGGAATTCTTTTGGTTGTTTCGGTGGAGACCGGCTTGCCAAAAGTAAAAGCAGACTTTTCTGTGGAAGCCGGTTTTTCGTCTAGGGGAGCTACCCCGATGACCTCTTGCGGCGTCCCTTGTTGTGCGCCATGTTCGCGGCACTTGAAATCCCATGTTTGTTCCTGGATCTGCTCGTAAGTTTCGCGGCGGTCTGCGAGCGTGACCCAGGAGTCGGCCTCGCAAAGAGGACAACGCAGCCGAATCGCAAAATTTCCAGGCATTCCGTTCTTCCTGTGCTTTCAGGATACCTTGAAGGCGGCGGGCGGCTCCGGATTGCCAAGGCGTGTTTCGTCGAAAAGTAACTGGTGGCGGGGATGGTGCAAAGGAAAAGGCGCGATCTTTCCGTGCGAAGTCAAGGTTGCCACTTCAGAAAAACGGCGGCCAGGGGTGGCAGAGTAAGGACGAGAGAATGGGGGCGGCCTTGCGCCGCTTGGTCGGAGGCATGCTGACCGCCGGCGTTGCCGACGTTTGAACCACCGTAGATGGCGGCGTCCGTATTGAGAATTTCACGGTAGTAGCCTGGGTGCGGGACGCCAAGACGATACCCTCCACGAGCCACCGGAGTCGCATTGAGCAACACAACCATCACCTCTTCGGGATTCTTTCCGCGGCGAATAAAGCTGAGGACGCTGTTGTCAGCGTCATTGGCGTCAATCCACTCGAATCCGTGCCAGTCAAAGTCGATCTGGTAAAGGGCTGGCTCGGAATGGTAAAGATGATTCAAGTCGCGGAGGAGATGCTGGACGCCGCGATGCGAATCCCACTCGAGTAAATGCCAGTCGAGGCTGCTTGCTTCACTCCATTCGTGGCGCTGGGCGAATTCCTGGCCCATGAAAAGAAGTTTTTTGCCCGGGTGCGCGTAGTGGTAGCCATACAGCAAGCGAAGATTGGCGAATTGCTGCCACAAGTCGCCTGGCATTTTGTGCAGCAGCGAGCTTTTGCCGTGGACGACTTCGTCGTGGGAAAAGGGCAGCACGAAATTTTCCGTGAAGGCATAGAGCATGGAAAAAGTGATCTTGTTGTGCTCGTATTTGCGGTGCACGGGATCATGAGAAAAATAATTCAGCGTGTCGTTCATCCAGCCCATGTTCCATTTGAAGCCGAACCCGAGACCGCCGAGGTACGTGGGACGGGAGACGGCGGGCCAAGCCGTGGATTCCTCGGCGACGGTGAGAATGCCGGGGAATTTGCCGTGGACGATTTCGTTCATGCGCTTGAGAAACTCGATGGCTTGCAGGTTTTCGCGGCCGCCGAATTGATTGGGAATCCACTCGCCCGGCTTGCGCGAATAATCCAGATAGAGCATCGAGGCAACGGCGTCCACGCGCAGGCCGTCGATATGGTATTTGTCGAGCCAGAAGAGCGCATTGGAAATCAAATAGTTTTGCACTTCGTTGCGGCCGTAGTTGTATACCAGCGTGCCCCAATCAGGATGCGCGCCCTGGCGCGGGTCGGCGTGTTCGTACAGATGGCTGCCGTCGAACTGAGCGAGGCCATGGGCGTCGCGCGGAAAATGCGCAGGAGTCCAATCGAGAATGACGCCGATACCGGCCTGATGACAGCGGTCGACGAACTCCATAAATTCCGCGGGCGAGCCGTAGCGGCTCGTGGCAGCGAAATAACCCAGCGTCTGGTAGCCCCAGGATCCATCGTAAGGATGCTCCATGACGGGGAGCAGCTCAGTGTGCGTGTAGCCGAGTTCCTTGACGTAAGGAATAAGCTGGTCGGCCAGCTCGCGGTAGCTCAGCCAGCGATTGTGGTCTCCGGGAACGCGGCGCCAGGAACCAAGATGAACTTCATAAATCGAAACGGGAGACTGGAACCAGTCTTTGCCCGAACGCTCGGAGAGCCAGTCCGCGTCGTTCCATTGATACGTTTCCAGGTTGGCGACGATGGAGCCGGTGTTGGGGCGCAACTCACAGCGGAAAGCGTAAGGATCGGCTTTCAGGGGAAGCATGTTTCCTGCAGGCCCGATGATTTCGAATTTGTAGATGGCGCCTTCGGCCAGTTCTGGAATGAAGATTTCCCAGATGCCGGAAGAGCCGCGCGAACGCATTGCATGGACACGGCCGTCCCAGCGATTGAAGTCGCCGACGACGCTGACCCGGCGAGCGCTGGGCGCCCAGACGGCAAACTGAACGCCGCGGACGCCTGCGAGCGTGATGAGGTGCGCGCCGAGCTTTTGGTAAGTGTCGTAATGGCGGCCTTCGCCCATGAGATACAAGTCAAACTCGGTGAGGACGCAGGGAAAAGCATAAGGATCGTAAAGCTCAAAAGTTTCGCCGTAATGGGTGCGGATTTGAATTCTGTAGATGCCGGGTGGCGGCGGGCTAGTGTCGCCTGTTGGCAGGACAGCTTCAAAAAAGCCTTCGGGGCGCAATTTCACCGCTTCGACAACTTTGTTGGAGGCGGGCGCGTTTTCCGACGGGCGCGTTTCGAACGAGATGCGAGCTTCCTCAGCCCAGGGGAGGAAAAAGCGAACCGCCCAACCGCCGTCCACGGGATGCGGCCCGAGAAAGCTAAAGGGATCGGAATGACGACCGGTCACCATCGCGTCGATTTGGGAATGCAGGCGAGGATCGCGGGGAGCGATCGGTGTCGAGGGCGAGGCAGCGGCGTGATGTTCGGGCAACGGCGAAGCCTCCGCTAGGGTGATCGAGCCCGGCCGCAGTAGCGAACGCTGGAGCGGCGGTCCCTTGCATTCTAGGGTGTCTCGGCAGAAATGCCAAATGCTAGGGCACCGCGCTCGCCGTAGCACGAGAGCCGGCACCATAAGCCCGGCAACTATGCACCTTGCCCCAGCTACCTGGCTTCGGTCCTTAGGAGATTGGCTCGCCGTTTGGCCGGCGGGTGGGCCAAGGGTATTGCGCTCGCTCGCAAAGGAGCTGGTTGAAGGCCCATGCTGGCCGAGCCGATTAGGCAGCGTGCGGTGACCCTTCCAAGAGGCGCTGCCAATAGCCGGGCAAATAGCTGAGGCGCTCGAGTACGCACATGAGCGCGGCATCATTCACCGCGATCGGAAGCCCCGGCCAGCTCCAAACAGTTAAGCATCGTGCTGCATTGGACTGACGAGCTGAAGCGAATCATCCCTTCAGCGAGGAAGTGTCTTGTTGGTGTTTTATCGCGTTTGCCTGGCAGGCAATAGCGGACTCTACACCGCGCGCGAATTTCGGCTCCGCTCGAGCGCTAAACGAAACCGAGCTCGCTGCGGCTTCCCTACATCGGCCGTTCCTCTCTCAGCTTTCTGGTGATGCTGGGACAGAAGCTCGTACCGAAATCGAGACAAGATCAGAACAAACCTCAATGTGCCGGGAACGCCGGATGCGATCGCGCTTCTTCGTAATTCTTCGTAACTATTGACCTCGAGTGCCGCAGCAAGTATCATCCGCGCAATTCCAGGCAAAAATTGAACCAGTGAGGTCTCCTCATGGCGAAGCGAGTGGGGGTTGGTCTTTTCTTTGGTGCACTGGCAGTCTTCTGCGGCGGAGCATCAACCCGTGCGCAACAGGCGCAGATCAGTCCAGACCTCTACAACGAAATGAAATTCCGCTACATCGGGCCGGTGGGGAATCGCGCAACCGCGGTCGCGGGAATTCCTGGAAATCCCAACGTGTATTACGTGGGCGCGGCGTCGGGGGGAATTTTCAAGTCAACCGACGGTGGGATTCATTGGGATCCCATCTTTGACGAGGAACCTGTTTCTTCGATTGGATCGCTTGGGATTGCCGCGAGTGACCCGAACATCGTGTGGGCGGGAACCGGGGAATCGTTCATTCGCAGCCACATTTCCGTTGGCAATGGGATTTACAAGTCGTTGGACGCAGGGAAGACCTGGAAGCTGATGGGGCTGGAAAAAACCGGCAGAATCGCCAATGTGATGATTGACCCGCATAACCCGGACATCGTGCTGGCTTGCGCCTTGGGCCACGCCTATGGAGCGCAGCCGGATCGCGGTGTATTCCGCACCACCGATGGCGGGAAAAACTGGGAGAAAGTGCTGTTTGTGGATGAAAACACCGGCTGCTCGGACATGGGTATGGATCCCAACAATCCGCGGACTCTGTTTGCGGGAATGTGGCAGCTCGAGATTCACACCTATGGGCGAAAGAGCGGCGGCCCAGGCAGCGGATTGTTCAAGTCCACCGATGAAGGAGCGACTTGGAAGCGTTTGGAAGGCCACGGTCTGCCGCATTCGCCCCTCGGAAGAATCGCGGTGCGCGTGGCGCCAAGGGACTCGAATCGCGTGTACGCCTTGATCGAAACCGGTGATGGCGTGCCCATGGACGGCAAGCCCACGCAGAGCGGCCAGTTGTGGCGCTCGGACGACGGGGGCGAGAACTGGCAATTGATCAATTCGGACCGCCAGATTCGCGGGCGCACGCACTATTACACGCGCGAAGAAGTCTCCCCGGACAACGAGAACGAGGTTTATTTCTTTACTTCGGCATTTTCGAGGACGCTCGACGGCGGCCACACGCTGACGAACATGCCCTCGTCTCCCGGCGGAGACAATCATGAGATGTGGATCGATCCGACCAACGGCGACCGCATGGCGGTTGTGAATGACGGCGGCGTGAGCATTTCCGTGAATCGTGGCCACTCCTGGGATCACATCCAACTGCCCATCGCCCAGATTTACCATGTGACGCTGGACGACCAGATTCCTTATTTCGTTTACGGAAACAAGCAAGACGGCCCATCGTACCGCGGCCCGAGCAACAGCTTGCAGTTCGGCGGCTTCGGCGGATCGCAAATCTCGCGCGGCGTGTGGCATCCCGTGGCCGGCAGCGAGAGCGGCTTCGCGACACCGGATCCCGTGGACAACAATATCATCTGGTCGACCGGCACAGGTTCAGGCAGCGTAGGGGGCTCCGTCGCGCGTTTCGATGAGCGAAATCATCAGGCGAGAGAAGTGGAAGTGTGGCCGGAAGACGTCTCCGGAGCCACCGCCGCCGAGGTGAAGTACCGGTTCAACTGGGAATTTCCGGTGACCATTTCTCCGCACGACCACAACAAGGTTTATGTGGGCAGCCAATACGTGCACGTCACCACCGACGGCGGCAATAGCTGGCGAATCATCAGCCCGGACCTGACGCGCAACGACCCGAGCCGCATGCAGATCTCTGGCGGCCTGACGCCGGACAACATCGGCGTGGAATATGCGGGAACCGTTTTTGCGATCGCGGAATCTCCTAAAGAGGCAGGTGTGATCTGGGCGGGAACCAACGACGGTTACGTGCAAATCACGCGAGACGGCGGGAAAAACTGGACCAACGTCACAAAAAACATTCCGAATCTTCCCGAGTGGGGAACGGTGAGCAACATCGAGGCTTCGCGCTACGACGCGGGGACGGCTTACATCAGTGTCGACTTTCACCAGATGAACATTCGCGACCCGTTTGCCTACAAGACCACGGATTACGGAAAGACCTGGACGTCCATTACCAACGGAATTCCGCACAGCATGCTCAGCTACGCGCATTGTATTCGCGAAGATCCCGTACGCAAGGGCCTGCTCTATCTCGGGACCGCTTCGACGACGGTAAAAACTGGCAGCCGCTCCAGAGTGGCTTGCCGCACGCCCCGGTGTATTGGATCGCCGTGCAGGAACGCTTTCGCGATCTGGCGCTGGCCACCTACGGCCGCGGCTTCTGGATCTTGGACGACCTCACCCCGCTCGAGCAGATGACGCCGGAGATATCCGCGTCCAACGCGCACCTGTTTGCTCCGCGCGACGTTTACCGCTTCCGGCCGATCGCGGAGCCAGCCGCCGTTTCCTACGACCCGACAGCGGGACACAATCCGCCTTATGGTGCACCCATTAATTTCTATTTGAAGTCGAAGCTTGCCGAAAAAGAGCGCATGCATGTGACGATCGGCGACGCCAACGGAAAAACCGTACGCGAATTCGAATGCCGCGCGGCAACAGAAGGCGCACGAAGACCGCCGGGTCCGGGCGGGCCCGGCGGCGGTGGTGGTGGTGGCGAAGGAGGCGAAGACGGCCCGCCGTGCGAAGTGAAACCCGGTATGAATCGCGTCTGGTGGAACCTGCGTTCCGAGCCTGGCACGGAATTTAGGTTGCGGACCAGCCCGCTCTATGCCCCGGACGTCAAACCCGGGCCGGAAGGCTGGCGTCAGGCGCCCGATGCGGGGCGTATCTCGCTGCTGGAGCCGCCCGGGACGTATACGGTGACGCTCACGGTAGGCGAAGAAAAGTTCACCCAGAAACTCAACGTTTTGAAGGATCCACATTCTGGCGGGACGGAAAGCGACATCCAGACGCAGATGCAGTTTCTGGCCGGCCTGCGCGACGAAATGAACTCGATCGGCGCAAGCGTCAATCAAATCGAGACCATTCGCGCCCAGCTTGCGGCTTTGCAAAAAGAGCTGGGAAACGATGATGCTGGGAAAGCGATTCGAAAGGCCGCGGACGATTTAGCGGATAAGTTGGTCGCCGTGGAGGGAAAAGTTCTGCAGCTCAAGCTGACCGGAAGAGGGCAGGACAGCACGCGGTGGCCGCCGATGCTCGCGAGCAAGATCGGCTATCTTGCTAACGAGACGTCTTCCTCCGATTTCGCACCCACAACGCAGCAACTCGCGGTGGGAAAGGAACTCAAAGATCAGGGCGATCAATTCCAACAGGAGTATCAGCAGATTTTGGCCAAGGACGTGACACCATTCAACGCCATGCTGCGCGAGAAGAACATCCCGAATATCATCGTCACGATGCCGTGAGGGATGCTGTTGGCCATCTTTGAGAGAAACCGGGAAGGACAAAGCCGTGCGAGTTTTTTGCGGAGGCATATTTCTTTTCGTTGCCGGAATCATGTGGACCGGAAATAGCCAGGGGCAAGACCGCGGCCAGGCGCGCTCGATGGTGATTTCGCGGAACGGAATTGTCGCGGCGGAATCACCGCTTGCGGCGCAGGCCGGCGTCCGCATCCTGGAGCAGGGCGGAAATGCCGTGGATGCGGCCATTGCTACGAACGCCATGATGGGCGTCGTCGAGCCGATGATGAACGGGATCGGCGGAGATTTATTTGCCCTGGTGTATGACGCGAAGGCCAATAAGCTATATGGACTGAACGCCAGCGGCTGGGCGCCGAAGGGCTTGACGATCGAGTATTTGGCGGGGCAGGGAATCCGCAGCATGCCGCAACAGGGCGTGAACTCCATCACCGTGCCCGGAGCCGTGGATGGATGGCAAAAACTAGCGGACAAATTCGGCCGCAAAAAACTGGCAGAAAATTTGGCGGCGGCGATTCGAACGGCGCAAGAGGGATTTCCGGTGCCGGAGTGGGACGCGGCCTACTGGGCGGGATCGGTCAATTATTTGCGCACGGACGAAGCGGCTGCGAAGACGTATTTGCCGGAAGACCGCGCGCCAAGAGTCGGTGAAGTGTTTCGGAATCCGGACCTGGCGTGGTCGCTCGAGCAGATTGCGCGGCACGGGAGGGATGCCTTTTACAAAGGAGAGATCGCGACAAAGATTCTGGAGTCGATGAAGCGGCACGGCGGGCCGATGGCCGGGGCCGACCTCGCCGAGTTTTCCAGCGAATTTGTCGAGCCCATTTCCACGACCTATCGCGACTGGACGGTTTATGAGTTGCCCCCCAACGTGCAGGGCCTCGCCGCGCTCGAAATGCTGAATATCATGGAGACGTTTCCGCTGGGGCAAAAAGATTGGGGATTCGCTTCCACGAACGCGCTGCACACCATGATCGAGGCAAAAAAGTTGGCGTATGCGGATTTGCTCAAGTACATCGGCGATTCGCGAAAACAGAAGTTGCCCGTGGCCACCCTGCTTTCGAAGGAATGGGCTGGCCAACGGGCGAAGCAAATCGATGTGGACCACGCGAAATGCGATGCGACGGCGGGAGAGGTTGCCGCGGGAAACGACACCACCTATTTGAGCGTGGTGGATCGCGAAGGGAACATGGTGTCGCTCATCCAGAGCAATTACGAGCTGTTTGGGTCGGGCATCGTGGCGCCGGGAACGGGTTTTGCGTTGCACGACCGCGGCGGACTTTTCTCGCTCGATCCCGCATCGCCGAACGCCCTTGCGGGAAGGAAACGTCCCCTGCACACGATCATCCCGGCGTTCGCCCAGAAGGGCGATTCGCGCGTGGCATTTGGAATCATGGGGGGATGGAACCAGTCGCAAGCACACGCGCAGTTCATTGCCGATCTTGCGGATTTCAAGATGAACATTCAAGCCGCGCTCGAAGCGCCGCGTTTCAGCAAACATTCGTTCGGCGGATGCGACGTGATGATGGAAAACCGCATACCACAAAAGGTGCGCGATGAGCTTGCGGCCAAAGGCCACCAGATTGCATTGAAAGGGACGTTTTCAAGCGTGGTGGGCGGCGGACAGGCAGTCATGCGCGACTTCTCGACCGGCGTAAATTATGGCGCGTCCGATCCCCGAAAAGACGGCCAAGCCGTCGCGGAAATACCATAGAAAACTGCCTAGCGGTCGCGCGGCTGCGCAAAAGAGTTCCCTCGGTCGGCTTTCGGGGGAAAACCGCTACCCTCAAGGGCGCTCTAGTCGCCACACGGGTTTATATAAGTCTTTGCAACTAAAAGACTTGACTTCAAGCCACTTGGCGAATGAATTGCACCTGTCCTTTCGACCAGGATGCGCCGGCCGCAGCCAAGCGACCTGGACGTGGAGATGCCCATGGGCGTTCGGATCGCTCAAAGCTTACGGCGGGTCTGGCCGCTTGCGGTTCTTTTGTTCGCGCTCGCTCCCGCATGTCCCGCTGAAACCCCCGACGTCTCCGGCCGCTACCAGTGCACGCAAGCCAAGGTGCAAGGCAAAGTAATCGCGTGCAAAGCCGCGCCGCTCATCTTGAAGAACGACGGGCATTTTGAATTGCGCGGCTGGGAAGGGAACTATCTGGTGAGTGGGCAGTGGGTCGAACTCTCGGATTCGCTGATCAAGACGCGGGCAAAAATCCAACCGGGACACAAAATTTTGCTGCGCTATCACGGAAAACACGGATTGGTAGAAGTGATTTACGAGCGGCGCGTGGCGGAGCTGGGGAAAACGGCGCTGAGCTGACAGGCGACGGGAATCAGCGTATCGACCTGAAGAATGACGTTCTCAGCTCCGTCTTCCCCGCCACCCGGCCGTCACAATAAAGCTGTAATCATGAACGCGGCACGCCGCGCAGGCCGTTGCCGGAATCACACGGGCAAGTCCGAGTCCCTATCAGCGTCGTGCTTGTCACTGTCGCATATCGTCCTGCCCTGGGCGCCAGCCGCGGCCGCGCAGGACCTTGCCTGCGGTCGCACCGGTAGGCTTGCCGTGGTCGTATTCGACTTGCCCATTGACGATCGTGAAGTCGATGCCTTCCGACAACTGATCCGGTTTGACAAAGGTGGCGTGGTCGATGATCGTTGCCGGATCAAAGATGGTAATGTCCGCGAAGTAGCCGGGCTTCAAGAGGCCGCGGCCTTCGAGGTGCTCGCGCTGCGCAGGAAGAGAGGTGATCTTGCGAAGGGCCGCTTCGAGGGGCATAAGGTGCCCGTCGCGAACGTAGTGTCCCAAAAAACGCGGCATGGAGCCGAAAGTGCGGGGATGCGCGTGCGCTTCGTAGGTGGGTCCGTCAAGTGACATTTCATTGGCGTCCAAGCCGATGCTCGTCCAAGGCTGGCTGAGGCCTGTGCGCAAATCCTCTTCGCTGGCCATGAAATAAATCGCGCCGGTTTGCGCTGAATCGGCGAGGACAAAGTCCATCAACGTATCTTCAGGCGTTTTCTTCCAGGCTTTGGCGACATCTTCGACCGTCTTTCCTTCGAATTGCTTCAGTTCCGGTTTTTCGACCGAAGAAATGAGAACGCCCGCACCGCCGCCACAATCGTAGAAGAGGTTTTCCCAAGTCGGATGATCAGTGGTGAGTTCCTGTTTGATGCGCGCGCGGACGGTTGGATCCTTTAAGCGTTCCAGCAGCTTCTGGATGCCGCCATCCGCGACCCAAGGCGGAAGGGCCGAGGCCAGCGCGGTGGCGCCCGCCGGGTAAGGGTACATATCGGCGGCAATATTGAGACCCGAATCGCGAGCATTCTGAATCGCGGCAGCGACATTCTTCATGCTGCCCCAGCGCGACTTGCCACTCACTTTCAGGTGAAAGATCTCCACCGGGAGATGCGCTTCTTGGCCGATGCGAATCGCTTCGGCCAGCGCGGGCATTTCCGAGGCGCCTTCGCTGCGCATGTGCGTTGCGTAAAGTCCGCCGTATTGGGAGGCGACTTCCGCGAGCGCGATCAGCTCGTCAGTTTTTGCGTAGATATTGGGCGGATAAATCAGCGCGCTGGAAACGCCAAGGGCGCCGTCTTTCATAGCTTGTGCAACCAGCGCTTTCATTTGCTCGAGTTCGGCAGGCGTGGGGGCCCGGTCGTCGTCGCCAATGACCGCTTCGCGAACCTGGGCCGAGCCGACGTAAGTCCCAATGTTGAGAGGAGTGCCCTGTTTTTCGAGCCGCTTGAAGTAACCGTCCAGTGTGGTCCAGTCGATGGTGAGCTTGTAGTGGTCTAGGAAGGGCTTCATCGGCGCAATGGTTTTTTCATTTTGCGGCGCAATGGAGCCGCCTTCGCCCGTGATTTCTGTGGTAATTCCCTGTGATAGTTTGCTGAGCGAGCGATTGTCCAGCAGGAGAGAAACTTCGGACTGTCCGAGCATGTCAATAAATCCCGGAGCGACGATGCGGCCCTGCGCATCGACTTCGCGTTTGCCGTGAGCTTCGCGCAAATCCCCGACTGCCGCGATGCGGTCGCCGCTCACTGCGACATCGCCCGCGAACCAGGGGTTGCCTGTGCCGTCGATGATGTGGCCGTTGCGAATGAGCAGATCGTAGTTTTCGCCGGCGCTGGCCGCACCCGAGCTGCTGAGGTCGGAGTCGTACGCCGCGGCGGCAATCTCGCCGAGAGCCTCGCCCGCCACGGTCTGCGCCGCTTCCATGTCCGGCGGAAGCGTCACGTGATTCAGATAGACCGCGAAGGCCAGCTTCTTGTTGTCCTTGGTCATCACATAGCCCACCAGACCCTTGCCATTCAGCATCAATTTGCCGTTGAGCCTGTCCTCCGAGCCAAACGTGCCCGTTTTTGCAAACACATGACCCGCGGCGGGCGAATTCACCTGAATTTTTGCAAGCGTGCCATCTTTGCCGAGCACGGGGAGCCCTCTCAGGAAGGTTTCGTAATCCGGCCGCGTCGTCCAATACGCGAGGTAATGCACCATGAAGTCCGGACTAAAGAGATCGGCCCAGTCGCCGCCGGCGCCATCGCCCTGACCGGTTCCGGAGAGGTCGAGCTTCGCCGACTCGAGGAATTCATGCTCGACATGGAACCCGGCATCGAGGGGATTCTTCGTGTCCTTCCCGACCAGAGCGCCGAGAAGATACGGCCCCATTCCCGCATGCAGATTTTGGCTGACCTTCAGTGTGACTTTGATTTCTTCCGAGAGCGGAGGAGAAACGTGCTCCGCGACCTGATACTGTGAGCTGTAGAAGCGGGTAAACGGGGCAAGGTCGGTAGGTGCGGGACCAGAGGAGGACTTAAGCTCGACGCCTGCGGCCACCAGCGCTTCGCGGAAAACGGTTTCGGCAAACCTGGTCGGCGAAGGCAGTGCGATTGTCGCGGGCTGCGGCGCAGAACCTACGGGAAGGCTTCCCTCAAGCGTTACCGTGACAGAGCCGTCCGCGTTGGTCACGAAATCCGGCGAGTCGAACGAAGGCTTGGTTCCGGCCGGGGAGGTGGCCAGGTGATTCACAAATTTGACGTAAGAAGTCTCGGGCGAGACCGCGAGCGTAAGTGGATCGCCTTCCTTTTTGCCGGGTGTTGCCAGGAGGTCGATCACGTTGTCGTTGATCATGATGGAGGACATAACCACGTTCGTGCCGCCTTCGCGAGGCCCATCGGGGAAAAGGCTCGTGTCAATCAGCACACGGCCCTCAATTTTGTGGATCCCATTGGCGGCGACGTCCTTGGCCAGCTGCTTGATCACCGCTAGCGGATCCCCGGGCAGCGCCGGACCTCCATAGGAGTGATCTTCATCCGCAAAAGCGAGCGTACCGTCCGGCTGGATGCGGTTCGAAAGATTGGGATCGCCGCTGGCAACCAGAATCAAGTCGCCTTTCAGCGTGCCGTGTTTGTCGACGGAACCGGTGCGGTAGACGCGCGTATGAAATCGATAGCCCGGCCCCAGTTTTGCGAGCACCGTGCCCTCGGTCAGCGTTTTTGTGGTGGAAGCGGGCACGAAAAGCTTGGCGGCGTTAAGTGCGTAGACGACTTTCCCGGTGTCGAGGGAATAGAACTCGATGCCAAAGTTAGCGTGAGCAAATTCTGGCCGGCCGATGACTTTCTGGATGCGTTGCGTGAGCGAAATTTCCGTTTGAGCGCGAACTGGGCCGGCTTCGAAGCCGAACAAGAGCAGTGGAAGCACGGCGAAACTGCTGAGCGTAACGCGTGTCTTGTCTTTCAAAGAGTCTCCTCCTCGAACCGATCCGGCCGCCGCTAATGTGCTCGGCCGGCGTCCGGATCGAAACCCAGGTTTTCGAAAGGAACATTCAGGATCGGATATGCCTTCCAATCCCGGTAATCGAAGTGCCACCACTCGGCCTCGTATACCGTAAAGCCTTCGGATTCCATCGCTCGGCGAAGCAAGTCGCGGTGCCAGCGCTCGAGTGAAGTACCGCCGGGATAGTCGGGGTAGGACCGCGGCGACATTTCATCGTAGGTGCCGGGCATTTCCACGGGCTTCCCGCTGGCCAGATCGTAAAGCGTGAGATCGACGGCACATCCGCGATTGTGACGGGAGCCTTGCGCGGGGTCGGCCACGAAAATCTTCCCTTCGGGCGGCGTGGCGTCCCAAAAGATTTTCGTCACATACCAAGGCCGGTACGCGTCGTGAATGAGCAGGCCGTACCCGAGCGGTTTGAGCGTTTCTTGCACGCGCCGAATCGCTTGCGCAGCCGGGCGCTCGAGAAACGCGCGCGCCTGCGAATAGACAGGCGCCCCAAGAAAATCGTTCGAAGTCGCGTAACGTATGTCGAGGCGAATGCCCGGTTCGCGCGGCCCCAACTCTAGGAGATCGGGCTTGCTAAAGCTGCCGGTTTCCTCGGGCGGGCTAGCCAGCAAAGCAGTCTTTCTTAATTCCTCGATCGGACGAACCGGGTGAATCCGGAAGACCTCATCGCCTTCGCCGATGTAGTCGCGACGCGGCCATTGAACGTCGCCAATCTGCAAAGTCACGACACCATTCAAGTCACGGCGCAAGGGCGAATTGGCGGTTTGCGGATTGATCGGGGAAGCCGCGGAATATCCCTTCTTCCCGTTTGATTCGAGTCTTGCTTCGCCCTTTCCCGCGCAAGTCAGAAGCAACTCGCCGCCGCGCTCGAAGACAGAACATAAAATGGCATCGCCTGTGCCGCCGTAATCCCCGATCCAGTTTTTCCATTCCCGAGGAGCATCGGCAGGCTTGGGCCCGGGAAGGATCGAAACCGACGATTGCGCGAACGCGGAGCCTGCGAACAGGGCAAGGAGCGTCAGCGGCAATCCGGAAATCCTTCGAAGCGACGGCTGCAGTTCTGCCCTCAATCTGCTTCCCCTTCACCCGGGCACAAGTCAACCGCGTGCGGGTGTTCTTTCGCCGCAGAAAAACAAGTGAAAGATCTCCTGCGAACGCCTCACGGATTGTACCAACGGAATCCCTTGCGTTGTTCCTCGGCAATTTCTTTCACAATGGCCAGCGTCTGTGAGCGGTGATATTGTCCCACGGCGGCGAGCAGGGAATTGAGCAGCGCGATGGGCGCCACATAGGACGCTCCAAAAGAAGTCGTTTCGACCGAAGCCAGAAAAACTTCGTTGCACTCGCGAGCTAGCGGAGAAAGATAGGTGTCCGCGATGCCCACGCAATACGCGCCATTGGCGCGCGCGTGTTGGGCGCCCTCAACGGTCTGTCGCAGCCCGCGGCGAAAGCTAATGGCCACCACCAGGTCCTGGCGATTTACCGATCGCACCAGGTGCAGAATCCTGCCGGCCGACGTCGCCGCGAAAATCGGGAGCCCCAGCAGGCTAATCTGATACTCCAGGTAGCCGGCGAGGTGCGTCGCCAGATCGGCGGCAAGGATGACGATGCGGCGGGCTTCATGGAAACGTTCTGCGAGCGCCACCAGGCGCTGGGCATCCAGGCTATTCTTGAGCCCCTGCAGATTTTTTAAATCCTGTTCGAGCGATTCGACGACATGCGCCGGCACGCTCGGATCGCGCCCTCCGGACTGCATGGTGTCCAGCGAAGTGGCGAACGCCAGAGAAAGTTCATGGAGATGGCGCTGAAATTCCCGGTAGCTGCCGAAGCCGAGCCCGCGCACGATTCGAACGATCGTCGCCGGATCGGTGTGCAGGCGCTTGGCCATCGCCCGCACGCTGAGCAGCACGTATTCACGCGGATGTTCGAGAATTGGACGGATAATTTCCTGGCGCTTGACGCTGAGATGCTCGATGCGCTCGCCAAGATGGATGGAAGTGGATGAGGACGGACCACCCTTGCGTTTCATCAGGCGAGAGGATTGCTTAAATCCCCCCGCGTGTCAACCGCTTGCTCGGGCTTGGCAAGGAAGGCCTGGGCCCGCGGGAGGGCGCGTCTCAGGTCCTCGCGATGCCGCTACCTCAATCCAGGACCAAGCCGCGACGCTACTTTTTCGTGGCGGCGGCCTTCGTTTCCAGCCCCGGCGCGGCGACCGGCTGGAGGAAAGGCATCATGGCGCGGAGCTTGGGACCGAGTTGCTCGATGGGATGTTGCTGCTCGCTGCGGCGCTTGGCCAAAAAATTGGGGCAGCCCTTCTCATTCTCTTCGATCCACTTCTTGGCAAAGCTGCCGTCGCGAATTTCCGCAAGGATTTTCTTCATTTCCTCGCGCGTTTGTTTTGTCACGATGCGCGGCCCGGAAGCATAGTCGCCTTGCTCGGCGGTATCGCTGACGGAGTAACGCATGTAGCTAAGCCCGCCGCGGTAAATCAGGTCGACAATGAGCTTCAGCTCGTGCATGCACTCGAAGTACGCGACCTCCGGCTGGTATCCTGCTGCGACCAGCGTTTCAAAGCCCGCCTTGATCAATTCGCTTATGCCGCCGCACAGCACCGCCTGCTCGCCAAAAAGATCCGTCTCGGTTTCTTCCGTGAACGTTGTCTCCAAAACGCCCGCGCGGGTACAGCCGAGTCCTTTGGCATAAGAAAGCGCGAGCGCCTTGGCGCTGCCGCTCGAGTCCTGCTCCACCGCCAGCAACGCTGGCGTGCCCCCGCCTTCCGTAAAGACCTCGCGCACGCGGTGCCCGGGGGCCTTGGGTGCAATCATCGAGACGTCTACGGTCTTTGGCGGCTTGATGGCGCCAAACCGTATGTTGAAGCCGTGCGCGAACATGAGCGTCTTGCCCGGCTTCAGATTCGGCTCGATGGCCTCGCGATAGAGCTTCGGCTGCTTCGTGTCCGGCGCAAGCATCATGATGACTTCCGCCCAGGCCGCTGCTTCGGTGGGAGCATTGACCGTCAACCCTTCCTTTTCGGCGTTGGCGCGCGAGGCGCTGGTTTCCGGCAGGCCGACGCGGACGGAGACGCCGCTATCCCGCAGGTTCAGCGAATGCGCGTGGCCTTGCGAGCCGTAGCCGATGATGGCCACCTTTTTCCCTTGAATCAGCGTGAGATCCGCGGAGTCGTCGTAGTAGAGATTCGCCATGATGTCCTCTCGTTTTGTTGATCGTTGGCCGTCGTGCGGCCTGGTGTGTGCTGCACCTGCGCGGGATGTTTAGGGACGCCCGAGCGACGTCCGATTTCTGGAACTGGGACGTGCGAACGGGAGCCTTCTACTTCGCGTTCGAACCGGCCGGTTCGAACGTAGAACTCTCGGCGTCTGGCAAAGGTGGCTGGAGCAGATCGCCGCCGCGCGTCATGGCAATGCGGCCGGTGCGCGCCATCTCCAGCACGCCAAATGGACGAAGTACTTCAAGCAACCCGTCGATCTTGTCCACGGTCCCGGAAACCTCGATGATCAGCGATTCGGGAGCGACGTCCACGACACGCGCGCGAAAAACCTTGATCAATTCCATCAGATGAGGGCGGTTCTGCTGGTCGGCGGCAACCTTGATCAATGCGAGGTCGCGTTCGAGCACGGCGCGGCTGGAAATATTTTCCGCGAGCAGCACGTCCACCAGCTTTTCGAGGCTGGCTTCCAGGCGGTGCGCGCCGCGTTCATCGGTATGCGCCACGATGGTCATGCGCGCAATCTCCTCGTTTTCCGTTGGTCCGACGGTGAGCGAATCGATGTTGATGGCTAGGCGGCGCGCCAGCGAAGAGACGCGATTCAACACGCCCGGCTTGTTTTCGACGTAGGCAACAAGTGTTTGCATGCTTTCCCCTCGTTTTTCACACATCCGACGCGGTTTCCACCAGCGGGCTGTGGGGGCGGCGAATCATGTCGTTGAGCGACGCGCCCGCAGGAACCATGGGATACACGGAATCTTCCTGCTCGACGCGAAAATCGAGCAGAACGGTTTCCGCAGCCTCTCTCGCCGTGCGGATTCCGGGAGCCACTTCGGCGCGAGTGGTGATGCGCTCGGCGCGAATGCCGAACGCGTTGGCCAGCGCCGCAAAATCGGGCGCTACCAAGGGCGTGGCGACGTAGCGCTTGTCATAGAAGAATTCTTGCCATTGACGAACCATGCCCAGGTAGCCGTTGTTGATGATGGCGATCTTCAAATTGACCTTCTCTTGGACGATGGTGGCGAGTTCGCTCATGGTCATCTGGAACCCGCCGTCCCCGACCACGACCCAAACTTCCGAATCCGGCTTCGCGAATTTTGCGCCAATGCCCGCGGGGAGCGCGAAACCCATCGTACCGAGCCCGCCGGAAGTAATCAGCGTGCGCGGACGGTTGTGATGGTAATACTGCGCTTCCCACATCTGGTGCTGGCCCACATCGGTGACCACGATGGCTTCGCCGTGCGTTTCTTTCCACAAGTCGTTGATCACGTGCGCGGCGTAGAGATGGCCTGTGTCAGGCAAGCTTTGAATGTCACGGACTGCCGAATCACCCTTAATTTCATTGATATGGCCGATCCAGGCGCTGTGATCGCGCGTCTCGATGTGCGGAGTGAGATGTTCGAGCACTTCACGCGCATCGCCGACCAGGGCCACATCCACCTTCACGTTTTTGTTGATTTCCGCGCGGTCGATCTCGATGTGAATCTTGCGGGCGTTTCTCGCGTAGGTCCGCAGGTCGCCGGTGACGCGGTCGTCGAAGCGCATGCCCACGGCGATGAGCAAATCGGCTTCCTGAATCGCGTGATTCACCCAGGCTTCGCCGTGCATTCCCATCATGCCGAGGTTGAGGGGATCCTTGGCGGGGAAGCAGCCGATGCCGAGGAGCGTCATCGCCACAGGATAGTTGCCCGCACGAATGAACTGCTCGAAAGCGCCGATGGCTCCAGAAACCGTGATGCCGTGACCGGCAAGAACCAGCGGTCGCTTGGCAGTGTTGAGCAATTCCACCGCGCGATCAAACTCGGCTTGGTCATGGTTCTTGCGGACGCGCTTTGGCGGAAGTTTCGGTCTGCATGCATCCCAGTCAAATTCGGCGCTGGCTTGTTGCGCGTCTTTCGTGATGTCGACCAATACCGGGCCGGGGCGCCCGCTTTTCGCGATGACAAACGCTTCGCGAACCGTCCGCGCAACGTCTTCCGCGCGGGTGACCACCACGTTGTGCTTGGTGATCGGCATGGTGATGCCGGTGATGTCGATTTCCTGAAACGCATCGGAGCCCAGAACCTTGCTGCTCACTTGCCCGGTGATGCAGACCACCGGCGAAGAATCCAGCATGGCGGTCGCAATGCCGGTCACCATGTTCGTGGCGCCAGGGCCGGACGTGGCCATCGCCACCCCAATGCCGCCGCTTGCCCGCGCATAACCGTCGGCCATGTGCGTGGCGCCTTGCTCGTGACGTACCAGGATGTGATGCAATTTCGATTTGCCCAGCGCGTCGTAAACCGGCAGAATCGCGCCGCCGGGATAGCCGAAGATTTCACGCACGCCGAGACGCGTCAGCACCTCGCAAAGAATTTCCGCACCGGTTAACTTCATACTGACCTCACATTTTGAAGAGGCTGAGCCGATGCCGTAAGGGAAGCGGGGGGCGTTGTCACCGCGCCAAGCGAAGGGGAAGAAACCAGCAGCGCATACTTGGCCATCACGCCGTCCGAGAATCGCGGGGCCGGCGGCGTCCAGGAAGCCAGGCGCTTCTCGATTTCCGCCGTCGTGAGTCCCACGTTCAACTGGCGATGGGGAATATCGAAGGTGATGGTGTCTCCATCCTTTACCGCAGCGATGGGACCGCCATTCGCCGCTTCCGGTGCGACGTGTCCCGCCATCAAGCCGTGGGTAGCGCCGGAAAAGCGGCCGTCGGTCAGGAGTGCCACCGAATCGCCCAGCCCCTCGCCCACCAGCGCGGCAGTGACCGCCAGCATCTCGCGCATGCCTGGGCCGCCTCGCGGCCCTTCATAGCGAATCACCACCACGTCCCCCGCTTTAATCGCGCCTTTCTCCACCGCGGCGAACGCCGCCTCTTCACTGTCAAACACGCGCGCGGGGCCGCTGAAATTCTGCAAATTGTGTCCCGCGACCTTGATGACCGAACCTTCCGGCGCGAGATTTCCCCTTAGTACGACCAGCCCGCCGGTGGGTTTAAGCGGCGCATTAAGCTTGCGAACCACTTCCTGCCCCGGCGCTTCTTTTGCCGCGGCGGCCTCTTCGGCGATCGTGCGCCCGGTCACCGTCGGGCACTCACCGTGCAGGAATCTGCCTTCCAGCATGCGTTTTGCAACGAGCGGCGTTCCGCCTGCTCGGTACAGGTCGGTCGCGACAAACCGCCCTCCCGGTTTGAGATCGGCAAGAATCGGAACACGGGAACTGATGCGATCAAAATCGTCAATCGAAAGAGGAATCTTTGCTTCGTTGGCGATGGCCAGCAGATGCAGCACAGAATTCGTGGAGCCGCCGGTGGCAGCCACGCCGGCGATCGCATTCTCGATCGCCGATTTCGTCAGGATCTTGGACGCAGTCACGTTTTTGCGAAGAAGATCGATCACCAGTTCGCCGGACCGCCGGCCTGCGGCGGCCTTTGCCGGATCCGTAGCGGGAACGCTCGAAAGCCCCATTGGCGCGATGCCCAGGAATTCAGAGACCAGCGCCATAGTGTTGGCCGTAAATTGTCCTCCGCAAGCGCCCGCTCCGGGGCAAGCCGAGGTCTCCAGCATCTTGAGCCGCGCGTCGCTCATGCTGCCGCGAGCATGCGCGCCAATCGCCTCGTAAACATCCTGAATCGTGACCGCGTGGCCTTCAAACTCCCCAGGCGCGATGGAGCCACCGTACAAAACAAGTCCGGGAATATTCAGCCGCGCCAGCGCCATGATTCCCGCGGGGATGGTCTTGTCGCATCCGACCAGAACCACGAGCGCGTCAAACAAATTGCCGCGCGCGACCAGTTCAATCGAATCCGTGATGACTTCGCGGCTGACCAGCGAAGCACGCATGCCCTCGGTGCCCATGGTGATGCCGTCGGAGATGGAAACGGTGTTGAATTCAAGAGGTGTGCCGCCTGCCGCGCGAATCCCGGCCTTGACGTGTTCTGCCAGTTCGCGCAGGTGATAGTTGCAGGGCCCGATTTCGATCCAGGTGTTGGCCACGCCGATGAGCGGTTTCTGGAAATCGTCATCTTTGAGGCCGCAGGCGCGCAGCATGGCGCGCGCTCCAGCGCGATTCGCCCCGTCGACGAGTGCATGGCTGCGAGGTTTGAGCTGTGAATCGGTCACTGGATAGTTCCTCCGTTTGCGAAAACGCCAAGCCATTCCGGAAAGCGTGCAACAGAAAAACGAAAGCCATCATCCGGTCTGGATGATGGCTGAATTCTTGTGCTTCGCTTTGGCTTATGCCGCCATCATCCGCTGGTCGGTCCTCCTACGAGGACAAAGCCAATTCCTACCATCAGTAAAGGTACTCGGCCGCTCTCGAACACGGGCTGGCCGCCCTGCGTCGTAGCGATGGCGATGAGCGTCATATCGCCATGAAGATTAGCAGGATGAGGCAGCGGAAGTCAATCAGTCCAATTAATAGTTATACTGAATAAGATAAAAGTAAGTTATGATGGAACTTCCGCCTCCCGCGGCCACCCCTCGCCCCTTGGAAGAATCTCAATTCCTTGCGGGCAAGGCATCGCCTGGGCGATTCTTCACATTTGAGTGGGCAAGTTCGGGCCAGGTTTTCTCTCGTGTGGCGGACGGAAATGCGACGGATGTCCTGGTCATCGGAGGCGGTCTGGCGGGGCTGGCGGCCACTCGCGCTGCGCGAAAGAAGGGTTTTTCCGTCACCGTCGCGGATGACGCAAAACCGCCGATCGATCCCTTCATAAACTTTGAGGAGGCGGTTGGGGAATTTCCTCGCTTGCTCAGCAGTCTAAGGAATGGCGAGCTCCAGCGGCGTCCAGCGCCGTGCCGTGACGGCCACCTCGAGGCTCGACCGGAGGCGGCCGCAGGTCATGGCGCGGCCGGCTGCTGTTGCTCCGATCACTTCGCCCCGCGAAGAAACCGCGTCCTGCGCGGCTTGGCGAGCGATCCGGATTTGTTTCGAACGCATGCTGACTGCGCACGTAAGAGAAACTTCTCCCGCGTTTTTGGTTGAGGTGACTGTGGGCTGGGGGTGGCGGCTTGTTGCCACGAAGGCCCTTTAGGCGGCAAAAAGAGTCGGTCGCAAAGGAAAGGTGCACCGTGAGACTGCTGTGCGCGAGCGTGGTTGCGGCACTTGCTGGGGTCATTGCTCTGCCGCAGGAAGCTGCGCGGCAAGCACCGGCCGGCGCCCTGATCTTTGCTGTCGATCCGACGCAAAGCGCCGTCGAATGGACGCTCGGAAGTACGCTGCACGCAGTACATGGGACTTTTGCACTGAAGACTGGCAACCTACAGTTCGATCCCTCAAAGGGGACAGCCAGCGGTGAGGTCGTTGTGGACGCCTCGAGCGGAAGGAGCGGCAACGACGGGCGCGACCGCAAGATGCATAAAGACGTCCTTGAAAGTGCACGCTTCGGCGAAATCATTTTTCGGCCAGATCGCATTACCGGAAAACTCGAACTGCAGGGAGACTCCGCCTTACAGGTTCACGGAACTTTCCTGCTTCACGGCAACGGGCACGAATTGACCGTGCCGGCCGAAGCCAATCTCTCCGGAGATCATTGGAGCGCCAGCGCGAAGTTCAGTATTCCCTTCATCGAGTGGGGGCTGAAAAACCCAAGCACCTGGCTGCTCAAAGTGGACCACTCGGTTTCCATCGAGTTGGAGCTCAAAGGCACAATTCAGGCCCAGGTGGCGCAGTAGACAGCTAACCACAGCCTGCCCGCAATGTGCGCTCGGGGAAGCGTTGATGTCTAGGGTCGGTGCTGCGAGCTTCCTGGCGTTGTCGGGGCCGGCGCGAGCGAGACTCGCCCAAGGCTCGAAAGAGAAAACAGCTCGGGAAGCGCAAATCATTGAAGTGACCGCAAGAAACATCAGTTCGCTCGAGCTGAGATTCATGTCAAAAAGGGAAGCCAGGTGCGGCTGAAAGTGCATTCCAACGAAGAGGCTCACGGCCTAAAGCTCAATTTGTATCCGGAAGGAAGCAAGGACAAGTCGTCTCAGGGCCTGCTTTTCGCCAATCTGCAAGAGAACGGCAAGGTGCAAAAGGGCGAAGGCCAGGTCCTCGATTTTGTGGCACAGCGGGCCGGGACGTGCGAATTCAAATGCGCAAAGGTATGGGGGATCCATGATGGCCGGATGAGGGGCAAATTGCGGGCAAATTGATCGTCGAAGAATCGAAGAATAGCGGTCTCGGTCTGCGGTTGGAGCTGTTGTATGATTTCTGGCTGTGAACATCACCCTAAATCAAGTGGAATGCCGAATACTCGGATCGCTAGTCGAAAAGGAAGTTACTACGCCGGAATACTACCCCCTTTCGTTGAACGCGCTGGTCAATGCCTGCAACCAGAAATCGAACCGAGATCCCGTGATGAACCTGGACGAGGCCGTGGTTCGCCAGGCGCTGCACTCGCTCGAGGGCCAGTCGCTGGTGCGGTATGTCAGTCCAGCAGATAGCCGTGTGACCAAATACGAACATCGGCTGCAGGAAGTCTTCAACTTCTACCGTCATGAGATTGCGATCTTGTGCTTGTTGCTGCTGCGTGGCCCGCAGACGCCCGGAGAGCTGCGCAGTCGTTCCGAACGCATGCATTCCTTCGACGACCTGAGCGCCGTGCAATCGAGCCTGCAGCATTTGATGAAGCGCGAGCCGCCGCTGGTTAAGCCGCTTCCGCGACAGCCTGGAACGAAAGAGACACGCTACGCCCACCTTTTGTCAGGGGACGTGGCGCAGGCAGAGCCGGAGCCAAAGGTCGAGGAGGCCGCTTTGGAACCTTTCGTTGACGGCGACCGGCTGAGACAACTCGAAGAAGAAATCACTGGGCTCAAGAATGAAATCGCCGACCTGAAACAGCAATTCACACAGTTTAAAAAACAGTTTGAGTAGGGCAGGAGAAAGCGGTCTCTGGCGTAACTGGGCGCAAAAAGCGAAACGGCTCAGAGGGAGCACTCTCTTGAGCCGTTTCTCTATCTCACCCGTGGTCGGCGTGCTTGACTTTTTCCAACCCGGTTAAGCTTTGCCATCCGACCGGAACCCCCCGGTCAAGAGTAATGCGACCAGTCGGGGATCGGCGGTCAATCAGCAGACCGTGGAAGTATCCGCGCGATTAGCCAACATTCCAGACCGATCCGTTTCAGTCAGGCTTACCAGAGAGACCCATGCCGCTAGCGCAGGATCTCTCCGGAAAGGCACGGTGAAAACACCTAGAATTGGAGTTTCAGCGACAACTGCAACTGCCGCGCCGAGCCGAAGTCCCCTGTCGGAAAGCGTGTGGTGGTGATCCTTCCGAACGAGGAGCTTTGGGCATTCAGATTGGGGTTCCCGAAGTTGGGATGATTAAACACGTCAAAAGCTTCGGTGCGGAACTGCAGGTTCATGCGCTCGGTGAGCTTCGTGTTTTTAACTATGGACAAGTCAGTGTTGACGAATTTGGGTCCCGTCAAGACATTCCTTCCGAAATTACCGAAATGATCGCCCGCGGGCGTGGTCCCCACCGGCAGTCCAAAGGCGGCGCCCGGTGTCGCGGAACACAGGGGCTGCGTTATACCCGTCTGCGTCGCCTCGGCGCATACCACAGGATTGCTGAACCACTGTGCGGGATTCCCGGTGACGGTTACCGCCGACAGGAGGTCGGGCCGCAGTCCGCCGCCTACCCCCAAAGGAACGGTGCCGGTAAAGTTGGAGATGCTCGAGGTCACGTTCAAAGGATTGCCGGTCTGGGCTTGGATGATCGTGCCCACCTCCCAGCCCGATGTCAGGCGGTGGCCGCGGAACGGGAGTTCGTAGAATCCGCTCACGACAACGCGATGGCGCGCGTCGTAGTCGGATAGGCCGCGGTTCCCAGCGAGATTCAAACTGTTTTGCAGGATCGTGCCTTGCGTGTTCAGTGAATTTTCATCGATGGACTTGGAATAGGTGTAAGAGGAAATGATCTGCAATCCATGTGACAGGCGGCGGTTCAATTCCACGACCAGCGCGCTGTAATTCGAACCCGCGCCACTCGTTACCTCCGTGATGTTCCCCAGATTCGCTCCTGGCCTGATCGGGCTTGACGCCAATACGGTCGGGAATGGCCGCACGAGAGCGCCACCGACTAACTCCAACTGGTTGAGGTTTCGAGCAATCCTGAGATGCGTCCCTTTCGACCCAATGACGCCGACGATCAATCCGGTCGATGGGGTGAGTTGCTCCTCGATGTTGAAGTTGTAGGACTGAATGTAAGGATTCTTGAAGTTTGGATCGATGGTTGTGGGAGCGAGGCCGCTCGCGCCAGCGACAGAGGCGGCGTTCGTGAGCATGACCGGCTGAGTTGCCGTGGGTGTGGCCGCGAGGGGCGCACTGAACGGCGGATTGCTGTTCAGGCCCGTGACGATGCCGGTGACGGGCTGGTCGGTCAAGATGGCATATCCTGCGCGAAGAACTGTTTTTTGGTTTTTGAAGGGACTCCACACGATGCCCGCCCGGGGCTGGAAATTCTTGTTGTTCGTCTGGAACGGCTGGTTGATTCCGTTCGTGCCCACTTGTACCAGGGAAACGGTGGCGGGGTCGAAAACGGTGAAGCGATTGGCAGCTTCCGTGGGGGTCGAATACCAACTATAGCGGAAGCCAAGCTGCAAGGTGAGGTTGGGCATCCATTTGAAGCTGTCTTCGGCAAAGCCATCGTAGGCCGGAGAGAGAATGCGGTTGGCTGGCGTTCCCGCAAAGCTGAAGCTTGATGCCGTGTCGCTCAGGAAGTTGGCCACGCTCGAGAATCGAAAGATGGTGGGATCGAGCGCGAAGTTATTGTTGTAAACGCGGCGGACTTCGCCACCCAAGGCAAAGTTATGGCGCCCCTTCAGCCAGCTCAACGTGTCGTTCGCGATGCCGCTCGTGTCGCCACGCCCCTGGGGAAAGACGGCCGGGCCGCCGAAGTTGAGAGCGCCTCCTTGAATGTCAATCTGCGCGAGCCCAATCGCAGCGTTGATTCCGCTGTTGACGCTAAAATTGGCGGAATTCAGCCTCTGGTTTGGGTTGAAAACAATGTGGATCCGGTTGTAGCCCACGCGCAGCGAGTTGGTCACCGATGGCCCGAAGACGTGATCCTCGGCTATCGTTCCGATCTGACGGCGGGACGATCGTGTGTCACCCCATCCGGGGAGGGTATTGCCCTGCAGCGTGGGCTCCTGCCTCAAGTCCTGTTGGATAGCGACATATCCGTGCAGGCGGTCTTTGCCAGTCAGCTCCACGTCGATGTCGCCAGTCCCCTGGTCGATGTTGACTGGTGCGAGGGCAGAGCCGACGAGGAAAGGAAGCCCGTTTTCGGTGGCGTTCGATGCGGGGATCAGTGCTGCGAGCGCCTTGACAGCAGGATCCGTGCTCGCTTGTGCTGTAGCCTGATCTGTTGGAGAAAGGACCAGGCTGTTGATGGTTACCCCCTGGCGCTGCCGCAATGCTTCATAGCTGGCAAAGAAATGCGCGCGATTCCTGCGAATCGGTCCGCCGGCGGCCGCCCCAAAATTGTTCCGTTTGAATGGCGCCTGGGTCACGCTGGTGGGGTTGAAAAAGTTCCTGGCGTCCATCGCGCTATTGCGGAGGAAATCAAAAAACTCACCGTGGAATTCGTTGGTGCCCGAGCGCGTGGCGATGTTGACGATGGCTCCGGAGTTTCGGCCGTATTCAGCGCTGTACGTGGAGTTGTCGACTTTGAACTCGGCTACCGTGTTGATGGACGGTTGGAAGGTGATTTGATTCTGAACCATATCACTGAGGTTGATGCCGTTCACCAAGAAGTTGACGGTGTCTTCCCGCTGTCCTGCGGTGTTGAAAGCGAATGACCCCTGGCCGCGCAGGGGAGCCGTCAAGAACCCGTTTTGCGGAGGAGTTACCGTCCCCGGGGTAAGCAGGCTCAGGTCCACGAAGTGGCGCCCGTTGAGCGGGATTTCTTGTGTCGTTTTCTGGTCGATGACCTGACCCATGGCAATGGTGCTGGCATCGATCACGGGTGTGTCCACTTCGATGCTGATCTCTTGGCTGACTTGGCCAATCTGTAATTGGACGTTTTGCGTAACCGTCGTGGCTGCGTTTAGCGTGATATTGTGCACCACGGAGGTCTCAAAACCGGTTGCGGCGACGCTAATCTGGTAAGGCCCAATGGGGAGCGCGGGAACCAGATAACTGCCCACGTTATCGGACTCCGTGTTCCACTCGGCGCCCGTGACTTGATTCTTTGCCACTACCTTGGCATGCGGGATGGCCGCACCAAGGGCATCTGTAACGGTGCCTTTGAGGACGGCGGTGGACTGTCCGAGCGCGAGATTTCCCAGAGCAAGCGAGAACAGCACGCAGCAGAAAAAGCAGATGTGAAGGGTGCGGAGAGACGACTTGTCCTGAACAACTTCCATGATGCTTTCCTCCTAAAGTTTAAGAAGCAAAATAACCCGATGAAAGTGAGCAACTTTCCACCGGTTCCGCGGTGTTGGCTAGGAGAAAAGCGCCTCGGAACGGCATGAAACAAAATTAATGAAGGACGTGCCCCCTTGCAAATACTAGTTACCCTGAGAGCGCTGTCAATAGTACGAATGCACGTCGTGACACGAATCAGTTAACTCGTGACCGCGTCATGAAGGTTGTTCTCAACGCACTTTGGGCATCCTGCGAGACGCTTTCGAGATGGGCGGGCACATCCTGATGCGAATCAACTTTCCTTGCAACTTGCTTCATTTCCGCTATAGACAGGGAGTCGAGTCCTGTGATTGAATCACCGGCACTAGGAATGAACTATGTTGTCCCCGTTCCACATATTCAAGGTGCAAAGCGACGGCAGCCTTCGCTGGATAGAAGGGGCGGTAAATGTGGAACGTGCGAAAGCGCGTCTGAAAGTGCTCGCGGCATCCTCACGCGGTGAATATGTCATCAGCGACTTGACAGGCAAGAAGATTTCCATCAAGTCGCTGCCCAAGCTGACGATATTTCAGATCGGTTATAACGAAAAGGAGCTGCATGCGAGGGCCGAGCTGTTCCGGCATTGCGGCCACGAGGTCATATCCGCCGCTGACAACGAAGCTGCAAAGCGTGTGCTGACCTCGATCCAGAGCGTCGATGTATTTGTCGTTGGCCACATGGCGCCCGAGCAAACAAGAAAAGAAATGGTTGATTGGTTGAAGATGAATTTTTCAAGGGTCAAGATTGTTGCGCTGATTCCGTCCGCCAATCGTCAGGTGCCGCGTGCCGATTACAATATCGTTCTGAATGATTGGGACGAGTGGCTGTCAGCTTTCGCCGCCTCTGGGAGTTGAGCCGCCGCCAGAAAATTCTCGGTGGTCAAGGAGCTTTCCAAACCGCTTACCCGCACTTCTCGATAGAACAAGTCGTACATCCACAGCGTTAGCCAGATACGAGCTGCATTCTTCTCGCAGGGAAGGCCACAAAGGACGACCTAATAGCTCTGCTAATCAAGTGCGTATCTGTGGAATCAGCGACTGGATTGAATTACAAGTCGCCGACGCGCCACGAGCCCAGCACCCGGGAAGGTTGATGACAAAATCCGTGGCTAATTGCAATCTGTTCCCGGCGCGCCTAGGCACTGCTATTGCACCTCCATTGCACTCGAATTCAATGTTCTCTGGCACATCATCTGCAGCAGCCGACGAAAAACGTGCAAACGCTGGCAATGCGTTGTTCACTCCGATCACCAACCCAGCCCTCCCCGGCGGTCTCTAACAAGTATAGTCCTCTGTGGTTAGCGAAATCGCTGCTCCTGGTCACCTGCGTCTCTTGTCGCGTCTCGAATAGGATTTGCAGGATTTATCACGTCTTGCTGATGATCGACAGTGAAGACCTTTCGCCCATAGAGCTTCAATTCCACGAACGTCTCGTCCCTGAAGGGCAGCCAAAAACCGTCAATTCTTTGATATTCCCGGACAAACTCCGCTCGATTTATCCAGAAGGACGGTTTCTTGGCGGGCTGGCCCGCGATTTTCACGATGGCGAAGTCGACCGCATCAATCCATATTTTGCCCTCGAATAGATATTTATCTTTGCGTTTCGGCGTGGCGGTGAGAACGAAGCAACGGTACGGCCCGACGTCCTCCTCGCCGACCAGCGCGAATGCGTAGTTAGCCTCAGAGATCGCGCTGTTGTGATGCTCCCTGCCGGAAGATGTTTCGCCCTCGCTCTGAATCAGGCGGTCGAACACCAAGTGGCGCACAATCCCTGATCCTCTTTCGAAGGTCTTGTTGAACGTCTTCTTGTCGGGTGCCTCGTAATCCACGCGTACCACTGTCTGCGCTGCCAATTTCCCTTGAAGGTTCCTGATCTCGTAAGTCCGCACGGCCGAATACCGCTGCAAGTGCTCGTTTCGTATGCGGTTTCGCTCCAGCAACTTTGCGATGATGTCGTCGCCCGTCAGAGCCATTAGGGCGCCGTCACTGAATCCGGCCGTTTCCTCCGGTGTTTTGCCGGCGAAGCTCTGGCTTTGCCCAGTCGATACCCCTGAGGTTGCTCCCAACATGAAAGCGATGAGGACCCATCTCTTGCACCGCTCAACCCGGATTGTCACGGCTTACAACCTTCCTTTTCTTTTCACGTTCTTTCGCCCATATTTTCGGTCTGCTGAACGGAAAGTGAAATCATCCGCGCGGTATTGAGACCCGTCACCTCACAATCACGAAGCCCATGTCCTGCATCGCTTAGATATTCAGGCACAAGAGAAAGATATACGTTTTTCTTGGACTTTCCGGCAGTCGGCTTCCCGCTCTCCGTTGTCTTTGAGGGGAAAACAGAAGACTCGCCAAATCGCTCTTTATTCTTGCATCTCCACGTGGCCACACTCCCAAGGGGGCGTGGAGCGAAGGCCTTTGGGGCGTGTCTGCCGTCGGAACCGAGCATCACGACGGATGTGTCACCAGTTTCTGCGAGAATTCAACAACTCTCTCGATCGCGCGGACAACTAATCCAGGCTCGTCTTGCATGATCCAATGATTGCTTTTCTCCGCTGTCACATGCCTTCCAAGAGGTGCGCGCCCAGCCATCGCCGCGTGTTCTTTACTCCGGTGCTCCGGGGCGGTACGCGCGGATAGAATGACCACAGGCTTATCGCAAGCGCTATCGAGTTCACCGATTTGGGCCGCGCTTACAGGAAGGTTTTCCAGTTGACTCGCGATCGTAAGAGCAAATTTCTCCTGAACCCAAAAAACCGAGGCCATGGCTCGCTCGTTTGCCGGCAAAGCCGCAAACCACGGACTGGAAACGGACCCGGACTCCTCGGGGGCGCCTCGACTGATGAGGCGAACGAGGTGACCCGCCATTTGTGCCGCGCGGGTGGTCAGCAGAAAGGCAACGAAACGCAGGATGCCTAGCGGCGAGAGCAGTGCTGCGCGCCGGCACACCTTAGCGCCAATACGAGTGAGCTTGCGATCGTGTTCGGAAGGTGGATTCCACTCTGAGGGAGCAACAGGATCCACGAGGACCATACCCGCTACTTCCTCGGGGAAGCGAGCAGCGAACAAGGGCATGGTCAAACCGCCAAAGGAGTGACCTACCAGGACGTAAGGTGGGGGAATGGCCGCTTGCTGGAGCAACCTATGGAGCTCATCGACGATGCGATCCGCCGTTCGAGGCATCGGACCCAGATCGCTCCAGCCCAGTCCGGCCCGGTCGTAACTGACCACGCGGTAGGATTCTGTCAACTCGCGTTGGAGATTGCTCCAACTCAGCACAGTCGACATGAGCCCCGCTTCCAACACAATCGTAGGGCTGCCCCTTCCCGATTCGAGAAGGTGAAGTCGGTGATGATCTAGATCGACCAATCGGCCTGGCGGCGGAAAGCGCTTGCGGTCGCGCCGTGTTCCTAATGCCTGATAGACCGCGCCCAGCAAAATGGCCGTGCACGCGCAGAAGGCAAACCAAACTACCAAATGAAACAAGGCCGTGACTCCCGTGAGCAAGCCCATATGTGCTTAGATGTCTTGACCTCGGATTTGACTATGCAAATCTTCCGCGACGCGATACGCCACATCGACACAGTCGCCGATGGACCGGCCCCTCAGAAAGTTGCCCGCGAGATAGAGATTCGGAAGCGCGCTCAAAATGCGGTGAATCTCCTCTACCCGCTGCGCGTGTCCCACGTTGTATTGCGGCAGCGCGTGCGGATCTCTCCAGACCAGCCGAGCCACGGGCTCGCTAGAAATGCCTAGGATATGGGTGTTTTCGGCGGCGACAGCTCGTGCACTTTCTTCGTCATTCATCGTTCCGAATGTGCCATTCGTCTCTCTTCCTGCAAAGCTGGTGAACAAAACGGTTCCTTCGGGCGTACGCTCTTTGAACAGCGACGAATTCCAAAATGTGCAAATGGTATGGAGGCCCTCGCGGCGCGGAACCATAAAACCAAATCCATCCAGCCTGTTTGCGACCTTGGACCGCTCGTAGGCCAAGGACACCACGCTGATTGGCGCGTATTCAATGGCTTTAAGGTGCGCGGCAAGTGGAGGAGCGCTCCTCTCTAGCAGTCTCGCAGCAACGTAAGCAGGAACCGCCAGAACCAAATATTGCGCGGTGATTAGCTCGCCGCCGGCCAGGGAGATTTGCCATGCGGGCTTCGATGCCCCTGCGTTTTCCCTTGAAGGCGCGACCGATGCGACCTGCACTTTGTACGAGGCCTCTGCTTTCAACTCTTCCGCGAGTCTTTCCGGAAGCGTTCCCATTCCTGACCGGAACGAGCCCAGAGTTGGCAGTGCGTCCGTAACGTGCAAGCTGCCCTGGTTTGCATCCGCGCGGGAAGCGAAAGGCCGCGAGGAACTGGCTGATTCCATAGCGTCGCGCTTAGACCGGCGCGCACGGAGGGCTCCCCGCACAAGACTACCCTGGCGCCGCTCCCATTCGACCAGGGCGGGAAAAGCACCCTCCATCCCCATTTTGCTCGCATCACCCAAGAAGATTGTGGAAATGAAGGGGTCTACTAAATTGTCCAGGACTTGTGCGCCGAATTTTCGTTGCACGAAATCGGCTAGGCTCTCTTCCTGGTCCGGAGGATGCGAATACCCAAAAGGCTCGCTGAGAATTCGCAGCTTGGATTTGAGTCCGACCAATCGCGTGGTGAACAGGCCCATCGGCGAGAAAGGAGCGGGATGGAGACGGCCGTGTCGGAATACGTATCGCTTGGCTTTGCGATCACCGGCTACAAATTCGTGTTCGAGACGCAAGTCGCGCACCAACTGCCACACGGACGGCGGAAATCGAGGGCACTGCGCCCCGGTCTCGAAGAGAAAGCCGTCTCTCCGGATGGTTCTAATCAGGCCGCCCGCGCGTTCCGCGGCTTCCAGGAGCCGGGGATGGAACCCCAACTGCTTCAGGCGGTGAGCGCAAGCCAGGCCCGAGATTCCCGCGCCGATTACTACGACTTTTTCTTTGTATCCCAGGTCGAGCAAAGTCTATCCAACTGGATGAAGTCACGCACTTGCACGGGCCCAACTTCTTCTGTCAGATAGATGTCTGAAATGGCCTCTGAGTCACTGCTAAATTTCGTTGGAAAATACACGAAAAATGACCGGGAAGTCGCCGTGTGCCAGCGGCGTGGCTATCGCATGGAGAGTTGGACCTATGCGCGGATTATCGGACAGGCGAACCGCGTAGCCAGGGAGCTTGAGGTTCGCGGGTTGGGGAAGGGCGATGCGGCCCTATCGTGGGGCCCCAACTCAGCGGAATGGATCGTCGCGTTTCTCGGATGCGTGCTTCGTGGCGTGGTCATTGTGCCAATCGATGATGGTTCGGCTTTGCAGTTCGCGGAGCGAGTCGCTCGAGAGGTTAAAGCAAAGTTCGTGTTTCGAGCGAATGCGCATCAGGAAATGGACGCCCTTCCTTCCCTTTCCTTTGAATCTCTTGGGGAAATGACTGCAAAACACGATGCCTCTTTTTATCCATCGCCTCAACTGTCGCGTCAAGATACGCTAGAAGTCATTTTTACTTCCGGCACGACCGCCGAGCCTCGCGGCGTGGTGATATCGCACGGAAACATCCTGGCGAACATCGAGCGCCTCGAACTGGAAATCCACAAATACCTTCGCTACGAGCGGCTAGTTCATCCGCTCCGTTTCCTGAATCTGCTTCCCCTGAGCCACGTCTTTGGCCAGATGCTTGGCGTGTTTATTCCGCCGATGCTCCGGGCCACGGTGGTCTTCACCGATTCTCTGAAGCCAGCCGATCTGGTGGATACCATCCGGCAAGAGCGCGTCTCCGTATTGGTCGCGGTTCCGCGATTCATCGAATCCCTTCAGCGGGAAGTGGAACGTTGTGAGGAGCGAGACGGAAGGCTGGAGACATTTCGCAGGAATTTCGCGCAGGCGGAAAAGCAGCACTTTCTTCTCCGTTGGTGGCGATTCCGGCGCATTCACAGGCATTTTGGCTGGAAATTTTGGGCCTTTATTTCCGGCGGAGCCGCTTTGCCGGAGCAAGACGAAACGTTTTGGAACCGCCTGGGATACGCCGTGATTCAAGGATACGGAATGACCGAGACCGCTTCGCTCATTAGCTTGAATCATCCTTTTCGTTCGGCGAGGGGATCGATCGGCAAAGTATTCCCAGGCATGGAGGTTCGTGTTGACGACAACGGTGAGATTCTCGTCCGTGGAGAAGGCGTCGCCAAAGCGTACCAGCACAACGGGCAAGTTCAGTCCTTAGCGGGACCGGATGGATGGTTCCGAACGGGAGACGTCGCCGAGAAGGACGAGAATGGCCGCTTGTACTTCAAGGGCAGGAGGAAGAATGTCATCGTTACGCCGGCGGGCATGAACGTTTACGCGGAAGACTTGGAAAAGGCGTTGCAGCGTCAACCGGGCGTTAGAGACTGCGTTGTAATCGGCCTTGAACGCGGCGGCAACGCCGAACCGTATGCGGTCCTGGTGATGAGTGGCCCCGGCGCGAACGCGGCGTCGGCTGTCGAACGGGCAAATCAAACGCTGGCCGAGTATCAGAAAATCCGCCGCTGGTCTGTTTGGCCGGAACCAGATTTTCCCAGGACTCCAACGCAAAAGCCCATCCTTCCCGCGATCCGTGAGGTGGTCCAAAAGACGGCCGCACTCGGGAAGACCCCGGACGGTGACCCTCTGCCCGGCCTGATCGCGCAAATCACCGGTCGCCCGGTTCAGGCGAACTCCAAGGATACGAACCTGGAGGCTGATTTGCAGCTCTCCTCCCTAGATCGCGTCGAGCTGATGAGCGTTCTGGAGGAGCGATACCAGGTTCACCTGAATGAGGCTCAGTTTGAAGATACTGCAACGATCGGTCAACTCGAGAAACTCATCGCCCAGGGAACGGCTTCAACAACCGAGTATGTCTATCCTCAGTGGCCCCAACACTGGGCCATCACGGCCATTCGGCTTGCCGTCTACTACTTTCTGGCTTGGCCTGCCACTTACCTTCTCGCGGCGCCCCGCATTCGCGGCCGCGAGAATTTGCGCGGATTGCAAGGTCCAGTCCTAGTCGTTTCCAATCACGTCACCTACCTCGACATCGCATGGATTCTACCAGCCCTGCCCGCGCGGATTCGGAACAGGCTGGCGACCGCCATGCGGGGTGAGCGGCTTGCGGAAATGCGCCGGCCGACAAGCACGAAAAGCTTGTTCGAACGCTTCATGGAACGGCTGAGATATTTTCTTGCGCTTAGCCTTTTCAACGTTTTTCCGCTTCCGAGGCAATCCGGTTTTTTGCGGAGTTTCCGCTTCGCAGGAAATCTTGTAGATCGCCGCTGGAACCTTCTCGTTTTCCCGGAGGGCCGAACGACCGAGGACGGCAAAATGGCTCCGTTTCGCTCCGGAATCGGTCTGCTTGCCAAGCAATTGGGCATTCCGGTCGTGCCAGTGTACCTGGACGGGCTGTTTGACCTGAAGCAGGCTGAGCGGATCATCACTCGACCCGGTCATGTGCGCGTGACAATAGGATCGCCTATCCGTTTCTCCCGCGAGGAGGATTCCGACACTATCACCCGCGAACTCGCGCGTAGGGTCCGAGAGCTTCAGCCCGTTTGAGAATACGATGTGCGCTTCGAGGCCAACAGGAGGCGAATCGTCAGGAACAGCACCACAAGAGTGAGAAGGACACCCAGCGAGGCCCATTTTTGAGTCGAAATAAAGTGCTTTGCCGCTGTGCCGTAGCGTGCCCCCAAGAATCCCTCGAACAAAAACAGGCAGCCGCGCCCGAGGAGCGTGCCAACGATAAACGTGGCAAGCGGCACCTGAAAAACGCCTTGAGCCACCACAAAGGGCTTAAACGGCACCGGAAATGGGGCGACTGCAGGAAGAAAGACGCACGCCATGGGGTGCCTCTCGACCAGTTTTCGAATTCTGCCCGGTGGATGGCCCTGGGTCTTGCGGTAATAGACCTGTCCCCCTTTTCGCGCAAGATAATAGATCCACAGGCATCCCGCCACGGAGCCAAGGGCCGCCATCGCCGCGTAAAACGGCATGCGCATCGGATGGAGGCTGGAAAGGTCAAAGAGGATTAGGTCGGTGACTAACGGAAGTGGAACAAACGAAGAATCAATGAACGCCGCAAACAGCAATCCGATTCCGCCCAATGCGGGCAAGCTTGCCATCAACCAAGATTTGAGCCGCACCCAACCCACAATACGACCTACTCGACCGGTCACCTGGTTGTCGATGCCTGTTCGGGAAGTGACAGATAGAATCTCACGAGAGCACTATGCCGGACGGGTTAATGTCCGGCCTTTCGTCCGGCTGTCGAATAGATGCTTCTCGGGCTTAAATGGCTACAAAAAAGTTCCAGGCACAGATCGCGATTTTTTGTCACGCCGGTGGATCTGCTGAATGACTTCACAAATCTCATTTCCAAGGACGGCCCTGGCGATCCCTTTGCGCAGGTCCAGCCGCTGCAAGAGTCCTTCGCTTCGGCTCTCCGGTTGGTTTTGCTGCGTGGGAATCTGCTTTTTACTTCTCGGCCTGCAGCGATACCACCGTGGGCAATGGCGACGTAGTCCTACCGTCGAACTGGCGGATGCTCCGGTCCGCTTGAGAGCATCATCGGCGTGTTGCCGCGGAATATCCTTTGGGGAATCTGAAGCTGGCGCAAAAATTGTCGAGATGACCGCAGACATCTACACCGACACTTCTGCGGCATTGAACCAAGCTAAGGAATTGCTGTGGCTTGACTCGTAACTCTAAAGACCACCCCTCAGCGTAGCGTTATTCCGGTTTGCCTGGTGCAAGCCGATAGATGGTCTCGCGTTCCGCCATTCTGATAGAATCGCAGCCTCTGCCGGAGGTGGTCCTCCATGAAATCGCAAAAGTTTAGCATTTTGCTTGTTGCATTTTTCGCGTTGTGTGCCCTCCTAACAGGAGCTGTGCCGCGCAAACCCGCACAGACGCATATGGCCCTGCAGCCCTTCGCGCAACAAGTGCGTCAAGTCGAAAGCGCGCTGAGGTATTTGGGCCAGCCCCTCGTGGAACAAGATCAAGAGGCCATCAACCGAGCGATCGGCGAAGTCGATGAAGCCACCGCCATCGCCCACTTGGAGCAGGTCCTCGACAAATACACGCTCGCGGTCGTCGACATTAATCCGGAGAGCCGCGTCAAGGTCCAGCCCGGTACCGCAAAACCCGAATTGGTGGAGGCTGGCGCGCGCATCTTTCTCGCGAAAGTCCTCAACCACGCCGGCGTGACCGCCAAGCTCGAGGCGCAAAGTCCCAATGCCCTGCCGGTCCTAGTGCAATCCGACGGAAGCCCCCAGCCGCCCAGGAAAGTTGCGCCCGAAGACGTCCGCGACCGCTGGATGGATCTCGAGCTATACGACAAAAATCCCATGTCGCCGCGGCTTTCCGGCCTACCACTGGAGTATCGGATTGTGACCATCTACAGCCGCGATTCCGGGCAGCGTTCGGCAGAGATTAGTTTCAATGTCGGGCAAGGCACGCAGGACCTTGGCTTTCGCAGCGATATCACCGTCGTGTTTACGGCTTTGCCCGCGCATACGCTCCGGCTGGAGGTGCGAGACGAGCACGGCGCCCCGACGATGGCAGCGTTCACTATCCGCGACCGGTTAGGCCGCTTGTATCCCAATCCCGCGAAACGCCTCGCGCCCGATCTGTTCTTCCAGGCGCAGGTCTATCGCGCGAACGGAGACACCGTTCGAGTTCCGGCAGGCAGCTACACGGTGACGGCTTCGATGGGTCCCGAATACCAGCCTCAAACCAAGCAGGTCGAAGTAACTGCCGCAGGCACTAGCGAAGTTTCTTTTGCCATGCAGCGCTGGATCGATCCCCCGAAATACCATTGGTACTCCGGTGATCATCACGTGCATGCAGCCGGCTGCTCGCATTATCAAAATCCGACCGAAGGCGTGCAACCGGATGATATGGTGCGCCAAATCCAAGGCGAGAAACTGAACGTCGGCGCGGTCCTTACTTGGGGCCCCTGCTACTACTATCAAAAACAGTTTTTCAGTGGCCAAGACCATCCTCTATCGAAGCCCGACGGATTGATGCACTACGATCTGGAAGTTTCCGGATTCCCTTCAAGCCATGCCGGACACTTGGTGCTGCTCGGGCTCACCAATCAGGATTATCCGCATTGCGTTCGCATCGAACAGTGGCCAACGTGGGATCTACCGATTCTGCGCTGGGCCAAATCGCAAGGCGCTATGACCGGCTTTGCTCACTCCGGCTGGGGACTCGAGTCCAAGTCGCGCGAGCTGCCCAACTACCAAGTTCCCGGCTTCGACGGAATCGGCGCCAATGAATACATCGTGGACGTCACGCATCCCGACGCGGTCGATTTCATTTCTACGATGGACACGCCTTATCTGTGGGAATTGAACATTTGGTATCACACCCTGAATGTGGGATTCCGCACGCGAATCTCTGGGGAGACCGATTTCCCTTGCATCACGGATGCACGCGTAGGTCAGGGGCGCATCTACGCCAAAGTGGATGGTCCGCTTAGTTACAGCGGCTGGCTGGAGGCGATCCACAACGGGCGAAGTTACGTCTCCGACGGCAGAAGCCACTTGATGGATTTTGCCGTAAATGATTTGGAAGTCGGCAGCAAGGCAAGCGAGGTAAAGCTCGCACAAAAGGGCACTGTCCGCGCCCGCGTGAAAGTCGCGGCTTTTCTCAATCCCGTCCCACTCGATTCCGACAATATTCCCTCCGATCGCGGAAAGCAGTACTGGAAGGCGGCGCTGACAGGCGCCTCTGAACCTGGCAACATCCGCGACCGCCCCATCGATCAAAACCCGTATTGGCACATCGAGCGAGCGCGCATCGGCAACACCCGTCAAGTGCCAGTCGAGTTGGTCATGAATGGCAAACCCATCGCTCGGAAAGAAATTCTTGCGGACGGCACCATCCAGGACGTCAGCTTTGACGCTCTGGTCGAGCGCAGCAGCTGGCTCGCTGTGCGCATCTTAGGCTCTTCGCATACGAACCCCATCTTTGTTTTGGTGGATGGCAAGCCCATTCGCGCTTCACGCCAGAGCGCGGAGTGGTGTCTGGCTGGCGTGAACCAGTGCTGGACTCAAAAAGCCCCGAAAATTTCCAAGGCCGAACTGCCGGATGCGCAAGCCGCCTACGACCACGCGCGCGAGGTCTACACCAAACTCATCGCCGAGTGCCCGGAATGAGCGCGCACTTTCACAAAATCGAAGCCGCACCCTCCTCCCTTTACTCCTCAACCTCATTAACCCTCAAACCGGCGATTAGCTACTTGTTGCCGATCGAGGAAATCAGACGCAGAACTTCCGCTTCCGAGATATCGTAGAGCTAGCGCGTCAATCGAAAAGCAACTGGCGAGAAGGAAATCAGCCGCTGCGCTGCGACAGCCACCGGACTCCTCGAAGCAGAGCAAAAGTTCCGACGCATCGAAGGCTATCAAGAGATTCTGTTGCTGAAGGAGCGCCTGAACCCCTCGCGTATTCAGCAGAAGGAGGTGCGGATCGCCGAAGTCGCTTGAACTAGGTCGCCGGGAGCATTACCGTGCCACACATCGGGAGTCCCTGCAGGCACTCCTTCCTGCTCCTCCTTATTCTCGGTGAGTTGTCGCTTGATTCGTGGCGGTCTCTTTGAGGGAACCATGTGCTTACTCGCTTCGAGCGTCTCTCCCATTCTCTGACTTGCGTTCCTGTTTGCACATTCTTTTAGACGCGGCGTAGCACACTTCCCCCAACTGATGCGCTACAGCCGGTGCTTGACTAGGCCTACCTCGGATCCGCCAGTACCTATCAAGCAAACCACCAGCCCTCGTCGCGGCTGAAGGCACTTCGCTCGCCGTCATCATCGTTCCGGTCTGGGCAAACACTGAGCCCGCCCGCGGTTGCCCTTCAGTTTCGCTTGATGATAAAGGCAGTCTTATCGTCAATACGGTCCTGTTCGCCAGTCTGGCGCAGACGATCGTCTTTTTTCACCGCGTATTCCAGCAATGCATTGCAGATTTCCTTTGCTGGCTGGCGATAGTGCTCACGCATTACCGACTCAAGTTGCTGGCGTTCTTCTTTGTCGCTGCCGTCATAGACCCCGTCGCTATAAAGGAAGAAAATGTCCCCCGGACTCATCAGAGTTAATTCGGCCACATCTGAAGACTTCGCCCGGTGCCGGAATTTGAGTGACAAATATCTGTTACGGTCCGGATGATCCTTCGGGATCTGCAGGCCGAGCGGCAAGAATTGCACCATCCGGCCTTTATCAATTTCCATGAACTTGCGGTATTCGGCGGAGAACACTAGTGGGGGAGGATGTCCGAAATTGACGAATCGAAAATAGCCATGAGGGTGTACTTCACCATAAAGCATCGTTGCAATCTCTTGGGCGCTCTCCTTCTCGCTTATGCCGAGTGCGTTGCGAGCGGTCACCGACTGCGCCAATCGCAGGTTGAGCCTCTCGAATAACTCCGGTGTCGTCTTCCCTCGGCGGTCGAGTTCGGCGAGCATGAGGGCATGAAACGTGTCGTGGACCGTCGAGGCGATTTTCGCGGAAATGATCCCATGTCCTTGAGCGTCCACGAGCAGGACGCCCGCAGTTTCATAGAGCTCATGCACGTCCTCGGCTACGCGAATCTGTTCCGAGCTTCGCGCTTTTCTATACTCGGTTTCCATTTCGGGCCTGTAATCCGGCCTTGATTTCAGCCATTCGACATGATCGTCAACCGAGTTGCGCGGCGGCGCACCTGCGGAGAGCGGCTCGAGAAACTCCTTTGATAGCCTCAGCGCCCGCTCGATGCGTGCATCGATGTCGTAGCGCTGCTGAAAATTTATGTATTCAAACAGGTCGCCGCCAACCGTTTCCGCGGGCACAGAATTACCGTACATCTCGATTCCCGGCAGGTGCGGAATCGCACCTTCCACCGGCATCAGGCGCTTCCGCAGATATTCATCAATACCTGGAGCGGTGTAGGTTCTTGCCATAAGAGAATCCAAGGGAAGTGGCGGTCACTCCTGTGATCTTTTCTGTGATCTTTGTCTACCCCATTCCATGACACGACGATGCGCGACTCCATGGAAGAGCGTCTATTGTACTTTGGTATGGGTCTCCGCCAGTGTCAATGGCGTGGCCCCCTTCAATAATGCGCTCTCTCCTCACTGTGGTTTGATCGTGCGCGTGGGAACTCCACAGAGGTGCCCCACGGATACCAAAGTATCCTCGATACCTTCGGCAATTGTTCCGCGGCAGCATTGACTCCAACATGCCTGGCTCGGTTCCACCCGACATGGCAAGACGCGCGTACAAGCAGCCCGGCTCTTTGCGGCCGAACTTCCTGGGGGTCCGGATCACTACGCTAGTTTGCGCATGAGGTCGCTTCCGGCCGAGGTGGAACTGATTTTCGAGGTAGTGCAGTAAGATAGCACGTGGAAGTCCACGCAGGGCAAGGCCTAGTATGGACGTCTCCCGGCAGAGGTTAGAATGGTGAAGATGAAGGTTCGTAGGAGGCATCATGGCAACAACGAAAATCGCAATAGCACCAATGAAGGCGGCCCAGATTCCCAAGGGAGGAGCCGATTTCCAGATCGTCGAGCGCGAGATTCCTGCGCCGGGAGTAGGAGAGGTGCGCATCAAAGTGCAGGCCTGTGGCATTTGCCACAGTGACGTGCTTACGAAAGACGGTTTGTGGCCTGGAATTCAGTATCCTCGCGTTCCAGGACACGAGGTCGCGGGCATCCTCGACGAGCTCGGTGCCGGTGTTTCCGGGTGGACGAAGGGCCAGCGCGTCGGCGTCGGCTGGCATGGTGGCCACGACGGAACGTGCCTCGCTTGCCGGCGGGGAGATTTTGGCAACTGCCAGAACATGAAAATCGCCGGCATTAGCTACGATGGCGGATACCAGCAATACATGGTGGCTCCTGTCGAGGCCCTGACGGCGATACCGAAAAGCCTAAGCGACACCGACGCCGCCCCGCTGCTCTGCGCTGGAATCACTACCTTCAACGCGCTACGGCACAGCGGCGCGATGCCCGGCGACCTCGTTGCCGTGCAGGGGATCGGCGGACTAGGTCACCTCGGAGTTCAATTTGCCCGCAAGTTTGGCTACAAGGTTGCCGCCATCGGGCGAGGATCCGAAAACGCCACGCTTGCAAAGAAACTCGGAGCGGAGGTGTATATCGACAGCAGAGCAACAAACGCGGCAGCCGAATTGCAAAAACTGGGTGGCGCACAGGTCATTCTGGCGACAGCCCCGAGCTCGAAAGCGATGTCCGACCTCGTCGACGGCCTGGGGCCGAACGGCAAGCTCATGGTCGTAGGTGCGGCTTTCGATCCCATTGAAGTCACGCCGATTCAGCTCATCACTGGGAGCCGAACGATTCAAGGCTGGGCCTCGGGCACGCCGGTGGATGCCGAGGACACGCTACGCTTCGCCGAATTAACCGGCGTGCGTCCCATGATCGAAACCTATCCGCTCGAAAAAGCGAGCGAGGCTTACGCGCGCATGATGAGCGGCAAGGCCGAGTTCCGCGTCGTTCTGACGATGTGAGATTGGCGGAAGCGACAAACCTGCGAGCACGCGCCGCAAGGAACGCAGCTATCCGTGCGGCAAGACGTACGGCCAACCAAGTTGCGCGCAAGCGTGTTTCAGACGATCATAACCGGCAGGAGCCGCCTCTGTTCGCAAGAAGTATCGAACGGCACGCCTTAAGCGACAAGTGATTCTGCCGGTTGACGCCCCCATTCAAGAAATCTGACTCTCGATTTGAGTGAACGCACATGAGGAAAGAACATGGCAAATCTGAAGTTCGACAAAGAGATCACTGCACTTCTGGTCATCGATCCGTACAACGATTTCATTTCCGGGGGAGGCAAAGTATGGGATCGCTTGAAGACTGTTGCAGAGGCAAACGATTGCGTTCCTCATATGTTGCAAGTCATGAATGCTGCGCGGAAGGCGGAGCTTCGCATCGTCTATGCGTTGCATCGTCGATACCGTCCGGGCGACTACGAGAGCTGGCAGTACATTGCGCCTATCCAGAAGGCGGCCTGGTCGCATAAGATCTTCGAAAATGGCACCTGGGGTGGCGAGATCGCAGTGAATTCGCTCCTCAGCCGGGTGATATCGTGGCCCTCGAGCATTGGTGTTCCAGCGGCTTTGCCAACACCGATCTGGATTTGCAGCTCAAAAAGCATGGCATCCACAAGCTCGTCGTCATCGGGCTCATAGCACACACGTGCGTGGAGGCAACGGTTCGCTTTGCCGCCGAGCTGGGCTACGAGGTCACCATGGTAAAGGACGCACCACGGATTACTCGGATGAAGAGATGCACGCCGCTCTCGACGTCAATATCGCAAACTACGCCACTGCCATGGTGACCACAAAAGAAGTCGTCGAGGCCCTTTCATTTCACCTTCGGCTGACGCAGAGCGCTTCGAACGCGTGAGCGTGGGGCGAAGCGTGGTGGCCAAGAGTTTGGAAGGAGGTATCATGAAACGAATCGCTTTCGTTCTGGTTGCAGTTGCAACGGTGGCCGCCATGGTCACCGCAACCGCCCCCGCAATGGCATCTCGCCTGATCAGCTCGTCTAGGCATTCGAATAGACCGGAGACGCAAGAGGATTCAACAGCTTAAAATTGCGCCCTCAGTCGCGGGTGGAATCTGTTGCGCAGAGGTTCACGATGACGACTAACCCAGCTCAAGTACAAATACGTTCAGTCGACTTCGCCGGCCAACCCATGCGGCAAACGGCTTGGCACTGGTTCGCATGACCATCGGCGCGATGTTGGTGCGGGTCTTCTTCGAGAATCTGGGGAAGGGCGCCTACACCCCGGCGGGCTACGCAGGAGTAATCAATTACACATCAAGGCGAGCCACTCACCGGCGGCATGGAAGTGGGTTATGGGACTAATGGCAAGTCATGCGGCCATGATAGCTCCGATGCAGGCCGCGACGGAAATCTCGCTGGGGATCCTGCTGGTTATTGGTCTGCTTACGCGTCCAGCCGCCTTTGTCGCATTCCTGTTCCTCACCAGCCTTTGGGTCTCGGAATGGGGTACATCATGGATTTGGGAACTACTGGTTCCGGTGCTCGCATCGCTCGGAATCGCGGTGGGACGCGCAGGTCGAGCCTGGGGCATCGACGGGTTGCTGGCCGGCGGCGCGCCTCGTCCCCGTGGTGATGATGAGGGAATCTGCGTGCAGTGTCAGTCGTCATTCCTACCCATAACAAGGTGCAGGCCATTGGCCGGGTGCTTGCCGATCTGCCTTCCGATCTCGTCGCGGAGGTCATCGTTAAGGATGGGGGCGCACTTGATTCTGCTGGCTCGGGAACTGTGGCTCGCTCAGGCGAAGGCGCCGAGGAGGGCAGGCTGGTTCGGCGAATGGCAGCAAGCCGTCGCGCAAGTTCGTCCTTGTGCGGGAGGCCTGTGAAACTCACACCCTCGCACCGGCTGTACGGACTCGGCGCCATCTTGCTTGTGGCTCTGACGATCTGCGCACGCAACTTCAGCCGCACGGGTGAACCGTCATTTATCATTCCTCTGGCTGCTGCCGGCGTCGCCTACCTCCTAGCCATCCGCGAGCTCTTATCCACGCCAACATTCCCGAAGCGCGTCATCGTCTTCGGTCTCGCGCTGGCTGCTCTGTGGCATTTTCAATTCCTACTAATGCCACCAGGTTTAGACGACGACATTCATCGATATGTTTGGGACGGCCGCGTGCAGCGGCTCGGCTATAACCCTTATATCGTCATTCCGAGCGAACCTGCCCTTGCCGGCTTGCACACATCTGAGACGCGTACGCTGAATAATCCGGAGGTACCGAGCCCATATCCACCGGGGGCGCAGCTATTCTTTCGCGCGGTAACCGCAATTCACGAATCCACATTTGCGGTGAAAGTGGCATTTGTAGTTTGCGATTTGGCGATTGCGTTGGTGTTGCTCGATGTCTTGCGTTGTACCCGGCAGGGAGAGCACTGGGTTCTGGCTTATGCCTGGCACCCACTGCTAGCCACGGAAGTGGCGGGCAGCGGTCACGTCGATATTGTCGGCGTGCTGCTGCTGTTGGTGTCCGCGGCCGCGCTTGTGAGACGCTGGCGTGCCGTTGCCGCCATCGCATTTGGGCTGGGTGTAGCGGTGAAATTGCTCCCGATCGTACTGCTGCCACTCTACTGGAAGCGGGTTCGCCTGCGCGACGGCGTGCTGGCTGCAGCCGTCCTCGGACTTCTATATGTGCCGTTTCTGAACCACGGCCGTATTCCCTTGGGGTCGCTTGGCAGCTACGTGCAGAGGTTCCGCTTTAATGATCCCGTTTTTGCGACGCTGGAGCGAGTGGCGGCTCCTCAGGTTGTGGTTGGGATGGCAGCGCTCGTCGGCTTTCTTGCCGCGATCTGGATCAGAAGAAGGTCGACGGAAGGGTCTTCGGACGCGTTTGCATGGCCCATGGCAGCATCGCTGTTATGTGCGCCGGTCGTATATCCGTGGTATCTGCTGTGGCTGCTGCCGTTCATGCGGTCGACTTCAACGTTGCCAATCATCATCTGGACATTAAGCATTATTCCTACTTATTATGTCTGGCATCTGAGGGCAGTTGGACGGCCGTGGCTGGTTCCTAGCTGGATTATGGTGCTGGAATACGGATCCGTGGCCGTGGCTGCCGCCATTATCGCTTTCCTCCGGATCAGGCGATCGGCCGCACAACAGTGCTCGGCGGACCTGGTAGAGTGATGCCAACCGCACCACGCCCGTTTTTGCAACGAGGAGCGTTTGTAAGTCATCCAATACGACGTTCGTTTCATTCATTAAGGAGGACCCTCCATGACAAAGTCGACCCGTTCTGCGACGATTCTTATGCTCTCTCTGGGGGTGCTGCTCCTTGCGGGCACTTCGCGGGCCCAGACGCGTCCCCCCATTGTCGACGAGCTTGCCAAAACCTATGGCCTCGACTCGTTTGGGCAGCTGGATGCGATCCGCTATACGTTCAACCTAGAGCTCCCAGATTTGAAGGTGAATCTCTCGCGAACTTGGACTTGGGAGCCTAAGACCGGCCAAGTCACTTACGAGAGTAAAGATAAGGACGGCAAGCCGGTGAGGGTTAGCTATGTCCGGTCTCAGATCAGCAGCGCGCCTGCCAACGTGAAAGACGAAGTTGAGCCGGCGTTCGTCAACGACAATTATTGGTTTATTTTCCCATTCCATGCTTACTGGGACACCAGCGCCATTGTGACAGTCAAGGACATGCAAAAATTGCCGCTCGGAAAGGGTTCGGCGAAGCTGGTGTCGGTGAAATATCCTCCGGAGGTTGGCGGCTACACGCCGGGAGATACTTGGGATCTTTACCTCGGGTCGGATGGGCGAGTCAAGGAATTCACCTATCATCGTGGTGGACCGAAGAAGCCGAGCCTCCTCTCAACAACTTGGGCGGGCTACAAGAAAGCTGGCCCTCTGCTTGTCTCAACCGACCATCGCGGCATAGCGGACGGCAAAGCGGCCCGAATCTTCTTTTCCAATGTGGCCTTCAAGCTGGCGGGGTCGGACAAGTGGACGGACGCGCAGTAGGAAACCAACGGCTCGTCGCGTCCGATTGACGTCAATCCTCACCAATCGGACTCTCGGCCAATCGCGACGGGGGTGCAGGAGCTTCCGAGTTTGGGAGAGATCGCGGTCGCCGAAAGACTTGCCAGTATTCTTCGTCCGTGAGCGCGCGGAGATCGCAGAGCACTGCCTGGTAAACGTTCACTGTCTATTGGTCGGATAGAAGATTTTGTGGATTCCACGTCGCGGACGCCTGGCTTTCTTAACGCTTCCGTCTACTTTCGAATAGGCAGTCCCGCCATGTACTCAATCTACGAGACCCGAATTGGGAACAAGGGAGATGTTTCTCGGCAGCATCGCGGATAGTGGCTCGCGCGGCTTCCACAAGCTGGGGGATGTCGAAAATCGGCTCGGATACTATCTGGGCCAAATCGCACGCTAGGCCCTCGCCCGACGGGGCTCCTAGCTTCTGGGCGTCGAGGATGGGACGCGTTCGAAGCCAAGCTTGGCGGACACGTTTCGAATGTCTGTAGTGATGTTTAACATTTTCTGCGCACTATATCGAAAGGAGCCATCAATGAACGCCGTACAAGTCGAACAGAAGAGCTATGAGATGCCCCCGCGGGACGGAATCAGCGTCGCACATTTTCTCACCGTCGCCGACATCGACCGATCGCTTCGCTTCTATGAAACGGTCTTCGGCGGTCGCGCTCTGAGCAGAGGCGACAGCAAGGGCGCGCCTGGGTACATTCAGATCGCGAATACTTGGCTCCTTGTCAACGTTGGGGGCGGGCCGACCCCCGGGCCGACCCCCGACAAGCCGTCGGTAACGCTTAGCGTCCTCGCCGACCCGGATAAGATCAGCAGCTTTATGAATATCCGCGTTGCGGATATTCAAGCGTGCTATAAATTATGGAAAAGTCGAGGAGCCGAGTTCATCACGGAGCCGATCCCCAAGTACGGCGAGACGCGCTGCTACATCCGCGATCCTGACGGTTATATTATCGAGGTCGGACAAAGCACCTCCCTCACGTACGGTTAACGCTTGGCGCGGATAGGATGCCGACTCTGAGCCTTGTCGTCGCGCTTCTGTCAATCCTTGCCTTGAACAGTCACTCGCTCTGACATCGAAAGGAGAACCAGATGGATGGCACAAATGGACTGAAAGAGACCACGCTTAGTGTCAACGTCTTTACCGCACCGGGAAAGGCTATGGTCGGCGAGCGGCCAAAGCCCTTCGGCGAAGCGTTCGGCTTTGACCCGATCACGTCGACTTTAATCTTCGGCGAGTACGACGCGGTGCTGGTAGACCCAATGACGACGGTGGCTGAGGCCGAGGCTCTCGCGGATTGGATTGCTCTGCACAACCGCAACTTGGAGACCATCTACATAACGCACGCCCATTTCGACCACTTCTACGGTCTGAGCATTCTGCTCGACCGTTTCCCGGGCGCTCGGGCGATAGCAACGCCCAAGACGGTGAACGCCATGCAGATGTCTTTCACTCCCACAGTGGAGCGGCTTGCCCGCCGGCTCTTTCCTGGGCAAGTGCCCACCAAGTTGGTTCCACCTGAGCCCTACGAGCACGACACGTTCACCCTCGAGGGCCACGAATTGCGCATCATCGAGCAGGGCCGCACCGACAGTCCCGATTCGACGTCTCTACACGTTCCATCGATCGGCCTGATCGTCGCTGGCGACGTTGTGTACAACCAATGCCGCATGTACGTCGGCGACACCACCCCCGAGAGCCGAAAGAATTGGATCGCGGCGCTAGACCGGTTGGCGGCGCTGAACCCGGCGATTGTTGTCGCCGGTCACAAGAAGCCTGGCGCGCCCGATTCTCCCTCGACAATCCAAGACACCAAACGTTACCTGCAGGACTTCGATCGGCTGCAGAAAACCGCGACGTCCGACCAGGAGCTGTTCGATCAGATGACGGAGCTGTACCCGCATTGGGTAGCCAATCAGTCGTGGTTGATGTTCGGATTCCCACAGCCATAACCTACATCAACCGCTGATGCGAATGTTCCGAAAGTCTGCCCTGCTGTTTTACATTTTCTGTACGAAGGAGGTTGTATGTCTCAGAAAGCCGGCGCCTTAAAGCCTGCCCAGCAAAGCGAAGTCCGCCATCACCAACTCGGGCAGGAGGTTTTCAAAACCATCTTGCCCGAAGATGTCGATTGGAAACCGTTCCCGGCGTTCCCACCTTCCGTTCGGCTAGCCGTCGTCGTGGGTCAGCCCTCGGAGCCCGGCCCTTACACAATCAGGGTCAAATCGCCTCACGGCGCGAAGCTGATGCCTCACAAGCACCCAGAGGATCGGGTCTATACCGTGATTTCCGGCGTCTTTTATATCGGACTGGATGATGAATTCGACGCGAGTAAGTTGGAAGCCTATCCGCCCGGCGCCGTGATCATTCTCCCTGGCAACACGCACCATCTCCACTGGGCGAAATCCGGCGAGTACGTCACGCAAATAACCGCGATGGGGCCGCTTGGACTGGAATACCTCAGCGCGAAAGACGATCCGCGAAACAAAAACTCGTAGGAGGAGTCTGAACAGCTTTTTGTGGCCCCAAAGGAACGAGTTTTCTAATCTTGAGTTTGGAGCACAAGATGAACGATCAACAAGAGACGGAGCAGTATTCTGCAGTGCGAGATCAGGGGATCCGTGCGGCACTGGATCAGCATTGGGCGGCGTCCGATGCCAACGATTTTGAAACGGAACACCTCATCTATCACGAGGACGCGGTGCTGGAATACCCGCAGTCCGGCGAGCGAACCCGCGGTCGACGCAACATACAGCAGCAACGCGCTAGTCAGCCGAACAAAAAGCGGTTCTCTATCCGGCGAACCATTGGCGGCGGTGATCTTTGGGTCACCGAATTCATCCTGACCTATGACAGCAAGCCGTCCTACACCGTGAGCATCATGGAGTTCAGCGGCGACAAGGTTGCGCGGGAAACACAGTACTTTGCGGATCCATTCGTGGCTCCCGCATCGCGCGCTCAATGGGTCGAACGGATGGACAACTAATCTCGACGCGTGAGGATCCGCTGGCGGCAGCGCCATTTGCGGTTTGCATGATGGAGGTTCGAGCGATGGATGGGAAGGGGTTGGTCCAGTTTGCGCTGATGGGCAACGGTCATTTGGAACAATACGCCATCCTGCTGGTGCGCGTTTCGATCGGGCTGTTCTTCGCCATCTCCGGCGCAAACAAATTGTTTGTCGCCGGCGGAACGAAACCCGTTTACGACACGCTCGTGCAGGCCAAAATCCCGTTTCCCCACTTCACAGCTTATTTCGTGTCGGCTGTCGAGTTTTTTTGCGGATCGTTGGTGGCCTTGGGTTTTTTTTCCAGCTTCGGCAGCGTGGCTTTATTGATTGATATGATTGTCGCCACCCTGACCAGCGCGGTTACCACCGTGCCTAAGGGACTTTCGTTTCTTCGCTGGCTCGACGATTTCCTCTATCTTCCGGAAGTCCTGTACGTGCTCTTCTTTATCTGGCTGATCTGCTCTGGCCCGGGAAAGTTCAGTGTGGACTACTGGCTCGCAGGCAAACTACTGGGTTGATCGGCAGCCCCGTTGACTCGCGCCTGGCATCCAAAAAGGAGGAAAAATACACGCACGAAGGGATTGCAAGGCTCGCCTACGAATTGTGGGAGCGCAGGGGCCGCCCGCGCGGTTCGCCTGAAATTGATTGGTACGCAGCGGAAACTGCTTTGGGCGTGCAAGATTCGCGAGAAGAGTTCTCGCTCGCGGGTGTCCGCTTTGAGCCAGAAGAAGGTGCCTATCGCGAACGCTGAGTTCAGCGTGGTTGTATAGCAAGGATTCTAGCCAGACGCTGGACTTCGACGAGGTACGCATGCCCACATTGCTTTCAGTAAATGTCGGCCTTCCACGCGACGTGACCTGGAACGGCAAAACTGTCCGAACCGCAGTCTGGAAATCTCCGGTTACGGGACGGCGAATGGTGCGCAAGCTCGATATCGATGGTGATGCGCAAGCCGATTTGACGGGCCACGGAGGGGAGCACCGCGCCGTATTCGTCTACCAGATGGACTCTTACCATTATTGGGAGCGCTTTTTGGGCCGCAGCGATTTTACTTTCGGCCAGTTCGGAGAAAATTTCACCGTCGAGGGACTTCTTGATAACGAGGTCTGCATTGGCGATCGCTACCGCATTGGTGACGCGATATTTGAAGTGACACAGCCGCGCGTAACGTGCTACCGCGTCGGCATTCGCATGAATGAACCTCGGATGGCAGCCCTGCTCGTAGCGCATCACAGACCAGGATTCTACTTTCGCGTGTTGCAGGAAGGAGAAGTTGGGGCGGGCGACGACATTGTAAAAATTACCGACGGTCCAGAGCGAGTCAGCGTGGCCGAGGTTGACGCCCTCCTGTATTTGCCGGGACATTCTCGCGAACAATTGGAACGAGCGCTACGGATTCCTGCACTTAGCAAGGGTTGGCAGTCTTCCTTTCAAGCGATACTTGCGCAAGAGTCAAGCCCGAAGCCCTTCGAAGGAAATCAGGGACTCGCGAATGAGGAACAAGCACCAGCATGGCCCGGATTTCGACAGATGCGAGTCGCGAATATCAATAAGGAAAGCGATAGCGTAACTTCCTTCATTCTGGGGCCAATCGATGGGCAGCCTCTTCCTGTCTTCCAGGCAGGTCAATTTGTGGTTTTGCGGCTGCTCGTCGGACCGGGCAAATCGCCCGTTCTTCGCAGCTATTCGTTGTCTGATCTGCCGGCAGCCGATCATTTCCGCATCAGCGTCAAAAACGAATCGAATGGAATTGGAAGTTCATTTCTGTGCAACCGTGCGCGAAAAGGCGATCTATTGGATGTTAGTGCTCCGCGCGGAAGCTTTATTCTGCGTCCCAGCCAGAGTCCCGTGGTTCTGCTGAGCGCTGGAGTGGGCGTAACGCCCGTGATGTCGATGCTGCACTCACTCGTAGCTGAAAGATCGCAACGAGAGATCTGGTGGGTCTATGGAACGCGCAATGGCGTCGACCATCCATTTGCAGAAGAATCGCGTTCATTACTAAAACAGCTCTCTCGCGGACGAAAATACATCGTGTACAGCAGGCCCGCTGCAATCGACCAAGTCGGGGCAGACTTCGATGCTCCCGGGCACATTGACACAGCTTTGCTAGAGAGGATTGGCGTGTCAAAGGGTAGCGACTTCTATCTGTGCGGCCCTTCTTCATTCTTGCAGAACATGCGCGATGGGCTGCGAACCTGGGGTGTACTCGCTGAGAATGTGCACACGGAAATTTTTGGTTCTCTCGAGGCCATTACCCCTGGTATGGCACAGGTTGTTCACACTCCTCACCCGCCACAAGGGCCGCCCGGATCTGGCCCCGCAGTTTCGTTCGCGCGTAGCGGGATTACCGCCGCTTGGGATCCGAAATTCGGAAGCTTGCTTGAACTCGCGGAAGCGTGCGACGTTCCGGTCAGATGGTCGTGCCGGACTGGAGTCTGTCATACCTGCATGACTGGTCTGATTGGCGGATTGGTTGTTTATAACCCTGAGCCGCTGGAGAGGCCCGCTCCCGGAAACGTGCTCGTATGCTGTTCTCAGCCAAACGCGGGTGTCACTCTGGATCTTTGAGAGAAACGGGAGGAGCCCAATCATGCGTTCTGGTATCGTGCCTGGAGGCAGTTTCCCCGACTACGAACTGCCCGATCATACGGGCAAAGTGCGCAAGCTCAGCGAGCTACAGGGCGATGATCCGCTAATCCTTACTCTTGCGCGCGGCCACTATTGCCCGAAGGAGCACCAGCAGCATTTGGAACTCGCCGCGTTCTACCCGAAGATCGCGGTGGCGTACACGCAGATCGCAACGATTTCCACCGACGATCACCACACGATTCAGGGGTTTCGTGCGTCAGTCGGCGCCCAGTGGCCCTTCCTCTCCGACCCTGAGCGAAAAGTTCAGAACGACCTCGACATCCAGGAGTACACCGACCCCGAGCACAATCCGATGATCCCGCACACGCTCGTGCTCAAGCCAGGGCTCGTGATCCACCGCATCTACAACGGCTACTGGTTTTGGGGCCGCCCGTCGGTTGCAGACCTCTGGCATGATCTGCGGGCGGTGACGAGCGAAATCCGCCCCGACTGGGACTTGAGCGCCCCCGGACTCCGCGAGGCATGGAATGCGGGTGACTTCTCGCGCTTCCACGGGTGGAACAAGCGGGCCAGTACGGAAGTTACCTCGATTGCACGGAAGAAATAGCACAGCCCCAACTGCGATCTCGTTGTCCTGGATCAAGGGCTTGATGAAGTTCATTTTTCTGACCGATAGAGAATACTTGTGGCAGGCCTCAAGGGGGTATCTTCGACAGGAGGAACTTATGGATCACAATGAGTCAGTGCGGAAATTCGAACATTTAATGTTGAAACAGGCCGACCACGCGCGCGAAGCCGCAATTGAGCTTGAGGTTTTAGTTTCGCAGATGCCGAGTGAGAAATCTCGGCAACTCGCGGAGCTACAAGTACGGGCGAGCCACAAACAAGCCAAGGAGTTTCGCGAACTCGCACAGAAAGTCCACGAAAGCTAGCTAGAAGCAGAGGCGGTCCTGCGGTTTCTTTAAGATCAGACAACGGGCGCCGGAGTGTGCGTTTTTGTCTGGGGAAGATTTGGGGAACAATTGGGGAACAGTTGTTTCCAATCAAGGTCATTTCGGCCCGCATACGGGCTCATCGTCCGATGTAAGTGATTGAATCCGAACCACATGGCGTGGGACTTTTCAACTTGCTAAACCGTTGTAGGGGACCAGTGCCTGAAAGGAGCTCTTATGCTCCACGATGGGTGCAGTGTGATCTGTACGGAGTCCCCCACCAGAACGATCAACTATTGAGAGGAAGGCTTTGCTAAATAGATTTGGGACAGCGGCTACTCTGCTGGCTACTACGCCTATCTGTGGTCGGAGATGCTCGATGACGACGCGTACCAGTGGTTCGAGGAGCAAGGCGGTCTGACGCGCGCCAATGGCGACAGGTTCCGGCAAATGGTATTGTCGCGCGGCAACACAGAGGACCCCCCTGGCAAAGATGTATTCAGCCTGGCGCGGCAAAGACCCAAGCGTCGAGCCAATGATGAAGTACCGCGGTTTGCGCGAGTCCGGGAGTCCGGGCACTAAAACGCCGGCCCTGCAAGGCCCTACTAACCGCCATGCGCCGCACGTAGTGTCTGCTCCCGCGGGACGCTTCGCTCCGTGGTATCACTCCTCAACTGCTAGACCTGGTCCACCCGCCTCGTCTGGCGCGTCGAAGCCTTCCGATCTCGCACGAAATGAGTTTTCCGGTACGGTGGGTCAGCGGTGTTTCTTTGCTGGCGGTTCGGCCCGCAATTGCGCGAGGTCATACTTGGTCATATCCGGCCTGTCCTTGGCTTCCACCCACGTTGTATACCCCGAGTCGAACTCACCCACGTCGTGCTCCATCAGCAACAACTTGGAGGGCCCTTTATTATTAGCCCGAATAGAAGCGACCCAAACTTTCATGTAGTATTCTTCGCCATCCTCTGCGTGCAACAGGTATTGGTCGCCCGTCTGCCACAATCGAAAATGATACTCACCAGGAGGAAGCGTGAAGTTCAGCTTTTGGCCGTTTCGGGCCTTCCCAATTGGCACCGACCCGCACCAGAGAGTCAGCGATGGGGCCAACCATACGTGAGGGTAGTAGACTGTTACCGAAGCGTCTCCATGCTTCTTTAACACCGGCGTTGGCTGTGCGGCCTCCACCGCGGAACGATCCAGCAAGGTGTCCCCGCTCATCACCGCCGTGAATACTGCTCCTCTCGGCAGAGTCTCTTCGTTCAACGCGACTAACAGGAGCGTCCCTCCGAGCGTCCCTCCCCTGTTCGGAAAGATGGGGTGCGCCCATTCCACGGCAGCGTTTGTAGCCGCTTCCTTGGGCGCGTCTTGCGCTTGCAGCGGCTGTTTTTGCTGGTCGGTCAGCATTACCGAATCCATTTGCAGCTTAAGCCCACCTGCGTGCCAGTCCATGGCAACTTCTTGGCCGCTTTTATAGACCTCTGTAATCGTGGCCGACGCGGGAGCCTTGTTCGCGATGACCACCAGGTTGTCCACCTTCACGGGGCCGAGCACCTGAAGCCTGACGGGATCGCCCGCCTTGGCGGTCCTTATCGAAATCGGTTCGATCAAGAACAGCCGCACCGCCATTCCTTTCGGCAGCCGGATCTTGTCTGTGGGAACCTCCGACTGTCCGGAGGTGCTTGCCTCCGCCTTCGTTGCAGGCGGCGGCAGCTCCTGAGCGAGACCGTAAGAAGCAGCGAGAAACACCATTCCAAGTAGCTCTGCACTCATTCTCCACGTCGTACTCATGCGCTACTTTATACACCCAAGATGATTCTCTACAAAAGCCTTGAGGCATTGAAAGCTTCCGCAAGGTTCCCCAACCATCGGCAAATTTTCTGCGAAAGGCGATTCCCACCAGCCAACTGGCCTACCTGCGCGGTCTCCCCTCAACACTTGGGGTTGATCGAGTGATGAACATTTGTTCTTGTCTGTAAGTATCCGCCCGCTCGTTCCGCAAAATGCGTCTCGACCAGTCCTACTTCATGTGTCACGATACTTGCCAGGTAAGAGTGCAGAGTTTTACGAAGACTTGAAATCAAAAAGGAAATTCCGAATGAAACGAATTGCTGTTTTGACACTGCTTGTCGCCTTGAGTGTTGCATGGTCAATGCCAGCCAAAGCTCAACGCATGAGTGTCGCAGAAGGTGCACGCCAGTCCCGGAAGGCGGACAAGAAGCAGCAGAAAGCAATGAAGAAATACGAGAAGGCGCCGCGGAAAGCGGACAAAAAGGCGAATCATCGCGCCAAACGTACGTCATAACCCCGGTACTCCATCTTCATCGCCTTGTCCCATAGCTGCTGGGAAGAGTTTCACTGTTGCGGGCGCGTGACTTTTTCGGAAGTTTTGTTGGGATGGCCTATACCCAACACGCCAATTTGATAATCGCTCCACTGTCCCTCCTAGTAAGTCATCCCATTCCCCCTCTGGAGTTTGGATGCCTCTGCCTGATAGGTTTAAGCCGAGATAGCCAACGTTCATATTGACTGGGTTATTGTTCAAGAGTAGTTTTGGTCCACGCCGCGGATTCAACCGAGTCTTCGCTTAACAGTTTGCATACATGTCAGACGAGCGAGGAGCCAATCCCCGTTGGAATGGGATTTGCGGCGTTTGCGGAGCTCTGATGAAAGCCATTTGGATCACTCTCTTGTTTCTCGGCCTTTTCGCTGTTGGGAAATTCCTAGTTCAAACACCGAAACCAATTACCGTAACTCCGAATCGAAAAACGGCGACTACCCTTGGCATTTCTGAAGCCAAGAGGCAGCAGGTAATGGTGAGCTATGGCACGCTGCCGCTGATTTTTGAAGCCAATCAGGGCCAGACCGACGCTCAGGTAAAGTTCCTTTGCCGAGGCGGCGACTATGGATTATTCCTGACGTCTACCGAGGCCGTGCTGTCCATGGCGAAGGCAGGAAGAGAATCAAAAGGTGAGACTGACGCAACGGTCGAGCGCGCAACACAAGAGGAAAGTATCACTGGCGTCCTGCAAATGAAGCTCGTGGGTGCGAACCCTGCGCCTGAGATCTCCGGCCTGCAGGAACTGCCGGGACGCAGCAGCTATTTCAAAGGCCGCGACCCGTCGAAATGGCACACCCGTGTCCCAAACTATGCCGCGGTGCGGTACAAGGACGTTTATCCAGGTATTGACCTCATCTACTACGGAAATCAAGAGGAATTGGAATTCGACTGGTGGCTGGCTCCGGGCGCCGACCCGAAATTGATCAAACTAGCGATCCACGGTGCCGAGAAAATTAGCCTCGACGCACACGACGGTTTGCTGATCGAGAGCGGGGGCAGTGAGATTCGCCTACACAAGCCTGTTGTCTATCAGGTCGACGAAGGCCAGCAGGAGCCCGGCAATATCCAGGCGGATCATGAATATGCCCGCGTTGAAGGAGCGGATTTCAAACATTTTGTCGAAGGAAAATATCTCCTCAAAGACACCCACACAGTCGCTTTCGAAATTGCGGCTTATGACCCGAGCAAGCCACTGACCATTGATCCTGTATTGAGCTACTCAAGCTTCCTGGGGGGCAACGGCGAAGACGAGGGCAACGCGATCGCGATCGATTCCACCGGCAACGCCTACATCACGGGGTCTACCGTTTCGAGCGACTTCCCCACGAAGAATCCGTTGCAAGCAAGTTTCCACGGAATCCAGGACGCGTTCGTGGCGAAGTTCAACCCCGCCACTTCCGGCGCAGCGTCTCTCCTCTATTCGACTTATCTCGGGAGCAGCAATGGCAATGCCTTTGGATTGGGCATCGCCGTGGATTCTGCCGGCAACGCTTATGTGACGGGCGGTACCGGATCAACAAATTTCCCCACAACACCGTTAGCCTTTCAGACGACTGCGGGTAGTCCAGGTGATGCCTTTGTGACCAAGCTTGATTCAACAGGTTCAGCGCTCATCTATTCCACCTACCTTGGCGGAAGCGGCAACAACGATCAAGGGCTAAGCATTGCAGTGGACTCCGCTGGAGACGCCTACGTGACGGGTTTTACGGATTCGCTCAACTTCCCAACGATGAATGCCTTCCAGCCGTCGTTGGGAGGTGGCTTATTGGATGCTTTCGTAACAATGCTGAATCCAGTAGGCTCTGCTCTTCTCTATTCGACTTACCTGGGCGGCAGCGGAGACGAACAAGGCACGGGTATTGCGATAGACTCGTCGGGCAACGCATACGTGACGGGCAATACAGGTTCCACGAACTTTCCGACGACCGTGGGAGCCTTCCAGATGAGTCTGAGCGGTGTCGGTGATGCATTCGTGGCAAAAATCAACCCCTCGACGTCCGGCCAAACCTCGCTAACTTATTCTACATATCTTGGCGGCAATGGCAGTGACGAAGGGTTTGGAATCGCCGTGGACAGTAGCGGCAGCGCCTACGTCACCGGCTTAACCTATTCGACCGACTTTTGGACCACGTCCGGCGCCTTCCAGAAAACGCTTAACGGTGCCCAAAACGCGTTCGTGACTAAGTTGAATGCCGTAGGCTCGGCGCTCGTTTTCTCGACCCTGCTCGGGGGAAGCGACCATGACCAGGGCAGTGCCGTCTCCTTGGACTCCGGCAGCAACGTTTACGTGGCGGGAAAAACCCAGTCCGTCAACTTCCCAGTCACTTCGGATGCCTTCCGGTCGTCGTCGCAAACCGCCAACGATGCTTTCGTAACCAAACTGAATAGCGACGCATCTTCTCTCATCTTCTCGACCTACCTGGGGGGCACAAACCTCAATATCGCCACGGGCATCGCTGTGGACGCTGCCGGAAGCGCCTACGTCACGGGATTTACGCGTTCCCCCGATTTTCCCACGGCCAACGCATTCCAAACGGCCTGTGCAAGTTGCCTCCCTATCAGTACCTCTTCTACAGACGTCTTCCTGTCCAAGATTGCCTTCACTGCGCCGGGCGGCGACTTTTCGATGTCTGTTTCCCCAGGTTCGGCGACGATCAGCGCTGGACAATCAACGAATTTCACGTTGAGCGTGACGCCATCGAATAGCTTCAGTCAGACGGTGACGCTGACCTGTGCTGGACAGCCAGCGGCTTCCAACTGCTCCATTTCTCCGGCTTCGGTTGCACTGAACGGCTCAACCGCTCAAATGGCGACCGTGGCTATCATGACCACGAGCCGCGGGGAGATGTTTCCTGGGCCGAGGGTACGTCCACCGAGCATGCCCACGGGAGTCGAGTGGCTACGGATTCTGCTTTTTTTTCTCGCCGCTGCGGTTCTGGGCACATTGTTCGCGGCCAGGCAACGGCGTTTCTGGGTAGCCATGGCGACGGCAGGAGTCCTGGCTCTGCTTTGCGTTGCCTGTGGTGGTGGTGGCGGAGGAGGGGGTTCTACAGGGACGCCTCCAGGCACCTACTCGATCCGGTTGACAGGAACCTCCGGCAGTCTGGCTCATGGTACGACAATAACTTTGAACGTAAACTAGGTAGGCTTGATGCCCAAAATTGTGTGGTTTTTTGATCATGCATGGCGAGTTCGGGAGTGCGACGTAAATCGAAATAGAGCTGACCCAACCTCGGGATAAATAGCGTTCAGCGGTTCGGCGGATGGTGTCGTACAGGCTGCGGACTTCGATTGTGCGGTTGCATCAACGGCTGTGAGCACACAAGCACAGAGTGGAACTAGGCTGGGTGGTTCATGGGAATGTCCTCCGAGGTTGGCCGATAGTACTTGCGAATCTCCGGAAGGTCAATTGTTTGCTCCGGAAAGATGTTTGCTCCGGAAAGACGCCCCCACTTGAATGTATAGCGGGTGTTTCGATGTGCGCGGTCAATTTCAAAACTTTGGCTTTTCTGGATTATCGATGTGGCGTTCGGCAGCCTCTTCTATCAGTGCTTGCGGCGAATCTCAAACCGGACACATACTAACAATAAATCAAGGTGCAACGAGGGGAAAATATGCTCCGGTTTGCGAGTCGGCCTCCGATGTTAGTTCCAATCATGATTTCGTTTCTGCTGGGTTCGGTAGACTGCCGGGCGCAGTCTGCAGCTGCTGAAACCTTAAGCCCGCCAGAAATTTATCCGCAGCCGCTTTACCCGGACTGCACTTCGCGCACCCTTGTTCATTCGACGGTCCGTTGGCGATCAACGCCTGCCTATACTTCTCGGAGCCCATTTCGGGACAGTTCATAACGGCCTCCCAAAAAGCTGCTGGCGGCTCGTAGCGATGCACATCCACGTAGTGCGCAATCATCGAAGGTGCTACGTAGACGCAACGCTCGGCGGGCACATACAGGTTATTGGCTCCAAAATGAACTACTAACCCATCGCGCTCGATCTGATGGCGCCGGTAATAAGCTTCCAAATGTGGAGTTTGCCATTGGATACACTCAATCTCCACGCCATCAACGACTCGACGACTCACTAAGGGCACCTCAGGCTCTTTGTATTTTTCGCTGGAGACCTGGAGGGGTTCTTCAGGACAGAATTCACACTCGTGGGACCCCATAAAATGACCAGGCTCCCAAGGCTCTTGAAGCAGTCGAAGCAGCTGGCCAAAGCGCTGCTCCGGCAATTTTGCTTTCCGTCGTTTGTAAGGATGGCCCCAAGCAAGCCATCCGACTGCCTTAAGTTTCTCCCCCTCAGCAAGCGAAGAAGCGACATACATACATGGAGAAAGATCCTCAAAGAACAAGGGAAAAGATTCTCCCATTGTAGGTTCCTCGGTCTTTTAGACAGAATCCGCCGTCAGTGGGCGAGGTCGGCATTACTCTCGTTGTTTTCTCGCTTCGCCCCCTGGGATGCCAACAGAATTTAGCGTTATTCCGCTCGTCCCCATAATGCGGGAAGCATAACGTGGATAACTCCAAAAGGAAATCCGAGGCGCTCGCGATTTCACAACCTCGCCGCGCGCGTAGGCCACGCGTCGTGAAGAGTCTCCTGCGCAGAGGGTTCGGGGAAGCGTCACGATTGCTAAATGTCGCTCGTGGTCCCTCGCCACCACTCATCCAGTTTTTCCCCATACGCGTACACCGTGGCACCACGCGCGTGCTGGTGACGCAGGATGGGCAGCCCTTCATCCTTCTCCCATCTCTGCACGCACCGGATCGAACGCCGAAGATAAGACGCGATCTCTTTCCAGCTATCCAGTCGCTTGCACGCGCTTGACGGGATGCTCTCCCCGCAGTGTCGGGCCACTGTCGATTTCATCTCAGCTTGCTGAATCTCCACGGATTTCATTGCTCTTCCTCCTCAACCCGCTGCTTCTCCAGCAACAGCGGATCGGCAAACGCCTCATCGTCGTTCGCATGGCAAGACACCAGCGCTTGCACTTCCTCCGTCGTTCCTGTCAGCAGCAGCGCATCATCCGCCTTCACGTACGGTGTATCGACGCTCTTTTCCTGGATCTTCGCCTTCAGCCAGCTTGCGCTCAAAAATGCCATTTGGATCGAATCCTGTTTGATCTCCAAGCGCGCGATGGTATGCGCTCGCATAAAATGGACGCTGTAAAAGTCGCTCCCCTCCTTGCTGCTTCGGGGATAAATGTCCAGAAACCAGAACACTCCAAGCCGCACGACGCGCGCATCGAATTCACCCGACACTTCCTTGTCTCCGTCCTTTTCCTTTACTACCAGCTTGTACTCTTTCTCCTTCCCCTTCTCTTTTCCTTGTTCGAACGAGAACGTCACATCTCCTTCTTCGTCGCTCCATGTCCCGTTCAATCTGGAATCGGCATCCAAATCTAGCTGGGTGTAAAGGGGCTGAAGCGACACAACAAACGGATTCCCGTCGCTGTCACACCCGGTCAGAACAATACTCACCAGCGCCAGCGCAGCTCCTAGTAGCCGAGTCCACCGCCAATACCCTTTACCCGTTTCTTTAGCCATAGTCGCACTCCTGTGCGCCGGTTAAACCGGCGAGGTTGTAGTGAATGAAAAAGTCACACGAAAGTGGAGTAGCGACCCACATCGGCCCCGAGTCATGCGGAGCCGCTCGCGAGGGCGGCGTCGAAGCGTTGACAGGGGAACGTGCGGGCCGGGTATTTAGCCGCCTAAGAAACTCACTCCGGGACGCCGACGCTGTAGGAGTATGCGGAAGGCTCCATCGGGTGCACCGATATCGCGAGGTGTGCCAGAGTCCCGCGCGGTCAGAGACCCCGTGCACGCACGCAGACACCTCGCGCGGGAACCGGGAGATCCCAGGTCTGCCCAGGGCAGCAGTAGCCTTGGGACGCATCGGGAAGTCTAAGGACGCACGCCGATGACGAACGGACCATGTCAGAGGCGGTGAGCGACTGTGCCATTTTAGCGGTCCATTTAGGGCCACCCCTTTCCCTCTTGTCGAGGATCTCAGAACGGTCCTCGCCGTGAAGGGTTCGCTTCGCCGCGCAACACCGGCGCGCCCTTGACCGCTGCGGGCCGTTCTGAGAGAACACCCCCTTCCAAGAGGGAAAGGGGCAGAGTGAAAAGTAACCAGACCACC
>QHYH01000020.1 GCA_003223215.1 Acidobacteriota bacterium
CAAGAGAAAACCGGACAACTACGGAACGAAGCTTCACTGTACTTCGTTTCGCTTCGTTCCCTATGCGATTCTATGGGACGGCTCGGGCTGTCAAGGGTCAAGATGAACGCCCTACGGGCGCCCTTGACAGGCCGAGCCGTCCGCCGAGGGATGAGCGTTACCTTTTTGCGGGTTAATGCCGAACAATTTCAAACTGGTTTCTGAATCGCGTTCCTGGTCGAGGACACTTCTCCGAAGCGCTACAGGTTAATTTCTGCTGAGCGCCCAAGGTAGCGTTTCCGATAACGTGACTATCCGTCCGTAATCCACTTTCAGGTGCCGGAACTCGGATGATTGGTTGGTGTCTAATCTAGTCGTAGAAAATCCGGCTCCACTCTGAAGAAGGTTCAACCATGAGCAAACTAGTCTTCGCCACATTCCTAGTCAGCCTTACCTGTTGATCAATAGCGGGCGCTACGCAGAAGCGCGCACCATGGCACAGCGAATTCTGGCCGCTGCGCGGTCCGACGGCGAAAAAGAGGTTGCCAACAATCTTTTGACCAACACTCAGCAAGCGGAAACGTGGGCAGCAAAGAAGCAATTGCTGGAAGCAGCCTCGCGAACGGTTGGCGACTCCCCTGGGCCGATTTCTGGAGTGGTTCCTAGACCGGACGGCAGTTCGCAGCCTCAGGAGACGTCAACCTCGCAGATCCCGTTGCGCTACGGGGGCCTTGCTGCGGACGGCCCCATCAGTTCCGCAGAATGTTCCTCAAACTCAGAGGTCTTTCTCAATGTGAATCTTGGAAAAGGCCCCGTAACGTTTCACGCGGCGGATATTGGGAGAATTTCCCTGACATGGGCAGACGGTACCGCGGAGCCATCCTTGGACACTTGCTCGCAGTGGAAAGGACGCCGCGTAAAAGTCTGGTTCACTTCGACTCCCGGAAAAGAGTACGCCGGAGAAATCGCCGCCCTCTATTTCTTTTAGCGTGCAAGCTCCCCAACGCAGAATCCTGAGTTCTGCGGACATCCTCCGAAAATAGAAAAAGGGGGAAGGCGCTTTGCCTTCCCCTTTTTCCTAATGGGCGGTTGCTCTCCCGCCGGAAGAAGCTAAAAGTCGATGGAGAAGCCGATCTGGAACCGGCGAGGAGTGTTAGCTTGGACGGCACCGCCGCAGCCCAGCACGCCCCACGTAGTTGTATCGGACGCATTGAAGCACGGATCGGCCGGCTGCATGTGGTTCAACACGTTCGTGAAGTCGAAGTACATTGAGCCGCTGAAGCGCTCGTTGAGCCTGACTTTCTTCGTGATGCCCAGGTCCAAGTTCCAGAAGGGCAGGCCGCGGAAAATGCCACCGCCACCGATCTGCCCATCCAGACCTAGAATCGGGTTGCGGAGGGGATCGCCGAAGATTCCGCCGTTAACTGGGCAGCTAGCGTCTGGATTGCTGAACACGTTTTGGCCTGGGCCGGCCGTGCCGCAGCTGGTACCGAAGGTGTTGGAATGGCGGCTGCCACTTATCGCGGTAGGCCCGGTGAAGACCATGTTTTCATACGTGCCTATGTAGGCGGGGTTGCACTCGCCGAAGCTGCCGCAGTTATTGGGCGTAACGGCCTGAGCCGGAAAACCGCTGCCGTAAACAAACAGCGGCGAGAAGCTCCAGCCACCAAGCACTCGTCCGAGGGCGCCCTTTTGGCTGGAGTAGAACGGCGGCGCATAGTTGAAGAATAAATTAAAGTTGTATTTTTCGTCGTAGTATTGTGGACCGTACTGGTTGCGCAGGTTCCACGGGTCCACAGTCGCGTAGGAGCTGGTGGCTTGAACCACATTGCCGGTCCCTAATGCCTTAGACCAGGTAAAGTTGGTCTTCATCGTCAGGCCGTGCCAGTTTGTCAATGTCAATTGGAGGAATGCAGCATTGTAGTTGCCGTAACCGTTGCTAACGGTCGTGGTTAGCGAGGGCGATTGGCCGTTTGCACCAAAAGGACCATTAATGGCATCGCCCGCAAGAGTCCGGCCAAAATTCCAGAAGTTTCTGCACGTTGCTCCGTTGCAAGACACGCTGCTCCAAGCATCGAACGCGTCGGAGATGCTCATGTTGCCGACGTTGTTTGCTACGAACGCGGCGGTACAGTTTGTGGCGCCACTCACGCTTCCGCAATAGCTTGGATTCAACGCACTTTCAAAGAATGGTTGGGCCGGCAACGAGTTGAGATAGGCCAAATACGCCGGGTTCGCGCCGCCACCCTTCAGTGTGGGTGCCGGCACGTTTGTGCCGTAGTTCGTGGTCGCCATCACGTTTTTCCAGGCGTTGGCGAAACTTTGCCCGCCCACAGTCATCATGTACGGGACGACGCCGAGCCCATAATACTCAATTTCATTCGTGATACGGCGGCCGATATAGCCAGCTTCCGCGAGTATTTTCGGGCCGAACTGATGTTGAATGTTGAGAGTAAATTCATCCGACTTGTTCGGCTTAAAGTTCGGGTCAAAGGTCTCGCCAGCCCCCGTGGCGATGTCGTTGACGCCGGGATACCACGGCTGAGGCAGGTTCTGTGTCGGCAGAGGCAGCGGCGCGACGCAAGAGCCGCCGGCGGGGCAGTCCACTCCGACTCGGAACGTCGTTGATGGATCGCCACCGCAGCCCCCGCTCATGCGGTTGGGACCGCCGCAAGTATCCGGTTGGAGCAATCCGGGCGTGAGCATCGGGACGAGCAGCGGGTTGACCCCGTTGATGCGGCCGAAAATGCGCGCATACCCGCCACGGAGGACTGTATTCGGCAGGAAATTCCATGCCGCGCCGATTCGCGGGCTGATTTCGCCGTAGTACGGGTCATACGGGTATTTGGAGTGGTGATTCACGTTGCGGACGCTCGCGAAGCCAACCTGTGGATCATAAGCAATGCCCTGAAGCGCCGCCTGTTGAACATTCTTCAGATACTGTTCGGCATAGAGGACGTTATCGTTTTGGTCTACCATGACGGTCTGGGTGCCACCGGTAGTTTCGTAAGGGGGCAGCTCAATGGTGTAGCCAATGCCGTAGTTCAGAGTGAACTTCGGCTTCATGCGCCAACTGTCAGTCCAATAGAGGCTGTAACTGGGCAGGATACTGCGGGACAACAGTGGTGGCGAGGAAACACAAGCTGCTGTGGCAGCGACACTAGAGATCGCGCAGGACGCTTGCGGGTTCAAGGGCAAGCCAGTCGTGAGCGAGCCAAGACCGCGGCTGAACAGCCCCTGGGTAGAATCCACCATGCCCAACACCATCGAATAGAGGTTTCCGTATTTATTCGCACTAACGCCAGCAGGAACATAACCCTTCATGTCGATACCCAGGGAGGCGAGGGAAACTCCGTTTCCTTCGCCGATCAGGTACTGCTCGTAGGTGTTGATGCTTTGACCGTTGTCGTTGCGCTTGTGAGTATCGATATTACGCAGGTACGTGCCGCCCATTTGAAAGACGTGCGAGCCTTTGATCCAGCTCACATCGTCCCGTACTTGGAAGTCGTGTCCATTCCAGTAGCGGGTCCGGACGTTCTGGTTGTTCGTGTTGTAGGGTATAAACACGGGGCTGCTGCCGGCACCGCTGTTTTCGCCGCCAACCTCCAGGGCTGCTGGGTACCCCGCCACGTTTGGCACGCCGCTGGGATCCAAATAAGCCCACCAGTTGCGCGTGTAGCTAAAATGGAAGTCGTTAGTCAATCCGGGCTTGATGTCGGTTGTCAACCCAGCCGTATAAATCCAGGCATTCTGCGGCTTCTGCCGAATAGCAGCATACTGGCCTTTCGTGTCACCCGGAAAGAACCCACCGATATCCCACTGATCAGAGACCGTGTTCGTTAATTTATAATAATGATAAGTACCGTTAAAGTGCCAGTTCTTCGCGAAGTCGTGGTCGATGCGCGCCACGCCGAAATTGCTGGTTTGCGGTGTCGCGATAGTGCCAACGTAGCCGCAATAGTTCACACCGTCGCCGCGGCCGCAGTCGTTTGGTATCGGAAGATAGGTGTTCCAGAGCGTCGTAATGACCGGGTTAAGGCCCAGCCCTCGGGGATCACAACCGGCCGGTGCCCCGCCTCCCGGCCCGGGGCAAGGAATGACGGTACCTGCAGGTATCGTCCCCTTATTGCATCCATTAACAGTATCCACGCAGGTAGCGGCGTTCGCTGCGTAGCTGGTGCCTGTCGCGGGATCAACGGTGGCGACAGGATTGAGGTTCACGACCTCGCCATTGAGTTTAAGAAGCCCTGCGCGAAGTGAAGCCGTCGGGAAGTTCCTCGAGAAAGTTGCGCTCTGCGGAAAGCGGAAGCCCTCATAGTTGCCAAACATATACCAGCTCCCACCGAGGAAGTTGGAATGAGGGATTTTCCCGCCCGCAAAAGCTCCAAATCGATTGAAATGAGAACTTGGTTGGGCTCGGTTGATTCGATTGTTATCCCAAGTGTTCGCGCCGGCGAAATTTGTGTCCAAGTAGTATTCGTAGACGCCGCCATGAAGCGCATTCGTGCCGCGCTTCGTGACCACCTGAACCTCGCTGCCCGCCCCACCGGTGAAGTCCGCTGTTTGGTTTGCCGTCGAGACCTTGAACACCTCAACGCTGGTCACCGGAATTGGGACAACTGCTGAGGGCGCCTGGTTGAAGCCAGAGCTGTGATAAGCGCCGGTGCCGCCTCCGGTGTCACCGCTGAAACTCCGAATGTAAGTGTTGTTGTCTCCACTCATGTCGTCGGTGGCATAGCCGCCGTCCAATGTGAACGTGTTTTGGTCACTGGCCGCGCCACCGACGTTGCCGTTGATGTTCTGTCCCGGTTGAAGAACGGCCAAAGTCGACGCATCGCGAGTTGTGTTCGGCAAGTTGATTAGCGTCTCGCCACTGAGGGTCGCGCCAACTGTGGCGTCCATCGTTTGCAACTCGGCTCCCGGTGAAAACGTTACCTCGACAGTGTTGGAGATGCTTCCTACTTCGAGTACGGCGTTTACTGTCAACTGCTTGCCAACTTCTACCACTTGGTTGCTGACGGCCGTTGTCTTGAAACCCTGCTTGGTTACGGTCACGGTGTACGTACCGGGACTGACATAAGCAAGCACGAAAAAGCCATTGTCGTTCGTCGACGTCGTTCGAGCGCTGCCAGTTGCCGCGTCTTTCAGGTATACGGTGCAGCCCGCTACAACCCCCCCAGAACTATCAGTTACCGTGCCTGAAACCGTGCCGGTGGACTGACCCATGGCCGCCGATGTACAGATGCAAAGAAGAATAAGCAGACAAGAACAACAAAACCCGACTCGCTTAGTAAACATCCCATTTCCTCCTATGTGAGCAAACTCGATGGAAATGACACTTCGAGAGCGAAATTTGGGGAAACCCCGAAACAGGCAAAGCGCATTGTCCCTGAAGGACACACTCGGTGCGATCCCGACCGTGATCTCACCTTAGGCAAGTCCGCTGCCACGTTACAGGACAAATGGAAGCCTATAAATCTAAACGACATATAAATTTGGCTACACGTGAGCGATGCTTAATCTATGCTGTTGCGTATTTCTCGTCCGCAATTTCATAGCTTTTTGCTGCCCTCGGGTGGTGGAACATTTCATTCACACAACCGACGCTACAGATTCATGCCCGCCTATATAGTTCTCTTCAAACCGTTTGTCAATGATTTGTCTGACCTAAAGAGCGGCTAACTCCGTATAAAGCAGTTACAAACTCCGAGCTCCTGCAGTTTTAGTACTACTAAAATTGAACTGCACCCAACTGCGATTACACCGTGCGCAGAGATTAGCTTGGTTCGACGAGAGCGCAGCAGCGCAGGAAGAAACACGCTCGATCATGTGAGCTCATTGATTTGCCGTGTGAGGGTTCCGCGGAACAGATTAGGAAGACTTAATTGGCTTGGTAAACGGTTCGGCCGCCGATGACCGTGCGAAGGACGCGAACCTTGGTGTATTGCGAAGGCGGAATCTTCGTGAGGTCGTCAGAAAGTACGATAAAGTCTGCGTATTCTCCTACTTTTAGCTCGCCCTTCTTCCCTTCCTCGAACTGCGCATACGCCGAGCCTGAGGTGTAGGCGCGAAGGCAATCTTCGAGCGAAATTTTCTCTTGAGGTTCCCAGCCGTGTCTCGGCCCGCCTTCCGGACGCTCGCGGGTGACGCAGGCATACAACCCGCGAAACGGGCTGATGGGCTCAACGGGATAATCGGTTCCGAACGCCAGGCGAACGCCGTTCCTCAGCATGGTGTTCCAGGCGTACGCGCCCTTGATGCGTTCAGGGCCGATGCGGTCCTCAGCCCAGCGCATGTCCGTGGTTTGATGCGACGGTTGCATCGAGGCAATCACTTTCAGTTCCTTGAAGCGCTGGAAGTCCGTCGGGGCGACCACCTGGGCGTGCTCGATGCGGTCGCGGCGGTCGCGCGGGCCGTTGGCCTTGAGAACCCCTTCGAAAACGTCGAGAGCAATGCGATTGGCGCGATCGCCTATGGCATGAAAGTTCAGTTGAAAACCTGCTTTGTCGCGCTCAACGGCCATGGCGCGCAATTTTTCTGGATCGTAGGTGAAAATGCCCGTCGTCGAGGGATCGTCGCTATAGGGCTCGAGCATTGCGGCGGTGCGGGAGCCGAGAGCGCCATCGGTGATGGCTTTGAGCGCGCCGGTCCTGAGCCAAGGGTCCGTGGTACCGCCTTGCGCGCGCCTGTCTTGCAAATCGTTCAGTGAAGCATTGAACGGCAACCATTCGGTGATGCGGACGGTGAGTTTGCCCTCTTCTTTCAATTGCTGATACACCTGAAAATCTTCCCAAGCAGAATTGTCCTGCGCCGAGGTGACGCCGTTGCGTGCAACATTCGCGAGCACGATTTCAATTCCGCGGCGGCGCTCTTCCACGGAAGGGT
>QHYH01000021.1 GCA_003223215.1 Acidobacteriota bacterium
TCTTTCATCTGCTCCTCCACGCCGGTTTATCCCGGCGCTAACCTATTCGTATCTCAAAGCGACCATCGGATCGACGTGGGCGGCGCGCCGCGCGGGAATGTAGCACGCGGTGAACACGACTAAGGAGAAAGCAAGCGCGACGCCAGCAAATGTAACAGGGTCGGTCGGCTTCACCCCAAAAAGAAGACTGGTCAAGACCCGCGTGAGCATCCAGGCGCTTAGCAGCCCTAAAGTTATGCCGGTCAAGGCAAGACACGCTCCTTGACCAATAACTTGATGCATCACGTCCCGTCTTTGTGCTCCGAGCGCCATGCGGATTCCGATTTCCGCCGTTCTTTGACGGACAGAATAGGTCAGCAGCGCGTATAGTCCAACGAGAGACAAAGCAAGCGCCATGCCCGAGAATACCGACAAGAGCAACGTCTGAAAACGACGTTCCTCCGTGGCCTCAGAAACAAGCTGGTCCATGGTTCGAATATCGGCGACTGCTAGTGCGGAATCCAGGATGCTCAGTTCTCTGCGAACAACAGCGGCAATTGTTCCCGCGTTCGTGCTCGTTCGAAGGACGACCGAGGCAGTTGGGACGCTCGATTGCCAGAACGGCAAGTAGGCTTGCAACCGCGGCCTCTCTTCCAGACTCTCGTTGCGTACATCATCGACAACCCCAACAATGGTCCACCAAGTGGGCTGTGGGGCGCCATCAATTAAGTGGAATCGCTTCCGCAGTGGATTGTGGCCTGCAAAATACGTTTGTGCGAACGTTCGGCCAACAATTGCCACATTCGGATGGCCCGTCGAATCCTCATCGGTGAAGAATCGCCCCGCCAGAAGCCGAATACCCATGGCCGTGAAGTAGCGCGGCGTTACGGACCTCGTCTGGAAAAACACCTTCTCGTCAAAGTTGTGGCCTTCCACTGTCAGCCAGCTGATCATCTCGCCATGTCCAAGAGGCAAGTTCGTCACGGCACCGGCTGCTTGTACGCCCGGCAATGCGCCGAGTCTGTCGAGCAGGTTTCGGTAAAAGGCGACTTGCCGTTCGGGTTGGGCGTATCGTTCGTCCAAGGAAAGACTCATGGTGACCGTTGAGTGTGGGTCAAAGCCTTTTTCGACAGACAGGACTCTGATCAAACTCCGAATGAGCAACCCGGACCCAGTCAGCAACACAACGGTCAGTGCAACTTGGGCAACGATCAGTCCCTGACGAAACCTGTTTCGAGTGCCCCTCACGCTCCTGCTTCCAGATTGACCGAAAACTTCGGATGGATCGCAACGGGAAGCGGAGAATGCCGGGAACAACCCGCATAGCGCGCTTGTCAACAGCGAAATGCCCAGCGCGAAGAGCAGCACTCGCACATCAACGGATGCCTCCTCCAGTCGCGGAATGGTCCCAGAATCGAGCCGCAAGAGAAGCCGAATCGAGGCAAATGCCAAGCAAACTCCCAAGGCGCCGCCAGCGATGCCTAAAAGGAGGGATTCGGTAAGAAGCTGGCGAAGCAAACGCGCGGGCCCCGCACCAAGGGCCGTTCTCACACCCATTTCACGAATCCTGCTGCTTGCGCGAGCCATCGCCAGGCTAGAAACATTGCTGCAGACAATGAACAACAACAATCCGACAGCTCCCATCAGGAGCAGGAGCGCATGCCGGGAGCCCCCGGTCACGGAATCGAACAGAGGCTGGACTTGCGCGCCAAACCCCCGATCCTTTGGTGGGCGCAGCAAATCGATGCTCGCCATGAGTGTGCTCATCTCTGCCTGCGCCTGCTCCAGGGAAACGTCCGGACGCAATCGGCCAATGGTGTCGCCCGCGCTGTCTTCACGGTTGGCTCTTTGCTCAGGCGGCATTGCCCAAGGAATCCAGAGGTCCGTCACTTTAGCGGTGGACATTACGTCGGTTGCGCGCGGAAACGCAAACCCAGCGGGCATGACTCCAATGATGCGATACGGCTTCGCGTCGAGGAGCAATGTCTTGCCCAATACCTCCCTTTGCGCGCCAAACCGTTCTCGCCACAAACTATGACTAATTACTGCGACCCGCTCTCGTCCTTGCTGATCGTCCTCTTGATTCACCGTCCGTCCTAACTCTGGTCCGACTCCCATCGTCTCAAAGAAACTCCCTGTGACCCGCGCCCCGCTTAAGGCGTCCGAGCGCCCGTCCACCGCAACATTGAATTTTGCGACGCCGAACAAAGCAAGGCTGGTAAAGGAATGGTTCTGCATCTGCAAATCGAAAAAGTCGGCGTTCATCGGCGTGAGGTATTCGATAGGCAGTTGAAACCGCGGATTGGGAGACCACACGTACACAAGGCGATCAGGATGTGGGTACGGCAGCGCTCGTATCAACACCGCGTTGATCACGCTGAAGACGGACGTGCTAGCCCCGATGCCAAGACCGAGCGTGAGGATGGCGACGGAAGCGAAGCCAGAGGATTTGCGCACCGCGCGAACGCCATAGTGCAAATCCTGCACAAAGTCTTGAATCCAGTTTACACTGCGTGCGTCGCGGCTCTCCTCCTTTACCTTCTCCACACTGCCCAGGTCTAACCGCGCCCGCCGCCGTGCCTCCTCCGGTGCCATCCCTTTTGCAACGTATTCCTCGGTTTTTCGTTCGAGGTGGTCGCCCAGCTCGTCGTCCAGTTCCTGGTCCGCCTGCGCCCAGCGAAACAACGACCGCAGCCGCAGTGGAATCGTGTACAGCCAATGCTCCGGTCGCATTCCTCGACCCTCCTTACTCCTATGAAAATAGCTGCCTATCGCGTTGAAAACAAAGCATAGGTGCCTGGGTCCATTTTCATCCTTCGTTGTGGCTCTCCGAGAGCCATGAGTTACTCGTACCTCAGCGCTATCATGGGATCCACATTTGCCGCGTGCCGCGCCGGCAGGTAACACGCGAGCAAAGCCACACCCGCCCACAGCAGCGCCGTTCCTGCAAAAGTCAGCGGGTCGGTGGGGCTGAGACCGGAGAGGAATCGTGCCAATAAACGCGTAAGTCCCACGGCAGCGAATATGCCGAAGACCACGCCCAGCAAAGCGATCTTCATTCCTTCACGCAAAACGAGCCGGTAAACTGCGCCGGAACGAGCGCCTAAAGCCATGCGTAAGCCGATTTCCTGTGTGCGCTGAGTAACGTGGAATGCCATGACGCCGTAGAGGCCAACCGCAGCAAGCACGAGCGCCAGCATGCCAAACAGAATCAGTACGGACGATTCCCAGCGTACCATCCAATAGGAGCGCTCCACCTGCGAAGCCAGCGGCTCCAGCGCGTAAATGCGGGCCCCAGCGCTCTCTGCGCGGATCGCGGCGCGAATCGCAGGCGCCACGGTTGCGGCGTCGGCGAAACTTTCCACGGTCAGCGTGGCAAGGCCGGTGTATCTCTGTGCGAAGGGCCGGTAGAAATGAGGCTGGGGAGCTTCGCCTAGAGTTCGTATGTTCGTGTCGCGGACTACGCCTACAACCTCAGCGGTAGTGCCATCTTCGCAACCGAACCGCACATGCTTGCCCACGGCGCTTCTTCCTGGCCACAACCTCCTGGCAAGATTTTGGCTGACCAGGACGACTGGAGGCGAAGACGCCGTGTCCGTGACGCTAAAGTCACGCCCTTCGAGCAACGGAATCTGCATGGTGGACAAGAAACCTGGAGAGATCACACCGAGAGTGGCGGTAAATGGCGAGGAATCGTCAGCGGATACGCAATCGTTTTCCTGACCGGTGGCCATCAGCGGCAGAAAGCGGGTGAGCGCGGCGCTGCGGACCCCGGTGAGGTTCCGGAGACGCTCTAAGGTCTGCTGGTAGAACTGCAAGCCAGTCGCCTTGGTAAATTCCGGGGCCGAAACAAAAGTGAGCACATAGAAACGATTCCTGACCGCGAATCCGGGGTCCGAGGCTCGCATCCGGTAAATCGAGCGGAGAAAGAGCCCGGCGCATAGCAGCAAAATGAGCGACAGAGCCACCTGGGCGACAAGCGACGCATGCCGCAGCCTCGCACGTTGTCTTGGTGCACGTCCGCCCTTGAGAACGGGATAGACATCCCGGCGAACAGTACGCCAGGCCGGGAGTAGGCCACAGAGCAGAGTGCAGACAAAGGACAAGCCAAGCGCAAACGAGAACACGCGAGAATTGAGAGAAAGATCCAAGTGCAGCGCGACTTGTGCCTCTACCGGTAATGATCCAAAAAGGACATTCAGCAAGTGATTGGTCCAGTCGCCAAGAAGGAGTCCGCCTCCGGTGCCAAGCAGGGAAAGCAGCATGGTCTCAAGCAGAAGTTGACGCAGAAGCCGCTCCTTGCTCGCTCCTAGCGCTGCGCGTACGGAGAGTTCTCGTTCGCGTGCCACGCCGCGAGCCAGCAACAAGTTGCCGACATTCACGCAGGCAATCAGAAGAACGATGCCAACAACCAGGAAGAGTAAGGTCACGAAAGGAACGGCACCACGGCGGGTAACGGGGCTCGGCGCCCCACGAATGATTTCCAGGGTTAGGGGAGCCGTTGCGGCTTTCGAAAAGTTAGGATTTTCTCGCTTGATCAGCCCATCAATGGCATTGAGATTCGCTGCGGCCTCAGACGAAGCAATATGCGCTCTTAAGCGCCCGAAGACCATCACCCTCGGCCACGGATTTGCCCGATCAAGGAGATGAGCTTGGGCGTCAGGATATTGCTGGGTCCAGATGTGCAAGGGGACCCAGATCTCGGTCTCAATCGGAGTATAGATGCCGGTGAACTTCGGAGACGCAACGCCGATCACCGTATACCATTGCGTTTCTGAACGCACGCGCTTGCCAAGGACGCGCGGGTCACTGTCAAAAAAACGGCGCCACGCATCGTAGCTCAAGACTGCGACCGGCTCATTTTCATCGGTGAACCAGCGGCCCAGAGTGGTTGGCAATCCCATGGTCTCGCTGTAATTGCCAGAAACCGCCTCCGCGGTCGCTAGATGAGTCTCGTCATTTACCTCCAGACTGGATTCTGTCGGCAAACTGGCAGCCAGCCCCGCAAAAGCTTGGCTGCGGTCTCGGTATTCTGCGTAATCGGGATAAGAAATTTCAGGGTTGCCAGCGCGACTCAAGATGGTCATCTGGTCCGGCTCCCTGACAGGGAGCGGCCGCAAAAGGGTAAAGTCCAGGACAGTGAAAATCGACGTGTTGACTCCGATTCCGAGCGCCAAGCAGAGCACCGCAAGAAGGGTGAATCCCGGGCTCTTACGCAACATACGGAGTCCGAAGCGCAAATCCTGAATCAGGTCTTGAATCCAATTCACTCGGCGCGTGTCACGACATTCTTCTTTGCGTTTTTCCATTCCACCCATTTCGAGGAGTGCTTGGCGGCGCGCTTCGTTCAAGGGCAGACCTTTGGCGACATACTCCTCAGTCTTCCGCTCGACGTGATCCCGCAATTCATCTTCGAGTTCTCGGTCTGCCTGTCTTCGGCGAAATAAAGATCGCAAGCGCAAAGGAATCGTGTACCGCCAATGCTCCGCTCGCATCTCCGACTCTCCTTTACTCGTACCTCAGAGAGACCATGGGATCGGCGCGCGTTGCGCGTCGAACTGGGAAACAGCACGCCATAAGGACTACGCCTAAGAGCAAGGTGGTCCCGCATACAAATGCCACAGGATCAGCACTGCTGATGCCGTAGAGAAGAGAGCGGATCAATCGCGTGGCAACAACGGCCACGGTAATACCCACGCAGGAGCCCAGTAGTGCGAGGCGCATGCCCTGGCCGAGAACGAAGCGCATCACGTCCCTGCGCCCAGCCCCTAGGGCCATACGAATCCCGATTTCATGAGTCCGCTGTGCCACGAACTGTGCCATGACGCCATAGATCCCGACCGCAGCCAAAAGCAGCGCCAGGCTGGCAAACGCCGCGAGCAATGCCGTGCTGAAACGGTGCGGGATAAAGGTGTCGTTGAGGCGCTGCTGCATGGTCTGCGGCCCCAGCAGAGCCATTTGATTGTTGATGGACGCCATGACGCGGCGGACCGAGGGCAAAAAGGCTAGGGGTTCGCCGGCTGTGCGCAGGATGATAGCGGCATCGTAGTCCGGCGCCTCGTCGCCCAGGATGTGCAGAACCTGCAAGAAGGGCAGATACGCGGTTGGAGTACGGTCGCTGTCCCAGCCGAAGTACTTTTCATCGGTAACCACGCCGACGACGATCCACCACGAGGCCAGATTATCCACGCCGAGCTTTAGCCGTTGCCCTACCGCATTCTTTCCTGGAAAGAGTGCGCGCGCCGCCGCTTCGTTCAAGATCACCGCTAGAGGCGCGCCAGCGACGTCAGCACTCGAGAACTCACGCCCGTCGAGCAACGGCAAACGCATGGTGTGAAAATATCCGGGACTGATCGGGTTGAAGATGATGTCCGGGGCACGGTTGGGGTCCATGTCGGGGCGGTCAGAAGTGATGACAGGTCCGTCGACCTCGAAGCCGCTCGGAGGAATAGAGCGAGACATCGCGACGGAAACGACGCCCGGAATTGTGTTCATGCCCTCCATTACCTGGCGGTAGAACTCGGCCGCCTGCGGCGCTTTACGTACCTGTGGACTGAGATAAAAGGTAAGAAGGTTGTGTGCGTCATAGCCTGGGTCGGCAGAAATGAGTTTCAGCAAACTGCGCATCGCTAAAGCTGCGAGTCCGCGTTCTACTCCCGAGCTTGCCCGGCTGCCTTCTTTTAGGGCATCAGCCAGGTTCATGCGCGAGATGCGGAACGCAGGAGCCAGTCCAAAGAAAATACTGGCACCAATCGAAATGGCGGAGGCGAAGAGAAGTACGCGGGCGTTGATTTGAACTTCTTCTAAGCGCGGAATGTTTGCGGGACTGAGAGCACGAAATGTCAGCAATCCCCAATAGCCGAGCGCAAGCCCCAGCGCACCTCCGATGAGACCGAGCAGCACGCTTTCTGTAAGGCACTGGCGAACCAGCCGGGTGCTTCCGGCTCCAAGCGCTTTCCGTACAGTGATCTCTCCGTGACGGCGCACCGACTGCGCAAGCGTCAGGTTGCCAATGTTCGCGCAGGCGATGAGCAAAACGAGCCCCACAGCCGCCCTCGCGGGTCGAAATTGCAACTCTGCTAAGCATAGGGATGACCACCGCTCCCTGTTCCGCGTTGTCAGCTGGATATTCCTTCTCCAAGGCGAATGCGATTGAATCCATTTCGCTTTCCGCCTGGCGCAAGGAGACTCCGGGCTTGAGGCGACCAACCACGGAGAGGAAATTGTCACCGCGACTAGTTTTGTCCAAATTTAACGGGACGAAAATCTGTGCGTCGCCCATCAATACGTAGCGGAAACCTGGAGGGAGTACACCAACAAGCGCGAACGGCTGCCCGTTTAGAATCAGCGTTTGTCCCACCGCGTCAGGGCTGCCGCCAAATCGTTTTTTCCAAAAGCCGTTGGTAACTAGCGCAACGTGATCACTGCCGGCATGCTCTTCCTGCTGCAGAAAATCGCGTCCAAGGGCTGGGGCCACCTGCAACACCTGAAGAAAATTGAACGAAACCGCCGCGCCTAAGACGTGTTCCGGTTGATTACCGGCCATGAACGTGAATCCGCGTCCATCGAAACCAGCAAGAGACTGAAATCCCTTGGCGCGGGCTCGCCAGTCGAGGAAATTCGGCCCTGAGAGCGGCACGGGGTAGTCGAACCGGGGCTCCGTTCGAGCGACCACGATAAGCTGTTCCGAGTGTAGATAAGGAAGAGGCTGCAGCAGCACGCCATTCACAACTGAAAAAATTGCCGTATTCGCGCCAATGCCTAGCGCGAGCGTCAGGACAGCGACAGTGGTGAAGCCTAGCGACTTCCGAAACATGCGCAGACCAAAGCGCAAATCCTGAACTAGGTCCTGAATCCAGTTCACGCGGCGTGCCTCCCGGCATTTCTCTTTGGTCTGCTCGATACCGTCCAGATCGATTCGCGCACGGCGGTGCGCTTCTTCTTGCGTCATCCCTCGCGCGACATATTCCTCGGTTCTTCGTTCCAGGTGGTCGCGCAACTCGTCGCCCAATTCCTGGTCCGCCTGCGCCCGGCGAAACAACGACCGCAGCCGCAGTGGAATCGTGTATAGCCAATGCTCCGGTCGCATTTTCCTGCCCTCCTTCACTCGTATCTCAGGGCAACCATGGGATCGACACGCGAAGCTTTGCGCGATGGCAAATAACTGGCCAGCAGCGCAACGAAGACTAGAAGTCCTGCCGCCGCCCCAAACGTTGCCGGGTCGAAGGGGCGAACGCCGAACAAATAGGAAGCGAGCAAGCGCGTAGCGCCGAGCGCCAAGCCTAGCCCGGCGACACTCCCAGCGAAAACAAGAAAAACGCCTTGCTTCAGGAACAGCTTCAAGACCTGGCCTGGTTTTGCGCCAAGCGCCATCCGTACGCCGATTTCCCCCGTCCGCCTTTTCACATCATAGGCGATCACCCCGTAGAGACCCATCGCACACAGGAGCATTGCCAGCGCAGACACAGCGGTGAGCGCGGCGCTCGCGACACGGAGGTCCACGTACGTGCCCCGGACTTGATCGATGAGGGGAAGTGTTTCTGTAATGGGAACATCCGGATCGATGCGTGCGACGGTTTTACGAATCGCGGGCAGAGCCGCAGCCAGATCTCCTGCAACACGGATGCACATCCGCGCGTCAACTTCGTTTTCGTTCTGCCAGTAAGCTACATAAGCCACAGGCACCGGACCTTGGAGGGCGCTGTGAAACTGTGCATCTTTCACGATTCCGATAATTTGATACGAAGCGCCGTCGAGGCTGATCGTACGGCCCAAAGGCAGCCCGGAGGGGAGAATCTCGTTTGCAAGTGTCTCGTTCACGATGGCGACTCGAGGAGAGGCTGGGACATCGTGTGCGTTGAAATCGCGGCCGGCGACAAAGGGGATATGGAGCGTTGCGAAGTAGTCCGCGAAATGGGGCTCGAAAGCCTGCCAAA
>QHYH01000022.1 GCA_003223215.1 Acidobacteriota bacterium
CGAGGATTCGAGGCACAGAATTGAAAGAAAGGCATACCTCCTTCCATGAGAATTTCCTCCTTCATATTCACGACACGATCGAGGTGTTTTCCGAGAGCCTGGAAGAATTGCGGAATATCTTCCAAACGGATGTCGCTCCGAAACTCCATCCACGAAGAAGAGCGGAACTCGAAGGCACTGCCGACGAACTGTTCGGAAAAGTGGATGACACGATTCGCGAGGCCTCCCGGATGGCCGCCGGACGAAAGTTGAGCCCAGAAAGGCTGGCGGAGAGCTCTCGGGCAGGACTGGGAGAAATCTTCCGTTCCTAGAACACGCATGACAGCGAAACAAGAGACGCAAAGCTTGAGGAAATCTCCGAGCCACGAGCGACCGGAGAGCCCTTTCAATCGAGGGCAGTGGGATAAGAACGAGTCAGACGCCGTGCATATGAAATGTATCTCGAACGTGGCGGAGAGCCGGGAGCCCCTCCAAGCCTGGCAGTTGCCTGCTCAGGTCTTTTCCTCATGAATTTTGGGGTCTTCTCCTCTTGACAACCAGTAGAAGAAGCGTATGTTCCTCTTGGTATCCAAGGGGAATAAGGTTTATGCCAGACAAGCCGAGTGATCTCGTCCAGGGCACGCTCGATATGCTCATCCTAAAAACGTTGGCGCTGGAGCCTATGCATGGATACGGGATTTCCGTGCGAATCGAACAGATGAGCAAGGGCGTTTTCCGCCTGAATGCGGGCTCGTTATTTCTCGCCATTCAACGACTAGAGAGGGACGGGCTAATCGATGGCGAATGGAAACCCACTGAAAACAACAGGCGGGCAAGGTACTACACTCTGACGGCGAAGGGACGAAAGAGGCTCGACAGCGAAACACGAGAATGGGGCAGGCAAGTGGCCGCAATCGGCAGAATTTTGGAGGCCTCGTAGGGGAGCGAGCCATGTCCTTGTTCAGAAATTTTGCAACCGGCCTGCGGTCGCTTTTCCGAAAGAACCAAGTCGACCGGGAGTTGGATGAAGAACTAGGCGCCTATTTGGAGATGGAAGCGGCGGAGAAGATGAGGCAAGGCGTAAGTCGTAAGGATGCGCTTCGCGAAGTGCGACTAGAGCGCGGCAGTCTCGAAGTTACCAAGGAACTCGTTCGCTCTGGCGGCTGGGAATTTTTTGTGGAGACATGCTGGCAAGATTTGCGCTTTGCAATCCGCATGCTGCGCAAGAGTCCCGCTTTTACGGCCGTGGCTGTACTGACGCTGACCCTCGGAATCGGGGCAAACACCGCCATCTTCACACTTCTGCACGCCTCGCTCTGGAGACCGCTACCGGTCCAGGACCCTCAGGAAATTTTTCATCTAATGCGGACATCTTCCGAAGGCGACTTTGCAGGCGAATTCAGTTATTCCTTTCCTCTCTTTCAGCAACTCAGCAAGATAGCAGACTCTTGGGGCGAGATGTTCGCCACAGAGACTGTTAGTTCGAGAAAATTCAGCCTTGACACGCAATCGACAGAACGAATAGTTGGAGAAGCCGTTTCGGCCAACTTCTTTTCTGTCCTGCATGTCGAGCCTATTCTAGGGCGCGTCTTAGAACCGCAAGACGACAATGCGCTCGGAGGAAGTCACTTTGCTGTTTTGAGTCACGGATTCTGGGTGCGTCGCTTCCAATCCGACGCTGCGATCCTAGGCAAGAGGATTTTCTACGATGAGGTCCCTTACACCGTGGTCGGGGTTGCCCAACCGGGATTCTTTGGGATCGAACCCGAAGTATCAGTGGATGTGTGGGTGCCCGTGACCGCTGCTTCAGCTAATAGGGGGTGGCGGCCAGACCCGAACATTAATTGGCTACGGCTCCTTCTGCGCTTGCGGCCTGGCGTTGACGTGTCCCAAGCCCAAGCCATGTTCGAGACCGCATTTCGCGCACACGTCGCTGACACGCTCATGCCTGGCGCGTCACCGCGCTGGAAATCCATGCTGGAGGGACAGCATGTGACGCTTCGTCCCGCCCAGTCCGGTCTTGCGTCCACCGGACGGAAGTACGAGAAACCGCTACTCGTATTGCTTGCCGTAGCCATGGTGGTTCTCCTGATCTCGTGCGCGAACATAGCTAACCTTATCCTGGCACGCAACGCCGCCCGGAGACAGGAGATCATGGTCCGTCTCGCTCTCGGTGCCAGTCGCGGGCGAATTGCCTGGCAATTGTTCACCGAACATTTTCTCCTCTCGTTCGCCGGCGCGGTCTGTGCCATCTTTTTGTCCGTATGGGGCACGCGGCTTCTTCTCTCTCTGCTTCCACAATCGCCACTGCCGCTCGCGTTCGATCTCCGGCCGGACTTCGCCGTGTTTGGTTTTGCCGTGTGCACTGCGTTTGTGACCGCGACATTGTTCGGACTTGGACCTGCTCTGCGCGCTTCGAGCGAAAAGCTTGAAATGAGCTTCCGCGGCGGACATCAGATCACCGCCTCATCCTCTACAGGAAGGCTTCTCCTAGTGGGCCAGTTCGCGCTGACCTTGCCCTTATTGGTCGGCGCGGGACTGTTCCTCGAAACGCTGCATAATCTAAAGAGCAGTGACCTGGGTTTCCGCCCCGAAAACGTTGTTACGTTCGACCTCTCTTTTCCCAAGGGCACTTCCGAGGACCGGCTTCGGCAAGCGTACGCGGAGATCCAGGAACGCCTGGAGTCTCATCCCGGTGTAGTCGTTGCAAGTTATTCGTCCCCGAGCGTGTACGGCGATGGCGGATGGTCGGGCCGCATCACGGTACCGGGGCACTCGACACCAAGCGAAGACAATGACGTGGGAATGATATCGGTGAGCCCCGGTTTCTTCGAGTCAATCGGGCTAGGACTTTTGCAGGGTCGCTATCTGAACTCTCAGGATCAGGAGGAGAGACACCCCGTAGCCGTGGTCAACGAGAGTTTGGCACGCTATTACTTCGGCGCAGATTCGGCAATCGGCCAGCGCATCGGACTAACTGGTGAGCCACAAATCGTCCGCGAAATTGTGGGCGTGGTGAGGGACGCGAGGCATTATGGGATTCGGGAGAGAGTATGGCGCATGGTGTATATCCCGGCTGGGAAATCCTGGAAGGGTGGCAGCTTCTTCGTGCGCGCTAATGTCGGCGAGCACTTATTGAGCGGCGTAATATGGGCCGAAGTTGCGGCCAGCGACAAGATTCTGCAAGTCGAGAGAATCCAGCCCCTTGAGACGGTTGTCAATGACATGATTTCCCAAGAGCACCTAACAGCGTTGTTGTCGTCGGCCTTCGCGGCATTAGCTTGTCTGCTCGCTGCGATTGGGCTCTACGGAGTTTTTGCCTACAGCGTGTCGCGGCGAACGAATGAGTTTGGCATTCGCATGGCTCTAGGAGCTCAGCGACGCGATATCCGAAGACTCGTGCTGCGCCAAACGCTGGGCGTGACCCTCGCGGGCGTTGCAATCGGAATAGCTGTGGCTTTGGGGCTGGCCAGGACCCTTGCCGCCACGATTGCGGGCATGCTCTACGGCATCCAGTCCACGGACATTGGCCTATTCGTGGGAGCGACGGTGTCGTTGATCGCAGTCGCATTGGTTGCCGCGCTTTTGCCTGCGCGCCGCGCGACGCATGTAGATCCGCTGGTGGCCTTGCGTTACGAGTAACCCATGGCTCTCGGAGAGCCACAACGAAGGATGAAAATAGCCGCTCACTGTTGAGCCAATCTTTTCAATGAGATACGCGGCTATTTTCATAGGAGTGAGGGCCGATGTCACTGCTGCGAAACATTGCGAGCGGGGTTCGATCATTGTTCCGAAAGGAGCAGGTCAGCCACGAGCTGGACGAAGAACTAAACGGCTTCCTGGAGACGGCAGCACAAGAAAAGATGAGCCAGGGGATGGGCCATAGGGATGCGCTTCGCGCCGTACGTTTAGAGCGCGGCAGCCTCGAAGTCACGAAGGAAGAGGTTCACTCCGCACGCTGGGAATCTTTTGTGGAGACGTGCTGGCAAGATTTGCGCTTTGCTGCTCGAATGCTACGCAAGTCTCCCAGCTTTACCGCCGTCGCCATTCTCACGCTCGCGCTAGGCATTGGCGCCAACTCCGCTATCTTCAGTTTGTTGCATGCGGTCGTCTTGCGCCTGCTGCCCGTGCCCGACCCGCAGCAACTCGTGCAGTTCACATACACGGGAATCGGGGACTGGAACAGCTATTTTGGCTATCCACAACTTGAACGTTTCCGCAGCCAGGCCGGGATGCTTTCCGGAATTTTTGGCGGAGTCGGATTGAAGAACGTGAATGTCGGCTGGGACGGAAGTGTTGGATTGGCGCAATGCGACGCCTACACCGACAATTTCTTTTCCGTTCTCGAGGTCGCTCCACAGCGTGGCCGCCTTTTCGCCCCAGGAGACGATCGCGAGGGCGCGGATGTTGCAGTTCTAAGCGATCGGTACTGGCGGAGCCGTTTTGCCGCCGACCCGGCGATCATCGGTCAAACCATCCTCATCAACCAGCTCCCGTTCACCGTCATCGGCATCGCGCCACCAAAATTCTCCATCTACGTTGGCGGCGCTCGGGACATTTGGGTGCCATTGCGTGCGCTGGACCGCTTCACGCCCGATCCGAATCGCTGGCGGGCCTCCTTCACGAGCTGGCTGCTTATTGCCGGCCGCCTTAGGCCTGGCGTTTCGCTGGCGCGTGCACAGGCGGAACTCGACGTAATTCACCGCAGGCTGCTGGAGCAGCAGCTTTTGGAAGTGGAACAGCCGGGGCAGAGAATGCAGCAGTTTGTTAGCGAGAGCCGACTCGTGCTGCATCCCGCCGCGACCGGTATGTTCAGCGGCCTCCGGCACACGTACGCTCTTCCGCTAGAGCTGCTCATGGGTGTCGGCGGCATGGTGCTGCTGATTTCGTGCGTCAATGTTGCCAACCTCGTGCTGGCCCGCACTTCCTACCGCCGCCCGGAGATCGCGCTGCGCATGGCGTTGGGCTCGGGAAGAGCGCGCGTCATTCGGCAACTGCTAACCGAGAGCCTTCTCGTCGCTGGTGCGGGTGGCGTTCTGGGATTGGCGATTGCCTGGTGGGGCGGCGCAGTGCTGGTCCGCATGATCTCGACTGGCGACTCGCCTGTGGCGCTCGATGTGCGACCCGACTGGCCCGTCTTCTGCTTCACCGCGGCGGTGTCGCTCGCTGGTGGGATTCTGTTCGGTCTCGTGCCCGCCCTCCGTGGCACGCGCGTCGATCCCTGCTCAGCCCTGAAGCAGGGCGCGCACGGGACCACCCGAGCCTCGCGTTTCCTGGACCGCGTACTGGTTGCGGTTCAGGTCACACTATCGCTGGTGCTTATCACTGGGGCCGGAATCTTCCTACGCACCCTCGAAAATCTCCGGAGCGTTGACGTCGGCTACGAACGCGACAACATTCTCATGTTCTCCGTCGACGCCAAGCTCGCGGGTTATCCAAAGGAGCGGGCGGGCACTCTTTATCGTGCGATCCTCGACAAGGCCGCCGTCTTGCCAGGCATTCAGGCCGCCAGCGTATCCATCGTCCGTCCCGTGGATGATCAATATTATCTGGTTGACGTCATCGGCCAAGTCGACGGCCGCACGCTCCCCGAGGCGGAACGGATCAAGGTCGCCTGGAATGCCATGAGCCCCGGATATTTCTCCACCGTTGGCACACGCATCGTGATGGGCCGCGATTTCGACCTACGCGATGGCGGGGCGGCATCGAGAGTGGTGATCGTCAACGAATCGCTGGCCCGCCAGGTTTTGCCAGGCCACAATCCGATCGGCCATCGGCTCGATGATGCTGAGATCATTGGCGTGGTGAAGGACTCGCTCTATGGCGGCGCACGCGAGCAGCCCCGGCCAGTTTTGTACCGGTCGCTGTTTCAGGGCCAAGGTGGCACCGACCCGGGCCAGTGGGTCGGTATGGGTGCTGTTTCCTTTGAACTCCGATACCGATCAGGCGCCGGCCTCGTGGACGAGGTGCGCCAAGCCATCGCATCGGTGGACCGCAATGTGCCGATTTTCCACGTCAAGACCCTGCGCGCTCAAACGGAGGACTCGTTCCTCCGCGAGCGCCTCCTCGCTACGATTTCCAGCTTCTTCGGCGGGCTGGCGCTACTGCTTGCCTGCCTGGGCTTGTATGGTCTTATGGCGTATGCCGTCGCTCGCCGCACCGCTGAAATTGGAGTTCGGATGGCATTAGGCGCCCGCCGACGAGGAATAATTTGGCTGATCGTGCGCGAAACGCTGTGGCTGGTATTGGCCGGAGCTGCAGCGGGAATCCCATTGGCCGTCTGGCTCTCGCGATATGCGAAGGCTTTTCTATTCGGAATCGGCGCTGCCGACCCAGCGGTCTTCACAACTTCGGTTGCCGCGCTGATAGGTGTCGCTGTACTCGCCAGCTTTTTGCCGGCGCGGAGGGCCACGCGAGTAGATCCTATGGTGGCCTTGCGTTACGAGTAACTCATGGCCCCTTCGGGGTCACAACGAAGGATGAAAATGAGCTCGAGATGTCGTAGCGTTTGTGCAGCCGCGTTGGCGACAGAAGCCGTCTCACTCTGGTGCTCGCAGAGCCCGCGTACGAGTATGGCTGGGACGCTGGGAAGCACAACGAATTGTAGCCTCCGGAAGTTGCGGAGAGCACGCAT
>QHYH01000023.1 GCA_003223215.1 Acidobacteriota bacterium
CTGGACATGCTCGTTCTGAAGACGCTGGCGCTCGAAGCAATGCGCGGAAAACCGCGGTCTGCTCGAACGCATCCACGAGGTCGCGCCACGCGATGTAGTTGACCGGCGCGATCGGCGCGGACGCCACCCCCAGCGCCCGGCTGACCTCGAACACCCGCACGAGCCGATCGGCATCGCGGTACGGAAGCGGCCGGAGCAGGACTTCGCGTGTCAGGCTGAAGATCGCGGCGTTGACCCCGAGGCCCAGGGCCAGCGTCGCGACGGCCACAACCGGGAAAACGGGACGCGAAGCAAGCGATCGCAGCGATCTCCGGATGTTCAGCATCACTTGGCCTCACGCCAACGCCTCGCAGTGCGGAAAGTCCGCGCCACGACACAGCAACCCTGCTGTACTTTTCTCCTGATTCTATACCGCGTTTCTGCATATTTCCGAGTGGGCGACAAAAGGTCCGGAATCTTCCTTCTGCACCTGGAGGTATTGGTCCGGTCACGCGAGCTTTAGAGGACTTGTGTTGAAAGGGTTCCAGCCCTCGGGAATAATCATAGCCACGTCAACCTGCGGAGGGATATCACGCCTATGCCGAGCCAAAGAAGAACAGTGAGTCTCTACCGAATCGCGCAGCCTAACGCCCAGAAGCACAATCGGCTTCGAGCTTCGGACGTGGGTTCGACTCCCATCGCCCGCTCCATAAGTCTCAGTGGTTCCATTCCCGTGGTTTCCGTGGTTCCATTGACATATTAACTTCAGAAGAATAGCTTAGCGTGTTCAAAGGAGGCTAGTTGCGCCCGTTGCGAGTATGCACTCACCCAGTTTTGTTCATAGTTCTGGTTCCGCTCACAATTTCCGCCCAACAATTTCGGCAGGGCCCGCCCGATCGGGCCGCTCTCTCCAAGGCAGCTGTGGAAAGGCGCCTATTCTCAAAGCATCCGGTGCCACCAGCAGACTTGAAGAAGGCGGTTCCAGGAAAGTATCTTCTGGACCGAGAAGCGGCACGGGCAAGCCAGTTGCAAGCCCGGATTCGCAGCACCAATGCGCCGCGCCCCCTTGTTTCGGCCACGAGCACTACGATCTTTCCAGGTATCCAATTCCGCCCAACATTGCCGGCCGGTTCAATTTCTAATGCCGTGGCTACCGGTGACTTCAACAACGATGGCCATATGGACTTCGTGGTTGCCAATGGTGGCACCAACGATTTGTGGATCTACCTCGGCAAAGGCGATGGAACCTTCCAACTGCCCCGAATTGTTCCGCTCACGAGGGGCGAGACGCCAATCTACGTTGTAGCTGCGGACTTGCGTGGAAACGGGACCCAGGATTTAATCGTGGCTGAATACGACACATCGACAATCGGCGTGCTGCTAGGCCACGGTGATGGAACGTTTGGCTTCGAACAGATTTACTCATTACCTCAGCCACCGACAGCCGTTGTAGTGGACGATTTTAATCACGATGGAAAGCCGGACATCGCGGCGGTGATGACCATCGTGGGGAGCGGCCCGTCGAGCTACCCGTATGTCGCGACCTTATTCGGTGACGGCACGGGTTCGTTTGCTAGCCCGGTGATTTCGCCGAACGCCAGCTTTTTTTGGAGCACGGCAACCAACATTGCATCGGGCGACGTAAACAATGATGGTCTGCCGGACTTGATCATCTCTGGCCCTCCAGGCGCGGATACGAATGTGCAGAATGCACAGGTGTATCTGAATTCGGGCAACGGTCAGTTCACACCTGGACACATCTTGCTCAGCGATGCGGGCGGCGGTAACTTTATCCAGGACGCCCGACTCGGGGACTTCAACGAGGATGGCTGTTTGGACGCAGCGGTAGCTGATGCCACCAGCTTGGTTTGGGTTGCTCTCGGCGACTGTAAGGGCAACTTCGGTGCGCTGACACCGGTGTTCATGGGCGACAGCAACGCGGCCCTGCGGCTGGTTGACCTTAACGGCGATGGGCACCTCGATCTTGTCACGACGGCAATTCCAGCTCTCAACCCTGCGCTAGGGCACGTCGCCGGCAACACTCTCTCCGTAGCCTTCGGAGATGGCCATGGGAACTTCGCTCCGGCGCGTAATTACGTTGGAACGGGACAGTCCTACTCCCTTGCCATCGCCGATTTCAATAGGGATGGCAAACCCGATGTTGTCAGTGTGAGTCCGGATACGGATACCGCGACGGTTTACCTTAACGATGGGTCCGGTGGGTTCGGCTCTCCGCAGGGTGTATGGATCGGTGTGCCTGGCGAGGGTCTGATCAATGCTCCGATCGCGCCTGCTTCTTTTGCCGACGTGAATGGCGACGGAAAGACGGATATTGTGCTTCTTGACGAAGGCTATTCGGGAGAGTATTTCCTCATTACTCTGTTGAACGACGGCTCGGGAAAATTCGAAGATCCTCGCAGCTCCGATGCCGGGATCACCGTCCCCTTCCAGAGGATGGGTGATTATCGGCTCGCAGACTTCCGACACACCGGGCACCTTGACTTTCTTGCCATCGGACTGAGCCTAGCGTATTCGAGCGGCGCCGAATACATCCTCTTCATGCCCGGCAACGGCGACGGGACATTTGGAAAGCCGGTTTTTGTGGCAACTCCAGGAGCCGATGGGGAGATGGCCATTGGCGATTTCAACCGGGACGGGAATCTCGATTTTGCCGTCGTCTCACCGAATTCCAGCTTAACTGGAAAAGTGGTCACGATGTTTCTTGGAAACGGGGATGGAACGTTTCGCCGGGGCGGAAGCGTTGCCTTTGCAGACACGGCAGGAGACATTGACCGCGTTTATGCCGGGGACTTCAATCGTGACGGCAAGTTGGATATCCTCGTACACACTACCGGCAACGGCTACTGGACGACGAATTCTAGTGTTTGGGAGTTTCTCGGCAAAGGGGATGGAAGTCTTCAACCGGGAAAGCAGTTGTTCAGCACTTTTGAGCCGATGGTCCTTGCCGATGTGAATGGTGATTCCTGGCCGGATATCGTTCGCTATGACTTTTTCTGGCCAGACGGAATCACGGAAACTTATGGGCCAGCAAAATTCAGTACCTATCTTGATCAGCCCTCCGGAACGTTCGTTCAAAGCAGTTCGTATGCTGCCTATCAGGGAATACCCACTCAACCCGGACCCTACCTGCAACTTGGCGATCCAACAGCGACCTCTCTGGTTACCGACCTAAACGGGGACGGGAAGGCTGACGAAGTGGCGTTTCAGAGGGTCAGCGCAAGCAATCCAGACGTTTATGCCCAGATTCTAATGGGTAATGGCGATGGAACCTTTTTCCCAACCTACGACGTGTTCGATTTTATCAAGCAGTATTATTTCCCTGAATACTCCCACGATCTCAACGGGGATGGTTTCGCCGACCTGCTGGAAATCGACAGCGCCAGCTCTTCTATGCATGTTTTCAACGGTGGACCAGCCCCGGCTTTGCAGATCGCTCTGGAGAAGACGCGAATTATCGGCAACTCCGGTTGTGGGTGGATTTTCCCGAATGTCCCGAGTCCCGCCGACGTTGGTGTAACTTTGGCGAGCAGCGTCGCCGGCGTGGTTCTTCCTGCTTCGGTGACAATTCCGGCCGGGTCTTTGGGCCAGCAATTCTGTTACACCTTGGATACCAGCTACGACTGGCATCAGGTCTTTGACATTCAAGCAACACTCGGGACCAGCACTGCCATAGCTTACGCCTCGCAGAGTTACGTCACAGCTTTCACCGAGAGTCTATCCCCGGACATCGCCCAGGTCGTCTATGCCGGTCAGAGCGCGGCACCAGTTACCGTGACCCTTACGCCACTGCAAAACTATAGCTCAACGGCCAAGCTGAGTTGCTTGGGTCCGGTTGACCAGGTTCTCGGAGTGCCCATCAGTATAAATTGCGCTTTTGGATCGAGCACTTTGTCTCTTTCGCCATCAACCGCGGCCTCAACCACTGTGACAGTCCAGACGAATGCTGCCAGCAGGTTCAGTGGCCCGGTGACCATCGTAGCCGATGACGGTAATGTTGCTGCGCGAGGGTCCTTCACCCTATCGTACCTACCACTGACCGTGGGCCCGTTTGGCAACAACCCGCAGGCCACATCGCCTGGCATAGGCACTACCGCGATCGCCATTTCTGGTATCCCGCCCTACACACCCAGTTGCTCCGGGTTGCCGGTGGGACTTGCGTGTTCGTTCACGGGAACCCAGAATCCATATCCTAGTACAACGGGTTTGAATCTGACGATAACGGTACCTTCAGGCGTCGCTGTGGGAAATTATCCATTTACAGTATCCGTAGTCAGCGGACCTGCCACCGCTTCCGTTGCCCTCACCCTGGCGGTTGGCGACTTCAGCCTGCTGGCTCCGAGTGCAGCCTCTGACTGGGCGCCTCCGGGAGGTACGGTAAACGCTACCTCGAACGTTCAAGCTGTCGGAAGTTTCACTGGGTCGGTAAGCCTAAGCTGCAGTACGGATTTCGGCGGTAACTGCACAGGAAGTACCATCAATGTATCTTCGGCCGCGCCCACCCCTGGAGGTCTCACGGTCTCCGTACCCTCGACAGTGGCCCTGGGAGCCCACACCCTCACAGTGACAGCAACCTCGGGGTCACTGAGCCACGTTGCGTCGTTCCCCTTCTATGTTGCTGATTACAGTGGCTCTCTGAGTGCATCCACGCTCGCTGTGACTGCCGGTGCCAGTGGGCCGCTGAGTGCCACAGTGAGCGCAACGGCCGGATTTGCGGGAACCGTGTCGTTGAGTTGTGGAGGCACGTCGCAGCTGAGTTGCAGTTTTTCGCCAACGATGCTTCAACCTACGGCCAACAATTCCCAGACGACGAACATAACGGTGACAGCCGCACTTACGGCTTCTACGCATCCTTCTCGTGAAATGAAAGTGCGTTCTCTGGCACTGACGGCCCTGTTCCCTATCTGGGCCGTGTGGGTGTTTGCAGGCGCAAGACGAGAATGGACGCCCCGGACGAGAACCGTACTCATAATTCTCTTTCCCTTTGTCCTGGCCTTGTCTTCCTGCGGGAGTGGTGGCACAAGCGCGGTCCCGCAGGGGGGCTCGACCAGCTACACCCTTACAGTGAACGCCTCCGCTGCCGGTACCAACACCACAAGAACACTGGGAACCGTAACTGTCACCGTGACCCATTAGTTTTGGGCCCAGCGCGAATTGGGTTCCTCAGCCTCCGACAAGTACTTCATCTTTCGCGTCTTTGTCGAAGGGTGAGGATCAGGGGCGAGTGCGCTCCTGGCTTACTTACCCTTCGACATTCGCCTTCCAGCCACTACGATGTAACTCCCGTATCGTCTGCTTGAAAGGTATCCGCGGATCCAAAACTCCCACCCAGCGGTTACTTGTACGTGTAGTTGTATAATCGTGTCGTTTTTTTTTGAAGAAGTGCAGCCCGGTGATGGCTCCCGCTCTCCAATCGCGTTCATGATTCACTGGACAGCTTTCCCAAGCTTCGGACATGGGTTCGATTCCCATCGCCCGCTCCAGTCATCTCGTAATGTCATATTCTTCAACCTGAATATCGTCGGCCTCTTCAGCATAGTCATCGAACCAATCGTTTGCCATATTGGGGCGTCACCTTCCGCGGATTATAACGAATTTGGGACGCGAATGCTGGTATATGCCCGTAAAAACAAAAAGGGCCAGCCGCGTGTAACTGGCTGACCGCTTCTTCAAGAATCCTAGTTTTTAAAGGAAATTAAGATTATGGCGGAGAGGGTGGGATTCTAATAATAGGGAACCTGAAATTGCCTCTCTTTGCCTGAGTTTGCGCGTGTTACTTGCTTAGAATGTTTCACTTAGACGGTGTTCGTCGCCTTTGTTTGTGCGGCATTCGAGCGGTCACGAATCAGTCGAAACAGGCCTTCCGCAGTCACACGGCGATACAAAACAGGCACACATCAGAAGCCAACCTGCTTGAAGTTAACTACTGCGTGGGGGCGGTGTCAATGCGTTAGTCAGCGAACCTGTCCACGTAGGCTAGTGTCCGCAACTTGGTTCCGGCTTCGGTGTTTTTGTTCGGTAGAGTTAGATGCCAGCCCCAACGTCCTACTCTAGCTCGGGGAGAGACAAAAATGAGACTGCACATTCTCGTTCGCAAAGGAGTGCTTGGCTTTGCCCTCGCCCTCGCGGGCCTCGTAGTCAGCACCGCAGCAGCACAGGCTCAAGACAAGGAGCCTGCTAAAGACGCTGCGAAGGCGGAGAAGCAGGTGAAGAGGCAGTGCAGGAAGAAGAACACAAAGCAAGCCAATAAGACGCACAAACCAAAGATTTGCCCATTTCGTGTGCCCGGATTCCCAACAAATGGGGGACCTCGCGATAGCCAAATATTGCCACCAGTGGGCAGCGAATGCTTTTGCCCACCACTTCAAAGAGAAAATCGCTAGCCAGAACCTAATACCACTCATCTTCTCGACGATGAACTGATAACTTCTGGTTAGTCGATTATTACCGGAAACTGACCCACTACCTAGCAGGGTTTGCCTTGCAAGGTCGAGCAAAATGTGATATCCTGTACTAGTACTCGCGAATCTGCGGCGCGGTATGACGGACGTGAGTGCTCCCTAACTCACCTAAAACAAAACACCTGGCGC
>QHYH01000163.1 GCA_003223215.1 Acidobacteriota bacterium
GTTCCAGAAGCGGCTCAAGATCTCCGGTGCCTGGTGGAAGATGGAAAATCTAAAAAAGGTAATCGCTCTACGGGTGTTACGGGCGAACGGGGATTGGGAAGAATACTGGACCAACGTGCATCAGGAGGCTGCGTAAACTGACTCGCACTATCAATTGCACCCCCCACTTCTAACCTCGGACATCCAACTTCCGCCTTCATGCTACAATCCGCGCAACCGGTTACTCGGCCGAATTCCCTGTTCCATCGGAGGCACCGAATGCATCGCGGCGTCCTGACTCTGCTTAGGTTGGCTCTCGCTTTGGGACTCTCCCATCTCGCACTATCCGAGGCCGCTTTTGCGCAGGGGCATGCCGGGCACGCTGTCCCTGCAGAGGCCAAGACCGCCGTGCTCGTGACCGGCTACGGCAATTGGCACCATCTCGTTTCGACGAAGAACGCGCAGGCGCAGGCGTTCTTCGATCAGGGGCTGCGGCAGATTTACGCGTTCAACCATGATGAAGCGACCCGCTCGTTCGAGCGCGCGAGCGAGCTTGACCCCAAGCTAGCTATGGCGTTTTGGGGCCTCGCGGAAGCGGTGGGTCCAAATTATAACGATCCCGCGAGCGAAGACCGTTTCCTGCGGGCGCACGCGGCGATGGAGAAAGCGCAGGCACTCGCAGGCGACGCTTCCGATAGCGACCAGGCCTACATCGCGGCGCTGGCAAAGCGCTTCCCTGGCGATGCCAAATCGGATTTGCGCGCCGCGGCGGAACAGTATCGTGATGCGATGCGCGAAGTGATGAAGCGGTTTCCCGACGACCTTGATGCGGCGACGCTTTTCGCGGAGGCCGGAATGAATCTGCATCCGTGGGGCCTGTGGCGGACGGACGGAACGCCGGAAGAGGGCACGGAAGAAATTGTGGCGACGCTGGAGTCCGTGATTCGGCGCGAGCCCAATCACCTGGGCGCGATTCACTATTACATTCACTCGGTCGAGGCTTCCAACTCGCCCGAGCGCGCGCTCGCCGGCGCGAATCATCTGGCCGAGCTGGCGCCCGCCGCGGGACACATCGTGCACATGCCCGCGCACATCTACATCCGCACGGGCGACTACGAAGCGGCGTTGAAGACCAACCAGAAAGCCGCGCTTGCGGATCAGGCGTACATCAAGGGCGGCGCGGCCCCGGGCATCTACTCGATGATGTATTACAGCCACAACCTGCACTTCATCGCCATGGCAGCGGCGATGAACGGCAATTATGCCGAGTCACGGCGAGGCGCGCAGTTGCTGGCGGCAAACGTGGGGCCGCACGTGAAAGACACGCCGGGGCTCGGAGGCTTTATGACCGTGCCGATGGCGGTGGAAGTGCGCTTCCACCGGTGGAATGAAATTCTGAAAATGCCGCAGCCGGACCCGGCGATCGCAACCGTCACGGTGTTCTGGCATTTCGCGCGCGGGCTGGCACTGGCCGGCACGGGGGATGTGGATGGTGCCGCGGCAGAGCACAAGATGGTCGCGGAGGCGGAAGAAAAGACTTCGCCGGAGGCCATCTTTCAGATGCCCATCAACAATAAGACCAAGGACATTCTGAAGATTGCCGAGAACGTGCTGGGTGCGAAAATCTCACTCGCGAAAAACGATATGGACGCCACCGTGAACCAGTTGCGCGCCGCCGTCGCGGTCGAAGATGGCTTGAAATATGACGAGCCGAAGGATTGGTTCTATCCTGTGCGCGAATCGCTGGGCGCGGCGCTGCTGAAAATCGGCGATTACGCGGGAGCCGAGGAGGTTTTCCGCGCCGACCTGGAGCGCAATCCGCGCAATCCGCGGTCGCTTTTTGGGCTTGAGGAAGCGTTAAAGGCGCAGGACAAGGCTTACGACGCAGGGTTTGTCCGCAGACAGTTTGACGCAAGCTGGAAAGGCGCTACGCGGCCAACTGTCGACGACCTCGTCTAACCCCTTGAAAGGAGTCGCGAATCCAGGAGTCGAGAATCCCGAGACAAGGATAAGCGACTCGCGAAGGTGCCGCGCGGTTTGTCGGTGTTGAAGCGTGGCCTGCCGCAGCCGAGCAGGTTTTGTTGCGGGAGTTCCTGCACATGGACAATCCTTGCGGGACCGAAAATCGCTCAAGGCGGAATACCATGCCACAGAGTTTAGCGGGGATTTGCGGTCATGGACGCACGGTGTCCGGTGGTGATCGAAAAATAGTCGATCCACTGTTTGCGAATCCCTTCGGCTCGCTCGATCAGCTCGTGGCTTGGTTTTTTGCCGTGCTGAACGACGATCACCATTCCGGTGTTGAACTCCCGCTGCGATTTGTCCACGCCGGGCAGGCGCGGGCCTTCCGCTGCAATGACCCCCTGAATCGTCACTTTGCTTCGGTCCGCCTTGAAAATCGGGTGGCCATTCGCGTCTTTCCCCGCAGGAACCAGATTGCGCAGAATGAAAAAGTCGGGCACTTCCTCGGCAGAGATCAGCCCCATAAGGTAGAGGTCGAGATAGGACCATCCCGTGGCGGGCACGTAATAGTCGTCGTCAAATTGCGTGTAGGTGCCGTCAAAATTGTCTTGCCAGGCACCTCCTCCCATAATGGACGCTTCCGTAGGCCGGCGGTAGGGAAAAGCCACGGAGGCCTCTAACCCTCTCGCCCAGTGCACAGGTCCGAGCGGAATCGTCTCGCCGCCCAGTTTTGCCGACACGAACGCGGCCCAGCGATGGCCCATTTCGTGCGCGATTTGCGACATGGCGTACATGTACTGAGGCATCTTGCCGTCGGCCGAAATCTCGGCGAGTTGCTGCTCGTAGAAGGTGATGTCGCGATCGGTGCCTACGGGCGCGTCCGCGGGCGGCCGCTCCTGCATCTGATTCGAGCCGACATACACGGGTTGAACAAATCCCCATTGGAACCGACCCGGCGTGCAGTAGGACTCGAGGCCGCGCTGGTTCGCGCCGATCCCGGTGACGGCGCCTCCTACCGCACCGAGCGGCCCGTTGCTCGGAGTGCCCGCTTCCTGGTTATCGACGCGAAAGTCCGAGTAGTAGGCAAGGAAGTCGAACTTGTCGCCGAGGCTTTTGATCACCGTGCAACTCATATCGCGGGGATTGGGCAAAGCGTAGTAGTAGAAGGCCTCGTAGAGCACCGGGAAAGGCCCGTCCTCGGGCTTGAGAGAAGACAGATGTACCTCCGGAGTGTGCATGCCGGCGAGCCCCACCGTGCTGGCAGAGACCGTTGAAACGGGCTCCTGTGAACCGGCGGCGGAAGCATCGGCGGAAACGTAGATTTCCTTGGCTCCCCGCAAGGTGGATGGCAGGATTCCTTGAACAGAAATGGTGTTGCCGCTCGTCTCGACGCCGCGCGAAACACCTTCACCAAACGCAAAATACCGCGACGCGCCCCCGTCGGCGCGATTCCGTGGCGCGAAGCCGCGAATCGTCCAGACCGCATCGGCCTCGGCAAGAGCGCCGGCGGACTCCGTCCCAGGCGCGCGAGCGTAAAAGTAGACGCGATACGCAATCCCTGGTACGCCCGGATCTCCTCGGGGCAACACCGGACCAGCCGTTTCGAACGTGGCTTTCAGCAACACTCCTCCCACCACCGAAAGCTTTAACTTTTGGATGTCGAGATGCGCGGCAGAAGGGGCGTGCTTTGTGGTGGAAAGAGAGCTCACCGGTTTTTCTGCGTCCGGGGAGATCAGCGGGTAGATGCCGACGATGGCGTCCTTCGCCGCAAGCTGATCGTAAGACATTTCTATTGCGCCGTCTTTGTGCAGCACCGTCTGGAAACGATTGACCGTCTTCGTCCAGGTAAAGTCCTGGATGTTGCCAAACGGTTCGGTGACGTCCCAGCTCACCACCACACGATCGGCCAGCTCCTTCACGTAGCGGTCGCCCGACATTCGCGGCTTGAAAAACACGCAAATCGCGGGAACGGTGTTGACCAGATTGCCTGCCGCTTCACGCAAAGCATCGAAGCGTCCAATCGCAACGCCACCGGGATCCCGGGGCGCCGGGCCGGGACCCATCCGAGAGCCGGGTGGAATGTCTGGTTCGCCGAAACGAATCGATCCGGTGACGCCGACCGTGAACGCATGCCAGGTCATCCCGGAAAAAGGAAAAGAAAAGTTGTGCAGCGCGACCTGAGACTCAGTGATTTTCTGGCCGAGGCCGGGGTCCCACTCGAGCGGCAAGTTTTCCACGCGATATCCTTCGTGCGCGGGAGTGAAGCGAAGGGTATGCCGATCCAGGTCGAAGAGCGTCTCCCGGCCGAGCGCGCCTTCGTCCAGCTCCATCAAGATCAGATTCCCGGCGATGGAGACCTTAGCAATGGGCTTGCCAGGCTCCTCACGCTCTTGCGCATGTGCGCCGGCGGGCAGAAGGCAGATAAAAAGAAGGGGTAGTCGGAAAAGAAGGGCCCTACCACTCCTCACACACACGCTCCCTCGGCATAAGGTAAGCCTTAGGTATACAGCACGGAGGGTCGGGAAGGGAAGCCGGTCACTCATAGGCCAAGGAAGGCCTGGGCGGGCCTTCCTGCTGAGACATCCGCGAAAGAAATAGACAGGAAGCCTAACGCTGCGAGCTTGCGGCGTTCGAACCAGACGCACTTGCCGTGCCGCCGATGGCGTCGCCGTTGACAACGAGTTCAACGCGGCGATTGCGTTGGCGGCCTTCCGGTGTGTCGTTCGAAGCGACCGGCTGCGTCTTGCCGAAACCACGCGCAGTGATGGACGAACCGGGGACGCCCTGCTCGGCCAGAAAATCGCGCACGGAGTCGGCGCGCCGCTCAGAAAGCTGCTGATTGAATTCGTCGCCGCCAACGCTGTCGGTGTGACCTTCGATTTGAAGAGTCAGGCCGGAGTGCGCCAGCAAGATGCCGGAGATTTTTGCAAGCTTCTCGCGAGCGCCGGGCTTGAGCGTGAAGCTGCCGGTGTCAAAGAGCACGTCGGACATGTTCACGATGAGGCCGCGAGCGGAGTCGCGCGTTTGCAAAATGGAATTCAGTTGAGAGAGAAGCTGTACGCGGAGCTGGGCCTTTTCCTCTTCGGCTTGCGCGGCAGCCTGGCGCGCCTTTTCGGCGTCGGCTTCAGCGGCGGCTTTGTCGCGAGCGGCTTGCTCTGCTGCGGCTTGCGCAGCGGCTTTTTCGCCAGCCGCTTTCTGCGCTTCGGCTTCGGCGGCTTGCTGCTGAGCTAGCGCGGCAGCGCGAGCCTGGTCGGCTTCCGCTTTCTGACGCGCCGCTTCGGCGGCGGCTTTTTCCGCTTCCTGCTTCATCCGCAAAGCTTCTGCTTGCGCGGCTTCCGCCTGCTTGCGAGCCTGTTCCGCCTCGAGGCGGCGTTGTGCTTCGGCTGCGGCCTCGGCGCGGGCTTTGGCCTCGCGCTCCTCCGCGGCCTTCTTGTCCGCAGCAATCTTGGCTTGCGCGTCTTCCTCGGCCTTTTGCTTGATGGCCATGACGCGGGCTTCTTCCGCGGTGACCACCACCTCGCGAGCGGCAGCCGCGACGGCCTTCCGGTCGCTCCTATGAGCATAGGCCTCCTCGGCGGCGCGGAGCTGCTGCTCAGCCTTTGCGAGCGTGGCGGCGGCATATTTGTCGGCCAGGGCATTATGCGCAATGCGCACGGAATTGCGTGCTTCGAACAGTTCGAGCGGCGTCTTGCGGTCAATGCCGAAGATAGCGCCTTCGATCCTGGTGTTCGTCGAGGAATAGACGCCGCGGCCAACGAGTTCGTAGCTGGCGGCGATGTCTTCGACCCTGGTCATGGAGGTGTTGATGACATTCTCGAGGACCACGGTATTGCCGGGCTGGGTCACCGCAAAATACGGCTCGGCGGTGACGATCATGCCAAAGGTTTGCATATCGGTGATGGCTTTGACTTCGCCCGCGCCGCCCTTCAGCACCACTTCACCGAGATTCACCGCTCGTCCCTCGGGCGAAACAGCCCACAGAACATAGGTGAGGTATTCGAGACCGAATTTGGTGGCCTCGTCCAAGCCCACGAATTTCGCCTCGATCTCGACGCGGCTCCCTTTGTTCTGCACTTTGGCCTCGCCGCTGGCCTGCTCGAGCAGTTCGGTGCCTTGAAAGTCGATCTTCGCCGCGCCGCCGGTGCGGCGGTAGTTCACCGCTTTGGTGGTGCGCGAAACGCTCGCCGGGACGGCGCCCGGAACAGCCGCGGGCGCCTGACTGCGCGCGGGCGCAGCAAGCCCACCAAGAATCCCGGTCATGGTGAGAAGAGCTGGTGCGATTTTCACGTGACTCCCCTTTCGTGGGCGACACCCACCGGCGAGCCTCCTTATGGCGAGCGGAGCTATGGCCGGGTTTAAGGTGTTGGCGACGTACCGAGCTGTGGAAAAAACCTTTGGACATTACCGAGAGCAAGGTATGTCGTTTTGTATCTACAGGCTAGCAAAGTGTACGGCGGGGGGAAGGGGGCTTCGGGAATTCCTTGCGCAAACAATTACACTGGCCGAAAGGGCAACAAAGGCGGCAACCAAGAAACGCGGCGCCGGCAGAGCCAGCCGAGCGCAACGAAGCTAAGCCCAACAAACTGCGCAGTTTAGCGCCGAACTTCAGCGCCTTTACCCGATGCGCCGTAAGGCTCAGTTCCGGTCGGGCATGTTGCGAAATCCAGCCACAATGCAGGTATTCTTAGTGTGTTCAACGGTTTACCCCATGGGGTGAATATCCCCTAAGGTGCCCTAATGACCTGTTATGACCCTCGGATTTGGCAACAATTGGTATCAATTTTGGCCTGGAGCTTCGCTGCGAATTCCTCGATCCGCTGTCCTGTCGATTTGACCCACACGAGGGGTTTAACAGCCGAGAGCTGCCAGTCCGGGAAGCAGTAGCATGGAGCCGAGTCCCCGCCTGCTTCGCGTGCAATACTCCCCACATCATGCAGCATGCCCGCTCAGAAAACGAAATATGACGCCGCCCTGAATTTTGGGAGCTGGAAAAGCGCTCCCGACTTGGCGTAAATCTGGATAGAACCCCGCCCTTGACATGTTCTGGAGCGACCCGTCATGCACCAACTCTGGCAAAACCTCCGCTACTCCTTCCGCGCGCTGCGCAAAAATCCCGGTTTCACCGCAGTCGCAATTCTCTCTCTGGCCCTGGGCATTGGCGCCAATGTCTCCATCTTTACCCTCATCAATGCCTTGCTCCTTCGCGACCTTCCGGTCCCTCACCCGGAACGCCTCGTCGAACTCTCTCTTGTCCGCCAGGGTCACAAAATCACATTCTCCTATCCCATGTTCCGCGAACTCGACCGCGGCCAGCGTGTCTTCTCCGCATTGATCGCGTGGAGCGGTCCGTGGCTATCCAACGTGGAAGTCAACGGAGTGCTTGCACAAAGTCGCGTTTGCTCGGCTACGGGCAACTATTACTCGGAACTTGGTGTGGCCCCTCTCTTAGGCCGCCTGCTCACTTCAGAAGACGTTAATCCTCACGCCGGTTCAACGTCCCAGGTCGCCGTGATCGGCTACGAGTTCTGGCGACAACGTGTCGGCGGTGCCCACGATGTGATAGGGAAGCAGATCCGCATTGAAGGTCAACCTTTCACTGTCATCGGCGTCACTCGAAAGTGGTTCACCGGCATGACGCCCGGAGAACTACCCGAGGTCGCTATTCCTATTTCCGCCATCCCCCTCGTTGACTCCAACCTTGGTAGCCTTGACAACCGATCTTCACTCTGGGTTCGCATCACAGCGCGGCTAAAAGATGGCGTCACTCTTGCTCAAGCTCGCGCGCAACTCCAATCTTTTTGGCCCGCAGTTCTTTTGGCTACGGCTTCGACAGAAACTCCCGGTCTGCGCCGCCAGACGTTTCTTTCCATGGGTTTGGACGTCAGCCCCGTTCGAACCGGCGTCGCCGATATTCTTCGCGACCGATTTTCGCGTCCCCTTTATGTCCTTTCAGGGATCGTCGGACTCATTCTTCTGGTTGCTTGTTTGAATCTCGCGAATCTGATGCTGGCTCGCGCTGCTGCTCGCAGCCAAGAAATGAGCGTGCGTGTGGCTATTGGCGCGAGCCGCTGGGCCCTCGCGCAACAGGTACTCGCAGAGACCCTGTTGCTCTCCCTCATCGGGGCCCTGTTAGGGCTTGTCTTCGCCCTTTGGGGAAGCCGCCTTCTGGTGTTCCTTATGACCGGAGGAAACCTGGTCCCTGTAACACTCGATTTAGCGCCCGATCTCCGCGTACTCGCTCTTACGATTTCCGCGGCCCTTCTGACGGGAATTCTTTTTGGCCTCGCGCCCGCCTTGCGCGCGTCGTGCCAGGACCCTGCGTCTATCCTTCAACAAAGTGTGCGCAGCGTGGCCCGTGGAGCCGGCAAATTGGGCAAGACCCTGGTCGTCTCGCAAGTCGCCGTGTCCCTAGTCTTGCTTCTGGGCGCTGGACTCTTGGTGGGCACTTTCCAAAGATTACGTTCCCTCAATTTCGGTTTCGAGAAAGACAACCTGCTTGAAATTTTTCCCAACGCCAAACCCGGCGGGTTCCAAAACCTGAATATGAACAGTTACCACCAACAACTCGTCGAGCGAATCTCCAACCTACCCGGAGTGCGGTCGGCCAGCCTTTCCGACATTTCGATCCCCGGCCCAGAAGGGGGCCAAGAACAACAAAAAGTCTCAGCCACGTCCGAAGATCCGAACACTGGTTTCCACGTGATGGCGACTGAAGTCACCGTCTGGCCCGGTTTCTTCAACACCCTCGGCATCCACCTGTTGAGCGGTCGCAACTTTCAACTGACAGACGATGAGAAGCATCCTCACCTCGCCGTCGTCAGCAAAAGCCTCGCGGAGCGCCTTTTCCCCAATGGCGACGCTATCGGCCAGCACGTCCGCTATGGCTTTTGGCCGGACTTCCAGAACCTCGAAATCGTTGGTGTTGCCCAGGACGCCCGGATTTTGCAGCCGCGGGACGCCGCGCCACCAGTGATTTACCTTTCTTATCTGCAGGGTCCCCCGTGGGACCAATTCGGCACTCTTTACGTGCGCACGAAAGAAAATCCGGAGGCCCTGGCAACGACGATCGGTCATGAGATCGATTCTCTCGGCCACGAATATGCGCTCCGCACCGCAACGGTCGAACAAATGATGAGTCGCGTCCTGGTCAACGAGCGCGTCATCGCCATGCTTTCCGGTTTCTTCGCCGCTCTGGCCCTCCTGCTTGTCTCGATTGGCCTTTATGGGCTGATGTCGTACGGAGCGACGCGTCGCACGCGCGAAATCGGCGTGCGCGTCGCACTGGGTGCGCAGCAAGGAAGTGTTCGTTGGATGATTTTGCGCGAGACGCTCGCGCTAACGCTGTTCGGGATCGCTATTGGCATTCCTTCCGGCCTTGCCGCCAGCCGCCTCATCGCCAGCATGCTCTTCGGTCTCTCGCCGGGCGATTTGTCCACCATCGCAACGGCCTGTCTTTTACTTCTCGCCGTGGCTTTTGTTGCTGGCTACTTGCCGGCGCGCAGGGCCTCCTCCATCGACCCCATCCTCGCCCTCCGCACCGAATAAAATGTGGCCCAACTCCCAAGAGGTGCGACATGAATCGTCCTAGCAATTCTCCACCACCGATTCCTGGTTGGCCGAAAGCGATGCGGCCTCCGCTCGCAAGGACTTAGCGGACGCGGAGAGTCGTGTTTCCCGGTTCCTCTGGCCGTGACGTGGTTCAACTGGAAAGATGGCGACCCCGCCGAGACTTGAACTCGGAACCTAATGGTTCGAAGCCATTCGCTCTATCCAATTGAGCTACGGGGTCTCCGGGATCATTCTACCGCGGAAAATCTTGGCGGCTCACCAGGTCAAGTTGAAGATTTGGCTGGACTGACGGATCGCGTCCGCTTGCCTATCCGCTGTGCAAGCATCACCGATTGGAGCCCGCCCGGTCCCGCCACTTTTACGAAATAGAAAGAGTGCTATGCTCAAGCATGGCGACAACAGTTCCCACCACCGCCGGCGAATTGCTGTTCCAAAACTACTTGGACGCGATGGACTATCCCTACGAATTTGAGAAGGAGTTTCCCGGCAAAAGCAAGCGGCCAGACTACACTGTTACGAAGAACGGCGTGTTTCTGTTCGACGTAAAAGACTTTGACCCCTACATGCAAAATAGGAATTGAGCGCAACGAAGAAGCGGGGAGCGCCAGCTCCCCGATGAAAGAACCGTAGCCGGAGCGAGGACGCAGTCAAGGACGCGGAGTGAGGCACGAGCGGAGCGCCGCGAAGCGGGCTTCGATCCTTGACGGCGGTCCGAGCGGAGGCTACAAGCGTCAACACCGACTCCAAAGGGGCGCCCCTCTATATTGCGTCAAAGGGACCGGAGAAACTCGAGAAGGGCTTCCTTTTCGTTCGATTTGAGCTTTTCGAATTTCTCGGTGACCTGCTCGGCCTCGCCTTTGTGGCGAACGATGGCGTCGAGAAGCGTGACCGAGGCGCCGTCGTGCATCAGGCGCGAGTGCAAACGCACACCCCATAGCGGTGCCGTACGGATTTTGTTGGCAGAGCCTTCGAATGCCGGAATGGATAGGTTTTTCCAGGTGATCGAATACATTTTCTTGCCGTAGTGCTCGGTCATGGACTGGACAATTCCATCGCCCGTGCCGACATCGTGAAGCAAGAAATCAGCGTAGGGATGAAACTGTTTGTCCGCCAGGGCGGCAGAAACGGTGAGAGTGCCGCCGTTCAGCGGCGTGCCCGCGGAGGCGGTGGTCAGCGTCTCGACGTGACACTGCTCGCAGCCCACTTTTGCGAACAGCTGGGCGCCTTCCCTGGCCTTGGGGGTCGCAGCAAGTTGCGCGTCGCGTGCGGGAGCCTTAGTGGCACGGATGAAGCGGGCGAAATGATCGATGTCGGAGAGGCCGTCGGACCCAGGCTGGTCATTGGGTTCCCTAACCGTGTTGCAAAGATTGGTGACTTCATCGGGTTGCAGGCGGCTGGTAATGCCCATTTCGTTGAGGTACGCGTCGGCGGCAAAGGAGAGCAGGCTGGCTTGCTGGTCCTTCCAGCCGAAGCGCCCGACGGCGGTCTGGCCAGGCGCTTCGATGATAGGAACGTAGAGGGCCTGGCCGCAAATCTTGTGGTGGCCTTTGTTGCACTGCTCTTTCGCAAGGTTCACAAAAGTCTGATCGGGTGTAGCTTCGACAAATCCGTCCCCTAAAAGATTAAGGGAAACGCGGAAGGTGCGGATCTGCCCTGAATCGGGGACGCGCTCCTCGATCTCGGTGGCGGGGAAGGCGGCGCTCGGACAGATGGCGCGGTCGTTCACGAGCGAGCGGCCCTTGATGATCTCGGTGCCGTGAGCGATGGGGATTTCCGGATTTTCAAACCTGCCATGGGGACCGCGATGGCCCACGCGCAACTCCGAGATCTGGGTGGAACCGCCCGAAGTCGGGTTCTGATGGCACTCGCGGCAGGACTGCGCGTTATACAGCGGTCCAAGTCCATCGGGAACCTGTTCGACCTCGTCGAACTTGGCCTGATCCACGGCGTGCGTGGCGTCGTCCACTATTCCGTTGCTTTTGTTGTCAAAGCCTGTAGGTGCTTCGGGAAAGGTCGCAGCAAGAGCACAGACGGCGAGAGCCAAAACGGGCACACCAAAGACGAGTTTCATGAGCACCTCGAGGCGGGCCAGGGTACGCCGACTGTAACCTACCCTTCGAAGAAAACAAAGCGCAAAACTCGGGCAGGGCCAGCAGGGAAACCCGGGCAGGTTCAGAGCGAAACGACAGAATCGAAAGACGCCCCTCTCTCGGACCGTCTTGGCAGCGCCCACAGCCCAGCCGTGCGAAGAGTCGCTGTTTTGTCTAGAGCGCGCGCAGGAAATCGATGATTCCCTGTTGCTCCTCAGTGCTCACCTTATTGAACTGATGGATGACCCGATTGGCCTCGCTGCCTCTGCTCTTGTGCGCCCGGATGGCTTCCACCAAGTTGGACGTGCGTCCATCGTGGAGGAAGAAGATGCGTTGCCCGACGCCCCAAAGCGGAGCGGTCCGGAACTCGTCCGGGCCGGCGGCGCCTTGCGTGATGCCGTCGGCCAGGCCTTTGCCCATGTGGTGAACCAGCAGGTCGGAGAAAAGGTGCACGGTTTGGTTCGACAGGGCGGCGCTTGGAACCGTCGCGGAGCCGCTCGCAATCATCTTACCCGTGGTCAACGAAGGCGTGTGGCAATGGGCGCAACCAATTTTTATGAAGGTCGCTCGTCCGTTCGCTATGGTGGGCGTGTCGGGCGCGGGCGTGGGCGGAGCCAGCATGCGCATGAAGTTGGCAAAGCCCTCTATGTCGGAGATGACAGCGGGATTGGAAGTGGCGGAAGTCGCAGGCGTCGTAAAGTTGAGCACGTTGTTCGGCGTCGCTGTGAAAATGCAGGACGGAGTCTCGTCGCGCTCCTGAGGAAACAGTTCGCTCGTGATGCCCATTTCCACGTTGTAGGCCTCGGCGGCAAACAGCAGCAGGGATTTGTTCTGCGCTTTCCACCCGAAACGAGTGATGGTGCCGTCGTTGGCGCTGCGGTTTACGTTGCCGCTCAAGATCGCGTTCGGGTGGCCGGAAATGCCGAGCGAAGCCTTCAAGGTCGCATTGGCTTGCAGGTTGGCGAGGATGGCCGAATCCGGGATCGCTTCGATCAGGCCGGTTCCAAAAAGCGGCGTCGGTATTCGGAAGATGATGTTGGCATTCCCGCCTTGGCCAGTGAGCGGATTTCCCGCAGGCAGGAAGTCAAATTGACGGATATTGCAGCCGGCGGCGTCTTGCCGACCGGTGATGACGAACAGCGCGTGAACATTGCCGTCGGGAACGCCGTTACTTTTCTTGAAGCGCGTTTCACGGACCGGGCCATTCGGCGCGATGAACCATGGCACGGTGTCCTTGGCCCCATCGAGCGTCGCGACGGAGATCAAAGGGTTCTGCGCCGGGCTCGATCCGCCCCCATTGGGCTGCGAGTGGCAAGAGAGGCACTGGTTGGAGTTGAAGCGCGGCCCGAGCCCGTCGTTCGAGTCTCCCTGGACCGTCTCGATTTCGCCAAACCTGGACTGACCGTCCTGGAAGAAAACTGTTTCATCCGCCGTGAGACCCGGCAGCGGTCCGCCAGCGCCCGGCGGGCCACCGCGCACGCCGGGGTCAACGGCACCGGATTTGGCTTGACTCGAACGGGAAGGCGTTGAAGCGAGAACACAGATAGCGAGAGACAGCACGGCCACACCCTGAAACGGTTTCATCGGCACCTCGAGGTGGGCCAGGTCACAGTGAATGTAACTTACACTCGGGAAAAAACAAAGCAGAAAATCAGTGGCTCTTTTTTCTCCAGTCAGCTAACCCGGAGTTAGAACACCTCACTCCTCGCCTAGTCCTTCTCGACAGCCTGGCGCGACTCGCGGCGGCGAGCGCCCGCGGATTCCTGCGGCGCGGCCCAAGACGCCAGGAGTTCCTCGGCACGCGCAATGACGCGATCAACCAATCCCTGCGAAGGCAGGCCTGCGGCGAGCGGGACTTGCAGCGGCTGGGCTTGTGAGGCCGCGTTCTTGCGAGCCGAGCGCGGTTTCGCTTCGACCGGGATGTCGAGCGACTGCAGCTTTTCGATGACCGGCTTCATGGTGCGCTCGGGATTGCGGAAAAACTCCGTGCTACGAATGCGCGTGAAGATCCAGCCCATGCGCTCGAGAATGGACTGACGGTCCATGTCTTCCTGGAGCCTTTCGAGCGGATGATAGCGGTCGCCGTCGCACTCGATGGCAAGACGCTTGCCGTTGCCTTCGACGACGAGGTCGATGCGGAAGGAGCCCACCTTCCACTGTGCCGCGACGTTGTAGCCGGCGGCCTCGAGACGCTTCATGACTTCGCGTTCCAACGAAGATTGGCTGCGCTTTTCCTTTTCATCGAGCGCGCGCATCAGGCGGCTGGGATCCTGAGCGTGCTCGATCAATAGGCGGCGAAGATCCTCGGCTTTCAAGTCGTTATGCGCGTTGAGCGAATGGACCACCCACATCTGGTCGCGGGCGCGGCTGGCGGCGACGTTGAAGCGCTGCTTGAAAAGCTCCTGGTCGCGCATGGACAGGGGGCCGCGCTCGGCAGTGTCCACAAGAGAGATAAAGATTACGTCGCGCTCATCGCCCTGGAACTGCGCGGCGTTGCCGCAGAGCAGGCGATGGAACTCGTAGCGACCGGGCGAGATATGCGCACGCAACAGGTTATCGATTTCGAGCGCTTGTTCATCGCCGACAAGAGACACGACGCCAAAGCTGAGCGGCTGACCTGCGCCATTGTGCTGATACTCGCGCTGTTCCATCGCCGAGGCGATGAGCGCGGCCGTGGCCAGTGCCTCCTGGCGATTGACCTTGCCGTCGCGGCTGGAGCCCGAAACGCGATAGGCCACCGTGTGCGGAAGCAGATGCACACGGCTGGCGTCGCGCAGCGGCTTGATGCGCCAATCGTAGGAAATCATGTTGCTGAACTGAATGATTTCCGGGACGCAACGGAAATGCTCGACAAGGCAAGTCGTGCCGCCGAAGGATTGCCGCGCCAGGTCGTAGATGGAGATTTGGCCGTCATACAGATCGGAGTTCGGGATGCCCTGCAGGTACTGAAAGATGAGGTTTTGAATGATGCCGAGATCCTGGCCGACCGCGGACGGGCTGACCTGTTCGTGGTCGCCGACGACCAGCACGGTTTTGCCGAGATAAAGCGCGGCCAGCGCCATTACATCGCTCTGGCTGGCCTCGTCGATGATCACGACGTCGAACCGTGTCAAACGGGGATCGAAGTTCTCGACGACTCGCGAGAGCGGCATGACCCAGACGGGAACGGCGCTGCGACACTCGGACATCTTTCGGGCGGCTTCCGCGCGCAGCAAAGAGACGCGAATGCCGTGGCCCTTGCCGATTCTGCGAATGGTATCGAGCCAGCCGACCAGCGCCTGACGCTGGCGTGGAGAAGTGCGGCGAGCCTGCCAAGACCAGGCACGACCGTCGATCAGCTCGACGGTCACGCGGCGAAGATGTTCGCGGAGCTTTTCGATTTTCGATTGCAGCGCTTCGAGGGAAACCTCGGCGCGGCGATCGAGTTCATCGTTGAGCTGGCGCCAAATCCAGGCAGCGGCCGGATCGCGAGGCGGCTCGCCACGGCCATGCACACCGGTGCGATTGCGAATCGCCGCGGCCCACGCCGGTGCCGCGCTCTCCAGTTTGCCGAGGAGCGCGCGGCGAAGATCGAGGTCCGCCTGGCGGCTCTTCAGTTCGAGAAGAAGATCATAAGCTTCGCGATATGCGCGGCAATCCTCTTCGTGAATGGCTTTCTGCAAATGGACGAGAATCTTGGCTGCGCGGGAGTTGCGCGAGGCGACCTTGTGGCGGCTCTTCAAGTCGCGAAATTGTTCTTCGAGCTCGAGCACCCGCAATTTTTTGCGGCGCGAGTCCAGAATGGGCAGGAGTGCATCGGAAACGGCTTGGCCCAAGCGCAGCAATTCGCCTTCCGCTCCCAGGACCGCAGGCTGTTCGGCCAGAAATTTTTCCCAGCGAAACGCGAGGTCGGCAAGCTGCTGTTGGAGCGGAAGCCATGTCGATCTATGCCAACCGAGGCAATCCTCGACGGAATCGCAGTATTGCATGAGTGTTTTTTCCGCTTGTGCGCCCATCTGCGAGGACGGAGGTGCGCCAAGCGGGGCCATCTGGCGGTCCCACCGCGCCGAAAGCTCGCGGCGCAGATTTTCGAGCTGGGCCAGCGTGTGCAGGGTGCGAAAATGCTCGAGAGAGCGCGGGCGACCGCGGTTCACCTTTGCTGAATCGATGAATTGGTTCCAGGCTTTGTGGGTGAGCAGCGTGAAGGAGCCGATTTTGCCGCCCTGCTCGAGGTGACCAAGGATTTCCGTGGCCACACGCAGCTGCTCTTCGAGGTCGGGAGCGTCGGGGAGCTGCGGGCCATATTTCACGACAGACTCTTCGGCGTTGGCCGCCTCCTGATGAACTCGGCGCACAAGATTGACCAATTGCTCCCAAGGCTGGCGGTGTGCGCCGCCGTACTTTCCCGCGTAAACCGCCGCGAGCTTCCACTTGTCGTTGCCGCAGAGTGGCGCGACGGCTTGCGTCAAATTCGCGATAAGCGCTTCGAACTCTTCGGTTGTACCTTCGGGAGCGCCGGATTCCCACAGTTCGGAGCGAAAATCCAGATCCTCCATGCCCAGCCGGTTGCGTTCGCTGACGAAAGCGTCGAAATCTTCGGGCCGCGGCAGGTCCTGCATCTCAGGAAGCGGGCCGGAAAGCGCGGCTTCGTCTTCGGCAGACAGCGAGACATTGGTGCGGTAGAGGTCGCTCAGTTCGCCCGAAGCAAGAGGCAGGGGAGCGACCGCGGCGACCGGCCCGGGAACCCAGCCGTAGAACTCTTTCTCTTGCGCAATTTTGCGCGCAGCGTCGGCCGGCGACCAATGTTTTTCCCCGAGGGTGACTTCCCGATATTCATCGGCGCGGGCCTCCGAGAGTTGATTTCGAAGCTCTTGCAACTTCCTCATGAGATCGTGGCGCTGGGATTCAGACTTCTTGGCCTCCACTTCCAATGCTCGCGCATCGGCGCGGGAGAGCCTTTCGGCGATCGCGCCAACGGCGCTTTCCAATTGTTTGCGGCTATCCAGGTCGCTTTCGAGGACGCTGACGCAGAGCGGGCGCAATTCCGGAACAATGTGATGGCGAACCATGCGCAACGCTTTGGTCGTGTGGCTGGTAACCAGAACGCTTTTTCCCTGCGCCAGCAAGTGGCCGATCAAATTACCGATGGTATGTGTCTTGCCCGTGCCGGGAGGACCTTGAACCAGCACGCCGCCGTGCTCTTCAAGTTGCCGCGCGATCCGAATCTGTTCGGGATTGGCGGGCTTGCTGAGCAGAACGTCCACGCCGTTCTCCGCCGCTGCGTTTTCAGAGGTTTCCGCATCTGCCGGCTCAGCATCGGGGATGGGCGACTCTTCCCCAACGATATTTAGGAGAGACCAAGGGAGATCCTCGCGCGTGCGAACGTCGGCAAGAATCCCTTCGATGGCTGCGGCAAAACCTAGCGTGCGAGGCCGCAAAAAGATAACCGGGTCGCGGCCGATGCGCGGATCGGGTTGTTCGCTCCGGGGCGCGGAGTCTTCGAGGAATTCCCCGCGCGGGGACAGCTGCACGACCATGCGCTTGAGAAAATTGGAAGTCGTGCCGTTATACAAAGGATGAAAACCGCCCTGCTCCAGCTCCTCGCGGCAACGGCCGATGACCCGTCCGTCCACATCGGCCATGGATTGGAAAAGGGCGGAGTAAAGTTCGACGGGATGTTCCGCTTCCGAGAGGGTGAATTCCGGAACCGCGGCGTCAAATTGAAGTTGCAGGCGCTGTAAGAGGATGGGGTGGAAGATGCCGCCCTCGGCGCGCTGCCAGCTCAGGATGCCGTCTCCGAGGACCAGCTCGACGCGTTCCGCCTCGCGGTCGATCCGACCATAAAGGGAGTAAAGGGTCTCGAAGAGCTGCATCGCCTGGCGCGCCGGCTTCTCGGTGCGCGCCCACTCGTCACGAAGCACTGCCCAGCGCCGAAGCGCGCCGGTACGCGCCGGATCCGCGGCGAAATGTATGGTCAGGATCGCGCCATTCCCTTGCGGTTCCTCGCGAGACTCGGCCACCAACGCGAAATGGAAGGGATCATCCCACCCGGGTTCCAGCCAGGAGGCAATCTCGTTGGGGGGCTCGGGAGGCCGGGTTAACAGCGGCCGCTGCACGCGCAAAGAAAAAATGGCGCTAGCCGGAGCCGCTTCGTTCTGACCATCGCCACCCTTTGTTTTGGTTGAGCCTGGGCTGGACCTTGCCGCGCTATGCCGGATGGCGGAATGGGTGGGCAAATCGTGCAGCCAGAGATGCCAGGGCTGTTCGCGAATCTGTCGCTTCGGGGGATTGCGATGCTGGTTCAGCGCCTCGAGATAACGGAAAACACGGGTGATTTTTTCCCGAGCGACACGCAGTTTCTCAGCTTCCATGAGTCTCCACCCCAGGAGTGTCCCGGCTGGGATGGGCTATAGCAGGGCCCAGAATAACAGCGTCCAGCAGACCTCCTCAAAGTTTCTCGTTACTCTAACCCCGAAGACCTGATTTAGTTGCGGGAAAAGTCCGGCTGCAGAAAATGAATTTGGCGGCTCAGGGACGAAAAAAAGGTGAAAGTCGGGGTCGTGCTTGTTACAAAAAGTGCCCCGAAAGCAGTACTGCAAATCAGACCATTTTTGATTGCCAAATATCTCACCAAGGTAGAGAATACAGGATCTGCTATGTGAGCCCGACTTTGCCCGGGCTTACTAGCTCGGAACATCTTTATTTCCCCAGCTCTCTGAAGAACAGGTCCGAGAAGATTTCCAGGGTTCCTGAGGAAACTTATGGAACAAAATCGCCGTCGATTTTTGCGGAAAGTGCCGACCGATCCCGCTTTCATCCAGATTGAGCGCGATGAAGTTGGGAAAGTCCTGAATGTTTCCGAAGGGGGACTGAGCTTCAGCTCGGTCACACCCGTTCCTCGAAACTTGCCGGTCTATTTCTGGTTTTCCTTCAACCTCAAGGACCGGATTGAAGCCATGGGCGAAGTGGCGTGGACAGATCTCTCGAGAACCGTCGGGGGCTTAAGGTTCACGCAACTCTCCCAGGGAAGCCGCGAGCAAATCCAGAAATGGTTGTCGCGGCTGCGTACCGAAGAAGCCGCGCGCGAGGTTCCGAAAGAGGTCGAAGTGGCGGAGGGGATTCCGGAAGAAGAGCAAGCCCTCGTTCCCCAGCTGGTGGCCGCCATGCCAAATCGAGCGAACGAGGCCATCCCGCAGCCGATCCCCATCAAGACGCGCGAGAGGAAGGCCGGGGAACCCGACCGAGTGGCCAGATTCGTGTCCAAGGTTCGCGGCTACCGCCCGCACCTGCCGTTCCAAGGACGGACCGCTGAAGGGGCAAAAGGCGCGCAGCCTCCCGCACTGGCCATGGCACCGCCAGCGCCACCGCCGCCCGCGCTGACAAACGAACCAGTCGAGCCGCCGAAGACGCGCCCCGGCCGCTCGATGTTCTCCCTCGAAACCGTAGCCACGCAGGGCCCCGAGCCGGGAGATTCCAAGTCTTCCTCGCTCTCTTTTAAGGGAATCGAGTCCCTGGTGGAACTGGTTCCTGTGCAGCGGTATCTCTCGGCCAAGAAGCGCCAGCTTCTTTGCGGAGTCATTCTGGGCATTTGCATGTCCGCTGCGGTGATGCTGCTGGTCCTAAAGTTTTGGAGCTACCGCACGCATGCCGCGATGATAAAGCCCGCGGGTACCGAGTCTTCCGGTTTGCGAAATAACGTGCCAAGCGAGCCTGCTGACCCTTCCTCATCGACGCTACCGGCCGCCAAACCAAGCTATCCGGTTGCGGGAGTCTTCTCCGATCCGGCTCCCATTCCGTTCAAGAACAAGAAAGCAGCGACGCCCAACCTGGTCGCGAAAAGTCAGGCGGCAGATCCCTTTTGGGATAAGCCTCGGACGGTTGCGGCCAAGGGAACCAAGCAATCTGCAGGAGCGTCCGCTCCATCGGCATCGAACACCGCCTCGACCGGAAGCAAGAAGTCGGGCATGACGCCGAACGAGTTGTGGGGCGAGGTCCAGGCAGGAAACAGCAAAGCTGCAGTGGAGTTGGCGGAACTTTATATCAAGGGCGACGGCGTGCCCCAGAACTGCAAGCAGGCGCGCGTCTTGTTGCTGGTGGCCTCCGAAAAACGCAACACCGCTGCCATCAAGAGGTTGCAGCAGCTGGACAAGGGAGCGGCCTGCCAGTAACTTGCCCTCCGAGCCGCGCGGGTTCTAGCTGGTTCGATGAATGTGCCGAGGATGACCCGGCAGGCTCGGTTCTCGCGTCTGCGGGATTCGTCCGCCGCTCGCCCTAAACCCCCTAACGATTACGAAGGAAGCTCACCGAACGCGGGACTAGGCTACACCGGCCGGCGGATGCCCAGTTTGCGCATGCGGGCCTGGAGCGTGGTGCGCTTCATGCCCAGCAGAGTGGCGGCTCCTTTGGGCCCGGCGATGCGCCACTGCGTTTGCTTGAGCGCGCGCAAAATGTGCTGGCGCTCGGCCTCTTCGAGAGTGGAAATCGAGGAGGTTAAGGAGGAAGAGGCGGCATAGGAAGTAAAGGGGGAAGAAGCTTCGGCACCGGGAGCTGCGGCGGAGCCCGAGGCGTCTTTGAGTTCAGAGAGCGGGATGCACAGCTCTTTGCCGGGAGAGAGAAGCACCGCGCGTTCAATGAGATTCTCGAGTTCGCGGACGTTGCCGGGCCAGGAGTAGCGCTCGAGGGCCTCCATGGCGTCGGCGGGAATGTACTGCACCTCTTTATTGAGGCTGCGGCTGAATCTTTGCACGAAGTAACGTACGAGCAAGGGAATGTCTTCGTGGCGCTCGCGCAGCGCAGGAATTTGGATGGGGAAAACGTTCAGGCGGTAATAGAGGTCGTTGCGGAAGGCCCGCTGCGCGACCAGTTTCGAGAGATCTAGATTGGTGGCGGCGACGACCCGGACATCCACGCGCTGCGTCCGGGTGCCGCCGAGGCGCTCGAATTCCTGCTCCTGGAGGACGCGAAGCAATTTGGGCTGAAGCTCGAGCGGAATGTCTCCAACTTCGTCGAGGAAAAGCGTGCCACGGTCGGCCAGCTCGAAACGGCCGATTTTCTGGTTGATGGCGCCGGTGAACGCTCCCTTCTCGTGGCCGAAAAGCTCCGACTCCAGCAGACCGGACGGAATAGCCGCACAATTGATTTTCACGAACGTGCGGTCGCGGCGCGGACTGAGATTGTGGATGGCGCGCGCGAAAAGCTCCTTGCCCGTGCCGGTTTCGCCGAGCAGCAGAACGGTGGTGGCAGCGGGAGCGGCGAGCTCCACCTGGCCGAGAGCGCGCTTGAGCACCGCGCTTTCGCCGACAATCTCCTCAAAGTTGAGCTCGCTGCGGATTTCTTCCTCGAGGTAGAGTTTCTCGACGGCCAGCTTGTCCTTCAGCGCGTCGATTTCCTTGAACGCGAGTGCGTTTTCGACGGCGATGGCGATTTGCGCTCCGACCGGCTGAAGCAGTTCCACGTCCGCCTGAGTGAAAGCATCGAGGCGGCGGCTGGCAAGGTTCAAAGTGCCAATGGTGCGGTCGCGATGGATGAGCGGCACGGAGCAAACGGCCTGCAAGCCTTCGGCGCGAAGAATGCTGACGACTTCACTGGAGTAAGTGTCGAGCTCAGCGCCGCGCGCAAGGCACGGCTGTCCGGTGACAATGGCGCGGCCGGCGGGCGTGTTTTCCAAGGGTACAACGGTGTCCGGCTTGAAGATGTTCTGGTTGGAAGGGAAATAGAAGGCGTAAATTCTCAGCGTTTTCGAAGCAGGATCAAAAAGTGCCAGGCTGGTGTAGTCGTGGTGGATGACGCGTTCGAGCGTCGAAACAATGCCCGGGAAGAGCTCTGGGAGTTCGCGGCTGCTGATGAGCACGTTGTTGACTTCGAGAAGCACGCGGAAGCGGTCGCGCTCGCGCGCAAGCTGCTTCTGGTAGGCCTGGGAAGTTTCCAAGTTGAGCGCGTTATCTACCGCCACCGCCACCTGGCTGGCCACGCGTTGCATGAATTGAAGCTCGGTATCCGCGATGCGCTGCGCTACCGTGTGCCCGAAGCATAGGGCTCCGAGGCGATGTTGCGCGGTGGTCAGGGGAATAATGGCCATGGAACGGACGTTATGTCCGCGCAGCCGTTCGATGAACTGGGGAAAACGGGTTTCCTGGTCCAAATCGTCGATCAAGTACGGCTGCTGATTCTGCCAGGCCCACCCCGAAGGAGAGTCCCCGAGGGGCACTTCACTGCCGGTTTGCTTCTCGACGGGGATGCGGCTTTCGAGAATGTGCAGACGCATGACGTTCTTCGCGGCGTCGTGAAGAACCAGCGTGAGGAAGTCGAAATCAATGACGGAATGAAGCCGCGCGGCAAGATCATGAAACAGCGCAGGAAGATCGCGCTGCTGCGCGATGGCCTCGCTCACCTCGAGCAGGGCTTCGAGCTGGCGCCGGGAGTGCTCCCGCGAGGAGGTCTGCGGCACTTCCGGCGGAGAAACCACGTGTTCCGCCATAACAGGCAGGATACAACGAAAAACAGCTTTCAAAAAATGCTTACGGTTTCGGTGTGGGCTTTGTAGCGGGCCGCGCGGTTGGTGCTGGCGCCTGACTCGCCGCCGGTTGAGCGGTGGGCGGAGTCGCCGGTGCAGGCGAAGCAGTAGGTTTCGCTTGGATGGAGAGCAACTCAACCTCGAACACGAGAGTGGAATTCGGACCGATCGCGGGGCTCGCTTGGCGCGGACCGTAAGCCAGGTCCGAAGGAATAAAGAGCTGCCACTTGGATCCCACGGGCATCAACAGCAGCGCTTCGGTCCAACCCTTGATGATTCCGCCAACCGGAAAACTCGACGGCTGGCCGCGCTTGTAAGAGCTGTCGAACTCCGTGCCGTTGATGAGCGTGCCGCGATAGTTGACGGTGACGGTGTCAGCTGCTGTCGGCTTTGCTCCCGTGCCCTCCTGGAGAATTTTGTATTGCAGGCCGCTCGGGAGGGCGACTATGCCATCTTTGGATTTGTTGGCGGCGAGGAAGGCGTCGCCTTCTTTCTTGTTGGTCTCGGCAGCCTGCTGCATCCCTTGTTCCTGCTTCTTGCGCAGGTCGGCTTGCAGGTTGGTCAGAATCGACTGCGCTTCCTGATCGGTCATGAGTAGATTGCCCCCGCCGAGCACATCCTGGATGGCGCGGAGCAGGACGGCGGTATCCACGTCCACGTCATCTCGCTTAAGGCTTTTGGCGATGTTCATGCCGATGCTGTAGCTCAATTTGTCCTTGGGGGTGTTGAGCGTGAGAGCAGCGGGAGTTTGCCTCGAAGAAGCTTGCCCGGACTTGGCGGTCCCGGGTCCCTTGGCGGGCGCCTGCGAACTGGCTTTAGCAGGGGGATTTTGCGCTCCCGGAGCCGGCGCTTGTTGCGCTTGTGCGGAAGACCAGAAGAGCGCGCCGGTTGCCACTATAGACAGTACAAAGATTGATAGCTTTTGCATCAGAATATTCTCGCATTGGTTGATACCTTTAGCAAGCGAAACGGGGAGCTCTGTATCTTCAAAATCGGAAGGCCGCGGGATATCGAAGGCTCGTGTCCATCAAGGATGCAATCTTCGCAAGGGAATGGATGCCGCCGCGTGCGCCGACGCCCGTGCAGTTGAGCGCGGCGGCAGCGCAAGCGAAGTCGAGCCGCTTCTGCAAGGGCCAGCCTTGCAAAAGCGCGTAGATAAAGCCGGCGTGGAAGAGGTCGCCGGCGCCGGTGGTGTCGACGGTGTCCACATGAAACGCGGGAGCGTAGTGGAATTGCGCGCCGTCCCAGGCGAGTACGCCGTCGATGCCGAGTGTGGCGGCGGTGAGGCGGCAGCCGAAGCGACGATGGACGGCGGGGAGGGACTGTTGCAAATCGTCGGTCGACACAAGCTTGCCGGGAATATCACGGCTGCTGATCAGATAGTCGACATTTTCAAGCAGCGCTTCGACGCCGGGATAGAGTTCATCCAGGTCGGCGATGACCGGAACTTCGGCGGCGCGCGCCCAAGCGGCGGCTTGGGTGGCAGCCGCGGTGTCGTGGCCGTCAAGGTGAAGTGCGCGCGAGTTGACGATCCAATCGCGTTGCAGTTCTTCAGGGCGAAGGGCGAGGCGGTGGTCGCGCCGCCACAAGACGGTGCGCTCGCCAGAATCGTCCACAAGGATGAGGGCTTGCTGACTGGGGCAATCCGGCGCGGTGAGCAGATGCGCTTCAACGCCGAGGCGCGAGAATTCCGCAGCGTGCAGCGCAGCCGCGCTGTCCCCGCCCACCTTGCCGACGTAGCGCGTACGGAGTCCCCACTGCTGGCAGGCGACGACAGCGGTGGCGGTTTGGCCGCCGGGTAGAACGGTAGTGGGGCGAATCTCGACTTTGGTGCCGCGCGCGGGATAGTGCGCGACGGGAATCAGCGTGTCCGTGGCGTTGAGGCCCACGCCGGCGAGATCGACTTTTTCCACCTTCGAGAGGGCGGTCATCTGACTCCAGGCCACTCTAAAACGAAGCGAGCAGGATTGCAAAGCGGAACCGTTGCGAAGACGCAGGAGAAAAGCGTTTCGTCGTGACCCTTGCCACTGCTTAGGTCGAGCCACCAGCCTCGGGCCTGAAGGCGCGAGTTCGAGCGCCCGGGATGACACACTCACAAACCGCGAAGCGAGGAGGATTCCGGAGGCCGCAGGCAATTTTAATTGAAGCGGGTGGTGCGCCAGAGGGCAAAGGCAGAGATAGCTAGCACCAAGAGCAGCGCTATAGCCAACAGCGCAGCGGGGCCCGCATGCAAGCCCATTCGCGGGACGCGAGCCATCCCGGCAAAAACAACAAAGATACCGCTGGCGGCAGCGACGAGAAGCCAGTCCCAGACGCTACGGGAATACACCGACTCATCCGCAGCCCGGCGGCCGTCCAGGCGGCCTTCAACGTAGTCTCGAGCAACGCCGTAGCGGCGGGCTTCGGCGCGGCCGCTTCTTTCCAGCGCGCCTGCTCCTCGCCGGAAGCCGAAGAAAATGCAACGGCGGCGACTCCGAGCATCATGAGCAAGGAGCCGCCAACCACTTGTAAATAGGTGCAAGAAGGGCGGCCGTGCAGTTCGCCAAAGACAAAAATACCCCAGAGCAGACCCCAGAGTTGATTGGAATTGGAAAGCGGAATGCCGCGGCTGATCCCGACATATTTTGCGGCGTACTGCTGGAAGAGATCGCCGATCACCCAGATAAAGCCGCCGAGCATCAGCCAGAAGATCACGCCGCAAGCGCCGAGCAATTCCTGCCAAAGCGGGGTCAAGCCGGTATAGTCAACGGCCAGCGCGGACATCATGCCCACTTCGCCGAAGGTGAAGAAAGTTACGAAGGAGAGCGGATTCATTCCGGTCAGATAGGCCTTGCGATAAGGAATGTACATCGTTCCCCAGAGAACGCCGGCGCCGAGCGCAGCCCAAACGCCCCGCAAAGAATGTCCCGCCGGGCCTTGCGTGGAAGAAGCGATGGCGAGAAGC